>CAMMBV010000039.1 GCA_946494335.1 uncultured Ruminococcus sp. | reverse complement strand
AATTTTATCTAGTTATCATATCAAAAGGCGTTTGTTCCACCTAGCCCTTAGGAGGGCATCGCTCTATCCACTGAGCTACAGAGACATTCTCTGATTTTGGGCTTAAACACGCGGTTTACAGCCTCCCGGTCAGATAACCGGTTCTATGGTAACAGCCACTTTTTTTATGACTGAGAACCAACAAATTTTTCTGTTTTTACTGTGTGCGACATATATTCTACTATATTTTCACGCAAAATACAACCACATTTTTCCCGGCATTTCCCGTGACAGGCGGCCTTCGGGGCATCCCCGGGCCGCCTGCGGTTTTTTTCAGAAATTAATGGCTCCCTGCAGCCAGATGATCCCCTTAAACCGGCGTCCTTCCTGCGGTACGCCTATCAGATCTTTCTGGTTGATACAGACATCAAACTGCATATCATTGCAGAGAATCGTCAGCTGATAAAGCATTTCCCCTGTCCAGGTATTTCTGGCCTCTGTCACCTCGAGGATTTCTCCCAGCACATTGTAGCGGTCACATTCCATACCGTACGGCATAAAGTAGGACTCCACAATGGAAAATACATCTTCTTTGGAAATTCTTCTGGATATCATGGAGTAGGTATCCATATCTTCCATGGTGAGACTTTCCATGGCCTCCTCATTTCCCTGACGGGCTTCATGAATCAGCTGGCAGCGCTTTTTTACGCTCTGCTGCTCTTTCTCCGCCTGTTTCAGATCCTTCTGCACAGGGAGAAGGACTTTTCCCTCCACAGACAGCCCCGACAGCGTCAGTGTCGTTCTGCTTCCGTCCAGCGCTCCCTTGTATTTGGCGTCCAGGTATTCACCCGCATTCTGCAAATAGAAAATCAGTGTCACGCCGATCCGCACATCATCGCAGGCTCCGGCAAAGGATTCCTTTTCAGCGTGGCGTTCCACCACCACATCCTCCCCGCTGGTGATTCCCGTACCGCGGAAAAACGGAAAACAGTACTCTGCCTGAAATTCATCATTTTCGTCGTATGCGCCGCAGACCGTGATTCCGGTATCATAACCGAAATCTCTGGAAAGCTCCGCAAACAGTCTGTTGTCCCCCTCATCCACCACGATCTTCTCGTCACAGGATGTCACAACCTCCCGAATCAGGCGGTCCATCTCTCTTTTCCCCCGGATTCCCGAGAAACCCACTGCACGAAAATAGCTGTGCATGCGCGCACCTCCTTTCATTAAGGAATGCGGCAGCATTCCTGCCGCGGCATTCGCGCCAGCTTTGCTGACATCTTCCCGGCATCTGCTGGCGGTACCACCGGGCCTGGATTCAATATGTTTACATAACATCTAAACATAACTCATTAACATAATCAATTATTCACTCTCCGCCAACTCTTATCTGTTTTTGGGAATGATTTTCTCCGTACCGCCCATGTAAGGCTGCAGAACCTTGGGAATATTTACACTTCCGTCCTCATTCAGATTATTCTCCAGGAAAGCGATCAGCATACGGGGCGGAGCAACCACTGTATTATTCAGTGTATGCGCGAAATACTTTCCATGTTCTCCGTTTACACGGATCTTCAGTCTTCTGGCCTGAGCGTCTCCCAGATTGGAGCAGCTTCCCACCTCAAAATACTTCTTCTGTCTGGGCGACCACGCCTCCACATCGATGGAACGCACCTTCAGGTCTGCCAGATCTCCGGAACAGCACTCCAGAGTACGCACCGGAATATCCAGAGAACGGAACAGATCCACGGTATTCTGCCACAGCTTGTCAAACCACATTCTGCTGTCTTCAGGCTTGCATACCACGATCATCTCCTGTTTTTCAAACTGATGGATTCTGTAGACGCCTCTCTCCTCAATGCCGTGGGCGCCTTTTTCCTTGCGGAAACAGGGAGAATAGCTGGTCAGCGTCCGGGGCAGCGTCTCCTCCGGAAGAATGGTATCGATGAATTTTCCGATCATGGAATGTTCGCTGGTTCCGATCAGGTACAGATCCTCTCCCTCGATCTTATACATCATGGAATCCATCTCCGCGAAGCTCATCACGCCGGTCACCACATCGCTGCGGATCATGAAAGGCGGCACGCAGTAGGTGAATCCCCGGTTAATCATAAAATCGCGGGCATAGGAGATCACAGCGGAATGAATCCTGGCAATATCCCCCATCAGATAATAAAATCCGTTTCCGGCCACTTTCCGGGCGCTGTCCAGATCCAGTCCGTCGAAGGACTCCATGATTTCCGCGTGGTAAGGAATCTCAAAATCGGGAACCTTCGGCTCGCCGAAACGCTCCACCTCCACATTCTGGCTGTCGTCCTTTCCGATGGGAACCTCCGGGTCAATCATATTGGGAATCACCATCATGATTTTCCGGATCTCTTCTTCCACTTCCTTTTCCCGGGCAGTCAGCTCATCGATGCGGGCGCCGGATTCCGCCACCTGGCGTTTGATTTCCTCGGCCTCTTCCTTCTTACCCTGGCCCATCAGCGCGCCGATCTGTTTGGAAAGCTTATTCTTATTGGCACGCAGCGCTTCTACTTCCTGCTTGATGTTTCTGTTTTCTTTATCCAGCCCGATGACCTGATCCACCAGCTCCAGCTTGTTATCCTGGAATTTTTTTCTGATGTTTTCCTTCACAGCATCGGGATTTTCTCTGACAAACCTGATATCTAACATAGTATCCTCCCTGTCTTTATGACAATTGTAGCAATTCAGCCTTCCGGATTCACTGTCTCAAAAGTATGCACACAGCGCCCTCCTGGAACAGCAGAAGGCTGAATAGTTACTGACAATTCACGATTAGCTTATTTTATAATAGTATTGCCTATTTTTCAAGTGTTATCTTATATTATGTCAAACCGGCGCTTTTTTCAGAGTTGATTTTACTTTCTTTTTACATCCATAACAAAAGGCGGCACTTTCCGCGTGCCGCCTTTCATTCCTGACAATGGAAAATGCGCGCGGCGCATTTTCCATTATATCTGCCGGTAACCGTTTTTTCCGGTTCTTCCATTTGCCTGTAATCCGGATAATTAAGTTTACATAAATTAATTTACATAAAATATTTACATAAATTGCTTAACTGATTTTCATCCGATGTATGTTTTTTTATTCTACCTCATTGAAATGAACCGCCTGCCGCAGCGCATCTGTTTCCTCAGAGCTGAGCAGCGTGTAGGACTCTCCATTTACAATCTCCTTTATATAGAAGAAACAGTTATCTCTGCTATGAATCGCATTGAGAATGAATCCCGTGTTTTCCGCATCCAGCATAGCCAGTGCAAAACTCAGTTTACCTCCCACATCATCAAAAGCATCATATTTGACAATACCGTATTTGGTCGGTGTCTTTTTCAAAACACTTTTCATCTGCCGCAGTTCCAGACTGTTGTCCTCATTTGCCCTTGCCAGCCGCTCAAACTCTTTCATTTTCTGGCTGAACATCCGCTCCAGACTCTGTCCGTCCGCTCCCTTCATGAACATAGTATACTTTCTGTTAAGTCTGTGCAGCGCCAGTGACACGTTCAGAAATACTACAATCAGAATCAACACCAGCACCATCAGCAGAAGCACCAGAATTCCCTGGTCAATTCCTATTCTTGCGAAGATTTCATCCATATGTATTATACCCCTTATCCGATGGACTCAAAAAGTTCTATCAGGCGTTCCAATTCCGCCTGGGAATAGTACTCGATTTCAATTTTTCCTTTATTCTTACCCTTCTGATGGATTTCTACCTTTGTTCCGGTGATTGCCTTCATTTTTTCTTCCAATCCCCGGTAAATGGCATCCATTTGAGAATCTGTTTCCTTCGGTTTTGCTTTTCTCGGGTTCAGCAATTCTTTTACCAGTTTTTCTGTCTCCCGAACACTCAGTTTTTCGTCGAAGATCTGCTGTGCCGCGGTATACTGTTGTTCCGGATCCTCTATGGAGAGAATTGCCCGGGCATGTCCCGTGGAAAGCATCTCATCAACCACCATTTTCTGCACACGCGCATCCAGTTTCAGAAGGCGGATAGAATTTGTGACGGCCGTTCTGCTTTTTGCTACTCTCTCAGCTATTTCATCCTGTTTCATGTGAAACTCTTCCATCAGCCGCCGGTATGCCTGCGCTTCCTCTATCGGATTCAAATTTTCTCTCTGTATATTTTCTATCAGAGAGATTTCGACCACTTCCTGATCCGTAAATTCTTTGATTATCACCGGAACTTCTTTTATACCTGCCAGTTTTGCCGCTCTCCATCGTCTCTCGCCGGCAATAATTTCATAATAGTCTTCCTTCTTTTTCACCAAAAGAGGCTGAAGAATTCCAAATTGCCGGATAGAATCTGCCAGTTCCAGAAGCGCATCCTCATCAAAGTATTTTCTGGGTTGCTCCCTGTTGGGTTCCACCTCGCTGATCTTCACATAAAGATCCGCCGGCTTCTCCACAATTTTTTCAACAACCTTTTCCACGACCTTAACCGTATCCTGCTTCTCTTCTGTATGTTTCTTTATTTTCGGATTCGCAGTGGGCGCAATCAGAGAATCCAGCCCTTTGCCCAGTCCTCCTCTTTTTACTGCCATTCTTCATCCCCCCTGTGCATCACTTCCTCAGCCAGAAGCCTGTAACTCTCTGCTCCTGTGGACTTTCCATCGTAGTAATTGATCGGCAGGCCATGGCTCGGCGCCTCCGCCAGCCGCACATTCCGTGGTATGATGGTCTTATAGATTGTCTGATTCAGATTGTTTTTAACATTTTCTACTACCTGAAGAGACAGATTCGTTCTGGCATCATACATCGTAAATACCACACCTTCCATCTCCAGTTCCGAATTCAAACGTTCCTGCACCAGTTCTATGGTATGTATTAGCTGGGACAATCCCTCCAGCGCGTAATATTCACACTGTATTGGAACCAGCACAGTATCTGCGGTTGTCATCGCATTGATGGTCAGCATGTTCAAAGAGGGCGGACAATCAATGATAATATAATCATACTGATCCTTTACCGCTTCAATGCTGTTTTTTAGAATGTACTCTTTTTCATCCACACCAATCAATTCGATTTCAGCGCCAGCCAGATTCACATTGGATGGAATCAGGGAAACGCCTTTAAACTCCAGACTTTGTATACAATCCTCCAGCTGGCATTGTCCCAGGAGCAGCTCATAGACTGTATTTTCCTGTTCTTCCTTCTCAATACCCAATCCACTGGTGGTATTTCCCTGAGGATCCATATCAATTGTCAGAACCTTCTGTCCCATTTCCCCCAGGCAGGAAGAAAGATTGATGGCTGTCGTTGATTTTCCAACTCCGCCTTTTTGATTTGCGATCGCTATTGTTCTGCCCAATTTGTGCATTTCTCCTTCCTTAATAATATGCGTAGGATATCTTAATAGAATTATCAAATTCCATCTTATCTTTCAATCTACAAAAATATTATAACACTCATTTTTCTATAATTCTACCGAAATGTTTCACGTGAAACATTTTTGCCATTTTCCATAATAAAATATTATTTTGAAATCAAAAAAGGAACAATCTGTTACGTGTGCAGGATTGATTACTCTTACCTTTAATAACGTCTTCTATTAGAAATGTTTCACGTGAAACATTTTCCCGATAATTTCATTTTTCTATACACACTATCATTTACAATTTTGTTCCTTACATCTGAAAATCACAAACCTATTTTATTAAAAAAATATTTGTATCTTTTTCCCTTATGAATTATAATAGTAGTATATAGAGTTTTAGATCAGGAGGTAACCATGAAAAAAGGCAAGCATAAACTTTTGACTATAAGTATTCTTATTACACTTACTTCTGCAGCTATTTTTATCATTAACAAACTGATCACCGCATCCGCTGTCATGAAAAATCTTCTTCATTCCAGAGAAGAGAATTACTATAACTGGCGTTTTGGGAAAGTTCATTACACCATGCAGGGATCGGGTTCTCCCCTTCTTCTGATTCATGATTTAAGTCCTTACGGAAGTTCTCATGAATGGAAATCCGTTGTGGATGCTCTGGCAAAAAAACATACGGTTTACTGCATTGATCTGTTGGGCTGCGGATGTTCGGACCGCCCAAAGATCACATACACCAACTTCCTTTATGTTCAGCTGATAACTGATTTTATCAAAACTGTAATTAAAGAAAAAACAGATATTATTGCCAGCGGCTTGTCCGGATCCTTTACAGTAATGGCTTGCAGAAATGATGACACCATCATCAATAAAATTATGATGGTGAACCCTACGGATCTTGCCATTCTCAATCAAATTCCCACAAAGCAGTCCAAGATCGCAAAATTCCTTCTGGAACTGCCTCTGGTAGGAACCCTGGTATACAATGTGATCGTGTCCAAAGGAAATGTGGATCTGCTTTTTACCGAGCAGCTGGTTTATAACCCGTTCCATGTGGATTCCGAACTGGTAGACACCTGTTTTGAGACCGCTCATCTGGATAAAGGCAACGGAAAATATCTGCTTTCCAGTATTGCGGGAAAATATATCTATTGTAACATTGCCGCCACACTGAAAGAACTTAACAACAGTATTTATATTATCGGTGGTCAGGCGGAAAAAGGTATTCAGGAGACTGTTGCGCTTTATACTTCCATGAATTCTTCTATTGAATCCGAAATCTTTGCGCACACAAAACATTTGCCCCATCTTGAAGCTCCGAAACAGTTTTTGGCGACCACTGATATATTTTTCTAGTTTTTAACAAAACTGCGCTTTGCAAAATTTCAACATTACAAACAGAAAAACTTCTGACAACGGAATTACATCGCTGCAAAAATTTTCCATTGTCACAAATCATCCCACAGAAATCAACTTTATATTCGGCTGATTTCTGTGGGAATTTTATTAATATTTCTTAAATTACATGCTTTTTTGCGTTTTTTCTAATATTTTAATATTTTTCTGTTTTCTTTTGATCATATTTAAAATCTATTACAACGTGTTACGCTTTCTTAAAAATGCCTTAATCAAATAGAAAGTTTCTGGTGTCTTTCTCCTGTTGACATCCCTCCCTTTTTATTATAGTATAGTAGTCAAAAGTACCTTTTTTGTAGTATTTTGTAGATTTATGTTGTCACGTACAACCATTATTTGATATACAAATCTGCTGTATTCATGGAAAAATAAGCAACAGAAGTATACTGTCTGTATATCTTGATACAGGTTACAGACAGTATCTGTTTTTCAGCCTACACAGAGATCACACGGAAAAGACGGCTGTTTTTTGTGTAGATCCACAATTTGCAGCCGTTTCTTTTTGCAAATATCCGTTTACAACATGATTCTGCAAATTGCTTTTGGTATTTTTGTAAAGGATGTCCGGACAATATTTTTCAGAGATAAGAGATATGTTTGGATGAATCCACAAGATATGATGTACAGCAGCTTTTCAGTCTCCAATTTATTAATAATAATTTTTCTGTTGTCAAGAGGACGCAAGAGAAATTTCGGTTTTCCCTTAATTTTTATTATCTGATCAGCTGTTCTGAAATTCTATATATTTTTGAAAGCATCGCTGCTTTCAAAAGGGGTTGAGGGAGTAACATGGTTTTTTCAAGCTTATTTTTTGTATTTTTCTTTTTTGCCTTGAATTTGATCGCTTATAATCTGGCGGGCAATATCAGGCAGAAAAACATGGTACTGCTTGTTTTTTCTCTTATTTTTTACTCCTGGGGCGGACCAAAGTATCTGCTGCTTCTGCTCAGCATGGTATTCGCTTCCTGGGGATTTGCTCTTATGATTGAGAGAGCCAAAGATGCCGCGATGAAACGATGGTATCTGATCGGAAACTGTGTGTTCATGCTGGGGCTCCTGGGTATTTTCAAATACCTGACGTTTTTCGCCGGTGTGACACATTCGCTTTTTAGTCTTCCGAAGGAGGTACCGCAGATCGCTCTGCCGGTGGGTATTTCCTTCTACACCTTCCAGCTGCTCTCCTACGTCATCGATGTTTACCGGGGAGAGATACAGGCGCAGAAAAAGTTCTGGTATCTGCTCCTGTACGCATCGCTGTTCCATCAGTGTATCGCCGGTCCCATTGTCCGGTATCAGCTGGTGGCGGATGAGATCGAGCACAGAAGGATCCGGCTTGACGAGTTCGGACAAGGCATCAAGCGTTTTTCCATCGGTCTTGCCAAAAAGGCTGTGCTGGCCAACGGATGTGCTTCCGTGGCGGATACGCTTGTTCCTTCACTGACCGCGGACATCATGGAGATTCCCGCAGCAGGACTGTGGGTGGGTATTCTGTTCTATGCGCTCCAGATTTATCTGGATTTCGCCGCTTATTCCGATATGGCGATCGGCATGGGACTGATGGTAGGCTTCCACTATAACGAAAACTTTGATTATCCGTACATTGCCAATTCCGTAAAGGATTTCTGGCGAAGATGGCATATTTCACTGAGTACCTTTTTCCGGGATTATGTGTACATTCCCCTGGGAGGAAACAGAAAGGGCCCCCGCCGTACCACCATTAATCTTCTGGTAGTATGGGGACTGACCGGTATGTGGCACGGGGCCAGCTGGAATTATATTCTCTGGGGTCTGTATTTCTTTATTTTCATTTTCCTGGAAAACAATTTTCTGTCCGAAAAACTCAAAAGGCTTCCCGGTTTCGTGGGACACTTTTACGCGCTTGCCGCGGTTTATTTCGGGTGGATTCTCTTCCGCTGCGAAGATCTGGGGAATCTGGGCGCTATTCTGAAAGGAATGTTCGGACTCAATGGAAACGGCTTTTTGGATATGAGTACTTCCATTACTATACAGAATAATATATATCTTCTGATTTTCTGTATTATTGCCTCCACTCCGCTGCTGAAATGGGTTCACAGTTATATGCAGAGGCTTCAGGAGCTGAGACGCCGGATTCCTTATGTGGTTTATGCCTATGATCTTGCAGTCTCACCCATTCTGCTGATTCTCTCACTGATGGCTTTGGTTGGAAACAGCTATAACCCGTTTTTGTACTTCCAGTTTTAGAGGCAGTGACCAACTATGAGAAAAGAGATATTTAACGAAGAAAACAAAAAAGCGCGGAGAAAATTTCAGCGCATCTCTGTCCGCGTTTTTTATGGAATGATTCTGGGGATCGGTTTCATCGGACTTCTGATTCCGCTGCGTCCCAAAACCTCAGAATCGGAAAAGAGAGATCTCACCAAATTTCCCACCCCTACGGTGGAAACGGTGATGAGCGGTGAATTTTTTTCTGATATCAGTACCTGGTATGCGGACACCTTCCCCTTCCGGGAAGCCCTGTCCACTGCCAATTCCAAATTCCGCCAGCTATATGGAAGAACCACGGAAGAACTCCATGGAGGCCCTGTTGAGGCAGATGCCATTCCCGACGCGGATGCGGAAATCACCGCTACCCCCACGCCGGAACCTGAGGCAGAACCCACTGCAACACCGGCTGCGGAAGGTGACGGTACGGTTCACGCGGAACCTGAAAAGGCAGGTACCATCTATATTGCTGACAACCGGGGCTTTGAGCTCTATGGTTTCAGCATTGACGGTGCCAACGATTATATCAATATGATCAACAACGCGGCTTCACAGCTGAAGGACAAAGCAACCGTCTACGATATCCTGGTTCCCACCAGCATTGCCGTAAATCTGGATGAAGAGATGCAGGAAGCCGTGGGTTCCAGCAATCAGGGAGACGCTTTTGACTATATTTATGGTCATCTGGATTCTTCCATTGTCCAGGTTCCGGTTCTGGATGTACTCAGGCAGCACAACGGCGAATACCTGTATTTCAAGACAGATCATCACTGGACGGCAGACGGCGCTTACTACGCCTACCAGGAGCTGATGAATAAAAAAGGAGTAACCCCCTCCCCGCTGACGGACTACACTAAAAATGAATATCCGGGCTTTGTGGGAACCTTCTATTCCTTCAGTGAAAAATCAGACACACTGCTGAATAATCCGGACACCGTTGTTACATATACGCCAAAGGCCACCAATGATATGACCTATACGGATGTCAACGGCCAGACCAACAGCTGGTATATCGTCATGGATCCCACAGACTACAGCCAGGGTTCCAAATACAGCTGCTTTATCGGGGGCGATCAGCCTTACTGTGTCATTGACAATCCGGAAATCAACGATAACTCTTCCTGTGTTGTCATCAAGGAATCTTACGGAAATGCTTTTGTTCCCTTCCTGGTGAACAGCTACGATAAGGTTCACGTTATTGATTACCGTTACTACACGGGAAATCTCATTGACTTCGTGGAACAGAACAACATTCAGGATGTTATCTATCTGAATAATGCCAACGCCATTATCCAGAGTGCCGTCAAGAATATGAACCGGCTTTTACAGTAAGCCATAAAAAGGGTACCGCTCACGGTACCCTTTTTATCTTTTATATTTTTTTACTTTCGAGGCTGAACTGTTATTCCCGTGTTACTCTTCCGCCTGCGCGGATTCCAGTAGCTCCGCAAACTGATCTTCCAGGTCGCTGACAGTCATCTTATTGACCAGTCCGTAATTTCCGTCATCGTCCGCCGCAATATAGAAGTTTTCATCTCTGGGAATATAAGCAACCCGTATCTCATTCCCCGCGGTATCATAATAGGCAAGAACAAATTCCTCTTCGCCGTCCGCGTCATTTTCTTCCAGCCTTTCCTGATAAGTCATGGAATTTGCCGCGGAATAGAAAGATGTGAAATCCTGACTTTCCACTTCCTGATCATCCACATAGTAGGTGGTCACCGTCTCTGTTTCCTGCTCTTCGGAGCTGTCTTCCGAAGAATCCTCAGAGGAAGTATCTTCGCTTTCTGTCTCCTCCTCTTCCACCGGTTCTTCCGTAACCACCCGCTTCAGCACATGGGTCTCACCGTTATAGGTTACTTCCAGAGAATCCAGATCCGATATACTCATATTGGATACCGACATTTTCCAGTAGTCAAATGCCGATCCCTGAAGAAGCGAATCCAGAGAATCCTGAGATATACCATGTACTTCAGTGGAACCGTCAAGCATCACATAATAATTTCCGTCATCCGCCAAATTACCCACCAAAAGTTTCATCTGAACATCCACCGCAACAGTTTCAGTTTCTTCACTGTCGGCGGAACTGTCCTCAGATTCATCCTCATCCGTGGTCTCCGCCTCATCGGACGAAGAATCACTGCTCTCCTCTTCTTCCACTTCCTGCTGTTCGGTATAATCCACAGTAATTACCGCCTGCGGTTGATCCAGTCCATACTGTGAAAGATCCTGGCAATTATATTCGTAATAATTGTCAAAGGACAGCCCGGCAATTGTACTCTGAAGCGTACCCGCTTCTGTCTCGTCCGCTTCCTTGCCGTCTCCATTCTGATCCGTTACCTCCCAGCCGGTAGAAGAGCTGTCATCTGTATTCAGTGTGTAAGAATTTTCATCTTTTTCCACTGACACCTGAGTAATCGTGCTGGAGGTAATTTCCGGATAGTCTTCGCCCGAAGCGAAATTATAAAGGCTGCCGGAGAACACCGTCTGTAATGCACTGGCCACCGTGTACACCGTCTGCGTATCATCGTTAAGATAAATGTAGCAGTCCCCTGTAGAAGAATTCTGATCACCGATGGTAATCTTCAGGCTGCTTCCGTCGGTCTCTTCTACCTGAATCACATTGGATGGGACGCTCAGACCATATTCATCGAGATTTTCCACATTCTCCAGCGTTCTGCTGGCAGTAATAGACTCCAGCTGATTTGTCAGATTTGTCATCTGATCCTGATCAACGGGGAAACTACTGTCCGTCTCCAGACTCCATCCGTCATCTCCATGAACCCAGGAAACATCCTCTCCTGATATTTCAAAGGTAAGGCGGGAAATATCATCGGCGGCCACCGCCGCAATCTCAACTCCCTCTTCTTCCTCCGTACTGCCGGCTTCCTGTTCTGCCTGGGCGTTATGATTTTTCAGGAGCAGATAGACAGCCAGAAGTACGACCAGAAGCAGAACTCCTCCCGCTATTTTCAAACCCCTTTTTTTCTTCATTACTGTTTTCTCCTTCTAAACCAGATCACGGCTCCGATCAGCAGAAAGACTGCCGGAATCACACCTATGGTAATCAGACTCCAATATCCTGCATCATACTCCGGAACGGTCAGATATTCCATCATCAGGCTCTTTGTGGCAACGCTGATCACCGGCGTATCATTTTCGCACATCCAGCCAATAGCTGCCAGCACCAGATCCTGATTTCCTCCGGTTACCTGGCTGTTCGTCTGATCATCCATCAATGTGTAGGAACCGAAACATACCAGCTGTGTCTGCAGATCATTGGCTTCATCCACTGTTTCTGTCACCATAAGACCCAGGTTGAACTGCCCTGCCTGATCACCGTCCTCCTGCTGGAAAGTAGTCATATTCTCCACATCAGTCTTTTCATAAGCATCTTCGGATGTGGTAAGCACCGGCGTGATTTCCAGGGTATCCCTGTAGGAATCCATGATATCCAGCGACTGTGCGGCTGCCATCAGCACATACCGGCTGTCAGAAATCAGATCCGATGTAAAATCTGTACTTTCAATATTCGGCAGAAGATAATACGGCAGCTGCGAGATATAATGGCTGGTATCATTCTCCATCACAATTCCGCCGCCCGGAGTAATTCCGTAGTTTTCAAGAATCCGTTCAAAATTCGGCAAATCTTCTGTGGTATAATCCGCAAAAATCAATGCTTTTCCGCCGCCCTGAAGATATTCGATAACCTTATCCGCTTCATCTTCTGTCAAATCCGTCTGGGGCGACGCGATTAAAAGACAACCCGTATCCTCCGGGACGCTCTCCTCAGATAACAGGTTCAGAGATTCCACCTGGTAATTGGCCCGTTCCAGATTATCCGTCATCTGGGTACCCATTTCCACCTCTCCATGACCTTCCAGTGTATAAATAATCGGAAGATCTTCTGTAGTCACATAGGAAATGGCGCTGTCGATCTGGCCTTCTCCATCGAAATCTGTGGTGCTGCTGCTTCCTGTATAGTAATCATATTCCATTTCATACAGATCGCCGTAACTGATGACTTTGCTTCTCTCACCGCTGACCACAATCAGACTGTTGTCCGCCACCTCTTCATCTGTATACTGCGAGGTAAAGTTAGGATAGAGCACCGGATCCTTCGTTTCCACCGTCACATGATCAGAATATTCATCGTAGCGGTTCAGCATACGCACCACCACACTGTCCTCACTTCCGCTCTGGACAATATGGTAAATGGTCACATCCTGATCCAGCCCGTCAAGAAATTCTCTGGTTTCATCGGAAATGGTATACAGTTTCTGGGTACTGACATCGATCAGCGTATATTCCTCCGGAATTTCCGCCACAATCAGGTTGATCACTACCACCACTGCCACAAGCAGAACCGTAATCAGCATACTGTTGGATCCGTTTTTCAGCTTGCGCCTGTTTATTTTTATAAGCTCCTTCAAAAACTTTTTTACATCAATATGGACATTTTTCATCTTCGTTTTCATTTTTCATCCTCCTAACTCCAACGCCGTTTCTTAATGGACTGTATCGTCAGAAAAAGAAAGATTACAATAATTGAAAGAAAATAGATCAGTCCCTGGATATCCAGAATTCCATTTGTAAAGTTATCAAAATGGCTGGTAATATCAAAAATTGTAAGGAAATCCTGAAAGCTTCCCTCAAATCTGGTGGAATCCACTATATAAAGAACCACCAGCACAATTTCTCCGGCAAGGCCGATGATCAGAGGAATCAGCACATTCTTAATCATATAATAAATAAGGTATGCCGCTGCCGCCACCATTACCATATAGATTGCCAGGGAGGTGACCGATGTCTCCGCCACCAGAGACCCGATTCCTTCAGACATAAAGCATACAAATAATACCAAAAATCCTACTACCGCCGCGATTACGGGATTCTCTGTCAACGAGGAAATAAATACACCGATGGAGAGTTCCGCAAATCCCATAAAGGCAAATCCCAGAATGGCAGTATAAGCCATTGCATAGGACACCGTTCCGTATTTAGACATAATCAGCGGATAAAAGCAGATGACAAACACAGGAATCATATAAACTGTTACCAGCGCCAGATACTTGCCTAATACAATGTTTTCCACGGAAACAGGAGAAGTAAAAAGCATCTGATCCGTTTTCTGCCTTCTTTCTTCCGCCAGCGTCTTCATAGTCAGCACCGGAATCAGAATCAGAAACAAAAAGGTAATGGCACTGAGTGTATTGCCGAATACCGGGTACGCCCCCTGAATATTGTAAGCTGTAAAATAAATTCCTTCCAGGAGAAGGATAAAAAATATGAAAACATATCCGATCATGGATGTCAGATATCCTTTTATTTCTTTTTTATAAATTGCTGTCATCTTTTTCGTCCTCCTGCCCGCGGCCCTCTGTATCAGTCTCCTGCCTACGACCCTCTGTGTCAGTTTCCTGCTCATGGGCATCTGGGTCAGTCTCCTGCTCATAGCCCTCTGCATCAGTCTCCTGGACCGCGGCCGCCTCCTGTTCTTCTTCCTTCTTATCCCATGCGAACCGCAGTTTTCTCTTCTTTGATCCGGCGGTTTTTTTTGCGCTGTCCGTCAGTTCCAGGAAGATATCCTCCAGAGAAATCCTGGTGGAATGCATATCCATGATGGGCATCTGTTTCTCTGCCATCTTGTAAAAGATTTTTTCGCGGACATCCGTATTTTCATCGGTGGTGATTTTCAGGCTTACAAGGTCCTGTTCCTCTGATTTCACCCACTCGACCTCCCGGATTTCTTCCATTTGATCCAGAATGTTTTTCAGCCGTTCCCTGTCACCTTTCACGGACAATTCCAGAGTGTTGGAACCCATAGTCATTTTTTCCAGATTGTCCGTAGTGTCACTGGCCACCAGCTTTCCATTATTGATAATAAGAATGTAATCGCAGACCTCGCTTACCTCGGAAAGAATGTGAGAGCTGAGAATAATGGTATGGTTCTTTGCCAGCTTCCTGATCAGCTCCCGGATTTCGATAATCTGCTTCGGATCCAGTCCCACCGTAGGTTCATCCAGAATAATAATCTCCGGATATCCCAGGATTGCCTGGGCCAGTCCCACTCTCTGACGGTAACCTTTGGACAGATTTTTTATCAGACGCTCCTGCATATTGGTGATTCCTACCATTTTCATCACATCTTTGATCTGATTTTCCCTTCTGTCCCTGGGAACTTTCTTTAGCTCTGCCGCGAATTTCAGATACTCTTTCACTGTCATATCAAAATACAGCGGCGGCTGTTCCGGCAGATAGCCAATACATTTTTTTGCCTCCTCCGGCTCCTCCAGAATATTATGTCCGTTAATAATCACCTCACCGTCTGTGGAAGCAATGTACCCCGTCATAATATTCATGGTCGTCGATTTTCCTGCGCCGTTTGGGCCCAAAAAGCCGTAAATCTGTCCCTTTTCCACATGAAAAGACAGGTGATCAACGGCCAGATGATCACCATACTTTTTGACCAGGTTTTTTACCTCTATCAATGTTTGATCCCTCCTTTTCCTTACTATTTTATAAAAAAAGTGTGTTCAACTTTCTAAAAATATGTGATCATTCTGTGAAAGAAACCGTGCCTTTCCTGTACGTCAGAGTTTCAATATGGCATGCAGATACGATTGTTATATTAATGAGGTATATTTTTATAGAAATAGGTGAAAATAAAGAATATTATTAAAAAAAGAAAACAAGAAAAGATGAAATTGATATAAAATCTGTCAGATCCTATCTGACAGCAGAGGCTGTGGATGAAAAATTACACCCCATTCACATTGCCTGACAGTAACAGGATCTTTCCGCAAAAGATAACATAAAAAACAGAGAAACCGCTGATCAATGTTCTCCGGTGGCCTTCTTCAGGCGTTTAATCCTCAACATGACTGCTTACCCCTTTTCTGAATTCTGACGGACTCATTCCTTTATATTTTCTGAAAACTTCAGCATAATAGCTGGAGCCCTGATAGCCACAGGAAAGGGCCACCTCCGTAATACTCCGGGAGGTATCCAGAAGGAGCGGGATACTGCTCTCCAGCCGGTAACTGTTCAGAAATTCCAGAGGTGTCTGATTGACAAACTGCTTAAACAGGCTGCAGCACTTATTTCTGCTGATGTTTCCGGCCCCGGCAATATCCTGAAGAGAGAGCTTTTTTCTGTAATTCTGATAAATATAAGACATCATATTTTTCTGGGAACGTATATTCTCATCTTCCTGCTGACTGTCCCTGTCCGCCACATCCTCCAATTCAAAAAGGGCAGCCCAAATCAGCAGAAGATCACTGATAATGTAGAGTTCTTTCTCCGGAATATTGCTCATATAATTGGCATAAATTTTATCAAAAATGTCCATAATTTTCCGGTGTCCGGGCTGCGAAATATCTTCTGGCTATTTCCCTGCTTCCCGTAAGCAGCTGGGTGCGGAACAAAACCGCCTGATATGTGCAGTCCTGCTGACGGTACGGGGAAGAATAATGCATCTGCCGGGAGTTGATCAGCACCGCTTCCCCTTCCTTCATGAGAATCTTTTCGCCGTTGATATAATAATACATGCAGCCACGCTCTATCCTGATATATTCCATTTCATCATGCCAGTGACACAGCGGCGTCATGTTATAAAACAGAGACAGTTTTCCCGCGGCAACATAGAGAGGAAGCCTGGGATCCTGATAAGGTATAATTTCTGAGTTATCCTTCATTCGCTGCGTTTTCAGCATACTTATCCACACTCTTTTCCTTATGAAAGCGGTTCTTTCCCCGGCATTCCGGCCTTTCTGGGGAATCTTTGCGACGTCTGTTTTTCCTTCTTCACCATCACAAAAGACCTGTCCAGATCCGTATCCGGCAGCTGGAATTTTACCACCCGGGCAGGGCTTCCTCCCAGCAGTTTCACCGCCTTTTGGGCCGCCGAAACTTCCTCATCAATCTTGCCGGATTTGTATGCCAGGAAGCTTCCGTTCACCTTCACATAAGGCAGGCAATACTCCGAAAGCGTGGAAAGATTGGCCACCGCGCGGGATACCACAAGATCAAACTGCTCCCTGTATTCCTTCTGTCTGGCGAAATCCTCCGCCCGTCCGTGGATGGTTTTCACCTCCGAAAGGCCCAGTTCCTCCACCACCTGATTGAGAAATCTGATTCTCTTATTCAGAGAATCCAGCAGCACCAGGCGGATGTTGGGAAAGGCGATTTTCAGCGGAATTCCGGGAAATCCTGCCCCGCATCCTACGTCAATCACCGTGTCCGTATTTTTAAAATCCCATACTTTCACGGATGCCAGGCTGTCCAGAAAATGCCGGAGAATCACCTCCTCATACTCTGTGATGGCCGTCAGATTCATCACCTTATTCCACTCCACAAGCAGCTCATAATACCGCAGAAACTGCCGAATCTGCCCCTCAGACAACTCCACATTCAGGGCAGCCAGCCCTTTTTCAAATGAACTGATATCATACTTTTCCATCGGGAATCTCCCTTCTTTTTCACTGATTTTCCCGCTGCTTCTGATCCTCTGCAGCTTCCTTTCCGGCCTCATTTTCTCCCGTTCTTCCCTGCAGATAAACCAGCAGCACGGAGATATCCGCCGGAGATACCCCGGAGATCCGGGAGGCCTGTCCGATATTGGCCGGCTGATACAGCTTCAGCTTCTGCACCGCCTCAATCCGCAGGCTTTTGATTGCGTCGTAATTGATATTCCCGGGGATCATCTTTTTCTCCAGCTTCTTAAACTGTTCCACCTGCTTCATCTGCCGCCGGATATAGCCGTCGTACTTGATGTTGATGTTCACCTGTTCCCGCACATCCTCCCTGAGATCAGGCCTCTTCTCATCGATGGCGGCCAGCAGCTCATAGTTCAGCTCCGGCCGGCGGATCAGCTCCGCCAGGGAGGATCCTGAGGTCAGCGGCGTGCTGCCCTGGGCGGCAAGAAATTCATTGACCTTCTCTCCCGCTCCCACATGGGTGTGCTCCACCCGGCGGATTTCCTCCTCAATCAGCCGTTTTTTCTCCAGAACCTTCTGATATTCTTCTTCGCTGACCAGTCCCACCTGATAGCCCTTCTCGCGCAGTCTCAGATCCGCGTTGTCCTGCCGCAGAAGCAGCCGGTATTCCGCCCTGCTGGTCATCATCCGGTAAGGTTCATGGTTCTCCTTAGTCACCAGATCATCGATGAGAACGCCGATGTAAGCCTCGGAACGGTCCAGAATCAGCAGCTCCTTTCCCTGAATCTTTCTGGCCGCGTTGATGCCGGCAATCAGTCCCTGGGCCGCCGCCTCCTCATAGCCGGAACTGCCGTTGAACTGGCCGCCGCTGAAACAGTTTTTGATATTCTTAAACTCCAGCGCCGCCGTCAGCTGGCGGGGATTGATACAGTCGTATTCGATGGCATAGGCATTCCGCACAATCCTGGCGTTCTCCAGCCCCGGCACCGACCGGTACATGGCATACTGCACATCCTCCGGCAGAGAACTGGACATGCCGCCCACATACATCTCGTTGGTATCCAGCCCTTCCGGCTCAATAAATACCTGATGGCGGGGCTTGTCCGCAAACCGCACCACCTTATCCTCGATGGAGGGGCAGTAACGGGGGCCGGTTCCCTTGATGGTTCCGGAAAACAGCGGGGACCGGTCCAGGTTTTCCCGGATGATCTTATGGGTCTCCTCGTTGGTATAGGTAAGCCAGCAGGAAACCTGGTCAATCTGCACATCCTCAGGATCCGTGGAAAAGGAGAACGGCACCACCCGTTCATCGCCCTTCTGCTCCTCCATTTTGGAAAAATCAATACTTCTTCTGTCGATTCTGGCCGGCGTTCCCGTCTTGAACCGGAACATTTCCACACCGTTTTTCTTCAGGGAATCCGTCAGGTGGGTGGCCGCCTGCAGGCCGTTGGGTCCGGTTTCATAGCTCACATCGCCGTAAATGCAGCGGGCCTTCAGGTACGTTCCCGTACAGAGAACCACCGCCTTACAGCGGTATTCGGCGCCGGAAAAGGTACGCACACCCCTGGCCTGACCATCCTCCACAATCAGCTCCGTAACCTCTGCCTGACGGATGGTGAGATGATCCGTGTTTTCCAGAACCTGCCGCATGGTATTGCTGTAATTTCTCTTATCCGCCTGTGCCCGCAGGGAATGTACCGCCGGTCCTTTGGACCGGTTCAGCATCTTTGACTGGATGAAGGTCCTGTCGATCACTTTCCCCATCTCCCCGCCCAGCGCGTCGATTTCCCGCACCAGATGCCCTTTGGAGGTACCTCCGATGTTGGGATTGCAGGGCATCAGCGCGATGCTGTCCACGCTGACGGTGAACATGATGGTTTCCATTCCCAGCCTTGCGCAGGCCAGGGCCGCCTCGCATCCGGCATGTCCCGCACCGATCACGGCCACATCATAGGTTTCCGTCAATACACTCATTTTTCCACTCCTCTTCTATTTACCCGTACAGAATTTGCTGAAAATCTCATTGACCAGATCCTCTCCCACCGACTCGCCCAGAATGGTTCCCAGCGCCTCATACGCGTCCATCAGATCAATGGAAAAGAAGTCTTCCGGCATCCCTGCCGCTATGCTGTTTTCCACCATTTCAAGGCTGTCCCGGGCCTTTTCCAGCGCGTTTTTATGGCGGGCATTAGTGATGTAAACCTGATCGTTAAATTCCAGTTCTCCCGCAAAAAACATCTTCCGGATCTGCGCTTCCAGGATCTCCACACCCTGCCGGTTTCCGGCGGAAATGGAAAGCACCGGCCAGGTTCCCATCTGCTCCAGATCCCCGGGAGAAATCACCTGGGGAAGGTCGCTTTTATTCAGAAGAACGATGGTTTTCCGGTCCCTGATAATCTCCAGAATCTCCCGGTCGTTTTCATCCAGCGGCACCGAAGCATCCACCACATAAAGAATCAGATCCGCTTCCCTGGCATACTTTCTGGCCCGCTCCACGCCGATCTGTTCCACCAGATCGGAGGTTTCCCGGATCCCCGCCGTGTCCATCATCCGAAGGGAGATCCCCTCCAGCATCACCTGCTCTTCCAGCACGTCCCGGGTGGTTCCCGCCACATCCGTCACAATGGCCTTTTCCTCACCCACCAGCATATTCATCAGGGAAGATTTTCCCGCATTGGGTTTTCCCACAATGACCGTCCGGATACCTTCCCGGATCATCTTTCCCTCGGAAAAGGACCGGATCAGCCGCTCAATGCGCTCTTTTTCCTGGGCCGTCTTTTCCTCCAGCCGCTCCGGATATCCTTCCAGGCTGATATGCTCCGGATCATCCAGCGCCGACTCGATGAAAGCGATTTCATACAGAATTTCCTCCCGGATTTTCCGGACGGAACGCATCACGGAACCCTTCAGCTGGCTTAAGGAACTGTCCAGCGCGTATTCGCTTCCGGCATTGATCACATCCATCACCGCCTCCGCCTGGGACAGGTCGATTCTTCCGTTCAGGAAGGCGCGTTTCGTAAATTCTCCCGGCTCAGCCATCCGGGCTCCGGCGTGCAGTACTGCCTCCAGCACCCTTCTCACTGCCAGCAGACCTCCGTGGCAGTTGATTTCCACCGTATCCTCCCCCGTATAACTGCGGGGGCCCCGCATCACCATCACCAGCACCTCATCGGCCATCAGATCCCCGTCATAGATGTATCCGTAATGGATGGTGTGGCTGGGCACATCTTCCAGCCGCTTTTTTCCGCCGGGCGACCGGTAAATCTTTCCGGCAGTCCGCACTGCCCCGGCTCCGCTGATTCTCACAATCCCGATTCCCGACGGGCTCATGGCCGTTGAAATCGCTGCAATCGTATCCTCTGACATATCTCCGTTTTCTCCTTATACACAGAAAGATGCTATTCCGTTCTCCGGAATACCATCTTTCCGCACATCATTAATCACAATGGAATTTCCGCGCAGCGGGTTTTCCACTGATTATGACTTTTTATAGACAACTACCACATGACGGTAAGGTTCTGTACCTTCGCTGTAAGTTTCCACATATTTATTTCCCTGAAGAGCGGAATGGATGATTCTTCTCTCGTAAGGATTCATGGGCTCCAGCACCACCGGCTTTCTGGTTTTTCGCACCTTGTAGGCAATATTTCTGGCCAGATTTTCCAGGGTATCCTTTCTCCGGCTTCTGTAGTTTTCGGTATCCAGTTTTACCCTTACATAGTCCTGCTGATCTTTATTTACCACAAGGCTGGTCAGATACTGAAGAGAATCCAGCGTCTGTCCTCTCTTTCCAATGAGAATTCCCATATCCTCCCCGGCAAAATCCACGCTGAGGCAGTCATTTTCCTTCTCATATTCCAGAGTGATATTCACAGGCAGATCCATGGCATGGAACACTTTGGCAAGAAATTCCTCCGCGGACTTTTTCATGGCCGCGATCTGCTCCTCGGTGCGGACCACCTGTTTTTTCTCTTCCTTCTTCTCTTCTCTTTTTACTTCTTTTACTTCCTGGGGCTTCGGGGCTTCTTCCCTCTGAACTGGCTTTTTCTCTTTTTTCTGCGGTTTGGAGTTCTCCCGCTCCGGCTCCTTTTTGGGTTCCCGGTGAACCTCTTTCTTTTCTTCCTTCTTCGCTTCCTTTCGGGGAGCTTCTTTTCTGGCTTCTTTCTTTTCCGTTCTGCGGGACTCTTTTCGCAGATCTTCCTTTTTCAGTTCCTCAAGAATGTTGAACTCTTCCTCTTCTACCTTCCTGCGGACTCTGATAATGGCAGGCTTGCTGCCAATTCCAAAGAATCCCGAGGTACCTTCGCGGACAACCTGAATTTCCAGGTTATCGCTGGAGGTTTCCAGCTCAAGACAAGCTTTTGTTATCGCTTCGTCAACGGTTTTCGCGGTAATCTCTCTGAATTCCATCGTCCCTGTCCCCCTATTTCTTCTTGCCGTTCTTTTCATCGAACTGTCTTACCATATTGGCCTTGGCAGCCAGACTTCCCGGCTTGTAACTGGTATTGGCGTTCTTATAGTAATCCGTCGATTTCTTCACATTCGCAGCCTTATCCGCCACAGAAGAACCTGTTTTTGTCTGCGGTTCCTGAATATTTCTCACATTCATTCTCGCCTGCTGGTTGATCTTCTGCGGATCCACGCCCTTCTTCTCCAGTTTTTTCTTAACCTTCTCCTGATTATGGCGGACCAGATCCTCCATATCGATCTTATTCATGTAATTGTTGATGACAATCTGCTGTACACACCGGATCACCGCACCGACAATCCAGTAGATACCGATACCAACCGGGAATGAGAAACAGAAGATTGCCGACATGATCGGCATGAAAGTATTCATTCCCCGCATGGTAGCTTCCATGCTGCTGGGCTGATCACTGGTGGTCTGGGGCTGGGGTATCAGCTTATAGTTCATCCACTGAGTAAACCAGGCCAGAACAGGTATCATGACAGCGGCAAACACCAGCAGATAGGAGCCCGCTGCCCAGCTGCTCTGAATGATGGAAAGGGGGGTATCTGAAATATTCAGTGTAAGAAAATTATTCAGATGCGCCGCCTGCGTCGATACACTGTTAAACAATTCAGACAGATCTCCCATCTCAGGCAGATTGGAAAATGTGTCCAGCTGAGACGGCGTCAGCTTATACAGGAAATCAATGGTGGTATCCATATTGAAATCCGTATTGGCTGTGATACCGTACATATTAATTTTATTATCCGTAAGGAAATTGCTGATGATCTCTCCGTACTGCGGAATTTCCATAATTTTGGAAGCAAGACCGGAAAACACATTGCGTACACCGGTAATATATCCGGGAATATGGTAAATAACCTGATACAGAGCGATCAGAACCGGCAGCTGCACAATCAGCTGCAGACAGCTTCCTGTAGGAGATACTCCATACTTCTGATAAACGGCATTGACTTCCTCATTCTGCCGCATCACGGAGTCCTGATCTTTCTTTCCCTTATATTTCTTCTGAATTTTCTGAATCTCTGGCTGCATTACGCTGTTCAGCTTTGAAAACTTCTGCTGTTTGATCTGCAGAGGTGTCATCAACAGGTAAATCACCAGAGTAAACAGAATAATAGCCAGACCGATATTCGGAAGACCAATGGTGCTTAAAACAGCATAAATACCATTGATGATCCAGCCCAATATACTGCTGACCCATCCGATCACGGGGATCGTAACCTTTGTCAATACGATATTCAAAACTCTGTTTCCTCCTTAAATTTCTTATGGAACCGGGTCAACTCCGCCTTTTGAAAATGGATTGCACCTCAAAATTCTCCACAAGGCCAGAAGGCCGCCTTTAAAAGCCCCGTATTTCTGTATTGCCTCCAGCCCGTACTGAGAGCAGGACGGAATATAGGGACACCGGGTTCTCTTTAAAGGAGATAAATACTTCTGATACAGTTTGATTCCTCTGATTAATAAACTTTTCATTCTGATCTCTTTTCCATACTTTGCGGGCCGCTCCCGCACGCTGCCAACAAGATATGATGCAGCTTTCCCAAATGCAGGAATGCACTCTCAATCTCACGAAACGTTCTCTCTTTTGCATTCACGCGGGCCACAATCACAAGATCATATCCACTATGAAATTCTTTTTCATGCAGCCGGTAGCTTTCCCTCACCAGCCTGCACAGTCTGTGGCGGACGACACTGTTGCCCACCTTTTTGCTGACAGAGATACCGATTCTGTTCTTTTCCAGCTGATTCTCCCTCACATACATTACCAGATATTTATTCGCAAAAGATGTTCCCTTTTTATATACCAGCTGAAAATCTCTGTTCTTCTTCAGACTCTCCGAATACGCGTATTTCATAGTTTCATTCCCATCGCTTTTTTCTAAGAAGAAAAGACCACATATCTGCGGTCTTTATGCTGATAATCTTTTTCTTCCTTTTAATCTTCTGGCTGCCAGAACTTTTCTGCCGCCCTTTGTACTCATTCTTGCCCGGAATCCGTGAACCTTTGCTCTGGATCTCTTCTTAGGCTGAAATGTCATCTTCATATCCAAGGCACCTCCTTCGAAAACCATCCCTCAGATGGCAGTATTCTCTTTTTCTTTCATGTATGTCAGAAAACATCAGATTCATTATATTAGCAAACCCCCGTCAAGTCAAGCAAATCCGCCCGTTTTTTCCAAAAAATCATATCCACCTCTTTCCACATAGTTTACATAGGTTTTCCACATCTTGTGGATAACTTGTGGATAACTCCACCTTATCATGTGTACAGTTGTGTGAAAAACTGCAAAAACTCCTATTTTTCAGCATATTTCGTGGTGTATAACCGCTATGTATTTCTTCACATCTATCCACATTATCCATTTTTCCCCTGAGTTTTCTATACTTATCCACAATTTATGATTGATAAAATCCACAATTTATTATAATATATAGTAGAGATATTATCTGATTATCCGAATTGCAGGAGAGAAAGAATGCTTTTTTCCTGCGCAACGCACCAATGGAAAGTACGCATCGCGAACTTTCCATTGTCATGAATGCGGGAATTCGTGCCAACACGGATTCCTTATTCATGACAATGAAAAATTCGTACAACGTGTTTTTCATTGTATACGACAATGAAAAATTCGCACAGCGTGTTTTTCATTGTATACGACAATGAAAAGTTTACGCAGCTCAACTGTTGCAGAATACTTTTACAGGCTGATCAGCTGCTGGACATTATCATATAAAAAACATAGGAGAGGATCATGAACATCATTTATGAAAAATGGGACGAAATCTTAGAGACTGTAAAAAAGGAGCATGAATTATCAGATGTTTCTTTTAAAACCTGGCTGAAGCCGCTGAAAATCCATAAGATTGAGAATAATGTGGTCACGATTCTGGTTCCTTCCCAGCAGGTGGGCCTTGACTATATCAGCAAAAAGTATGCCCTTCCCCTGAAGGTTGCTGTCTCCGAACTGTCGGGGGTGGATTATGAGATCGCCTTCATTCTTCCGGAGGATATCCGCGAGGATGAGACGCCGGCCGCTTCCAATTTCAATGAAAACAAAGAGATGGCCAACCTGAATCCGAAATATACCTTTGATACTTTTGTGGTGGGCAGTAACAACAAATTTGCCCACGCGGCTTCCCTGGCGGTGGCCGAATCTCCCGGGGAAATCTACAATCCGCTGTTCCTCTACGGAGGCGTGGGACTGGGAAAAACCCATCTGATGCACTCCATCGCCCACTTTATTCTGGAGAAAAACCCCTCCTGCCGGATTGTCTACACCACCAGTGAGGAGTTTACCAACGAACTGATCGAGGCCATCCGAAACGGCAACAATACGGCCATGACCAAGTTCCGTGAAAAATACAGAAACATCGACGTGCTTCTGATCGACGATATCCAGTTTATTATAGGAAAGGAATCCACCCAGGAGGAATTTTTCCATACGTTCAATTCCCTGCACGCGGCGAAAAAGCAGATCATTATTTCCAGTGATAAGCCGCCCAAGGATATGGAAATTCTGGAGGACCGGATCCGCTCCCGTTTCGAATGGGGCCTTCTGGCAGACATCTCCTCCCCGGATTATGAGACCCGGGTGGCGATTCTCCGGAAAAAAGAGGAAATGGATGGTTATAATATAGATGACGCCATCATCGAGTACATTGCCAAAAACATAAAATCCAATATCCGTGAGCTGGAGGGATCCCTCAACAAGATTATCGCCTACGCCAACCTGGAAAAACGGGAAATCACCATGGAACTGGCGGAGGAGGTACTGAAGGATATCATTTCTCCCAACGAGAAAAAGATTATCACGCCGGAGTACATCATCAGCACCGTGGCGGAGCATTTTGACGTATCACCGGAAGAGATCGCGGGAAACAAGAGAAACAGCAAGGTGGTTTATCCCCGTCAGATTGCCATGTACCTCTGCCGGGAGATGACAGATGTTCCTTTAAAATCCATTGGAAAATGTCTCGGAAACCGGGATCATACCACCATCATGCACGGTTGCGACAAGATCGAACAGGAGCTGAAGTCCTCGGAAAATACCAGAAACACCGTGGAGATCCTCAAGAAAAAGCTGCAGCCCGGCGGCTAAGAAGATCGCGTTTTCTGAGAGTAGCGCCTTCTAGCAGCGGCTGTTTATCCACAGTTTCCATGTGAATTCATTGTGTACAGTTTGTGGACAACTTTAAGTTCTTCATCTGTACACACTTTATTCACATGGTCGTTCTAGACTCTGCACATGGTTATCCCACCGGAAGAATCCCATGTTTTCCGGGTTTGTCCCGCTTTTACACATTTTCACAGCCCCTACGGCGATTACTACGGATTTGTTATTTATTTTAGTTCTATGAGCCTTGCGGTTCAGGGAGGGAGTTATTCACATTATGAAATTAATCTGTTCCAAAAACGAGTTACTGAAAAGCGTTAACATCTCGCTGAAAGCAGTTCCTTCTAAAACAACCATGCCGATTCTGGAGTGCATCCTCATCGACGCCTCCGCTGCCGAAATCAAATTTACCACCAACGATATGGAACTGGGTATCGAGACAAAAGTCACCGGCATGATTCTGGAGAAGGGAGTCGTAGCACTGGACGCCCGTCTGTTTTCCGAAATTATCCGAAAACTTCCCGATAACGATGTCACCATTGAGACGGACGACAAACTGAATACCACCATCACCTGTGAAAAAGCGAAATTCTCCATTCCCGGAAGATCCGGAGAAGATTTTGCTTACCTGCCGGTAATAGAAAAAAATGAAGGCATCACACTTTCCCAGTTTACGTTAAAAGAAGTGATCCGTCAGACCATCTTTTCTATCGCCGCCAACGAGAACAACAAACTGATGACCGGTGAACTTTTCGAAATCAAAGGCGACACTCTGAAGGTGGTTTCCCTGGACGGACACCGGATCGCCATCCGGAAGATTGAACTGAAAGAGACGTATCCGGACCGGAAAGTGGTGGTTCCCGGAAAAACCCTCAGCGAAATCAGCAAGATCCTTTCCGGCGAGACGGAAGATCAGGTGGAGATTTTCTTCACCGAGAATCATATTGTCTTTGAGTTCGACGAGACCGTAGTGGTTTCCCGGCTGATCGAGGGAGAATATTTCCGCATTGACCAGATGCTCTCCAGCGATTATGAAACAAAAGTACAGATTAACAAAAAAGAATTTCTCAATTGTATCGACAGAGCCACGCTTTTTGTAAAAGAGGGTGACAAAAAACCCATCATCATCAATATTCAGGATGGCGGCATGGAGCTGAGCATCCATTCTCAGATCGGTTCCATGAAGGAAGACATTGATATCGCCAAAGAGGGAAAGGATATCATGATCGGGTTCAACCCCAGATTTCTCATCGACGCGCTGCGGGTTATCGATGATGAGGAAATCTCCATTTACCTGGTGAATCCCAAGGCACCCTGCTTTATCAAGGATGAACAGGAGTCCTACATCTACCTGATTCTTCCGGTGAACTTCAGTGTGGCCCGCTGAAAATTTCTGAAGTATCTGTCAGGAGGACAAAATGGAAATTATTAAATTAAAAGATGAATATATCAAACTGGGCCAGGCGCTGAAAGCGGCCAGTCTGGTGGAGGACGGCGTAGAAGCCAAGCTGGCCATTCAGGACGGCCTGGTGAAAGTGAACGGAGAGGTGGACACCCGCAGGGGAAGAAAACTGTATCCGGGCGACCTGGTAACCTTTGAAGGCAATGAGATTAAAATTGACAGATAATTGCAGGAAGTAATTACAGACTTTCAATTATCATACAATAGAAAGTGGGCTTTCTATTGTCATAAATAAAGACGGTATGGTGACAGATGTATATCGAATCGATCGAATTAAAAAATTACAGAAATTATGAATATTTATACATAGAGCTGGATCCCGCCACCAATATCCTTTACGGGGACAACGCCCAGGGAAAGACGAATATTCTGGAGGCCGCGTATCTGTGCGGTACCACCAAGTCTCACCGGGGAAGCAGGGACCGGGAGATCATCCGGTTTGGCCAGGAGGAATCCCATATCCGCATGATGGTGCGACGGGACGGGATTTCCAGGAAAATCGATGTACATCTGAAAAAGAACAAATCCAAGGGGATCGCGGTGGACGGTATTCCCATAAAGAAAGCCTCCGAGCTTTTCGGGATTGTCAACCTGGTGTTTTTCTCCCCGGAGGATCTGAACATCATCAAAAACGGCCCCGGAGAGAGGCGCCGGTTTCTGGATATGGAGCTTTGCCAGCTGGACAAAATCTATCTCCAGGATCTGGCCGGGTACAACCAGGTGCTGAATCAGAGGAACAAACTTCTGAAGGATATTTCCTTTTCCCCCAGACTGGCGGACACCCTGGATGTGTGGGATATGCAGCTGGTTCATTACGGGAAAAAAATCATCGCAGCCAGAAAGCGCTTCATCGGCGAACTCAACGGCATGATCCGTGATCTTCACGCCAGCCTGACGGGAGGACGTGAGAGCATTTATCTGAATTATGAACCGAATGTGGAGGAAGAACTTCTGGAAGAGCGGCTGGCCGCCTCCAGGGACCGGGATCTGAAGTTTAAACAGTCTTCGGTGGGGCCTCACCGGGATGATTTCTGCGTGCAGGTCAACGACATTGATATCCGGAAATTCGGTTCCCAGGGGCAGCAGAGGACGGCGGCTCTGTCGCTGAAGCTGTCGGAGCTGGCTCTGGTAAAAAAAAGGATCGGGGAAAATCCGGTGCTTCTTCTGGACGATGTGCTTTCGGAACTGGACAGCAGCCGGCAGAATTATCTCCTGCAGAGTATTCACCAGATTCAGACATTGATTACCTGTACCGGTCTGGATGAATTTGTCAGCAACAGATTTGAAATAAATAAAATTTTCCGGGTTATCGACGGAAATGTATTCAAAAACAACGATGAAAAGTAACGCTTCGCGGACTTTTTATTGTCATGAATTAGGAGGAGCAGAATGAGTACAGAATACGGAGCAGATCAGATCCAGATCCTGGAGGGATTGGAAGCGGTGAGAAAACGGCCGGGAATGTATATCGGCAGCACTTCTTCCCGCGGTCTTCATCATCTGGTGTATGAAATCGTGGACAATTCGGTGGACGAAGCGCTGGCTGGATTTTGCGACCATATTGATGTGACCATCAACGCCGATAATTCGGTAACCGTAATCGATAATGGCCGGGGAATTCCTGTTGGAATCAATCACAAGGCGGGGATTCCCGCCGTGGAAGTGGTATTTACGGTACTCCACGCCGGAGGAAAATTCGGCGGCGGGGGATATAAGGTATCCGGCGGTCTCCACGGAGTGGGCGCTTCCGTGGTAAACGCCCTGTCCGAGTGGCTGGAGGTTACCATTTACCATGAGGGTAAGATGTACCGGCAGCGGTATGAGAGAGGTAAGACTATTTACAAGTTGAAAGTGGTGGGCGACTGCGAGCCGGACAGAACGGGTACCATGGTCACCTTCCTTCCGGATAAGGAGATTTTTGAGGAGACCATTTTCGATTACGATATTCTGAAACAGCGTTTCCGGGAGATGGCGTTCCTCACCAGGGGACTGAAGATTTCCCTTCACGACCTGCGGCCGGAGAAACCGGTGGACAGAGAATTTCACTATGAAGGCGGAATCAAGGAATTTGTCACCTACCTGAACCGGAGCAAGACGGCCCTGTATCCGGAAATCATCTACTGTGAAGGAGAAAAGGACGGCGTGGCGGTGGAAGTGGCCATGCAGCACAACGACTCCTACACGGAGAATACGTATGGATTTGTAAACAATATCACCACGCCGGAGGGCGGAACCCATGTGATGGGCTTCCGCAATGCCCTGACGAAAACCTTCAACGATTACGCGAAAAAGAACAAGCTGCTGAAGGATACGGAGAAGCTGGCCGGTGAGGATATCCGGGAGGGTCTGACCGCCATCATCAGCGTCAAGATCGAGGAGCCCCAGTTTGAGGGACAGACCAAGCAGAAGCTGGGCAACAGCGAGGCCAGAAGCGCGGTGGACAGCGTGGTCAGCAGCCAGCTGGAGATTTTCCTGGAGCAGAATCCCACCGTGGCCAAGATCGTGGTGGAAAAATCCGTGCTGGCTCAGAGGGCCAGGGACGCGGCCAGAAAGGCCAGGGATCTCACCAGAAGAAAGTCGGCGCTGGAGGGAATGTCTCTGCCCGGAAAGCTGGCAGACTGCACGGACAAGGATCCGAAAAACTGTGAGATCTACATCGTAGAGGGAGATTCCGCCGGCGGCTCCGCCAAGACGGCCAGAAGCCGGGCCACCCAGGCGATCCTGCCTCTGCGTGGAAAAATCCTGAATGTGGAGAAGGCCAGACTGGACAAGATTTACGGAAACGCGGAGATCAAGGCCATGATCACAGCCTTCGGAACAGGTATTCACGATGATTTCGATATCACCAAGCTGAGATACCACAAAATCATCATCATGACGGATGCCGATGTGGACGGCGCCCATATCGCCACCCTGATGCTCACCTTCCTGTACCGGTTCATGCCGGAGCTGATCCGTCAGGGATATGTGTATCTGGCGCAGCCGCCTCTTTATAAGATCGAGAAAAACAAGAAGGTATGGTACGCCTATTCGGATGCGGAGCTGAACCGGATTCTCACGGAGATCGGCCGGGACGGCAACAATAAGATTCAGCGTTACAAAGGACTGGGAGAGATGGACGCGGATCAGCTGTGGGAAACCACCATGGATCCGGCCCGCCGGGTGCTTCTGCGGGTGACCATGGACGAGGAGGCTTCCTCGGAGCTGGATCTGACCTTCACCACCCTGATGGGAGACAAGGTGGAGCCCAGAAGAGAATTTATCGAGGAAAATGCCCTGAACGTGAAAAACCTGGATATCTGATGTTATCCGGAACAGAAAAAATCCGGGAGTAATTCCGGATATGGGAGGTAGAGATGGAAGACAATATTTTTGATAAAGTCCATGACGTGGATCTGAAGAAAACCATGGAGGAATCGTATATCGATTACGCCATGAGCGTTATCGCGTCCCGGGCCCTTCCCGATGTGCGGGATGGTCTGAAACCGGTGCAGCGGCGTGTTCTCTTTTCCATGATCGAGCTGAACAACGGTCCGGATAAGCCTCACAGAAAATGTGCCCGTATCGTCGGTGATACCATGGGTAAATACCACCCCCACGGCGACAGCTCCATCTACGGAGCGCTGGTAAATCTGGCCCAGGAGTGGTCCACCCGTTATCCGCTGGTGGACGGCCACGGCAATTTCGGTTCCGTGGACGGCGACGGCGCGGCGGCCATGAGGTACACGGAGGCCAGGCTCAGCAAGATCTCCATGGAGATGCTGGCGGACATCAACAAGAACACGGTGGACTTTTCCCCGAACTTTGACGAGACGGAGAAGGAGCCGGAGGTGCTTCCGGCCAGATTCCCCAATCTGCTGGTGAACGGAACCTCCGGAATCGCCGTAGGTATGGCCACCAACATTCCCCCGCACAACCTGCGGGAGGTGATCCAGGCGGTGGTAAAAATCATAGACAATATCGTTGAGGAAAACCGGGAGACGGAGATGGATGAAATCCTGAAAATCGTCAAGGGACCGGATTTCCCCACAGGAGCCACCATTTTGGGCACCAGAGGCATTGAGGAGGCTTACCGCACCGGAAGAGGAAAGATCCGGGTGCGGGCGGTGAGCAATATCGAGACCCTTCCCAACGGAAAGAGCCGGATCACGGTTACGGAGCTGCCGTACATGGTCAACAAGGCCCGTCTGATTGAGAAAATCGCCGATCTGGTGAAGGAAAAGAAGATTGACGGCATCACGGATCTGGCCGACCACTCCAGCCGGGAAGGTATGTGCATCTGCATCGACCTGAGAAGAGACGTGAATGCCAATGTGATTCTGAATCAGCTGTACAAACATACGCAGCTGCAGGATACCTTCGGCGTGATCATGCTGGCGCTGGTGAACAATCAGCCCAAGGTCATGAACCTGATGGAGATCCTGAAATATTATCTGGCTCACCAGGAGGATGTGGTGACCAGAAGAACCCGGTACGATCTGAACAAGGCCCAGGAGCGGGCTCATATCCTGGAAGGATTGCTGAAGGCCCTGGATAACATCGACGAGGTGATCCGCATTATCCGGGGATCCGAGAATACCCAGGTGGCCAAGCAGCGCTTAATGGAGCGTTTTGAGCTCACCGACGCTCAGGCCCAGGCCATCGTGGACATGCGTCTGCGTACACTGACAGGTCTGGAACGGGAGAAGCTGGAGGGCGAATATAAGGAACTGATGGAGCGGATCCGCAAGCTGCAGGCAATTCTGGCAGACCGGAATATGCTGCTTCGGGTAATCCGTCAGGAAATTCTGGAGATTGCCGAAAAATACGGCGATGACAGAAGAACCTCCATCGGGTTCGATGAATTTGATATTTCCATGGAGGACATGATCCCCAACGAAAATACGGTGATCACCATGACCAACCTGGGTTATATCAAACGGATGACCGTGGACAATTTCCGCAGCCAGAACCGGGGCGGCAAAGGTATCAAGGGCATGCAGACTATTGAGGATGATTACATCGAGGAGCTTCTGATGACCACCACCCACCATTTCCTGATGTTCTTCACCAACATGGGAAAGGTGTACCGCCTGAAAGCCTACGAGATTCCGGAGGCGGGAAGGACGGCAAGAGGCACCGCCATCATCAATCTGCTGCAGCTGCAGCCGGGAGAGAAGATCACGGCGGTGATCCCCATCAATGAATACCGGAAAGGGGAGTATCTCTTCATGGCCACCAAGAAGGGCCTGGTGAAGAAGACCCCCATCACCGATTACGAGAATGTGAGAAAGACCGGTCTGGCAGCCATTTCCCTGAGGGATGAGGATGAGCTGATTGAGGTGAAATTCACCGATAACCGGAAGGATATTATCCTTGTGACCAAATTCGGCCAGTGTATCCGTTTCCATGAAACCGACGTGAGAACCACAGGAAGGGTTTCCATGGGAGTAAGAGGCATCAATCTGGGTGATGACGACGAGGTGATCGGCATGCAGCTGAACACCCAGGGCGATTACCTGCTGATCGTTTCGGAGAAAGGTCTGGGCAAACGGACTTCCGTGGGTGAATTTACCGTTCAGAACCGGGGCGGCAAAGGCGTAAAATGCTACAAGATCACGGAGAAAACCGGAAATGTGGTGGGCGTGAAGGCAGTCAATGACGACAATGAGATCATGCTGATCACCACGGAGGGAATCGTCATCCGGATTTCCTGTTCGGATATTTCCATTCTGGGAAGAATCACCTCCGGTGTCAAACTGATGGATCTGGATGAAAATATTTCCGTGGCCAGCATTGCCAAGGTGAGAGAAAAGACGGAGAACACTGAAGAAGAGAGCGAAGAAGAGAAAGAACAGTAAACCGCCGAAGGTTCTGTTGTCATGAAGTATGCGGAAAACAGGCAGCATTAAGGCTGACGGCCGGTGCTGCCTGTTTTCACGATAAAAAGCAGTCTGCCGGCCGCAGACAAAAAATGCGGCTGTCCGGCAGGAAAAGGAGAGATACCCATGGGAGAAATCAGGACGATTCCCGTCAGCCAGGTGACGGAATCCATTAAGGAGATGTGCATACAGGCAAATTATTTTCTGTCGGAGGATATGGAGGCGTGTTTTCAGAGCGCCGTGGAAAGGGAAACCTCTGAACTGGGATGCAGAGTGCTCCGGCAGCTTCAGGAGAATCTGAAAATCGCCGGGGAGGATCAGATCCCCATCTGTCAGGATACGGGAATGGCAGTGGTGTTTCTGGAAGTGGGACAGGATGTACACTTTGTGGACGGAGATCTGGAGACCGCAGTGAACGAGGGCATCCGTCAGGGCTATCAGGAGGGATACCTGAGAAAATCCGTGGTGAAGGATCCGCTGATCCGGGAGAATACCAGGGATAACACTCCGGGAATTCTCCATTGTTCCATTGTTCCCGGAAACCAGGTGAAAATCACGGTGGCTCCGAAAGGGTTCGGAAGTGAAAATATGAGCCGGATTTTTATGCTGAAACCGGCGGAAGGGATAGAAGGCGTAAAAGAGGCGGTGCTTACCGCCGTGAGAGAGGCAGGCCCCAATGCCTGCCCGCCCATGGTGGTGGGAGTAGGCATCGGCGGCACCTTTGAAAAATGCGCGCTTCTGGCCAAGCAGGCGCTGACCAGAGACGTGACAGAACATTCTCCCGTTCCCTATGTGAGAGATCTGGAGGAGGAGCTGCTGGAAAAGATCAATGCCTCCGGCATCGGTCCCGGCGGTCTCGGCGGAAAAATCACTGCCCTGGCGGTGAATATCAACACCTATCCCACCCATATCGCGGGCCTTCCCGTGGCGGTCAATATCTGCTGCCATGTGAACCGCCATGCGGTGCGGGTTCTTTAAGAATCCGCAAAGAAAAGAATGGAACAGTTCAGGAGGTTGAAGATGGAAAAAAAGATTCACGCGCCTCTCGTCAGTGAGGAGATCAAAGAGCTGCGGGCCGGAGACTACGTTTATATTACGGGAACCGTTTACACTGCCAGAGATGCCGCCCACAAGCGGATGGAAGAAGCCTTAAACCAGGGAAGTCCCCTTCCGCTGGATCTGAAGGATAATGTCATTTACTATATGGGACCTTCGCCGGCCCGGCAGGGGCGTCCCATTGGTTCCGCGGGACCCACCACTGCCAGCCGTATGGATAAGTATACCCCACGGCTGCTGGATCTGGGACTGAAAGGAATGATCGGAAAGGGAAAACGGACACCGGAAGTGGCGGAGGCCATTGTGAGAAATCAGGCAGTGTATTTTGCCGCTGTGGGCGGCGCCGGCGCGTTGCTTTCCAAGTGTATCGTGGAATCCCAGGTGATTGCCTATGAGGATCTGGGAACGGAAGCGATAAGAAAACTTACGGTAAAAGATTTTCCGGCGGTGGTGGTCATCGATTCCCTTGGGAATAATCTATACGAACAGGTCATGGAGCAAAGAGGAACAAAAGAATGAAGAGAATATTGCTGATGGTATTCAGAAATCTCCTTCTGGTGCCGTATGCGTGGATCCGGCTGTGTTATGTGGCGGCCCATGCGGAAAAATACACAAAAGAAGAACGGTATCGGCTTCTTCAGTATATCGACAGACATGCCAACCGTGGGGGGAGAATTCTCATTGATGTGCATGGAGCAGAAAATATTCCTGAAAAAGACGGATTTATCTTTTTTCCCAATCATCAGGGACTGTATGATGTTCTGGCGATCGTTGAAGCCTGCCCGCGACCGTTTTCCGTGGTAATGAAGAAAGAAGTCGCCAATATTCCGTTCCTGAAGCAGGTTTTCGCCTGTATGGGGGCCCAGGCTTTGGACCGGGCCGATGTCCGCCAGGGCCTCAAGGTGATTGCTCAGGTGGCGGAAGAAGTGAAAAGCGGAAATAATTATCTGATTTTCGCGGAGGGAACCAGAAGTAAGATGCAGAACCGCCTTCTGGATTTTAAAGGAGGAAGCTTCAAAAGCGCGGTAAAGGCAAAATGCCCCATCGTTCCCATTGCGCTGATTGATTCCTATAAAGCCTTTGATACCAATTCCATAAAGAAACTGACGGTACAGGTTCATTTTCTGAAACCCATTCCCTATGAAGAATATCAGGGGATGAAGACCGTGGAAATTGCGGAGATGGTAAAGACAAGAATTGAGGCTGCTATCGCGGAAAATGAACGGGTCTCCTGAAAATATGTCAGAGCTTCTATATATAGTGATAAAGACGAATGGAAAAACTATATATAGAAGCAAATTTCGTGAAGTTCAAAAAAATGAAAAATAGCAAAAAAATCGTTGACAAATACAGACTCGTTTAGTATAATAAATTTTGCTCATGAGTTCACTGTGTGAATTCGTGTGAGGAGAAGTACTCAAGTGGCTGAAGAGGCGCCCCTGCTAAGGGTGTAGACGGTTCACGCCGTG
>CAMMBV010000038.1 GCA_946494335.1 uncultured Ruminococcus sp. | reverse complement strand
TGTTTTCAAGGATTGTGGCACTTGTTATTTGCCTCTAACTGTCAAAAACGAGAATATAAGATGCAAAAAAAAGAAACCTCGACTGCAGGCAGGAATCAAAAAAGGGCTGAAATTTTCAGCCCCCTGTCCACTCTGCAAACAAACTAAGAGAATCTTACATTTCTTCATGGACCTTATGCCATCACAACAGTTTGCTCAATGCAATAAGTTTCATTTTTATATTTATATTATTATCATGGGCAAGTTTCTTTATCCAAGTTGGATCTTTCTCTCTGTACGGCTCTTTAAAAAATCTTTTTATGAACTTTTTTAGCTGACTCTTAAAAGACCAATTTAAGTCAGAAGATGAGTTAATTGAGTCAAAGTCTTTCACAGTCTGATTTTCATCTGCTATATCAAATAAAAACCTCAAAATTAATACATCAGCAAATGTAAATGGCATTATATCATCTTCAAACTGTAATAAAGACATATATGGTCCGCCCTGCTTCGTATCATCTGTAACCAGGGAATAAACACCAAGTGTCTGTGCCAGTGATATTGCATATACTTCGCCAAGATCACCCGTACCATACAGATTTTTGTTTTCACTAACATGATACTCAAATATCTTATGTACCTGCAAGTCCTTCAATTTCTGAGCTGTATATAATTTAATCCTTCCTGAAATAATGTCAAAGTCAACTTTGTCAATTACATCCTGACCATGATTTTTTAACTCAATATCTCGGATCTGTTCATAGATGAATACGCCTTCATCAAAAAAATCAAACAATATGTCCTGAAGTCCCGCTTTGTAAAAATGGATAATAGCATTTGTATCTAAAGAGGCCCTCAATCGTCTAACCCTCCTATTAAATCCTCCAAATCATCATCGTCATCATCACAATGTTCAGCAATCTTGTCACTAACATCGTCTATGCTAAGTTTATAATACGCAAGTACTCTTTTCAATGTTTCTTCTGGAACCGCATTATGGTTGTAATTATAAATAGTGGATTCCAGGTATTCATATGGCATATCAATCTCTTTACCAGATACATTCAGTCTTGCATTTCCGCCAACACTTCGAAGCAGATTTCCAACTCTCTTTTCAATTTTTTCATTATCAAGGCCTTGTTTTTGCTTTGAATCTATTATACCCAAGCTTTCCAAACGGTTTAATGCCATATCAAAACTAACATTAAACTCAGACATAATTCGAGCGATGTCCATTGCCGACAAACTCTTACCATGGGAATTTTGTATCTCCAAGTCAATAAATTTATTGACTTCATCCTGTGGCATCAACAAACAGGCGGCAAAATAATTTGCTTCCTGTTCTTTTTCATCTGTACTCTTTCCATTAATAGTCATATTGTCATCAATAAACGAACTCTCATCATCTAAATGCAAAATAGTGTGACCGATTTCATGGGAAAGTGTAAAAATTTCCCTGGACAATCTACTGCAGCTATTCGTAAAAATAATAATATCATTGTCTTTTTTTACTGCAAACCCGAGATCAGCATAATCTCCGAGCGGATATCTTAATAGCTTATATCCCAGTCTCTCGCATTCCTTGAACAAATCAATGACTCCATATCTGCCTGTTTTACACTTTGCTCTGAATGAATCTGCTTCTATACGGATTTCACGTTTTCTAATTTCCTTCATTCACGCGCCTCCTAAATTATAGTCTTGTGCTGGAGCCTTGCACACATGCGTTTATTCGCATAAAACAAATCAAGCATATCAAATATCTCTTTGGCAGACCCACTTTTCTCTCCGGCTCTATATGCAACTGCCGGAGTTTCATCAAGCACTTTTGTTATATCTCCTACCGTCACATCAAAAACTTCTGCAACTTTAGAAAGGATATCCAATGTAATGCTGTTAACTCCACTCTCAATCCTTGCATATTTCTGTCTGCTGACCCCTATTTTCTCAGCAACCTGCTCTTGAGTAAAATTTTTCGCATTTCTTAATGCCTTTATACGGCTTCCTAAAATTTCATTCATAATCGTCCCTCCCTTGACGTATCACCAGAACGCTTTCTACATACTATTATCATATCATATTAGCCAAAAAAATCAACCGAATATGTTTTAATTTTATAACATTGTAAATATTTCATGTTGCATTTTTAAGTCATATCAGGCAAAAGACCGCAAATCAGCATAACACTGTTCTGCGGCCTTTTTTAACCTGCTTTGTCTGCAAAGTCAAATACAGCACTCATTCTCTCTTTTTTCACTGAATCATATTTTCCACAAAAATACCGTAGCCTCTGGTGGCGTCCTGCACAAATACATGGGTAACCGCTCCCACCAGTTTATCATTCTGTATCACCGGAGACCCGGACATTCCCTGGACAATCCCTCCTGTGCTTCCCAGAAGACGCTGATCCGTGACATGAATCACAAAATTTTTATTGCTGTTTTCATCCCCGTAATTGATTTCCGTGATTTCCACCTGATACTTTTTAACTTCCCCGTCCACATTGCACCAGATTTCAGCCGGTCCCTCGGCCACCTCCTGCTTCAGTCCAAGTTCCATCTGGCGTCCTGTCAGCTGCTGCTCTCCCTTTTCATTCAGCCGTCCGCTGATGCCATTGTACTGATTAACTGTAATGCTGCCCAGCTTTTCCTCATCCTGATACGTAATCACCCCTTTCAATTCTCCCGGATTTCCGCTGACTCCCTTTGACACAGACAGTATTTTTGCACTGTACAGTTCTCCCTGTGAAAGTGAAAGCAGCTCTCCGGTATCAATATCACTGATCCCGTGACCCAGCGCCCCGTAAGTACCGTCCGGTTTCATAAAGGTCAGTGTTCCGATTCCCTGTATATTGTCCCTGACCCAGATTCCAAGTTTGTAGGAACCATCCTTTGTCATCACCGGTGTGAGCGCTACCGTTATCTTTTCCAGTCCCCGCTTGAGCACAAGCTCCATTTCCTCGCCTGCGCTTTGATCCACCAGCTTCATCAGCTCTTTTTTATTCTGGATTTCACTGCCGTTGACTGCAAGAATATAATCCCCCGGCTTTACAATATGCTCCGCCGGTTTGGTGTGCATCTCATCTGCCGCTTCAATCTCTCCCGCATCAATGATCATCACACCTTCCGTTTCCATATAGATTCCTATGGTCTGGCCGCTGACAAAAACGCTCTGCCTGGGAATGCTTTGGACTTTTACCGTTTTTACAGGAAGCATTCCGAAAAGCCGGCATTTCAGCTGATACTGATTACTGCCCAGCACAGCGATATCATCATCGTACGTCAGCACGGAGGACGGCAGCGCCTCATTAAGCTGTGCCTCCTGCCCTTCATATACGGATATTTCATCCGGTATGGAGTTTTTGACCATATAATAGGAGTACACCGCACACAACAGCAGGGAACATCCCAGAAGCACCCACAAAAGCCGGCGGTATTTCCTGACATTGCTCACGCATCATCACATCCTTTTCCTAAAGCTGAAAAGGATATACACTGTTTTGTATATCCTTCTTTAGTATGCGATGATTTTATTTTTTCAATCTTGTATTTTTAACTACCTGTGCCATTTCTTTCATTTCAGCGGCACTTTCCATGATCCGCTCCGTCACCTGGCTTCCGCCCAGAATCCGGGCAATTTCCTTTATGGAACCTTCGCTGTCAAGCTTTTTGATTTCCGTCGCGGTAAATGTATCCTTTACCTGCTTTTCAATCAGAAAATGTGCGTCCGCCATGGCTGCAATCTGCGGCAGATGCGTAATACACAGAACCTGTCTCTTTCCGGCAATAACTGCCATTTTTTCCGACACTTTCTGCGCGGTCCGTCCGCTGATTCCCGTATCGATTTCGTCAAAAATCAAAACCTCTTTGTCGTCCTTATCGGCCATCAGTGTTTTCACCGCCAGCATGATCCTGGAAAGCTCTCCGCCGGAAACCACCTTATCAAGAGGCCGAACCGGTTCACCCGGGTTGGTGGAGATCATAAAACGAACCGCGTCATACCCGTTTTTCGTATAGGATTTCAGCCGTTCAAATCCGATCTGAAACTCCACCTGAAGAAAGTTCAGCTCTTTTAAAGAAACCACAATGGCTTTCTCCATCTCCCGGGCAGCCGCCTTTCTGAGCGTTCCAAGCCGGCTGCTTTCCTGTTCCAGCTTTTCCCGGGCGCTTTGAAGCTCTTTTTCCAGTTTGCCTTTGCGCTCTTCCAGATGTATCAGATCATCCAGCATCTTTTGCCGGCCATCCCTGTACTTAAGTATCTTCTCAGGGCTGTCACCGTACTTTCCTTTCAAACGGTTGATCTCATCCAGACGGTTCTGCACCTGGGAAAATTCTTCCTCAGAAAATGTCATATCATCCAGATATCCGCTGATATCCCGGCTGCAGTCACTTAGCATACTTTCCACATCCAGAAGCGTCCGGTAAATCTGATCCAGATCCTTGTCCAGCCCTTCCAGCTGTCCCAGTTCCCTCACCGCCTGTCCCAGCATTTCTCCGGCGGACTGGCCGTTCTCATAGCTTAAATAACTATGGACCCGGCCCAGGGATTCCACAATTTTTCTGGAATGATACATTTTGCGGAACCTTTGCTCCAGCTCTTCATCCTCTCCCGGCTGCACAGAAGCTTCATCAATCTCCTGAATCTCAAACTGAAGAAAATCCATTTCCCGCTGCCTTTGCTCTTCATCTATCTGGCATTCCTTCAGCTCTTTCTCGATTTTTTTATAGATCATGTAACAGCTTTCCACCTGTTTTTTCTGCCTGTCCAGCTCGCTTCCCGCATATTCATCCAGAATATCCAGCTGACGCTCCGGATAGAGCAAAGACTGGTGCTCATGCTGTCCGTGAATATCCAGAAGAAGGGAAGCGGCCTCCTTCATCTGTCCCACTGTGCAGGTTTCCCCGTTGATCCGGCTGATACTGCGCCCTTCCATAATCTTTCTGGAAAGCACCACCTGACCGTCCTCCAGTGTGATTCCCATCTGTTCAAAAGCCTGAGCAATTTTCGGATTCTCCACTGTAAAGATCAGCTCCACCAGCGCGTACTTTCCAAATTTTCCAATACTTTCACTGACCATTTTCTTTCCCAGCGCCAGATTAATGGAACCCAGAAGCAGGGATTTTCCTGCTCCCGTTTCACCGGTCAGAATATTAAGACCCGGTTCAAATTCCACTTCCGTCTCGTCGATCAGCGCAAGATTTTTCACGTGTAAATTCGTTAGCATATTTCCATCCTCATTTTAAGGAATCTTCATCCAGCATTTTCTTAAGCTTCGCCATAACCAGGATAGCTTCGTCCGCACTCCTGGCCGCGCACATAATCGTATTATCCCCGGCGATGCAGCCCACGATTTCACTCCAGTTCATATCGTCAAGAGCCGCCGCCGCCGCCATGGCCATTCCCGATACGGTTTTGATCACCAGAAGATTCTGGGCCGTATCCATGGATACAAAAGCGGTTTTCAGCACATGAATATATTTGGACCCCAGCTCCTGCTCTTCACTGCGTGTGACGATATAGCGGGAATGCCCGTCCCTGACCGCTGTTTTCGTAAGTCCCAGCTCCCGGATATCCCTAGATACCGTAGCCTGCGTCACCCGAAAGCCGCTTTTATTGAGTTTTTCCGCCAGCTCCTCCTGTGTTTCTATATCATATTCATTGATCAGCTTTATGATCTGACTATGCCTGGCAATTTTCATCCGTTCACTCCTCCCGGTCAGTTGGTACTCATTTTATTGCGCAGTGTTTCCAGAAAACTGACATTATTTATTTTGATGATTCTGGTATCTCTTTTTGATTTGCGTATGACGATTCTGTCTCCCGTTACCATAGGCACAATGGTATCGCCGTCAAAGGATGCGATTCCATGTTCCATCTCTTTGTCCCGGCCCGGACCGATCTCTACCGTTATCTTGTCCTGATCCGGGAATATAATACTCCTGGTATTTAATGTGTGAGGAGCCAGCGGCGTCATCAGTATCATGGAAGCATTGGGGGAGACAATGGGGCCGCCGGCTGAAAGGCTGTAGCCGGTGGAACCGGTGGGCGTGGATATGATAATGCCGTCCGCATTATAAGAATTCAAAAATTCATCATTGACAAAATTATGAAACTTTACCACGCACAGAGACCCTTCCCTGCTGATCACGATATCATTCAAAGCGATATCCTTCTCCAGAAGCTCACCATTATGAAACACGCTGCCGGAAAGCATCATCCGCCTCTCCACTTCAAACTCATCGTTCATCAGGTGATCCAGCGCCGGATAGACAGAGTGCTGATCGATTTCCGCCAGGTACCCCAGTGTGCCCAGATTGATCCCAAAAAGGGGAAGCTCCCGGTCCACCACATCTCTGGCCGCCTGCAAAAGCGTGCCGTCACCGCCCAGCACCAGGGCACATTCCGCCTCATCCGGTATCTGTGCGGCGTCTGTATAATGAAATTCCTTTCCGTTCTTTGTATGATTTTCCTGCTGTATGGAACACTGCTTCCCGTGCTCCTTCAGATAATTGACGATTTTTTTCGTCACAAGCAGATCTTTATCCTTAATACTGTTGGTAATAATATAAAAATGATTCATATTCAGGCCCCTTTATCCAGCTGCTGATGCGCCCGGTCCACCACCTGGTCTGCATCCGGCTCAGAAGATTTCGTTTCCTCATTTTCCAAACTGTTTTCCAGATGCAGAAGATATTCTATATTTCCCTCCGGACCTTTTATGGGAGAAAAATCCAGATTAAGCAGTGTAAATCCAATGCTTTTTGCATACTCCATCACCCGCTCAATCACTTCCAGGTGTACCTTGGGGTCTCTTACCACGCCTTTTTTTCCTACTTTCTCCCGTCCTGCTTCGAACTGAGGCTTGATCAGGCAGACAACCTGCGCCCCTTCCTCCAGCAGATTTTTCACCGGAAGCAGCACCTTTAAAAGGGAAATAAAGGAAACGTCAATGGATGCAAACTGTATCTGCTCCCCTATATCCTCCGGCAGGACGTAGCGGATATTGGTCCGCTCCATACAGATAACCCGTTCATCATTTCTCAGCTTCCAGTCCAGCTGCCCGTGACCCACGTCCACAGCGTAGACCCTCACTGCGCCGTTTTTCAGCATACAGTCTGTAAATCCGCCGGTGGAAGCGCCCACGTCCATGCAGATCTTATCCTGCAGTGAAACGTCAAACTCCTTCATTGCCTTTTCCAGCTTCAGACCGCCCCGGCTTACATAAGGCATCTCATATTCCCGCACCGTAATCTTCGCCGTATCAGGGAACATGGAGCCCGCTTTATCCTCCTTTTGTCCCTCCACAAAAACATTGCCTGACATGATTACGGCCTTTGCCTTTTCCCTGGAGGGGGCCAGGCCGCGTTTCACCATCAATACATCTAATCGTTCTTTCATCTTACTTTTTCCCGTACCATTTTTTCAAAATTCTCTCACATACCGACTCATCGTCCATTTCCAGCGTTTTGTACAGATAATCCACGCTTCCATGGGTTACAAACTGATCCGGTATGGCCACACTCAGCACGTCGGCTGACAGCAGATGAAGGCCGGCCCACGCAGCCAGTCTCTGTCCAAAGCCGCCGGTTTCCACATTCTCCTCCAGCGTGACGAATCTGTCATGATTCCCGGCCAGCTTTTTCAAAAGCCGGGTGTCAAAAGGCTTCACAAACCGCATATTTACCAGCGTTGCTTTTATATCCAGCTTCTCCAGCCGCTGTCTTACCCGCTCTGCCGTCTTCACCATGCTTCCCACTGCCAGCAGTGCGATTTCTTCCCCTTCTTTTAAGACTTCCGCCTTGCCCAGGACAACGGGATCTCTGTTTTCCTCAAATTCCTCACAGGCCTCGCCTCTGGGGTAACGAAGGGCGATGGGACCGTCGAAGGCTACGGCGAACTTCATCATATCTGAAAGCTCCCATTTGTTTTTAGGCGCCATCACCGTCATCCCCGGCATCATGGACAGGTAGGTCAGATCGAAACAGCCGTGGTGCGTTTCTCCGTCACTTCCCACCAGACCGGCCCGGTCGATGGCAAACACCACGTGCAGCTTCTGCATACACACGTCGTGAAGCACCTGATCCACCGCCCGCTGCAGGAAAGAAGAGTAGATGGCCACCACAGGCTTTAATCCGCCCAGGGCCAGTCCCGCAGCGAAGGTGACCGCATGTTCTTCTGCGATTCCCACGTCAAAAAAGCGATCCGGAAACATATGAGCGAAACGATTCAGCCCGGTTCCGGTGGGCATGGCCGCTGTCACTGCCACTACCTTCTCATCCCGGTCCCCGAATTTTCTCATGACGGTGGAGAAAATATCCGTATAAGCCGGTTTTGATTTTTTCACCGGGATTCCCGTCTCAATCTCAAAGGGCGCTGTGCCGTGAAATCTGGCCGGATGGCGCATGGCCGGCTCATATCCCATGCCCTTTTTCGTCAGCACATGAACCAGCACCGGGCCTTCCACCCGGAAAGCATCCTGCAGAATTTTGCGCATCTGCGATATATTGTGTCCGTCCACCGGTCCCAGATAAGTCAGACCCATGTTTTCAAACAGCATACCCGGAATCACAAACTGCTTTATGCTGCTCTTTGTTTTGTGGATGGCCTGCACCATTTTGTCCCCCGCCCTGGGAATCTTCTTCAGAGCGTTGGTCACATTCATCTTAAGGTCGGTATAGGAAGCAGCCGTTCTCAGATTTCCAAGATAGGCCGACATCCCTCCCACGTTGTTGGAGATGGACATATTATTATCATTCAGTACAATGACAAAATTTTTTTTAAGCTCCGCCGCATTATTCAAGGCTTCATAGGCCATGCCGCCGGTTAAAGCACCGTCTCCTATGACGGATATGACTTTGTAATCCTCTCCCAGCAGATCTCTGGCATGGACATATCCAAGGCCTGCGGAGATGGATGTAGAACTGTGTCCCGTGTCAAAGGAATCACAGCCGCTCTCACACCGTTTGGGGAAGCCGCTCATACCGCCCGCCTGCCTGAGATGATCAAACCCTTCTTTCCTTCCTGTCAGAATCTTATGGGTATAGCACTGATGCCCCACATCAAAGATCAGCCTGTCCTTTGGAAAGTCCAGTGTCAGGTGAAGCGCCATGGTCAGCTCCACAGCACCCAGATTGGAAGCCAGATGACCGCCGCTTCTGCTCAGATGATCGATCAGAAACGTGCGGATTTCCTCCGCCAGCATTTCAAGCTCCTGCCCGTCCAGCTGTTTTATATCATTTGCTTTTTCTATTTTATCCAGTATCATATATTTGAACCTTCTACTTTTTCCGGATCATAAGATAGTCTAAAAGCATCTGCAGAAATTCATCCTTTTCCCCCGTCAGAAGCCTCTTCGCATCCTGCGTCAGCTTTTCGGCCGTCTTCTGAGCCTGATCGACGCCCTGCAGCGTCACATACGTGGTTTTTTTGTTCTTTTCATCACTGTGAACGGGTTTTCCCAGCTCTTCTTTCGTTCCTGTGACGTCCAGGATATCATCCTGAATCTGGAACGCCAGGCCGAGACAGCTTCCCGCTTCTTCCATTTTCTCTGTCTCCCGCTCCGACGCTCCCGCCAGAACGGCCCCTATCATCATGGATCCTTCAATCAGGGCAGCCGTTTTATTCTCATAGATGTAATCCAGCATCTGCCTTGACATCTCTTTTTTCTCATTCATCACATCCACGCTCTGGCCTCCCAGCATACCGTGAATGCCTGCCTTCCGTCCCAGAATCTGAAGCGCTCTGGCTGTTTTTTTTGTATCTTCCTCCATGGAAAATGCCAGAAACGCCGTCTCATAGGCATAGTTAAGAAGCGCGTCTCCGCAAAGCACCGCCAGCGCCTCTCCATAGACCTTATGGGTGGTTTTTCTGCCCCGCCGGTAATCATCATTGTCAAGAGCCGGCAGATCGTCATGTATCAGAGAATGGGTATGTATCATCTCCATGGCAGCCATAAAGGGATAAACAATTTCGCCCTCTCCCCCGTACATCCGGTATATTTCCATCATCAGCAGGGGCCGCAGTCGTTTTCCCGGGGCCGTCATATTGTAATTTACAGCCTGTGCCAGCCTTGCCGGAAATCCTTCCTCTCTGGGAAGATACTGAAATACCGCCTCCTGAACCTCTTTCGTCCTGCGTTCTAATTCCTCTTTAAAATTCATGCAGCTCTCCTTCTTCATCCATCTGCATCACCTTTTTCTCAACCAGATCAATTCTCTGGCTGCACTCTTTTAATATAGCCATACCCTTTTGATAAGTCTGAAAGGATTCCTCCAGCGTCAGTTCACCGGATTCCAGCCGATTTACAATGGAATCCAGAGTCTGAAAGGATTCCTCCAGCGTTGACTCCTGCTTTTTTTCCTTCTCACTCATGTCTGCTTTCCTTCTCCTTCACTTTCGCCAGAATACTTCCGTCACTTACGTGAATCCTTATAAGCTCCTGCTCTTTTACCTGTCCGATTTTGGTGACTGCTTTTCCATCCGCCGTCTCCGTGTAAGAATAACCCTGATTTAATTTATCCAGCGGCGAGAGACCTTTCATTCTCTCGATATAAAGCATCAGCCTGTGACGTTTATTCAAAATTTCCCGGCTGATTCCTTCCCGCAGCCTTTCGTCCATATCTGCCAGATACTGCCTTTTCTCCCGGATCTGCTGCCAGGGACTTAAGTATCCAAAACGCACCTGGTAACCGGACAGTTTCTGCTTCATCAGCGCCAGCCTGCCCTTCATAAGAAAAGCAAGCCGTTTTTTATAATCCTCCATGCGCCTCGTAAGCGCCTGCATATCATCCACAGCCAGCTCTGCTGCCGCCGACGGCGTGGGCGCTCTCATGTCCGCCACATAATCCGCTATGGTCACATCTGTCTCGTGCCCCACAGCTGATATCACCGGAACACTGCACTCAAAAATAGCCCGCGCTACTTTTTCCTCGTTGAATGCCCACAGATCCTCCATGGAGCCTCCGCCTCTTCCCACGATCAGGGTATCCACCTGATAGCGGTCCAGCATCCGGATTCCCTTTACGATACTGTCCGCGGCTCCTTCTCCCTGAACCAGGGCAGGATACAATATGATCCGTATGCCCGGATTCCTTCTTCTGGCCACGTTGCAGATATCCCGTACCGCCGCACCCGTAGGAGCTGTCACTACGCCCAGCACCCGGATCCCTTTTGGGATGGGCTGTTTGTATTCCGGTGCGAACATCCCCATTTCTTCCAGCGTCCTCTTCAGCTGCTGAAACCGCTCATATAAAAGCCCCGCTCCGGCAAGAGTAATTTCCTTCGCATACAGCTGATATCTTCCGTCTCTTTCGTAAACGCTGACGCTGCCGCCGGCCACCACCTGATCTCCGTTTTTCATGGCGAAAGCCAGGCCTTTTCTCTGCCCGGCAAACATCACACAGGCAATGGAACCGCTCTCATCTTTCAAAGAAAAGTAGATGTGACCCGAGGTGTGATATTTGCAGTTGCTGACCTCTCCTTTGATCAGAATCTTCGGAAGAAGAAAATCCTGCGTAAACATATTCTTGATGTAAGTATTCACTTGCTTCACAGAATAAATACTCTGCCCCATAGGTTAAAGCTCCCTGGCAACGGCGCCCAGTATGCCGTTGATAAAAGAGGGGGATTCATCCTGTCCAAATTTTTTGGCCAGTTCCACAGCCTCATTGATGGCCACTTTTACCGGCACCTCTTCATCGTATTTCATCTCATAAACCGCCAGTCTTAGAATCGTCAGATCCACCTTGCTCATCCTGCTGGTTTTCCAGCCCGTCGACACGCCGTCGATCACTGCGTCCAGTTCCTGTATCCGATCCGCCGTATTTTTATACTTTGTCTCAATATACTCCCGCTGTGCCCCTTTGAGCTCTTCCATTTCCTCAAAATACAGCGCCAGCTGTTCGGGCATCTCCTCTTCCTGATGGAATCCCTGTAAAAAAAGCAGCTTAAAAATATTTTCCCGCAGTTCTCTTCTGCTCATATTTCCCTCCGAATCCTGTTTTTATTGTGAAAAAAGGGGGCCTTACTACAGACCCCCTTTATCCCATTTTGTACTTACTTTATATTTTCAAGGTTCACGCCTGCAATACCAATATTTATTCCCGAAACAGAAAGCCCCGTCATATTTTCAATCGCAGATTTTACTTTATCCTGCACTTTGCTGCAGACTTCCGGAATGGCATATCCGTATTTAATATTCAGGTTCAGATCCACGCCCACCGTACCGTCCTGCACGTTTACCTTCACGCCTTTGGAAAGATTTTTCATGCCCAGCTTTCCAACCAGCTCATTGGTAATGTTTCCTGCCATGGAATTGACGCCTTCCACCTCTGTGGCGGCCAGCCCGGCAATAATCGCAACTACTTCATCAGCTATCTGTACCGTTCCAATCTGTCCGGCATCGTAAGCCGTATAGGAATCCTTCATATCATTTTTATTTTCTGCCATAGCGCAACCTCCCGCTGTTCGTCCTTTTTCTTATTATAACAAACACTTTCTAAAAATAAAAGGGGTTTTTAATTCTTTCCAAATTCTGAAAGAACCAGTCCTTCGTTTCTCTCCAGCGTCATTCCCACGCTCCACGCGTTGACAAAAAGCAGCAGCGGATTTCCTTTCAGATCCTTTACCTTCTTCATATCCGACGTGCCGGTCAGCTTTTCCACATCCACTTCCTCTTTGTTTTCAATCCAGCGGATATGCTCGTAGGGCAGCGTTTCCAGGCGGATATCCACCTTGTACTCATTTTCCAGCCGGTATTTGAGAACGTCAAACTGCAGAACGCCCACTACGCCCACGATGATCTCCTCCATACCTGTATTGAATTCCTGGAAAATCTGAATGGCGCCCTCCTGTGCAATCTGATTGATGCCCTTGATAAACTGCTTTCTTTTCATGGTATCCACCTGGCGGACCCGGGCGAAATGCTCCGGCGCAAAGGTGGGTATTCCCTCAAACATGAATTTTTTTCCGGGAGCGCAGACCGTATCGCCGATGGAAAAAATACCAGGATCAAATACACCGATGATGTCCCCCGCATAAGCCTCCTCCACCACATGACGGTCGGAAGCCATCATCTGCTGGGGCTGGGAAAGCCGCATTTTTTTATCTCCCTGTACGTGGTAAACCTCCTGGGAAGCATCGAACTTCCCGGAGCAGATCCGCATGAAAGCGATCCTGTCCCTGTGTGCCTTGTTCATATTGGCCTGGATTTTAAATACAAAGGCGGAAAAAGGCTCCTTCATGGGATCGATGATTCCCTCATTTGAGTTCCTTGGCAGCGGTGAGGAAGTCATGGTAAGAAAATGCTGCAGGAAGGTTTCCACTCCGAAGTTGGTCAGTGCGGAACCGAAGAACACGGGAGAAAGCCCTCCTTTTGACACCTTTTCCATGTCAAAAGGCGCACTGGCGCCGTCCAGCAGCTCGATTTCCTCCATAAGCTGTTCCTTCTGCCCCGGATTCAGCACTTCATCCAGACGGCTGTCGTTTATATCAAGCTCTTCTTCCTTCCCTTCCTTTGTCCCTTTCATGGTGTCGGAAAAGATCAGCACTTTTTCTGTATTTCTGTCATATACGCCCTTGAAGGCTTTTCCGGAACCGATGGGCCAGTTGACAGGACATGTGGCGATGCCCAGCTCTTTTTCAATTTCATCCAGAAGATCAAAACTGTCGTTGGCGTCCCGGTCCATCTTATTGATGAAGGTGAAAATGGGAATGTGCCGCATGACGCAGACCTTGAAAAGCTTTCTCGTCTGCGCCTCCACGCCTTTGGAGCCGTCGATGACCATCACCGCCGAATCCGCAGCCATTAAAGTCCGGTACGTATCCTCTGAGAAATCCTGATGTCCCGGCGTATCCAGAATATTGATGCAGTAACCGCCGTAATTAAACTGAAGCACCGATGAGGTTACGGAAATACCTCTTTCTTTTTCAATTTCCATCCAGTCTGACACGGCATGTCTGGCCGTGGCCTTACCCTTTACAGACCCGGCCAGATTGATAGCTCCTCCGTAAAGCAGAAATTTTTCCGTCAGTGTGGTCTTGCCCGCATCCGGGTGAGAGATGATGGCAAAGGTCCGTCTTTTTTCTATTTCTTTCGTATAATCAGTCACGAAGACTCCTCCTGATTCTTTCAAATTTCACATGTAGACCATTTTAGTATATCAAAGAAACAGTGTCAAGGGGCTTGCGCCATTCAGCCTGACGACTGAATAGCCGCTCATTTCAGCTGGCAGGCCAAACTGATACATCATTTTATATTGAAAAGAGACCGCCAAAAGACAGTCTCTTTCACTCCTTCGCCCTGTTACTCCGCCACGGATTCATCCATGGGCGTAATGATAATATTGGAAGCTTCCACTCCCGTTTTCCTTTTTACCGCATCCTCTATCTGTGCCAGCTGAGATTCGTCCAGATCTGCTGTGGGCACCATCACATCCGCCGTATCTCCGTCCAGATTCACCACGACGCTTTCAAACCCTTTGGCTTCCAGCAAAGACTCGGCCGCCGCCTCTTTTTCGATCATATCCGTCATGGTCACCATGCTGTCCACCGCTGACTGTTTTTCTTCCTGACTTAAGGACTCATTGTTAATGATTTCAAGGAGAGTCTCTTTATTCTGGGAGCGGACCTGTTCTCTGCTTATTCTCGCCTGGGCCACGTATGTAGAAGCGCCTGTCAGAACCGCCTCGCCAGGAGTTTCGGCAGATGCATCCGCTGATTCGGTGCCTTCCTGGGATGTGTCTGTATCCTCCGCCTGCACATCTGTACTCTCTCCTTCTGCGTCCGCATCATCCGTTTCCTGATCTGTATCCCCTGTCTGCATTCCCGCATTCTCATCCTCGGCCGCCTCGGCAATCTCATCCGTCAGATCGTAATCCAGGCTTTCAATATCTTCTGTGATTTCTCCCATATCCGCCGTCTCCTCCGCCTGTTCCTTGCTGCTGTTTTGTGTTTTCAGCCTGGAATCCGAATAATTGATATATCCGGCAACCGCAATCATAACTGCCAGCGCTGTGATAATCACCTGATTTTTCCTGAACAACTTCTTTTTCAATGACTCTCTCCTTTATTTCATTTTCATCACTTTTATTTTATGAGCGTCCACATGAAATAATGCCATTACCGCCTCCTGAATCTGCCTTTCCACCACAGGATCTCCTCCCCCCTGGGCCACCACCACAACGCCTCTGATTTCAGGTGTAGTCTCCTGCACCACATAGGGGATCTCATTGCCTTCCCCGTCTCTTTGATATACTGTCTCTTCCTCCGACGTGCTGCTTGCGGTATCCTGCCTGGCGCCGTCCTGGTCTGTCTGGCTTGAACTGGAATCGCTGACCGGCACGTCCTTTTCCACCACCTTTTTCCCGGAAGTTTCCAGTGTAACCGCCGCCTTTACCTGCCCTACACCCTCCACCTGGGAAAGCGTATCCACCAGCTGCCGCTCCAGCTGCCCCGCCAGTGTACCCTGATCTGTATCGACAGACTGCACTGCCGTTTCTTTTGGCTGTGTTTTTCCTGTTTTTTCTTTTTCTTTAACGGGAAGCAGCACCACAATCAGCAGGCCCAGCAGCAAGAAAAACACCAGCAGCTGTTCCTTTTTTTGCCCCTTCAGCCTTTCTGCCATCTTACGAATTACTGATATAGACATGAACATCACCCTCACTGATTTCATAGAGCTGTGCCAGTTTCCCGATCAGCTCCTCCCTCAGCCTTTCCGGCGTCCCCTTTGCAAGCTTCAGCTCTATTGTCTTTACCCGGATGCCCTTTTCCCCTTCCTGCTTAAGCTTTACAGAAAGCTCATCCACACCGGCTTTCATTTCCTCCGCCAGACTGCGGATCTGGGCGGCTGTCTCCTCCTGGCAGGCATACAGAAAGTATTCATCACTTTCCAGCTTCAGTCCGCTTCTTTCCTGATCCTGTATCTCCTTCCAGGCTCTTTTCATTTCCTCTGTCTGAAAGATTTCCGAGATATCATAATCCGACCGGATAAATTCCATCACCGGAGTGAGCATAATAACAACCAGCAGCATACCCATAAAGCTTTTTACATAGACCTGGTATTCCTTTTTCGGAATGATATTCATCACAATGGAATAGACCAGGTAATAACAGGCCAGACTGCCGATCCAGCTGTAAAACGTTTCCGCCATATCCCCCTCCTCTACAGTGAATTGGCCAGAATCACAATGGTCAGCATAAACAGCACCTGAGTGGTAAATAAAAGTTTCAGAAGAAGAACGCATCCTTCTCCCATAGCCTGGAAACATCCTACCAGCCTTTCGTCACAGACCGGCTGAATCAGGGCTCCCGTAAATTTGTAAACCAGTGCGTTCATTCCCAGCTTTATAACCGGAGCAATCCCCATCAAAAGCAGAACAATCAGCGCCACGACGCCGAAACAGTTCCTTATCAGTACGGCAGAACCAAAAATGATCTCAGTCACGGCATTTACCGCATTGCCCACTCCCGGTATGACGCTCACCGTTTTTCCCAGCATGGAGCGCTTCAGGGAATCCACCGCCGGAGCGATCAGACTTTGTATCACCTGCATTCCCACGATGACTGCCAGCATGGTTTTCTGCACCCAGAGGATACCATTTTTCAAAAGCTCCGATATTTTGGAAAGCATAGCCTCCTTTGTCATAAGATTGATAAATTCCAGAAGTACATAGATATGAACGGCCGGAAACATGACTGTGACCAGTATATATTCCACACAGAAAATCACAATCAGGATAATCTGATAAAACATGGCCGCCGTGGTCACTCCCGTGGCAGCCGTGACCACAATGTAATAAGACGGAGCCAGAGCCTGCATAAACCCCACAATGCTTTTCAGCGTCCCGTGAAGTTCCTCGCTCATTCCCTTAAACTCTTTTAAAAGCAGAACAAAAACCAGCAGATAGATAATATAAAAGCAGATATCCCCGATTTTTTCCTGATCGAATATCTGCACAAAGCTGCCAAGCACCGCACCGGCAAAAGCCAGCAGCAGAACCTGTCCGAATACCGCCCGGCTTTTCTCAAACTGGCCAAAAAGACTGCTTTCTACCGCCTGAGCAAGAGCTTCCTTTGTGACGGCCTCCCCTCCTGCCATCATCTCTTTTATGGCGTCTGTAAAGGAGAAGGTATTTTCCTGAAGGAGCTCGTCCATCAGTTTTTGCATATTCTGCGTATCCAGATCCTCCAGCAGCTTTTCCTCGTATTCCTCCGCCTTTTCCTGCTCCGCCCACACCGGCGTGCTTAGCAGAACAAAAAGCAGCCACATCCCCGGCAGCAGGAACTGGACTTTTCTAACAAAACTGATCATCCCAGAAATTCCTGTATCACTTCCAGAAGAGTCAGCAGTACGGGCATGGCCATGGCCATCATGGACATTTTACAGAAGGTCTCAATCTGAGCGGCAATGGAAGCATATCCCGCATCTTTGCACAGACTGGAGGAAAAGTGACCGATATAAGTGATGCCTATCATTTTCAGCAGTACGTTCAGATAGGCCGTATCCACCGGCAGGCTGCTTTGAATGGACTGTATGGATTCTATCAGATACTGTACTTTAGAAGACGCCAGCAGCAGGATGCAGACTCCGGCGGCAAGACTGATGTAAAATGAATATTCCGGCCGGCACTGCTTCAGAAGCAGGCCCAGCAGAACTCCGCCAAAACCAAGAACCGCGATTCTGATTACATCCATCAGACACCCCCCTATAACATGAACAGCCGGCGGACACTTTCAAAAAGTTCATTGATGTAGGGGAGAATCCAGAAAAGCACAAGGATCAGTCCTGCCAGGCTTGCCAGAAACGCCTGCTCCTCTCTCCCGCTGTGTTTCAGCACCTGACTCAGCACAGAGACCAGTATTCCCACTGCGCCGATTTTGAAGATAATACTGACTTCCAACCCTTCTCCCCCTTTTTTGTCACAGCAGCAAGATACCCAGAAATGCCCCGCCCAGAAAACCGAGGCTGCGGTACAGTTTCTGTTTCCCGGGGAGCTGTTCCTTTAAATCCGACAGTCTTATCTCCAGCTCTTTTCCATACCTTTTCAGCATCTCTTTTTGTGTCTGTCTGTCTCCAAATCCCATCATCTCCCCCAGCATGGAAATACTCTGCAGGTCCTCCTTCGTCAGATACCCGTCTTTCAGATACCTGCTGCTTTCCTCCTCCAGGATCCTGGGAAAGGGAGTTCCCCCGCAGTCTTCCAGCCGTCCGGACAGGCTGTCCAAAAAAGAGTTAAAGGGAGGGCGGGCTTTTCTTCCCACCCGCCTGCAGGCCTCCGGCAGGGCAGCATTGTAGGAAATCTCCTGTTCAAGCAGCACAATCAGCCGCTCCCACTCTTTTAACAGGCGGTACCGTTTCTGCAGCTGGGCGCTTTTTATCACCCCCAGGCCCGCACATGAAAAAACGATCATGGCGATGCCCGTCATTCTCATAATCATACCGGTTCACCCTGAAACAGACAGGTCCCCCGCTCATCGAATATCTGACGGATCTTTCCGATTCCCCTGCAGCCATCCAGAAGTATGTACCGTTCAAAAACACGTTCCTTCACAATGCGGTCCAGCAGAGGTTTGCGCCTGATATCATCGATGGAACTGCCGTGAACGGTAGCCAGCAGCTTACATCCGCAGTTGATCACTGTCTCTATGGCGTGAATATCCTCATAGCTTCCGATTTCATCCACTGCAATCACTTCCGGGGACATGGATCGGATCAGCATCATCATCCCTTCCGCTTTCGGGCAGGCGTCCAGTACATCCGTGCGGATTCCCACGTCATTTTGAGGAATTCCCTGATAGCAGCCGCCGATCTCCGACCGCTCGTCCACAACACCCACACAGTGTCCCGCTCTCTTCGCATCCCCGTTGGATATCTGGCGGATCAGATCACGCAAAAGAGTGGTCTTTCCGCATCTGGGCGGGGAGATGATAAGGGTGTGGCGCACGGTGTCGCCGTCTGTCACAAAGGGCAGCACTTTCCTGGCGCAGCCCATAATCTGATGGGAAAAACGGACGTTTATAAAGGATATATGATGAATGCTTTTGATCCGCTCCCCGTCCAGCACCGTTTTTCCGGCCAGGCCCACCCGGTGCCCTCCCTGGATGGTAATGTATCCCTGTCTGATTTCTTCTTCATAAGCATACAGAGAATACCCTGAAATGTATTCCAGCGTCTCCTGGATACACGCCGCAGAGACCATACAGGCACCGGACGGCGTCTTTTTCAGTTTCCCATCGGAGGAAAGGAAATACTCTTCTCCGTCATAGACAATCATCAGAGGCGCGTTCACCCGGAGGCGGATTTCCTGAAGACGATCCTGTTTCAGATCAGCTTTTCCGAGAATGTTCCTGATCTCACCCGAGAACAATTTCAATACCTCTTCTCTCATATCATTCACCTCTTAAAACAATATATGAGAAGATTTTGATTTTAGAATAGGATTAGAATAAGAAATGAAGTTTCAGCGCCATCGGCTCTTCCGTCCAGACCATGGCGCTGTAATGATCGGCCACATGAAAAAAGCTGCCCCAGCCGTCAAAGGGAAGGGTTTTAAGATCCCGGTCAAGTCCCGTACCTTTCCATTTCAGAAATGCCTCCCGTTTCACCCACTGGTCAAAAAAATACTTTTGAGGATCCGGGCTTTGCTCCCAGATTTTCCATTCCTCTTCTGTCAGAAATCTTTTCCCCACCTGTAAAAAGCGGACTTCTCTGTGGCGTTCAATATCCGCGCCCAGCTCTGCCCGGGAAATGGCGCAGATCACATATTCGCCGGAATGGCTGATGTTAAAAAACAGCCCGGGCGAGTTTTTAAGATAGGGTTTTCCTTTTTGCGCATAACCGATATCTCCTTTGGTCAGCTTCACGCCGTACTGCTCCAGCATTCCTTTTTTAAGCAGCTCCCGGCCCGCTGTATGCTCCTCTCCTTTGACTGTTTTTCCTGCATAGATGTGAATCATCCTATCTCCCTCCCCAGTATTTCTTCCAGAAATCTGGAAGGCTCCCGCTTTTTTTTGTACTGCTTTTCCGGATAATAAAGATGCAATGTCTTTCTCGCCCTGGTCATCCCCACGTAGAGAAGACGCCTTTCTTCCTCCAGATCTTCCTCCAGAACCGCTTTGTGATAGGGTATCATACCCTCATTGACATTCAGAATATAGACATGATCGTATTCCAGACCTTTGGCCCCGTGAAGGGTGGAGAGAACCACGCCGCAGGTATCTTGTGAATTTTTCTGGCGCTTAAGCATCAGCGTGTAATCCTGGATAAAGGCGCACCATTCCTCAAACGTTCGATAATTTTTGCTGCTTTCCTGGATTTCATCCAGAATGTCCAGCAGGTCATCCTCCTTTATCTTCCTGCGCCGGGCATACTCGATGATGTATTCCCGATAACCCACGCCGCAGCACAGATAATTGATAGCCGCAAAAGGAGACATCCCGCCCATTCTTTTCAGATCATCCTCCAGCTTTTCTATCCGTTCCCACATCCACTCTTTTTCTTCATAAAACTGATAAAGGGCTTCAAAGGTCACCTCTTTTTCATAAAGAGCCTCCCTGGAAATATAGCGGTTGGGTTTATTTACAATCATAAGAAAATCGCTTCTGCTTCTTCCTCCCTTTGCCAGACGCAGATAAGCAAAAATCTGTCTGGCAATCCAGTGTTCATACAGATTTGGCAACGAATCACGCATCACAAAGGGAATGTTATATTCCATCAGCTTCGACACGGTCTGCCTGCTCTGTGTATTGGTCCGAAACAGCACGGCGATCTCATTTGCCGGACAGCCTTCCTCTGTCTTTTCCAGCACAGACTGAATCAGGTACAGATTCTGTGCCTCCTCGTCGGAAAAAGGATGGATTTCCACCGCCTCCCCCTGTTCGTTGTCCGTCTCCAGCGCTTTTTCAAACCGCTTTTCATTTTCCCGGATCAGCCTTTGAGAACAGTTGACAATGGCCTTCGTACAGCGGTAGTTTTTCCGCAGGATCACCTGTTTCGCCTGGGGATAATCCTTCTGAAAGGACAGCATAATCTCAGGCTTTGCCCCGCGGAAACGGTAAATGGACTGATCGTCGTCTCCCACCACAAAAAGATTATGCTGGGGAGCCGCCAGCATACGGATAATTTTATACTGCAGCGCATTCACATCCTGGAACTCATCCACCATGATATAACGGAACCGCTCCTGCCACCTTTTCAGAATATCCGGTCTTTTTAAAAACAGCTCATGGCAGCAGACCATCAGATCGTCGAAATCCAGCAGCCGTTTTTGCCGAAGCCGTCTGTGATAGCTGTGGTAGATACGGCGGAAAACCTCCTCGGGACAGCTTGCGGAATAAAAGTGTTCCAACGCGATCTGTTCCGTCTTCACGGTACTGATCTCCTGCTCCAGAAGATCCAGCGTCTCTTTTTCATCTTCCATTTCCATCCCGCTGTCCAAAACCAGCTCCCCGAGAAGTCTTCTTCGATCCCCGTCCCCGATAATATTCCCGGAACCAAGACCGTACGCCTGCTTTAAAATTCCGTAAAAAATCCCGTGGAAGGTTCCAAACTGCACCCGGGTGCCCTTTCCTCCCGCTGCGGATAAAAAACGCTCCTTCATTTCACCGGCGGCGGCTCTTGTAAAAGTCACCACCAGTATGGAAGAAGGAGCAGCATTGTATTTTTCTGTTAAATAAGCGGTTCTGGCCGTAATCACCGCAGTCTTTCCGGATCCCGGCCCGGCCAGAACCAGCATCGGTCCTTCGTTGTGACGGACCGCTTCTCTTTGTTCCTGATTCAGATTCATGCGCTTAATTTCTCAATTGCCTGGCGGATACGTCTAAGAGACTCCTCTTTTCCCAACACCTCCATGATGCCGGTGGCTCCCGCCGGTGTCATCTGTTTTCCTGAAACCGCCGTACGTATGGGCCACATTACGTAGTTGACCTTATATTCCTTTTCCTTTACGTATGCGGACAAAACCTCATACAGCGCGTCATTGCTGTAATCCTCCTGCTTTTCCAGAATCGGCAGCACTTCTTCCAGTACCGCCAGAGAGGACTGCACCGTGGTTTTGCTCTTTTTATGAGCATACATGGAAACATCATATTCGGGAACCTCTTCAAAGAAGTCGATGTGATCTTTGATATCCGGAAATACTTCGATTCGGGTTTTCACCATATCTGAAATTTTTCTCAGATCGTAGTCCCTGGTGATCACTTCCTTTATATAGGGAAGAGCCATCTCATAGAACGCATCCTCATCCATCTTCTTTAAGTATTCCCCGTTCATCCATTTCAGTTTGACAATATCAAACACTGCCGGAGATTTGCTCATATGACGGTAGTCGAAAGATTCAATCAGTTCTTCCAGAGAAAAGATCTCCCTGTTGTCAGGCGCGCTCCAGCCCAGCAGCGCCACATAGTTGACTACAGCCTCGCTTAAAAATCCCTGATCGATCAAATCTTCATAAGAAGAATGACCGCTGCGCTTGCTCAGCTTCTGGTGTTCTTCATTGGTGATCAGCGGACAGTGCACATAGACGGGCACCTCCCAGCCAAATGCTTCGTAAAGACGATTATATTTCGGTGCGGAAGAAAGATATTCATTTCCTCTTACCACATGGGTGATTCCCATCAGATGGTCGTCCACCACGTTGGCGAAGTTATAGGTGGGATAGCCGTCTGATTTGATCAGGATCATATCGTCCAGCTCCTCATTTGGCACGGAGATATCACCATAGATCTCATCATGAAACGTAGTGGTCCCTTCTGTGGGCATATTGATTCGGATCACATAGGGCATACCCTTATCCAGATTTGCCTGTACCTCTTCTTTGGAAAGATGGAGGCAGTGCTTATCATATACCACAATTTCCTTATCAGAAATGCTGGTCCGCAGAGATTCCAGTCTTTCCTTGTCACAGAAACAGTAGTAGGCATCTCCCTGCTCGATCAGCTGCTTCGCGTACTTCATATAGATCCCTTTGGCGCACCGTTCACTCTGCACATAGGGACCGCAGTCCTTTTCTCTTCCCGGCCCCTCGTCCGGAATCAGTCCGGTTTTTTCCAGCGTCCGGTAAATAATGCCAAGAGCCTCCTCCTGAAAACGTTCCTGATCCGTATCCTCAATACGCAGCATAAAATCCCCGCCCGCATGTTTTGCAATCAGATAGGCATACAGGGCAGTCCGCAAGTTTCCCACATGCATCCTTCCTGTGGGACTGGGTGCAAACCTGGTTTTTACTTTTGTCATAAGCTCCTCCTTCATCTGAAAAAATAACAGCGCCGGTGTACAAACGCACAGTGCGCTGACGATAATAAAGGCGTGGATTATTCCTCCACACCTTTTGTCTTCAAATACTCAACCACATCGCCTACAGTCAGAAGATCTGCCAGATCGTCAGACGGGATTTCAATGGAATACTCTTCTTCCAAAGCCATCACCAGCTCAAACAAATCCAGGGAATCGGCCCCCAGATCATCCTTAAATGAAGTATCCGGGAAAATCGTATTGGCATCGCAATTCAACTGCTCTGCAATGATTTCTTTCATTTTCTCAAACATATCCTTCTCTCCTTTATATAACCAAAATATGCCGTGCCGCTGATATCCAACACAACATGTATCTTATATGCAAAAAGCATACCTAGATTTTAATGGTTTGTCAACCTGTTTTGCCAAAAATCATCCTTCTATTTTGTCCTGAAACTTTATCCGCCGGGATACGCTTAAGGCAATTCCCATCTCCACCATCAAAAACAGTACGGAGGTTCCTCCATAGCTGACGAAGGGGAGGGTGATGCCCGTCGTCGGAATCAGGTTGATTACAACGGCAATATTTAAAATAACCTGCAGCGCAATATGGGCGAAAATCCCCGTCACCATCAAAGATCCGTAAAGATCAGGCGCATTCTGCGCAATGAAAAACAGCCGGTACAGAAGATAACAGAACAAAAGCAGAAGCATCACTCCGCCAAAGATCCCCAGCTCCTCACATACGATAGAGAAAATCATATCGTTTTGCGCCTCCGGAATTGTTCCCAGCTTCTGCGTACTGTTGCCAAGACCTTTTCCAAAAAGGCCGCCGGAACCGATGGCATACAAAGCCTGCATTACCTGGTACCCCCCTGATGCGGTATACTCTTCCGGCCGCAGCCATACCAGCACCCTCTGGATACGGAAACTATCGCTGCTGTCAACTGTCAGCGCCAGATAAGCCACCACGGCGGCAATGACAGCGGAGCCTGCCCCCAGCGTAATCAGGAAGGGCTTCGTCCTGGGATGGGAGACAAAGATAAGAATAACGGTAATTCCCCCGATGATCAGACCCGTACTTAAGTTATCAGTCAGAACATAGGCTCCGCCCGCCTGTATCACACCCAGAAACAGCAGAAACCCCACGCCTTTAAGGGTTTTCATTTTTCTTCCCATGCTGATAATAACCACAGGAAGATATGTAATAATAGCAATTTTCGCAATCTCCGAAGGCTGGAACTGCATTCCCAGCTTCAGCCATCTCCTGGCGCCGTTTACCTCAACGCCCAGGGGCGACCATCTTACCATCGCCATGAGGATAAAGGCCACGATAAAAATAAAGCCGGACAGTTTTATTAATATATGATAATCAAATCTTGAAATGATAACAGCCGCAATGACAGCCGCCAGACTGATCAGCGCCTGTCTGCCGAAATAATACATATCGTCGCCGAATCTGGTCTCCGCTTCATACGCGCTGGTGCTGTACAGCATGACCAGGCCAAAGCAGATCAACAGGATTACCACGGCCAGCAGATTATAATCATAATAATCCGTCTTCTCCCGCAGCTGGCTGATAAACTTTCCAATTGCCTTTCGCATTTCATTCACAATCCTTTTACCAAGATATATCTGTTAGTATAGCATGATTTTTTCAGAAAGCAAACTTTTTATTTTATAGCATACTGCAGCAGCCTTCCAAAACCCGCCTGGGTTTCCCCTTCGTCCAGATAAACCTCGTGGGCCAGTGCCGGATCATCTGTTATGATTCCGTCCACCCCATAAGTGATCATTCTTTTGATATCACCCGGGTAATTCACCGTCCATGCATGTACTTCCTTACCGCAGCTGTGCGCTTCCTGCACAAAGGCTCCCGTCACATACGTATGCTTTACGCTGAAAAAGTCAGCCGCCTCAATATCGCTGATTCCTCCGTAGGTCATAGTCATGATATACCTCGTCCGGATATCCGGGTTCAGTTCCTTGGCCTGCTGCAAAAAGGAATAATTCATGGAAGTCAGGACACACTGATCCACAAAATCATGTTCTTCCAGACACTGAACCACTTTACTTACAATGTTCTGGTTGTGTCCGTTATTTTTCACCTCAATATTCAGTCCTATCTTTCCCCGGCTGTATTCAATCACATCATCCAGAGCCGGTACCTGCTCTCCCAGAAAACGGCTGTTAAACCTGACGCCTGCATCCAGCTGGGCCACCTCCTGATATGTCATGGCCCATATGTTTCCGTTATACCCGGTTGTCCTTTTCAGGCTGGAATCATGCAGAAGCACCAGCACATCGTCGCTGGTCTCCTGCACATCGATTTCCGCATAATCCGACATGGACTCCACCGCATATTTCATGGCGCTCATTGTGTTTTCCGGCGCCATAAGAGCTCCTCCCCGGTGGGCCGTAACCTTAAATGAATCCAGCACCGTATTATTGACCCGTCCCACATAAAAGACGTGGTAGGCAAATATGCCTGCCTCCGCCGCCGCAATAAACGCCGTCAGCAGATATATCAGACGCCTCGCCCTCTTTCCCTTTGACGAAGCCTTTATGCTCCCTGCAGGATTTCGCCGAAAATAGACGGCGCTCACGCTTAAAAGGCCCGTCACGATACCGGCCGAGCCTGAAAATATGGCCACAAAATTCTGAGCCTGAGCGCCGTATACCAGCACGCCGCTGATTCTGGCGGAAGGCTTCATAAACAGATAGATCCCCGCGACCACGGCCAGTGAAAGAACCAGATATGCCGCAGCGGCAGCCAGAAGCGTCATTCCCTGCATCACCAGCACCCCCGCTGTATACCGGCCGATACGCCTTTTCAGTCTGGCAGCCGCCTTTTTAAGACCCGTTTTAATTCTCATACCCTCTTCAATACAGTAAGGCAGGGAAAAAGAAATGACCGCAGAGCCTGTCAGCACAACCGCGCACAGCAGGACCAGCACCCATTTCCAGGGGAAAAGATTATAGATCTGTATGGCGGTAAACTCCAGAATCTTTACATTTATAATTTCCCAGATAATAAAGTGAAGCCCCAGAAAAGGCAGCGTTCCCAGCATATATACCGGCCAGAAAAAGGGATGACGGCGGATAAAACGCGCGCCGTTTATAATTCCCTGCTTTGCCATCACAAGGGCATGCACTTTTATGTCGTTCACTGAACACTGAACGGCCCAAAATACGGCCGATATTTCGATAAGCATGAAAAGAGCCGCCAGAATGGCCAGCAAAAAGAGGCCGAAGATGGTCAGGGGCTGAAGCATAAACTTTGCGTAATTTTCGGCAGTCAGATAACTGAACCCCTGTCTTTTTAAAAGAAGCCGAATTGACCAGTCCATCAGCTTTCCCGCAGTCATAGTGACTGCCGAGCGGTAAAGCACTTCAAAAAGAATCAGACTGATTCCGTTCTTTTTCCCGATCTTCCAAACACTGTTTAAGATATCTTTCATGAATGCTTATATATCCTTTGCTTGTCCCGTTATAATTCAATCTCTTCCAGATCGTCCGGCACATACACCGGTCCTCTAAACTCTTTTTCCGCTTCCGCCCTGTACCGCGCCTGACGGTGCAAAAGATCACTGTCTTCCGTGTGGTACAAAATCAACCTGCCTGCTTCAAGCTCCGATGCCGATCTGCCCGCATCTCTTGCCGTACTGTGAGACTTCTCATAGGGGCGAAATTTTTCTCTCTCTTCATACAGACAGAAAGCCTCGCTCATGAGCCAGTCGCTTTTTTCGGCCTGGGCGCGGTTCTGCTCGTGAAAGGGTTCGTCTCCTAAAAACACGAGACTGCGCCCCTGGGGAAGCCTGGCCCTGAAGCCAAACTGCTTTGCCTTGGCAGAGCCGATATCAAAAAAACGAAACCGGATTCCCAGTTTTTCCACGCATGATCCGTCCTTTATTACATGAAATTTAATTCTGTCATGAAACAGCTTCGTCAGCTTAGCCGGAAGCAGCTCTTTGCAGAAGTTCTGAAGCAATGAGGACAGCTCCTCATAACAGTATACATGAAAATTTTTGTCATATGTTCCCTTCTTTATCCGGGATGCAATGAGCCGTATCACCCAGATCGTTCCCAGGAAATGGTCTGTATGAGCATGGGAAATAAACATGGCTCTCACGTTTTCAGGGGAAATACCGGCTTTCTCCATCTGCGTGAGAATGCCGTTCCCTCCTCCTGCATCTACCAGAAAATACGCTCCCTCCTGCTCCAATGCAAAACATGTATTGTAACATCTGGTGACCAGCGCGTTGCCGGTTCCCAGCATAATTAATTTTGTATTCACCTTTTCTCCTCTTCTATGCGCCGCCCTCACATTTTATGACTGCGGTCATAATATATAATGAAATCTGAAACTTTGAAAGGCAGTTCTTATGGATAGATGTACCATGAACCGGCCGGATCCCCGGTCCCGGTATCAGAAAAGCCCCGGCATGCACGGCCAGATGCCACGCAGCCTTAATTCCCGTACGGGAAATCAATTCTGTCCCCAGGACAGTATGTACCATCACGTTGATCAGATGATTCCGGCCATGGCCTACGTGCCCATGCAGAAATTCGGCACAACCTTCGACACCTGCCGTGCTCTGAAAATGGGCACGCTGTTCCCGGAACTTTGCAAACCATTCTGCGGAAAGAGAGGTGTCCGAAGATGATGGCAAAAAACTCCAATGAAGCTCAGCTTATGCAGCGGATCAGCGAATCCGGATTTGCAGTTAACGAACTCAATCTTTTTCTCAACAGTCACCCCGATAATCAGCAGGCGCTTGCCTGTCTCCTGGAACAGTTAAAAGCCAATAAAGAGGCTATGGCGGAATATGCCCGCCGTTTTGCTCCCCTTACCATCAATACTGTCAGCGATGCTCAAAGCTCCTGCTGGCAGTGGATCTCCAGTCCCTGGCCATGGGAAAAGAAAGGAGGACGCTGTTAAGTTATGTGGAATTATGAAAAAAGGCTCCAGTACCCTGTAAATATCACCACCACCAATGCAAAACTGGCACAGACGATCATCAGTCAGTTTGGCGGTCCTGATGGCGAGCTGGCCGCTTCCATGCGTTATCTTTCCCAGCGCTATACTATGCCCAACCGCACCTGCATGGGTATGCTGACGGATATCGGCACGGAAGAGCTGGCCCATCTGGAAATGGTGGGAACTATTATCTATCAGCTTACCTGCGACCTGTCCATGGAAGAAATCGAGCGCTCCGGTTTCGATAAATATTACGTGGATCACACCCTGGCGCTCTGGCCCCAGGCAGCCGGCGGAATTCCCTTTAACGCCTGTGAATTCCAGTCCAAAGGAGACCCCATCACCGATCTTTTTGAAGATATGGCTGCGGAGCAGAAAGCCCGCTCTACCTATGACAATATCCTCCGTCTGGTAAGAGATTTCCCCGATGTGGCGGATCCTATCCGGTTCCTTCGGGAGCGGGAAATCGTTCACTTCCAGCGTTTCGGTGAAACAAACCGGGAAGATTGCAGCAAAATTCCATGGAATTTATTTTCCATGTACCGCACCCCCTGTATGACTGAAAACTGTTTCATGGGAAAGCCTTTCTTTTGCCGCTGCCGCCTTCCTGTCAGCCTCATCAAGTTTCATCTCAACGCTATCTGTCAGCCTTGCATATTCTTCCAGACTCAGTACAACCATCGCACCATACCCATTTTTGGTAAGATACACTGGACTTCCACTGTTGACTATGGTTTCAATCTCAGGAAATTTATTTCTAAGATCAGAAACAGGGCGAATTTGTATCATATTCAAGCGCTCCTCTCATACCATTTATTCTATCTTGATTTTATCAGAGTACTATCATAAAGGCAATGCTTTTTAAAACAGGATCGATGATTTCCCCTCTGCGCTGCAGTCAATTTGACCGGTAATACCGTACTTGCATTCACTCATAGACTGTATCATCAGCGCGAAAGGAGGCAGTTCTCATGACTGAAGCCAACACATACCGCATAAAAAGCGAACGTATATCACAGGATAACATGCACTTCATCCTGAATCACCGGCACCCTGATTTCGATACGTCCCAATATTATCAGGTACTTTCGCGGATTCAAAATCAGCTTTATGAAATTTTTTCGGGCACCGGGAACCAGAAAAAAGATGTATGACGCCCTGTATGCCCGGCAGTCGGTAGAAAAGGAAGACAGTATATCCATCGAAAGCCAGATCGAATTCTGCAGATATGAGACACGGGGAAATCCTTATAAAATATATGCTGACAGAGGATACAGCGGAAAAGATACCAGAAGACCGGCTTTTGAAAAGATGCTTAAGGATGTCCGTCTGGGAAAAATTTCAAGAGTGATCGTTTATAAACTGGACCGTATCAGCCGCTCTATCCTGGATTTTGTAAATATGATGGAAACATTTCAGAGCTGCCATGTAGAGTTTATCTCATCGACAGAAAGATTTGACACATCCTCTCCCATCGGCAGAGCCATGCTCCATATATGCATTGTATTTGCACAGCTGGAAAGAGAGACCATTCAGAAACGGGTGGCCGATTCCTACCACGCACGCCTGAAACGCGGCCTTTACATGGGCGGCCGCATTCCCTACGGCTTTGGAAAAACCAGCGCCGTCATTGACGGAATCAAAAGCGCTATGTATGTGCCTGTCCCGGAAGAGGCAGAACAGATTCAGCTCATGTATACTCTCTACGCAAAGCCTGGATATTCCTTGAATGATATCGTAAAATACTTTGATACACATAATATCCGCCATCTGCGCGGCGGCGCCTGGAACACCTCAAGAATCAGCGATATTCTCCGCAATCCCATCTATGTCAGAGCAGATGCAGATATCTATACGTATTTCCAGGAGCAGGGAGCAGATATCATCAATCCCATATCCGATTTCTCCGCTTTCCATGCCTGCTACCTGTACAGTAAAAATACTTCCTCAGCCCGCAGCCAAAACAGCCTGGCCGGCAAAGAAGTGGTTCTGGCTCCCCATGAGGGCATTGTCTCTTCCCGGCTGTGGCTGGCATGCAGGAACCGCTGTCCAGCCAGCAGCCATTCTTCCAAAAACGGCTGCGCGGAAAACTCCTGGCTGTCCGGCACAGTGCGATGCGGACACTGCGGCCGCAGTCTGTCCATCGCCAAATCCAACACCCGGTGGCATAAATATTTTATATGCAAAACAGCCCAGGAAACCGGAAAGAAAAGATGTCCCGGCACCGGAGGAACCGTGTACGTTACACTGCTGGAACAGATTGTATTTTCCAAAATCAAACAAATGCTGACCAAGATAGGAACACTTACCCTCCCTGAAGAAGACTTCTATGCTGAGGAAAACAGCCATAAGCTTCTTCTGCTTCAAATTGACCAGCAGATACAGGAACTTTTATCCAAACTCCCCCAGGCGGACGAAATAGTAACCTCATATATAACCCGCCAGATCAACCGGCTGAACAGCCAAAAAATAGAACTGACTGAAAAGCTCCGGTACTGCCGCTTTCGTCATCCGCCGCACGACACATTGTTTCAGGATCCTGTCAAACTTTGGGAAAAGGCCGGTTTCCAGAAAAAACAGGCGGTCGCAGCCATCTTTATCCAGACCATCGTCATCTGCGAAGGAAAAATCACCATTACCTGGAATTTCTGACGTGTGCTGGATTTCTCCCGTTTCGGTGAAGCGCTCCGGTCTGTGCAGGAAAATCTGGATGAGAATAACTTCTATGCATTCAACCCCAGTTTCGACCTTCCTGCAAAATGCAGCTGCAGTGACTGCTGATGCTTATGGAAAACGCCTTTATTGAAATCTTATCTTCACTTTTAAAGATACCCCTGCAGGCCCAGGCAAACATTCACGGTTCCAAAGCGTATCCTAACATCAACGGCAGCGTATATTTTTATCCGCTCTTTAACGGCACCTTCGTCATTGCACAAATCGACGGCCTGCCCTCATCCGATCAGACCTGCGAGGGCAAAATATTCGGTTTTCACATACACGAAGGAAGCGAATGCGCTGACAACGCAGAAGGTGCATTTGGAATGACCGGCGGCCATTACAATCCAGACGATTGTCTTCACCCCTCCCACGCAGGTGATCTGCCGCCGCTGTTTGCTGATAATGGCTATACGCTTTCCATGTTCTACACGGGACGTTTCTACCCCGACGAGGTCATTGGAAAAACGGCAGTTATTCACGATATGCCCGATGACTTTACCAGCCAGCCGGCAGGAAATTCCGGTTCCAAAATTGCCTGCGGAGAAATTAAAGAAGCCAGTCTTCCATAAAACGAAAGGATCCGTAAAGCCGAAAGACTTTACGGATCCTTTCATTTTATTCATCTGTCAGTTTTATTTTTCGTCAGCCAGTCCCATCAGTTCGTCGCGGAAAATTCTTTCATCCATCAGCTTCAGATCTTCTGCAATCTGCGGTTTGAATTCCATCTGATCCAGAACCTGTGTCTGCAGATCAATACCCGGAGCGATTTCAATCAGCGTTACCCCTTCCGGACGCAGTTCAAATACACAGCGCTCTGTGATGTACAGTACCGGCTGTTTTACTTTATTGGCGTAATCACCGGAGAAGGTGATCTGTTCTACCTGATTGACAAATTTCTTTTTCGCACCCTCCTGGGTGATAACCAGTTTTCCGTCTTTACATTCTGTTTTCAGACCTTTGGCAGTCATCGTACCGCAGTAAACTACTCTCTTGGCATTCTGCGTGATATCGATAAATCCGCCAGCTCCGGCAAGACGGGTACCGAACTTGGATACATTCAGATCGCCGTTTGGCGCTGTCTCAGCAAGACCCAGGAATGCAATATCCAGGCCGCCGCCCTGATAAAAGTCAAACTGCACATTGTGAGGCAGAATCGCCATGGAGTTGGCAGCTGCACCGAACTGTGTGCCGCCGTAGGGAACACCTGCTATGGAACCTGCTTCCACGGTAAGCGTCATGGAATCGGAAATTCCTTCTTCTGCAGCCACATTGGCAATCTTCTCCGGAGCTCCGGTTCCCAGATTGACAATCGCATCCTTCGGAAGTTCCATCGCTGCACGGCGTGCAATAATCTTCTTGGCATCCATGGGAATCGGAGGAATTGCATCCACCGGAATCCGGAATTCACCCGTCAGCGCTCCGTCATAGGGCATTCCCAGACACTGCATGTTGTCTTCATCAGAACCGATCACCACTGAATCAACATAGATACCGGGAATTGCTACCAGCTTCGGATCCAGTGATCCGCCCTGTACGATTTTTTCCACCTGTACGATAACCTTTCCGCCGGAGTTTTTGCAGGCCTGTGCCATCGCTGTTACATCCAGCGGTCCAATCTCTCTATGTACGGTACAGTTTCCGTATTCATCACAGTAGGAACCCCGCAGGAACACTACGTCAATGGGGAATCCTTTGTAAAGAAGACGCTCTTCACCATCGATATTCACGATCTTTACCAGGTCTTCCTTGGTGCATTCATTCAGTTTTCCGCCGCCGTTGCGGGGATCTGCAAATGTATACAGGCCTACATGAGTGATGGTACCGATATTATGTGCCGCGATATCTCTGTACATATGTGAGATAACGCCCTGGGGCAGATTGTACGCTTCAATCTTATTTGCAAGGGCCAGATCGCCCAGTTTCGGAGCTCGATCCCAGTGGCCTCCGATAACACGTTTTACCATGCCTTCATGACCGTAGTGGTCGCCGCCTGTACCGTCACGATGTCCCTGACCTGCCGCAAAAAACAAGGTCAGATTCTGGGGATGTCCTGTCTCCAGAAAACGTTTTTCCAAAGCTGTGGAAAGGGCTTCCGGGCAGGCGCAGCTTACGAAACCGCCGGTTGCGATGGTATCGCCGTCCTGAACCTTTAATGCAGCTTCCTCTGCCGTAATAATATTTACCTTTTTCATCTGGTATAATCCTCCTCTTGTTACGGATTTATTGTTATTATTTTATCGCATCTGGGAGGATTTGTAAACGGTAATTTAGGAAAAGACTGCCGAATTATCAGCAAATTCTAAGCCAGAAGCTCTGATGCCAGTCCTTTCATTTCCTCCAGGTTTTTCTCTTTCATGGTGGAAAGAATAGTCACTGTCTGATCACAGATCGTAAGGTCCTTCATGCCGTCCAGGATCCCTTTCATACATTTTGCCGCTGTGGGAGCCCAGGAACCGTTTTCCATCAGTCCCACCGTACGTTTCTGATAATTTTTCGCACGCAGATGCGCAAGAAAATCTTCCATGCAGGGGAAAAGTCCGCCGTCATATGTAGCACAGCACAGCACCAGTTTACTGTAACGGAAAGCGTCCTCCACCGCTTCCGCCATATCGTCTCTTGCCAGATCTTTAAGAACAACCTTGGGAGCGCCTGCCTCTTCAAGAATTTCCGCCATCTTTTTCGCTGCCTTTGCCGTATTGCCGTGAATGGAAGCATAAGCCACAAGAACGCCTTCATCCTCGGGACGATAGCTGCTCCAGATATCGTATTTTTCAATGTAATATCCCAGATTTTCTTTCAGAATAGGTCCGTGAAGCGGGCAGATCATGCTGATGTCAAGGCCGGCGGCTTTTTTAAGCAGCGCCTGTACCTGAGCGCCGTATTTTCCAACAATATTAATAAAATATCTTCTCGCTTCACACAGCCAGTCCTCTTCGGCGGAAAGGGCTCCGAACTTTCCAAACCCGTCAGCGGAGAAGAGGATTTTTTCCGTAGATTCATACTCTACCATAACCTCCGGCCAGTGAACCATGGGCGCCATTACAAAATGAAGGGTGTGACTTCCCAGAGAAAGGGTGTCTCCCTCTTTCACTTCCACCGTACGGCCTGTAAGGTCGAAATCAAAAAACTGCGGGAGCATTTTCAGCGCTTTCACATTGCTCACCAGTTTCATCTGCGGATATTTTTCAGCCAGCGCCTGAATGCTTCCGGCATGATCCGGCTCCAAATGGGATACGATCAGATAATCCGGTGTTCTGCCGTTTAATTCACACTCCAGGTTTTTCAGCCATTCCTGTGTTCCCCTTGGATCCACCGTATCCATAACGGCTGTTTTCTCATCCAGAATAACATAGGAGTTATAAGAAACACCGTTGGGAACGTGATACTGGCTCTCAAACAAATCTATGGTGGTATCGTCCACACCGATATATTTTACGGAATCTGAAATTATAACATCTTTCATAATGAATCTCCTTTGTGTTTTTTCTTTATTTTACCATATATGACAAATAAAGTCCAGTATTAATCCACTTTCGTCCATACATTGCCTTCCCTGTCGCTTTTCAAACAGGCGTCTACGAATTTTATGCCTCTTACTCCGTCCTCCACCGTGGGATAGCCAAAGCTTCCGGGATCGCGTCCCTCCTTCTTTGCCAGAAGATGAGAACAAAAACCGCGGTAAATATTTCCAAAGGCCTCAAAAAATCCTTCCGGATGCCCCGACGGAAGTCTGGACAAATCCCTGCATGCCTGAGATACATAATCTCTGGTCGCCGTATAAATCTGCGGCGGTTCATTAATTTTGGTCACTCTAAGCTCCGCCGGATTTCTGTGCTGCCATTCAATAGAACCCCTGTCGCCGAAAATCCGGATGCAAAGATCCGTTTCATGGCCGATCGCCACCTGAGAAGTCCAGATCATTCCTGAAACTCCGCCCTTAAAGTTCACCAGAATCTGAACGTTATTTTCCAGCGGCAGCTCCTGATCCTTCGGCAGTCGTTCAAATCTTGCCAGTACGCTGTCCGGCTCCAGTCCCGTCATTTTGGAAATCAGACACTCCACATGAGTTCCGATATCAGCGCAGCAGCCGGAAGGACCGCTTCTGGCCGGATCCATTCTCCAGGTAGCCTGATCAGACCGGTCACTGACCATCTGTACCAACAGCCATTCCTGAGGATACTCCCCCACTACCGTAAGGATATTGCCGATCTCTCCCGCATCGATCAGATCCCTCGCCTGTCTTATCATCGCATAGCCTGTATACGTATAGGTGACGCCAAAAAGCAGCCCCTTCTCCCGGGCCATAGCTTCCAGCTCTTCTCCCTGAGCAGCATTCAGCGCCAGCGGCTTATCACACATGATATGAATACCCTGCTCCATAAAACATCTGGCAATTTCATAATGTGTATCATTGGGGGTTGCGATAGACACGAAATCAATCCCGTCTTCTCTTTCCCCCTCTGCTTTGGCCATCTCACGATAATTGGCGTAAACTCTGTTTTCATCTAAAATGCCCCATTCCCGGGCCGTCATAAGATTTTTTTCCTCATTTCTCGTAAAACAGCCGGCACATAATACTGCCAGATCGTCCATCACCGCTCCATGCCGGTGCACGTTTCCGATAAAAGCTCCGTTTCCGCCTCCCACCATACCGAATTTCAGTTTCATTGCAAATACCTCCTGTATATTATTTGCCCACCGGTTTTATTGTAAAATACGGCCTGTCTTTTGTCAATCAATTCACCGCATTTTACAAAACTGTGCAATAATATAAAAGTTATTTGTTTTTGATCCGCTTATGGACGCCCGGCCACTGTAATCCTTTATAAATGTCATTCGTGCCTGTCACTTTAAATAATCCCGATATTCTCTCTCAAATTCTGATGGCTCCATGTCTGCATGCTGTGCCGCAGCAGGAATCGTAATAAGACCTTCCTTCACAAGGCCGAATAAAGTGTACCCTTTGTCAAGGACATTTTAAAAAGAAGGGATTTTGACTATCT
>CAMMBV010000037.1 GCA_946494335.1 uncultured Ruminococcus sp. | reverse complement strand
ATGTTGGATTTCCACATTTTGTTTGTTCTTCTATGAGAATGGCTCACATTGTTTCCGAAATGAGCGCCTTTTTCACAAATTGCACATTTTGCCATGATTGATCGCACCTCCTTGAACATATAATAAGTCCGGAACGTATCTATCATCCAGACCTGCAACAAGGCTATTTTATCAGAAGTTGTACAAATTTGCAAGGGAAAAATAAAAAATTCAAATTAATATTTCTTTTTCGTGAAAAAAAGGTTATAATACAAACACAAGTACCGGAAATGGAGGGATCCGAATGAAAGGTCGTATTAATACAGAACTGGGCGATATCGTAATCAGTCCTGACGTAATTGCCATGTATGCAGGAAGTGTGGCTGTGGAATGTTTTGGAATCGTTGGAATGGCGGCAGTCAATATGAAGGACGGTCTGGTGAAGCTGCTGAAAAAAGAAAGCCTGAAACACGGTATAAATGTAACATTGAAGGATAATAAGATTTCCCTGGATTTCCATGTGATCGTATCGTATGGCGTCAGCATTCTGGCGGTTGCCGACAATCTGATCAGCAATGTGAAGTACAGAGTGGAGGAATTCACAGGGCTGGAAATAGAGCGCATCAATATTCTGGTTGAGGGCGTAAGAGTTATCGATTAAGGAGGAACTTGTTGTGGCAGTGAATACAATAGATGCTGGAATGCTGAAAACCATGTTTCTGGCAGGAGCAAAAAATCTGGAAGTGAAAAAGGAATGGATCAACGAACTGAATGTCTTTCCCGTTCCGGATGGAGATACCGGCACCAATATGACACTGACAATTATGTCTGCTGTCAAAGAAGTCAATTCGCTTAATGAGATTACTATGGATACATTAGCCAAAGCCATTTCTTCCGGTTCCTTAAGGGGAGCCAGGGGAAACTCGGGTGTTATTTTGTCCCAGCTGCTGAGGGGATTTACAAAGGGAATTCGGGAGCGCAAAAGTCTGGATGCCCTGACCATAGCCCAGGCATTTGAAAAAGGTGTGGAGACAGCCTATAAGGCAGTCATGAAGCCCAAGGAGGGAACGATTCTCACCGTGGCCAGAGGAGCAGCAGAAAAGGCCGTCATCATGGCGGAAGAATGCGATGATCTGCAGGCTTTCTTTGAAGATATACTGGCGGAGGCGGAGGCGGTTCTTTCCAGAACGCCGGATATGCTTCCTGTGCTCAAGGAAGCTGGTGTGGTGGACTCCGGCGGTCAGGGTCTGGTGGAAATACTCAGGGGAGCTTACGAGGCGTTTACGGGAAAAGAGATTGACCTGAACTTTGAGACGCCCGACGGGACATCGGTGACGCGGATCAGCCCTCAGGCGGAAAAGGATATTAAATTCGGATACTGTACGGAGTTTATCATTATGACCTCCAGGCCTTTTATGGAAAAGGAGGAGAAGGAATTTAAAAATTATTTAAGTTCCATAGGAGATTCCATCGTATGTGTCGCTGACGAAGATATCGTGAAAGTTCACGTACATACGAATGACCCGGGTCTGGCGATTCAAAAGGCCCTGACGTATGGACAGCTTTCCAGGATGAAAATTGACAATATGCGCGAGGAGCATCAGGAGAAACTGATAAAGGATGCTGCAAAGCTGGCAGCGGCACAGGCTCAGGAAGAGGAAAAAAGCCAGCCTCCCAAGGAAGTGGGATTTATCTCGGTATCCATAGGAGAAGGGATCGCCGAGATATTCAGAGGTCTTGGCGTGGACTACCTGATTGAAGGAGGCCAGACCATGAATCCCAGCACGGAAGATATGCTCAATGCCATAGATTCCGTCAATGCATCCACCATTTACATCTTCCCGAACAATAAAAATATTATTCTTGCGGCCAATCAGGCGAGGGATCTGACGAAGGAAAAGGATATTATCGTAATACCCACAAAAACCATACCGCAGGGAATTACGGCCATTATAAATTATGTTCCGGAAAAAACGGCCCGGGAAAATACAGAGGCCATGCTGGAAAGTCTGGAGCACGTAAAGACCGGCCAGGTCACATATGCGGTGCGGGACACGCATATTGATGACAAGGAAATCCATGAAGGCGATATCATGGGAATAGGAGACAGCGGTCTTCTGGCTGTAGGGGATGAAGTGATGGGCGTGACAAAGGAAATGATCCGCAGTATGGTTGACGAAGATTCTGAATTAATCAGCGTCTATTACGGGGAGGACGTCACGGAGGAAACAGCCGGTCAGCTTGGCGATGAGCTGATGGAGGAGTATCCGGACTGTGATGTGGAAATCAACTACGGCGGTCAGCCGATCTATTATTGTGTTGTATCAGTGGAATAAATTTTCAGGCACTGCAAAAATGCAGTGCCTTTTCCATATGGGAAAGGAGCTGTAAATGTCAGAATCAATACGGGAATTAAAGGGAATCGGAGAGAAAACGCAGAAACTGTTTGAAAAGGTGGGCGTTTTTACCATGGAGGATTTGCTTCACTATTATCCCAGAGATTATGATGTGTATGACAAACCGGTTCCGGTCTGTCAGGTAAAGCCGCAGATGAAGTGCGCTGTGAAAGCGGCGCTGGCACAGACGGTGAGTGTGAAAAAGGCGGGAGCCAGAACCGTCATTACCGGAAAAATTCAGGACGATACGGGAAGCATTGACGTCATATGGTTCGGCATGCCTTTTCTGCGCAGTGTGATGAAAAAGGGAAGTGTTTTTGTGTTTCGCGGAAAGGCGGAGGAAAAAAACGGCCGACTTTGCATGGAACACCCGGAATATTTTACACTGGCTGCCTACGAAGGGATGGTTCATTCCATGCAGCCGGTTTATGGTCTGACTAAAGGTCTTACAAATAAAACGGTGGTAAAATCCATCCGCCAGCTGTTGGAGCAAAAGGCACTGATCCGGGAGTATCTTCCCGACTCGTTGAAACAGCAATATGAACTGGAAGATTACGAAAAGGCAGTCCGTGACATCCATTTTCCCAGGGATCTTGGTGCGCTTCAAAATGCGCGCAAAAGACTGGTATTTGACGAATTTCTCCTTTTTATTCTGACCGTGTCCAGACTGAAGGAGCAGGCGGAAGCCAGTACGACGAAGTATGCGTTGAAGGAAGTCTGGAAAACGGAAGAAATTATAGAGGGCCTTCCCTATGAGCTGACCGGGGCTCAGAAAAATGTATGGTATGAAATAGAAAGAGACCTGAAAAGCCGTCGGGCAATGGCCAGACTGGTCCAGGGGGATGTGGGCAGCGGTAAAACTGTAATTGCCTTTCTGGCCATGATCATGGCGGCGGAAAATGATACCCAATCGGCGCTGATGGCGCCGACAGAGGTGCTGGCAAAGCAGCATTACGAATCGTTACGGACATTGCTGACCCAGGAGGACTGGGAGAGATATCAGCCCGTTTTACTGACGGGGTCCAACACGGCAAAAGAAAAAAGAGAACGGTATGAAAAACTGAAATACGGCGAAAGCAAAATTGCCATCGGAACTCACGCGCTGTTTCAGAAAAATGTACCCTACCGGAATCTTTCTCTGGTGATTACCGATGAACAGCACCGATTCGGCGTCCATCAGCGGGAAGAGTTTTCCCAAAAAGGAGAAAGACCCAATGTGCTGGTCATGAGTGCGACGCCCATTCCACGAACGCTGGCTGTGATTCTGTACGGAGATCTGGACATATCTGTAATTGACCAGCTGCCGGCCAGACGGCTCCCCATAAAAAACTGTGTGGTGGATCAACGCTATCGGAAAACCGCCTATCGCTTCATACAGGAACAGGTGGAAATGGGGCATCAGGCCTATGTGATCTGTCCTCTGGTGGAAGAAAGCGAAGGGCTGGATGCGGAGAATGTGACGGATTATGAGAAAAGACTGCGCAAGATATGGCGGGACGAAATCCGAACGGGGGTACTTCATGGGAAAATGCGGCCGGTGGATAAAAATGAAATAATGGAAAAGTTTGCTTCCGGTGAAATTCAGGTGCTGGTTGGCACCACTGTGGTGGAAGTGGGAGTAAACGTGCCAAACGCCACAGTTATGATGGTAGAAAATGCCGAGCGGTTCGGCCTGGCATCTCTCCATCAGCTTCGGGGACGGGTAGGCAGGGGAGACGCCCAGTCTTACTGTATCTTCATGCAGGGAAATCAGGAAAAGGAAACATCAAAACGACTGGAGATCCTGGGAAAATCCAACGATGGATTTCAGATAGCCAGCGAAGATATGAAACTGCGCGGCCCCGGCGACCTGCTGGGATTCCGGCAAAGCGGAGAAATGGAATTTAAACTGGCGGATATCTATCAGGACGGCGGGATATTAAAGCTTGCCTCCGGCGCGGCCGGCCGCATCATGGCAGATGGAAGTCTTGAGACAGAAGAATATGGAAAACTTAAAAGAAAGTTAGAAATTTTTACGAAAAACAAGGGGGAGGAGATACAACTTTAGAAAGTTTCATGTTATAATTTAAAATAATCACAAAAAGTCATGATGACAGCGGAGGTGGATGCATGGAACCAATTGTACAGATGCACCAGATCAGGAAATATTATAAGATGGGGGAAGTGACAATTAAAGCTGTCGACGGCATAGATTTTATAATAGAAAAAGGTGAATTTGCCGTGATTGTGGGACCAAGCGGAGCCGGAAAGACGACAGTCCTCAATATCTTAGGAGGGATGGATACCTCCGATGAGGGAGAGGCCCTGGTGGACGGAGCAGATATCAGCAAATTTTCAGAGAGACAGCTGACCACTTACCGGAGAAATGATATTGGATTTGTATTTCAGTTTTACAATCTGGTGCCGAATCTGACTGCGCTGGAAAATGTGGAGCTGGCGGCACAGATCTGCAGGAATCCGCTGGATGCGGCGTCAGTGCTGACGGACGTGGGGCTGAAGGAAAGGATGCACAATTTCCCGGCGCAGCTTTCGGGAGGGGAACAGCAGCGCGTGGCCATTGCAAGGGCGCTGGCGAAAAATCCAAAACTGCTCCTTTGTGATGAACCGACAGGCGCGCTGGATTATCTGACAGGAAAAGCCATACTGAAGCTTTTGCAGGACACCTGCCGCAGCAAAGGGATGACCGTTGTGGTAATCACTCATAACCTGGCCATCTCGCCCATGGCGGATCGGGTGATCAAAATCAAAAACGGCATGGTAAGTGAGATGACGGTAAATGATTCGCCGGTATCGGTGGATACGATTGAATGGTAAAGAAGGGATGTCGATGAACAGGCATATTCTGCGCAAGGATTTCTTTATGGAAATCAGACGAAATAAAAGCAGATTCATATCCATTCTGGCTATTGTTACGCTGGGAGTGGCTTTTTTTGCCGGAATACGTGCGGCCGGGCCGGATATGAGGCTGTCAGCGGATGCATTTTATGACGACAGCAATATGATGGATATTAAGGTGCTGGGTACTCTGGGACTGACCGGTGAGGATGTGAAAGCAGCTGCGGATACACAGGGGGTAAAAGCAGCCGTTCCGTCATACTCTGCAGATCTTCTGTGCAATGATGACGAAAGTCAGTACGTGGTAAAGTTCATGTCCCTTACAGACGATATCAATGAGATAAAGGTGACCCAGGGACGGCTGCCGCAGGAACCGGGGGAAGTGCTGCTGGATACACAGATGGGAGAGCAGCACGGATACGAAATCGGAGATACCCTGTATGCCCTGGCGGAGGCAAATGAAGATATATCCGATACACTGGAAAAATCGGAATATACGGTGGTTGGTTTTGGAGACAGCCCTTTTTATCTGAGCCTTGAAAGAGGTACTTCCACAGTGGGGGACGGAAAAATTGACGGTTTCGCTGTGATCCTGCCGGAAGATTTTTCGCTGGACGCCTATACGGAGCTTTACATACAGACGGAATCAGGAAAAGAGATGCTCTGCTACAGTGACGAATATACGGATTATACGGAAGAAATCATGGATCGTATCGAAGGGCTGGAGGAAGAAAGATGCCGGCAGCGGTATATTTCTGTGAAGACGGAAGGGCAGGAAGCCATAGAGGACGCGAAAAATGAGATTGCCGATGCCGAACAGAAGTTAAATGACGCCAGACAGGAAATAGAAGACGGAGAACAGGAACTGGAAGAAGGCGAGCAGGAGCTTGCAGATGCCAGACAGGAGCTTATGGACGGGGAGCGCGAACTGGAAGAAAACCGGACGAAGCTTCAGGATGCGCAAAAAGAGATTGAAGAAAACGAAAAGACGCTTACAGACGGACGGAATCAGATCGAGCAGGGATATGAAGAACTGAATCAGGGTATTGCAAAGTATAATCAGTCCGCCGGGGAATACGAGGAAAACGCACGCAGCCTTCAGAAGCAGGAAGAGCTATTGAGCCGGCAGGAGGAAAATTTTGCGGCCCAGGAGGCCCAGCTGGCTGCCGGAGAGAAGGAACTGGAAGACAGAAGAGCCCAGATACAGAACATGCTTGGTTTTGACCTTCTGTCCGTTTCACGGGAAGAGCTTGCACAGATGGCGGATGTGTTTGGGGCTTACGGCTACAGCCTGGAGGATATCCTGGCCATGCAGGCGGAGATGGAAAGCGGCGCAAAGGAGCTGGAGACGGGAAGAGCTCAGCTGGAGGAAGGAAGAACAGCTCTTATAGACGGAAGAAATCAGCTGGAGGAAGGTAAACGGCAGCTGGAGGCGGGATATCATCAGCTGACTGCCGCTTACGGGGAAATTGAAAGCAATAAAGCTCTTCTGCAGGAGAAAGAGACAGAATTAAACGATGGGGAAGAGCAGCTTCAAAATGCGAAAGAGGAAGTGGAAGAAGGCTGGCAGGAACTGGAAGAAGGCGAACAGAAGCTTAATGACGCCAGACAGGAAATAGCAGAAGGCGAGCAGGAGCTTATGGATGCCAGACAGGAGCTGGAGGATGGAAAAGCCGAGTACGAGGAAGAAAAGGCAAAAGCCGATGAGGAGATTGCGGATGCCAGACAGGAGTTGGAGGATGGAGAAAAGGAGCTGGATGAGCTTGAGATGCCCAAATGGTATGTACTGGATCGTAATTCCAATCAGACATATGTGGAATATGAGCAGGACGCCGACAGGATTGTGGCCATTGGAACCGTATTTCCGCTGATCTTTTTCCTGGTGGCGGCTCTGATTTGCCTGACTACCATGACACGTATGGTGGAGGAAGGCAGAACACAGATCGGAATACTGAAGGCGCTGGGGTACCGGAAAGGAGCCATTGCGGCAAAATACATATCATATGCCTTTATGGCCACAATGATCGGAAGCGTTGTGGGAATTATAGGAGGACAAAAGCTTCTTCCGGCCATCATAATCAACGCTTATGGTATTCTTTACAACACGCTGCCGGAAGCGCTGACGCCCATTCACTTTTCTTATTCTGTCACTTCGGCCATTCCGGCGGTTATCGCCACCACACTGGCTGCATTCCTGGCATGCAGAAGTGAGCTTAAGGAAGTGCCGGCACAGTTGATGCGGCCGGAGGCGCCGAAAACGGGAAAGAGGATTTTGCTGGAGAGAGTTGGATTTATCTGGCGGAAACTCAGTTTTTCGCAAAAATCCACCATGCGAAATCTTTTCCGGTACAAAAAACGATTCTGGATGACGGTTCTGGGTATCGGCGGATGTATGGGCCTTTTGATGGTAGGATTCGGGCTGAGGGATTCCATTATGGCTATCGGAGACAATCAGTTTGAAGAGATCCGGATTTTTTCCGGCTCCCTGACCTTCGAGGAGGATATTGCAAAAGACAGGGCGCAGGAAATTCTGGACACCCTTGAAGAGGACGGACGCATATCACAGATTATGACAGCCAGTGAGACTTCAGTGGATGTGGGAAACGGCGAGGAAGAACGGGCTTCTTATATGACGGTGATTGGGGATCCACAGCAGGCGGATGATTTTCTGGTACTTAAAGACCGGAAAAGTCAGAAGCGATATCAGCTGGATGACAGCGGGGTGATTATCACGGAAAAGCTGGCGAAGCTTCTGGATGTGAAAGCCGGGGATACCATTTACCTGCAGGAAGGCGATGAGGAGCAGGCGGGGGTAACGGTTACGGCAGTTGCGGAAAACTATTTTTATCATTACGTTTATATCACTTCTTCTCTGTATGAAGAAATATTCCATGTGAAAGCCGGGGACCATGACGTGTTTTTCATCACCGACGAGGAGGAGAAAACCGAAGAGGAGATCCAGAAGGATTATATGGATATGGACGGAGTTTCTTCTGTAAGCTTTACCAGCGATATCAGTAACCGTGTATCGGATATGCTTAAAAGCATGGATTCGGTAATATACGTGATTGTCATCGCAGCGGGAATGCTGGCATTTGTAGTTCTCTACAATTTGAATAATATCAATATCTGTGAACGAAAAAGAGAACTGGCCACCTTGAAGGTCCTGGGCTTTTATGATATGGAGGTCTCGGGATACGTGCTGCGGGAAAATATCTGGCTTACATTCTTTGGATGTATTTTCGGAGTCTTTTTCGGCATTCTGCTTCATCGCTATGTGATCCTGACGGCAGAGATTGACATCATGATGTTTGGCAGAAAAGTCAATTTTGGAAGTTTTGTTTTGAGCATTTTACTAACATGGGTTTTCTCAGCATTGGTCAATTTGGCGATGTATTTCCGATTAAAACGCATTAATATGGTAGAATCCCTGAAAAGTATCGAATAGCCTTGAAATTCTGGCAGTATGGGAGTATGATAGGGAAAAAGTGCGGCAAGAAATGCTGCACTGGCCTACATATTTTATAAGGAGGGATTATCATGGCTATAAAGAAGACGGAAGCAAAGGCAAAAACCCAGGTTGAAACGAAGACAGCTGTACCTGCCGCTGAAGTAAAGGAGACAGTTGTTGCTGCAAAGACAGAGGAGACAGCCCCGGCTGTGAAAAAGACGGCAGCAAAAAAAGCGCCGGCAAAAAAAGCAGCAGCCAAAAAAACAGCGGCTGTAAAGAAAGAAGTTAAAAAGACCGCTTATCTTCAGTATGGCGGCAAAGAAATTGAGATGGATTCCCTGTATGAGCAGGTGAAGACAATCTGGGCCAAAGAAATGGGCAAAAAAGCTGCTGATCTGAAGGAAGTAAAACTTTACGTGAAACCGGAAGAGTTTGCCGCTTATTACGTAATTAATGATGACGTTACCGGCAGCATTGATTTGTAAAAAACAAAAAATGGCAAGGCTGCATAAAAAAACAGCTCAGATGACTGGCATCTGAGCTGTTTTCCGTGAAGACAGGAAGCTTTTAGTACATTCCCTGCTGGCCGCCCTGGCTGCCGGACATCTGTCTTTCCTGCGCTTCGATCATTTTTTTCACCATATAGCCTCCAACAGAACCGTTCTGTTTTGAGGTCAGGTTTCCATTGTATCCGTCAGAAAGAGGTACACCCAGTTCGTTGGCTACTTCAAATTTGAAACGGTCCAGTGCACTTTTCGCTTCGGGTACTGCTGCAGTATTAGAAGAACGATTTGCCATAATAATTGCCTCCTTAAAAGTAATCTTGTTTCTGGTTACGATGGTAGTATGTGAAAATAAAAAAATAATACACTAGAAGTTTCTGCATACATTGACATATTTTGCAGAATTTATGAGAGATGTATAATTTGCGAAAAATATTTGCAGTTTATTTAGTTATTTGTTATAATGTTTTTATAATATGCTAAAGGGGCTGTAAAATGAACGTTGGAATAATAGCGCATAACAGTAAAAAAAGTTTAATTGAAGACTTTTGCATTGCATACAAAGGAATTCTCTCAAAGCATGAAGTATATGCTACCGGGACAACAGGAAGAAGAATAGAGGAAGTAACCAGTCTTCATGTTCATAAGTTTCTGGCAGGTTCCGTAGGCGGTGACAAACAGTTTACGGAAATGATAGAGCGGGGAGATATGGATCTGGTTATTCTGTTTTACAATCCGGTTATGATTTCACCAAAGGAACCGGATATACAGGCCATATCCAGATGCTGTGACCAGTATAACATTCCGGTGGCTACCAATATAGCCACTGCAGAGTGTCTGATTCTGGGCCTGTCAAGAGGAGATCTGGACTGGAGAGAACAGTTAAGAGAGGATATATGAGAGTAATTGCAGGAAAAGCAAGGAGCATTCCGCTGGCTGCGCCGAAGGGAATGAAGACAAGACCTACCACTGACCGCATAAAAGAAACGCTTTTCAATATGCTTCAGCCACGGATTTCAGGCTGTGAATTTCTGGATCTTTTTGCCGGCAGCGGAGCGATAGGAATTGAAGCTTTGAGCCGCGGAGCTTCCGAATGTGTATTTGTGGAAAAGAACCGCGGTGCGGTTGCCTGTATCCTGGAGAATCTGAAAAAGACAAAGCTTGAAAAAGACGCGCAGGTTATGCAGACGGATGTGATGTCCGCACTGAAACAGCTGGACGGTCATAAGGTTTTTGACTGTATTTTTATGGATCCTCCCTATCAGGATGGTGTGGAGGAAGAGATTCTGACCTGGCTTGTAAATTCCAGTCTGCCTGCAAAAGATTCTGTTATTATTGTGGAAGCAGCGCTTACTGCTGATTTTTCCTGGATGGAAAAACTGCCCTGCTCCATAGTAAAGGATAAAAAGTACAAAACGAACAGGCATCTGTTCATTCAGATAAATAAAAATTAAAAAGGAACAGGAGAATACCACGCATGACAACAGCAGTTTACCCGGGTACATTTGACCCGGCGACAAAAGGACATCTGGATGTGATTACGCGCGCGGCAAAATTATTTGATATTGTGATTGTAGGAGTGCTGACTAATTCTGCCAAAAGTCCGTTGTTTTCTGTCGAAGAACGTGTTAATATACTAACTGAGGTGACGAAATCCATACCCAATATAAGGGTGAAGGCATTTTCCGGTCTGTCCATTGAATTTGCAAAGGAAAACCGGGCCAATGTGATTGTCAGAGGACTGCGGGCAATTACCGATTTTGATTATGAGCTGCAGATGGCTCAGACAAACAGGGTATTGGCTCCCGATGTGGACACCATGTTTCTGACGACCAGTCTGGAGTATGCTTACTTAAGCTCCACAACCGTAAAAGAGGTTGCATTTTTCGGCGGCGATATTACGAAATTTGTGCCGCCTTACGTGGCGGACAGGATTCACGAAAAGTTAAAGAAATAAAATACAAAGAGGAGAGTGTATCTATGAGCAGCAGAATTGAACAGATTATCGAAGAAATTGAAGAATATGTGGACAGCTGTAAATACCAGCCGCTGTCTACCACAAAAATTGTTGTAAATAAAGAAGAGCTGGAGGAGATGCTTCGTGAGCTGCGGATGAAAACGCCGGATGAAGTAAAGAGATATCAGAAAATCATAAGCAATAAGGACGCTATCCTGGCGGACGCTCAGTCCAAAGCCGATGGAATTATTGCAGATGCTCAGTCCAAGGCTCAGGAACTGGTAAGCCAGCATGAAGTGATGCAGCAGGCTTATGCCCAGGCCAATGATACGATTTCCAAGGCAAATAAACAGGCGCAGGATATTCTGGATTCTGCTACCACAGATGCAAACAATATCCGGATGAGCGCTATTTCCTATACGGATGATATGCTGGCCAATTTAAGCCAGATCATGGGAAATACGCTGCAGGACGCCGGAGAGAAATATAAAAACTTTATTACTTCTCTGCAAAGCTGCTACGATGTGGTGACAAAAAACCGCAGTGAGCTGGGTGTACAGCCCTCCACACCGGAGATCGACACGGTGGAAGAGCTGGAAGCTTTAGAGGATGAAGAGGAAGAATAATCGGCATAAAAGGAACGTCAGCAGTCCGTTGACGGTTTTTGCCAGGGTATACATGCCAAGGGAAAGGTCTGTATCCCGGATCATGCTGGAAGTCTGAAAAATACAGGATATGCCTCCGAAAGAGGCGGCGCCCAGTATGACAGAAAAACGCATGGAGAATTCCCAGGGAAGCTGAGCTATTTTTGCTGAGCCGCTGGTTAATTCGTTGACTGCCATGATAAGTCCGCAGACAGGACCTGATGAGGGGAGAATCAGTTCCAGAATTCCTGACAGCAAAGAGAAGAGAAGGATGTATCCTCCCAGTTTTGTTATTGCTTCAAAACCGTTCATGATAGAGGTATCCAAAAGTTCCGGCAGCGGGACTTCCGATACCTCTTTTTTTGTGGAAGGTACGGACAGGTCAGCGGCATGAAAGCGTCCGTAAAAAATCCCGAAAATGACGCAGCATAAGAATTCGGAGAGGTAAAGAATATAAAACGCCGGGATCTGCAGATGCTTTGCATCTAAGATCTGATGGAGCAGATATCCGGTGATGAAAGCCGGACCGGGATTGTTTGAAACAGTGAGCAGATAGCGGGCTTCATTTCGTGAGATTTTGTTCTCACGCAGAAGATCGGCGGTCAGTTTTGCACCCATGGGATAGCCGCAGAAAAGCCCGAGGGAAAGGGCGTAGATGCCGTAGGGAGACAGCCCCAGAACTTTCCGGATAAAGGAAGGCACAATACGCTGCAGACAGGAGGCGGCGTCCGTCCCGATCAGCAGATTTGACAGAATCATAAAAGGGAGAAGAGCCGGGAGCAGGGTGTGAAACCACAGACGGATTCCCTTGGCGGAGGCATTAAGAGCGCTGGAAGGGGCCAGCAGCATATACAGTACAGTCAGAAAAATAAGAAAGATAAATCCGATTCGTTTCAAAGGGTCAGCCCTGTATCTTTTTCTTATATATATGCCTTGATTTTTTAATTTATCTATGACACAATAAATTTTATGATATGGAAGGGAGTTATCAAAAGATGCTGGAAAGATTAAAACCAGAGAGAGTTTTTTATTATTTTGAGGAAATCAGCAGAATTCCCCGCGCTTCCTGGAATACGAAGGGAATCGCCGGATATCTGGAAAATTTTGCGATAACTCACGGTTTGGATTATCAGAGAGATCATTATGATAATGTGGTCATTTATAAGAAAGCATCAAAGGGGTACGAAGACCTGCCGGCTGTGATTCTGCAGGGCCATACAGATATGGTGGCGGAGCAGGAGGAGGGCTGGAATCACGATTTTGATGAAGAAGGGATTTCTCTTTGCATCAGCGGCGATTACATTTGCGCAGATCATACCACGCTGGGGGCGGATGACGGAATTGCGGCGGCCTATGCCCTGGCCATTTTGGAGGACGATCATCTGCAGCATCCGGCTCTGGAAGTGATCCTTACTTCCAATGAAGAGGTGGGACTGGAAGGCGCCGGAAAGCTGGATTCATCCCTGATAAATGGAAAATATCTGATCAATCTGGATTCCGAGGAAGAAGGATATCTGCTGTGCGGCTGTGCGGGCGGCATGAATCTGGAAAGCCGTCTTCCCGTCACATATGTGGAAGAGGCCGGGGTATGCTATGAGATCACCATCACAGGTCTGAAAGGCGGCCATTCGGGGATGGAGATTGTTAAACCCAGGGCCAATGCCAACAAACTGATGGGCAGATTTCTCTTTGAGCTGAAAGAAAGAATACCCTGTCTGCTGGTTTCTTTAAAAGGAGGAAACAAACACAACGTGATTGCCTCCGGGGCTGAGACGGTCATCCTCACAGAAGAGGACTGCGATGCTGAACTTGAAGAAGCGGTGAGACAGTATCAGGATACGCTGCGCCGGGAATACGGAAAAGAGGACGGACAAATTACCGTACAGTGGAAAAAGCGGGAAGAGGGAAAAGTTCAGGCTCTTCATCCTGTCAGCATGGAAAAGGTTATTTTTTATCTGATCCATCAGCCCCACGGCGTGATCAAAATGAGCGGTTCCATCGAGAACATGGCGGAAACGTCAGCCAATGCTGCTGTTATGGCGCTGGATGAGGAAAAATTCATGGCGCTCACCAGTATCCGCAGCGCCCTGGAAAGCGCCGGGACTTCATTGAGCCGTCAGATCTTTTACCTGACGGAATTTCTGGGCGGCGAGTGCAGCGTAAGCGGCAGCTATCCGGCCTGGGAATATGAAGAAAAGTCACCCCTGAGGGAACTGGCCTGCAATCTTTATCAGGAAATGTTCAATAAACCAATGAAAGCCGTTACCATCCATGCAGGTCTGGAATGCGGCCTTTTAAAAGACAAAGCGCCCGGGCTTGACTGCATCTCCTTTGGTCCGGATATTCTGGACGTTCACAGTCCCAAGGAGCGGCTTTGTATCTCCTCCACGGAACGTATGTGGGAGTTTCTTCTTCATCTGCTGAAAAATATGAAATCACTGTTCTAAACCGGAATTTTGTTCATATATTAAATGATGGATAAAGTTGAAAATAAAGGAGAGATGTTTAATGGAAATACAGTTATGGCGAGAAATATTAAATCCCTATGAGCTGGCAGTGAAGGAGCTTACGGAAAAATTTAATCATCTGATCCGGGAACATAAAGTAAAAAATCTTTACTCTCCCATTGAAAGCGTATCCGGAAGAGTAAAAAGCGTGACCAGTATCCTGGAGAAAATGCAGAAAAAACAGATCGCCATTGAACAGCTGGAAGAACAGCTGGAAGATATCGCGGGAATTCGGATTATCTGCCAGTTTGTGGAAGATATCGAACGTGTTGCACAGATCATCCGGTCCCGCAGTGATATTACGGTAAAATATGAAAAAGACTATATCAATCATATGAAAGAAAGCGGTTACCGCAGTTTCCATATGATTATCTACTATGTGGTGGAGACGCTGAACGGTCCCAAAAAAATACAGGCGGAGATACAGATCCGCACCATGGCCATGGATTTCTGGGCCACCATCGAGCATTCGCTGCAGTATAAGTACAAGTCCAAGATTCCGGAGCATATCCGGATACGCCTGAGCAATGCGGCCAATGCGATTATCGCGCTGGACAATGAGATGTCCACCGTCCGCAGTGAGATTATGGACGCCCAGAATTCTTCACAGCTTCAGATGAATCTGGTGGCGGATATCTTAAACAATATTGAAAATCTGTTCCGCCTTTCCAGCCAGCGGGAGGCCATAAAAATCCAGGATGAATTTTACCGGATTTATGCCACCAATGACCTGCAGCAGCTGAAACGGTTCCACAAAGAACTGGATATTATTTCGGAAGGATATCGGGCGCAGGCGGTGACGATGGACGCACTGGAAGGATAAATATGAAAGAACGATTACCGGAAAAATATCTGCGGGAGATGAAAGAACTGCTGGGCAGCCAGTACGAGGACTACATAGAAAGTCTTTCCTTTCCCGTTCATAACGGACTGCGGGTCAACACCCTGAAAATCACACCGGAGGATTTAAAGAGTAAAATCCCGGTTTCCCTTGAGAAAATCCCCTGGATTGAAGACGGCTTTTTTTATTCTTCTCAGGATCAGCCCGCAAAGCTGCCCTGGTATCAGGCAGGACTTTATTATCTGCAGGAGCCCAGCGCCATGACGCCGGCGGACCGGCTGCCCATAGAAGCGGGGGACCGGGTGCTGGATCTGTGCGCCGCACCGGGAGGAAAATCCACCCGGCTTGCCGCCGCTCTTAAGGGAACCGGCATGCTGTATGCCAACGACATCAGCAGCAGCCGGGCAAAAGCCCTGCTTAAAAATCTGGAAATGTTCGGCGCGGCAAACATCTGTGTGATGAGTGAAGATCCAAAGAAGCTGGCGGTTCATTATCCGGAATATTTCGACAAAATTCTCATCGACGCTCCATGCTCCGGGGAAGGTATGTTTCACCGGGAAATGCGTATGGTGCGCGACTGGGAAGAAAAGGGACCGGATTACTACAGTCCCATTCAGAAAAATCTTCTGCAGCAGGGCTATGAGATGTTAAAGCCCGGCGGTATGATGATGTATTCCACCTGTACTTTTTCCAAAAAGGAAAATGAAGAAAATATCTCCTGGATACTGGAACAGTGCAAAGAGCTGACGCTGGTGGAGATAAGACCCTATGAAGGGTTTTCAAAGGGACTGGATTCCCTGGATCAATGTGTGCGTATCTTTCCCCAGAATATGGCCGGGGAAGGTCATTTTCTGGCGCTGATGAAAAAGAAGGAAAGAAATATGCAAAGGAATGAGAGTCAGGAAAAGACAGTGGGGAAGATTCCTGATGCAGCCGAAGCGTTTCTGGCTCAGATTAACTGGAAGAAACAGTTTCGATGGGAACAGATTGACCAGGGTGTCTACGGTTTTTCGGATGAATTTATAAGAAAAAAGAAAATCCGCTGTCTGCGCACAGGACTGCTGGCCGGTACGGTAAAAAGAGAACGGTTTGAGCCCTCCCAGGCGCTGGCCATGTATCTGGACTGTGAATCTTTCCCACAGATTTTGTCCCTTCCGGCCAAAGATCCCCGGGTCATGAAATATCTGAAGGGGGAGACTCTGGAAGTGTCAGACCTGACAGCAAAGGAAGGATGGCATCTGGTATGTCTGGAAACTTATCCCCTTGGCTGGGGCAAGGTTCAGAAAACCATGCTGAAAAACAAACGGTACAGCGGCTGGAGAGTACAGTGATGGAAAAAGAAAAGGAAAAGAAAATGCGGCTTGATAAATATCTGGCCGAAATGCAGGCGGGCAGCCGTTCACAGGTGAAAACACTTATACGGAAAAAACAGGTGACAGTCAACGAAAGTATTGTACAAAGGCCCGAGTATCCGGTGGATCCCAAAGAGGATAAAATAGCGGTAAATGGACGTGAGATTCGCTATGCAGAGACGGAATACTATATGCTGAACAAACCATCCGGCATCATTACCGCCACAAAGGACGGACGGGAGAGGACGGTACTGGATCTGATCACTGGGAAGATCCGGAAAGATCTCTTCCCGGTGGGGCGTCTTGACAAGGATACAGAAGGCCTGCTTTTGATTACCAACGACGGCGCTCTTGCCCACCGGCTGCTTTCGCCAAAGAAGCACGTGGACAAGGTATATTATGCACAAGTGAGGGGCAGCGTGACGCCGGAGGATCAGGAGAAATTTAAGAAGGGTATGGATATAGGAGACGAGAAGCCCTGTCTTCCCTCCCAGCTTACCATAGTGGAAAGCGGAGCGATTTCCAGTGTGCGGATAAAAATTCAGGAAGGCCGGTATCATCAGATCAAGAGAATGTTCCAGGCTGTGGACAAAGAAGTTGTCTATCTGAAACGGCTTTCCATGGGAAGTCTTACATTAGACCCGAATCTGAAGCCGGGGGAATACCGTCTTCTTACATCAGATGAGATAGAAAGGCTGAAAGCATTATGACTTTTTTACCAATTACCAGGGAGGAATTAAGAAGCAGGAACGTAGAGCGTCCGGATTTTGTCTATGTCAGCGGGGACGCTTACGTGGATCATTCATCCTTTGGAAGCGCCATTATCACCCGCCTTCTGGAAAGCCGCGGATATTCTGTGGGAATGATTGCACAGCCGGACTGGAGAAACCCGGAAAGCATAGCTGTCTTCGGGGAACCCAGACTGGCTTTTATCGTATCATCCGGCAATATGGATTCCATGGTAAATCATTATACGGTAAATAAAAAAAGAAGGAAAAGGGACGCTTATTCACCGGGAGGCCGTATCGGACTGCGGCCGGACCATGCGGTGACCGTCTACGGCAATCTGATTCGGAAAAAATACAAACAAACGCCGGTGATTCTGGGGGGGATAGAAGCAAGCCTGCGCCGCCTCGGCCACTATGATTACTGGTCGGACAGGGTGAAGCGCTCTGTTCTTCTGGATTCAGGGGCTGATATTATTTCCTACGGCATGGGAGAGCGCTCCATCCTTGAGCTGGCGGAGGCGCTGGCGGCGGGAATTCCCATTTCCCAGATTACCTACGTGGCGGGAACGGTATACCGAACCCGAAGCCTGAAGGAGCAGGATGATATTGTAACCCTTCCGTCCTTCGAAGAGATCAGAAATGATAAAAGAGTCTATGCCGAAAGCTTTTATCTGCAGTATCAAAACACAGATCCTTTCACGGCCAGACCTCTGGCAGAGTATTATGGAAATCAGGGCTATGTGGTCCAAAATCCGCCGGCCAGACCATTAAGCACCCAGGAGATGGATGATGTTTACAGCCTTCCTTATATGGGAAAGGCCCATCCGGTTTACGATGATCAGGGAGGCATTCCTGCACTTTCGGAAGTGAAGTTCAGCCTTACCAGCAGCCGGGGCTGTTTCGGCGGCTGTAATTTCTGTGCCCTTACCTTCCATCAGGGGCGGATTGTGCAGGTCAGAAGCCATGAGTCTCTCCTTGAGGAGGCCAGGTCATTTACCAGGGATCCCCAGTTTAAGGGATATATTCATGATGTGGGCGGCCCCACGGCGGATTTTCGGCAGCCCTCCTGCAAAAAGCAGACAACAAGCGGAACCTGCCGGGACAGACAGTGCCTCTTTCCCTCTCCCTGCCGGAATCTGAATCCGGACCATACAGACTATACACTGTTATTGCAGAAGTTAAGGAAGATACCAAATGTGAAAAAGGTCTTTGTGCGCTCCGGCATCCGGTTTGATTATGTATTGGCGGAGGGCCGGGATGATTTTTTAAGAGAACTGATTCTTCATCACGTCAGCGGTCAGCTGCGGGTGGCGCCGGAACACGTTTCTGATCCGGTTCTGGCCTGCATGGGGAAACCAGGACACAGTGTCTACGAGGAATTTCTGGAAAAATTCCGGAAATACAATGAAAAGTACCATCTGCAGCAGTATGCGGTGCCCTATTTTATGTCCTCCCATCCCGGCTGCACCTTAAAGGATGCGGTCAGGCTGGCGGAATACATACGGGATCTGGGTTATATGCCGGAACAGGTGCAGGATTTTTATCCTACCCCGTCCACCATCTCCACCTGCATGTATTACACACAGCTGGATCCCCGGACCATGAAGCCGGTGTACGTGCCGAAAACGTATCATGAGAAAGCCATGCAAAGAGCATTGATTCAGTACCGTCTGCCGGAAAACCGTTCTCTTGTCATGGAGGCCCTTAAAAAGGCGGGTCGTGAGGATCTGATCGGCTTTGACAGAAAATGTCTGGTCAGACCGGAAAATGGAAGAAACAGATCCGGGGAGAAAAAGGAAAAAATCAGAAAGAAAAAGACCATACGCAACGTGCACAAAAAGAAAACCGGGAGGTAACCATGCAGACTTTAATTATATCAGAGACAGAAGCAGGGCAAAGGCTGGACAAATATCTGCAGAAATATCTGAATCAGGCGCCGAAAAGTTTTCTTTATAAAATGATGCGCAAGAAAAATATTGTGCTGAATGCAAAAAAGGCGGAGGGCAGCGAAAAGATAAAAGCGGGGGATGAGATCCGTCTCTATCTTTCCGATGAGACCATCGCAGGGTTTCAAAAAACGGAAAGGATAGCGCCTTATCGCAAACTGGATATCGTCTATGAGGACGGGCAGGTGCTGATCGTAAACAAACCGGCCGGAATGCTGTCCCAGAAGGCGAAAGAGGACGATATCTCTTTAAATGAGTATATAATCAGCTATCTGATTCATGAAAAGAAGCTGGCGAAAGAATCCCTTTCCACCTTCCGGCCCGGCGTATGCAACCGCCTGGACCGCAATACCAGCGGGCTTGTGCTGGCGGGCAAGACCGTGGCGGGTCTGCAGGAAATGTCTGCGCTTTTAAAGGAGCGCCGCGTACATAAATACTATCTCTGTCTGGTCCACGGAAAGATAGACAGCAGCCGGCGGGTACGTGGATATTTGCATAAAAACGAAAAATGTAATAAAGTAGAGATATATGAGGAAGAAAAACCCGGATCTTCCTATATTGAAACAGCCTATGAGCCGCTGGCCGGCAACGGACGGATAACCTTGCTGAAGGTTCTTCTGGTGACGGGGAAAACCCATCAGATACGAAGTCATCTGGCGTCCTGCGGTCACAGTATTGTGGGCGATACCAAGTACGGCGGACAGCGTATCAATGAAAGATTTCGGTTAAAGTACGGCGTACAGTATCAGCTGCTGCACAGCTGGCGGCTGTGTTTTCCGAAGCTTGCGTCTCCTTTTGAACCTTTAAGTGGTCAGGTGACTGAGGCGCCGGTGCCGGATATCTTCAGCCGGGTGCTTAAGGGAGAACAGCTTGGAGGAGTAAATTTTTATGAAAACTTTGTGGAGTGAAGTCTGGGATTATGTAAAAATGATCCTGTTTGTTGTCGTTTTTGTACTGGTTGTCAATAACTTTATCATTATCAATGCCAAGATTCCATCTGAATCCATGGAAAATACCATTATGACCGGAGACCAGATTTTTGGAAACCGGCTGGCATATATCAATCACGGACCGGAGCGGTATGACATTATTATTTTTAAATATCCGGACAATGAATCGAAGCTTTTTATCAAAAGAGTCATTGGTCTTCCCGGTGAAACCGTAACCATCCGGGATGGAAAAGTTTATATTGATGACAATGAAGAACCGCTGGATGACAGTTTTATTCCGGAGCCCATGGAAGGAGATTTCGGGCCCTACGAGGTTCCGGAGGGCCATTACTTTGTACTGGGGGATAACCGGAACTGGTCCAAGGACTCCCGTTTCTGGAATAATACGTATGTGGCCCGGGACAAGATCCTGGGAAAGGCTGTGCTTAGGTACTATCCCTTTAATAAAATAGGATTTATCGAGTAGGTTGGACAAATTATGGCGACATGGAATTCCAGGGGGCTTCGAGGCTCCACTTTGGAGGATCTGATCAACAGAACAAATGAACAATACAGGGAGAAGGGGCTGGCGCTGATACAAAAAGTGCCCACCCCCATCACTCCCATTAAAATAGACAAGGAGCACCGTCATATCACGCTGGCTTATTTTGAAAAGAAAAGTACGGTGGATTATATCGGAGCCGTGCAGGGGTATCCCGTCTGTTTTGACGCCAAGGAGTGCAATACGGACACCTTTCCGCTGGCCAACATCCATGAGCATCAGATGGCATTTATGGAGGCTTTTGAAAAGCAGGGCGGAATTTCCTTTCTGATCCTGTTTTTTGCGGCAAGAAATGAGTTTTACTATCTGAGGTTCTCCTGTATTCAGGAATTCTTTCACAGGGCCCATCAGGGGGGAAGGAAAAGGTTTTCTTACGATGAACTTGACCCGGAATATATCCTGAAACATAAAAGCGGGTTTCTGGTCCCTTATCTGGACGGTCTTCAAAAGGATATCCTCTCCAGGGATTGACATTTTTCATGGAATCGATTATAATCGAAAAGATTCACATGGTAATATGCTACCATGGTAGCACACTAAAGTGATAAAATAATCGGAGGAAGTCATTATGATACAAAGAATGTTTCACACACCGGAAGGCGTGCGTGATGTATATAATGGAGAATGTGAAAAAAAACAGATGCTGACTGGCAGGCTGAAGGATGTGGTGCACAGTTACGGATATTGTGACATCGAGACGCCCACCTTTGAATTTTTTGACGTGTTCAGCAGAGAGGTGGGAACTACGCCCTCCAAAGACCTGTATAAGTTTTTTGACCGGGAGGGGAACACCCTGGTGCTCCGTCCCGACTTTACGCCTTCCATAGCGAGAGCTGCGGCGAAATATTTTCTGGAGGACGGTTTTCCCGTGCGTCTGTGTTATCAGGGCAGCACCTTTATCAACAACAGCAGCTACCAGGGACGCTTAAAAGAATCTACGGAGATGGGTGTGGAGCTTATGGGGGACGCTTCCATTGACGCCGATGCGGAAATTCTCACCATGACGGTGGAAATGCTGAAAAAAACCGGTCTGAAGGAATTCCAGATCAGTGTGGGGCAGGTGGATTTTTTCAAATCGCTGATTGAAGAGGCGAAAATGACGGAGGAGACCGTACAGGAACTGCGGGAACTGATTTCCAATAAAAACCATTTCGGTGTGGAGGAGCTGATTGCACGTCAGAAACTTTCCCCCAGACTGGAACAGGCATTTATGAAGCTTCCCCAGCTTTTTGGTTCCGCTGATATTTTAGAGGAAGCCAGGAGCCTGACGGATAATCCAAGAGCATTGGCAGCCGTTGCCCGGCTGGAAAAAATTTATGAGATTCTGAAACTGTACGATGCGGACCGCTACATTTCCTTTGATTTGGGTATGCTGAGCAAATACAAGTATTATACCGGAATTATTTTCCAGGGTTATACGTATGGGTCCGGTTCTCCTCTGGTAAAGGGAGGACGGTACGACAGTCTGATGGGACATTTCATGCGTCCTGCTCCCGCCATCGGTTTTGCTCTTGTGATGGAGCAGGTGATGAGCGCGCTGGAACGTCAGAATATCGCTGCAGAGACGAAAAACAAAAAAGCGCTGATTCTTTACCGGGAAGAGGCCAGAGAGGCGGCGGTTAATCTTGCAAGACAAAAGAGGGAAACGGGAACCCCGGCTGCCTGTATGGTGATGGATGATATCAAATCCCGGGAGCAGTATATCGAGTATGGAGAAAAGAATCATTACGCTGCCATTTTCCTGGTGGAAAAGGATCAGAAGATAACAACGATAGAGAGGAATAAATAAATGAGATATCTGACGTTTGCGTTGGGCAAGGGACGGCTTGCCAGGACGACGCTGGAGCTGTTTGAAAAAATTGGGATCACCTGTGAGGAGATGAAGGACAAGGATTCCCGGAAGCTGATTTTTGTCAATGAAGATCTGAAGCTTCGTTTCTTTCTGGCCAAAGGGCCGGACGTACCCACTTACGTGGAGTACGGCGCTGCAGATATCGGAATTGTGGGACGGGATACCATAATGGAAGAAGGACGCAAGCTTTACGAAGTGATGGATCTGGGATTTGGAAAGTGCAGAATGTGCGTCTGCGGCCCCCAGTCTGCGGCGGAGCTTTTAAAACACAATCAGTTGATCCGTGTGGCCACAAAGTATCCCAATATAGCCAGAGATTATTTCCATAATAAAAAGCATCAGACGGTGGAGATCATCAAGCTGAACGGTTCCATCGAGCTGGCTCCCATCGTGGGACTTTCCGAGGTGATCGTGGACATCGTGGAGACCGGGTCCACTTTGAAGGAAAACGGACTGAAGGTTCTGGAGGAGGTCTGCCCCCTCTCGGCCAGAATGGTGGTCAACCAGGTCAGCATGAAGATGGAAAATGAGAGAATCACAAAGCTGATCAGAGATTTAAGAGAAGTTATCATGTAAAAGGAACGGTGGAGATAAAATGAAAATAGTAAGTCTTGCGAAGGAAGGAACCAAAAATATACTGGAAACCATGCTGAAACGTTCCCCCTCCCAGTACGGTGACTATGAGCAGCGGGTGAAGGAAATTCTTCTCAACGTACAGAAGCGGGGAGACGACGCCGTATTTGAATACACAGAAGCTTTCGATAAGGTAAAGCTGGACGCGTCCAATGTCCGGGTTACAGAGGAGGAGATCGAAGAGGCTTATGGGCAGATGGATCAAACACTGCTGGCCGTGATTCAAAAAGCGCTGATCAATATACGGGATTATCACGAGAAGCAGAAAAGGAACAGCTGGTTCAATACGGATGAAAAAGGAATCATTCTGGGACAGAAGATTACTCCTCTGGCCGTAGCCGGCGTCTATGTACCGGGAGGAAAGGCAGCCTATCCTTCCTCTGTTTTGATGAACGTGGTTCCGGCCAAAGTGGCCGGTGTGAAAAAGATCGTGATGACCACTCCCTGCGGCAAGGACGGAAAAGTAAATCCGGTGGTACTGGCATCGGCCAGAGAAGCCGGGGTGGATGAAATCTACAAAATCGGCGGAGCTCAGGCAGTGGCGGCTATGGCTTACGGGACGCAGTCCATTCCCAGGGTGGATAAAATTGTAGGACCCGGCAACATTTATGTGGCCCTGGCCAAGAAGGCGGTATATGGCCATGCGAGCATTGATTCCATCGCAGGACCCAGCGAGATCCTGGTGCTGGCCGACGATACGGCCAATCCCAGGTATGTGGCTGCGGATCTTTTATCTCAGGCGGAGCATGACGAGCTGGCTTCCGCTATTTTAATCACCACCAGCCAGTCCCTGGCCGAAAAAGTCAGCGAGGAAGTGGATAAATTTGTACCGACCCTTTCCAGGAAAGACATTATTCAAAAATCCCTGGATCAGTTCGGCCGCATCCTGGTAGCTGATTCCGTGGATCAGGCAGTGGAGGCGGCCAATGAGATCGCCTCGGAACATCTGGAGATCGTCATGGAAAATCCTTTTGAGATCATGACCAGGATTCAAAACGCAGGAGCAATTTTCATCGGGGAATACAGCAGCGAGCCGCTGGGCGATTACTTTGCGGGACCCAATCATATCCTGCCCACCAACGGAACGGCCAAATTCTTCTCGCCGCTTTCTGTGGACGATTTTGTGAAAAAATCCAGCGTGATTTACTATTCCAGGAATGCGCTGGATGAAATCCACGAGGATATCATCCGGTTTGCCCAGGCGGAAGGGCTTACGGCCCATGCCAATTCCATAAAGGTGCGTTTTCCGGAAAACGAGGGCTGATGGAGGAGCTTTATTTATGAGAAGTGCAAATATAACACGGAATACGAAAGAAACGCAGATTACCATGAACCTTGTCCTGGACGGGACAGGAAAAAGTAAAATTGACACAGGCGTGGGATTTTTCGATCATATGCTGGACGGATTTACCCGTCACGGTCTTTTTGACCTGGACGTAAGCGTCTGCGGAGATCTTAAAGTGGACTGCCATCACACAGTGGAGGATACGGGAATTGTGCTGGGCCGGGCCATCGCTGAAGCGGTGGGAGACAAAAAGGGAATCCGCCGGTACGGCAGCAGAATCCTTCCTATGGATGAGGCGCTGGTGCTTTGTGCGGTGGATCTGGGAGGAAGACCTTGGTTTCAGTTTGACTATGACTTTCATCAGGACCGGGTGGGAGAACTGGATACGGAAATGGTGCGGGAATTTTTCTATGCCGTCTCCTACAGCGCCGGGATGAATCTGCATTTGAAGGTGCTGGACGGATATAATACCCATCACATTATAGAGGCGCTGTTCAAAGCCTTTGCAAAGGCGCTGGATGAGGCAACATTGCCGGATCCGCGCATAACAGATGTATTGTCTACAAAAGGAACGCTGTAAGGGAGGATAAACCAATGAAAAAGAAAAGTATTGTTCCCTGTATTTATCTGTTTTCCGGCCAGGCGGTAGCCGGCTTTAAGGAAAGAAATGTATTTGAATGCAAGGATGTGCAGGAGCTGGCTGGATTTTACAGCGACAACGGGGCAGATGAACTGCTGGTGTTTGACCTTTCCGGCGATGACGCTTCTCACGAGGAGGCCATCGGCAATATAAAGCAGATCTGCAGTACAGCAGAAGTACCCGTGACGGCGGCAGGCAACATCAAGAGGATGGAGGACGTGAAAAAGCTGATTTACGCCGGCTGCTCAAAAGCGGCGCTTAATTTCAGCAAAGAGTCCAATGTGAATCTGCTGGAAGAGGTATCCAAAAAATTCGGCAGAGAAAAAATCGCTGTCTGCATCGCCAGAAAGGAAGAGTTTTCAGACCATCAGGCGGATATCGAGAAATATGCCGGTCTGGTGATCTGTCTGAAAGAGATTCTTCAGGAGGAGGTGCGGCGTCTTTCAGATATCCCCATTTTACTGCTCTGTGACAGGATGGAGGAAGAGCAGGTGGCGGCCGTCCTGGAAAGCGACGCGGTGGACGGTGTGACCGGCGCCTGGGTCAGCGCGCTGGACGCCCAGCTGATGCAGCTGAAGCGTACCCTGAAGGAAAAGGGCATTCCCGTGAATACGCTGGAGAGCAGCATACCCTGGTCAGAATTTAAGAAGAACAGCGACGGTATGGTGCCCGTCGTGGTACAGGATTATAAAACCGATGAGGTGCTGATGGTTGCCTACATGAACGAGGAAGCCTTTGACACCACGCTGCATACGGGGAAAATGACCTACTGGAGCCGCAGCCGGAATGAACTTTGGACAAAGGGACTGACCAGCGGCCATGTACAGTATGTGAAATCCCTCTCCATCGACTGTGACAAAGATACGATTCTGGCGAAGGTGTCACAGGTGGGAGCGGCCTGCCATACAGGCAATCGTTCCTGCTTCTTTACGGAGCTTGTGAAAAAGGATTATAAAGATTCCAATCCGCTTCACGTATTCCAGAATGTGTATGATGTCATCATGGACAGGAAAACGCACCCAAAAGACGGTTCCTACACCAACTATCTTTTTGACAAGGGAATTGATAAGATCCTGAAAAAGGTGGGCGAGGAGTGTACGGAAATCGTCATTGCCGCCAAAAACCCGGACCGGGAAGAGATCAAATATGAAATTTCCGATTTTCTGTACCATGTGATGGTGCTGATGGCGGAAAAGGGAGTTACCTGGGAGGACATTACTTCTGAATTAGAACATCGGTCCTGACCCATCAAAGGAGTTCCAGATGGAGAAGTGTATAAAAAGATATCCGGAAGCGTATGCACAGCTTCCGGACAGATTTGTAAAGAAAATCGAGCTTGATCTGAATTATATACTGCAGCAGAAGATTCCCGGCCTTTGCAGAATCTATCTTTTTGGAAGCGCCGCACGGGGAGAAGTCAGAAGTACCAGTGATATTGATCTTCTGGTTGTTACAAAAACAAAATTACAGAACCGGGAGCTTGCCGCAGATATCCGATGGACCCTGGATGAAGCTGTGGACGGTGTGCGAACAGATGTGGTCTATAAAAATGAAAGTTCCAGTCAGCCGGATTCTGTTTTTGAAAGAGAACTGAGCAGGGATAAAAAACTGATATTGGAGGTGGGAGAATGATCAAAAACTCATACCTTGCCATTGCACAAAATGATCTTGAATATCTGGAAGCTGTAATAAAGACGGGGAATCAGTTTTATAATCAGCTGGCGGTGCAATGCCAGCAGGTGGCAGAGAAATACCTGAAAGGGTATCTGGATAAAGTTTTAGTGGATGAGGATATCCAGGATCTGCTTCGTAAGCACAATATGAAAAAAATAGCTGTCAGATTAAATGAATTCTGCCCCGGACTGCAGCTTGACACAATTGGGCTTGCATATCTTACGGATTTTTATTTTGACGCCAGATATCCGGGGGATGATTTTTATACCGTCACCAAAGAAGAATTTGATAAATGTACTGCAATCATGTATGATACAATTGATAAGTTGAAAACACATTTTAAATGAAATAAAGGTACAAAGCAAACAAAAGAGGGTGGGGTTACTTGCATCAGAAAATCAGAAAAGAATTTTCGAAAACCAGATCGAAGTTTATGGCAGGACTTCCTGTCATTTTATTTTACCTGTTTCTGTTTTATACAGTGGTATTGTTTTTCGGTGTCCACTATGTCATGACAGTATCCATTGTCACGGTTTATTTTAAAATCAATCACCGCAAACAACATACGGTGAAAAGTCTGGCAGTCATCACAGGCACCTGTTTTCTGATGATGTATCTGGCATTTCTTGCCATGGTAAATATCCCTCTTTGTATCCTGCTGAATATGGCGGTGCCCTTTATTCTGGTATTCGTGCAGGCTTCTCAGTTTAACCAGCTGGGTTATTTTGCAGGAGCCATGTGTTTTGTGTTTATGCAGCTGCGTCCTCTGGAAGTGGGAGAACTGTGGATGCAGACGCTGGTGATGCTCTACAGCACTTTTGTTTTTGCCGTGGGATACGGCCTGTATAATATAAAAAGAAAGAAGCCGCAGAATTACGCTACGGTAAAAAAGGGGTTGCTGCTTCTTTCTGCTGTTGTGCAGGGGGAAATTGACGGCAAAGGGGATGAGGAGGATCTTCAGGAGCTGATGAAAGTTCTCCAGGGACTGTACAAAGAAGCTTACCAAAGCGGCGGCATTACCTATATGGTAAACGGAGCGGGAAAAATGAAATATATGTATGCCCTTTTATTCCAGCGTGCCGTTTATTTCCTAGGTAATCCTTACCACAGAAGAGAAAATCAGGATCAGGAAACGGCCGGTTTTCTAAAGGAGACGGCTGAATATATGAAACAGGCGGGAGAATGCGATCTTTTGTCCCGAAAGGAGCGTTGGTTCCTGACGGTAAAAGGGAAAAAACTGCTTTCTTTTGCTGAAAAGAGAGAAGAAGAAGTCTATATCTTTGCACAGAATTTCTACCTTACGTTTCTTTTGATTCTGGAAAAAATGGATGTTGTGGAAGAAGAAAAACCTCAGAGAGACTGGAAAAAAGCAAACATGACACTGACCTTTAATCAGCTGAAAGAGCGTTTGAAACCGGATGCCTTTGAGATGCGGTTTGCTCTGCGTCTTGGGCTGGTGCTGACGCTGGGATTTCTCTATAACCAGCTGGTGATGGCAGAGCATGGGTACTGGCTGGTGCTGAATTCCTTTATCCTTCTTCGGCCCATGTATGAGGACAGTGCATACCGGATGAAGACAAGGCTGCTGGGAACAGTAACCGGTTGTGTGGCTTTGCACTTCTTGTTTATTATCTTTACGGGAACCACAGGTCATTTTATTCTGGCGGGTCTGATGGTGGTGGGAATGTACACGGAAATCCCGGGAACCTGGATCCATGCATTTTTCGTTACCTGCTTTGCCCTGACCATGACGACGCTGGCGCTGCCTCAGCAGCTGGCTATGGGACTGCGGCTGTTTTACGTGGCGGCGGCGGTGGTGCTCGTGCTGATGATCAACAGCTTTTGCTTCCCCACCAGCCTGAAGAGTCAGTTCCGTTATAATCTTCAGATGATTTTTCACATGCATCATCTGTATCTGAAAATGCTGATGGCAAGTCTGAAAAAGCCGGTTGCCTATGGAGATATAAGCGAGGCACAGATCCATTTTCATCTGGTTTATGATCAGATACGGGAATATATACCGAAAACGGGGGAGGAAGAGGAACAGAATTTCTTCAGAAATCTTCTGGAGCTTTCCTGGTATATGGTTTCAGAGGTGGAGCAGATGCTGTTTCTGATTAACAACAGACGCATCCATCTGCGTGAAACCACTCAGATGGAAAACTATCTGATTTATACGGATTACATGCTCAATGAAATTCAGCAGATGCTGCAGATCAAGACAGATCCCCGGATCAAAAAGAAAGAGCCGGTTCTGGGAGAGTATAAACGGACCATGGAGGACATCCCCCGACTGTCCATGCTGATGGAGCGGTATGGAAAGCGGATTTCCCTCCTGTACCAGACCGTGTTGGTCCATCGGCGGCAACGGCTGTCAAAATCATGAATTGCTTTTCCGGTTTCGCTCTTCATCCAGCAGTGCGGAAAGCTTTTTTACGATGCGGATATAATTTGTCGTATCCTCCATTCCCAGTTTCTGGAAAACACTTTCGTACATGGAGATCATTTCTCCATACTTCCTGCAGACACGTTCTTTTCCTTCCTCCGTCATGGAAATATAGACATGGCGTTTGTCGGAAGGGTCAACCCGCTTTTGAACCAGTCCTTTTTTCACAAGGCTGTTCAATATATTAGTAACACGGCTGGCAGACAGGTTCAGACATTTTGCAATCTGTCCTGCCAGTATTTCTTTGTCAACAGACAGCAGAAAAAAAAGCACGTTTCCCTCTCCCTGTGTCGGTCGGTGCAGGCTTGTACCTGCCATTTTCTTTGCATACATGATATGCATCTGACAGAATTCTTCCGCCAATTCTTTATAATCCATGATTTTTTTAATCCTTTCCTACATAAACTTTACAATGAACATTATAAAAGTATTTGACAAATAAGTAAAGAAGTAATAGAATAATTTCCTGTAGAAATTATTAATGAAAATTAGTATCAGAAACTAAAGTGTATGTGAGAACAGAATGCAGAAAGGAAGGATACTTAGAATATGTTCAAATTACTGCGATATATGAAAAAGCAGGACTGGATGCTGTTTCTGTGCAGCATTGTGTTTACTGTCAGTCAGGTATGGCTGGATCTGAAGCTGCCGGATTATATGTCAGAGATCACCACACTGGTAGAGACGCCGGGCAGCAAAATGAGCGAAGTATTTGCCGCCGGAGGCTGGATGCTGCTTTGTTCTTTGGGCAGCATGGTTAGTTCTATTGTTATAGTGATGCTGGCGGCCAGGATGGCTTCCAATTTCGGAAAAGAGTTGAGAGAACTTCAGTATAACCAGGTGGAGGCCTTTTCCATGGAGGAGATCAACCGGTTTTCCACTGCCAGTCTGATCACCCGTTCCACCAATGATATCACCCAGATTCAGATGTTTGTGGCTATGGGGTTGGAATTGATGATCAAGGCGCCTGTCACCGGTGCATGGGCTATCACAAAAATTGCCGGAAAGGGAGTGGAGTGGACCCTTGCCACTGCCGCGGCGGTTGTTATTCTTCTTCTGATCATTTTGGTTGTGATAAAATTTGCCATTCCAAAATTCAGACGGATTCAGGGTCTGACGGATAATATCAACCGGATAACCAGAGAACATCTGACCGGATTAAGAGTAGTCCGCGCCTATAATGCGGAAGAATACCAGGAAAGAAAATTTGCTGCAGCCAATGATGAACTGACGGGAAATAACCGATTTGCTTTTCGTGTGATGGCAATTATGAATCCCGGTATGCAGGGCATTATGAACGGATTGACGCTGGCTATTTACTGGATTGGCGCCAGTCTGATCAATCAGTCGGTGGGAATGGAAAAAATCGGCATCTTTTCCAATATGGTGGTATTCATCAACTACGCTGTTCAGGTGGTTATGGCCTTTATCTCTCTGGCGTTCGTGCTGATGATGCTTCCCAGAGTTTCCGTCGCTGCGAACCGTGTCCTTGAGGTGATAGAAACTAGGCTGTCCATCCGGGACGGAGAAAAGACCGATTCTCCCCGGGGAAGAGAAGGAGAAATTGAATTTCGGGATGTCAGTTTTAAATATCCGGATGCCGGAGACTATGTGCTGAAAAATATCAGCTTTACTGCCCGCAAGGGTGAAACGGTAGCTTTTATCGGTGCGACAGGAAGCGGAAAGAGTACGCTGATCAATCTGGCTCCCAGATTTTACGATACGACAGAAGGGGAAGTTCTGGTGGACGGCGTAAATGTAAAAGAATATAAACTGGAAGCCCTTCATAATAAATTCGGATACGTTCCTCAGACGGCAGTTATGTTTTCCGGAACGGTGGAATCGAATGTGGCTTATGGCGACAGCGGAAACGGAGAGTACAGCGTGGAGGATGTAAAGAAAGCAGTGGACATTGCCCAGGCAAAAGAGTTTGTAGAAAAACTGCCGGGTACTTATCAGGGAGCTGTGGCGCAGGGAGGAACCAACCTGTCCGGCGGACAGAAGCAGCGTCTGTCCATTGCCCGGGCCGTATGCAGAAAACCGGAATTTTATATTTTCGATGATTCCTTCTCCGCACTGGATTACAAGACGGACCGGATCTTACGTTCGGCTCTTAAAAAGGAAACCGGAAACGCCACCACTCTGATTGTAGCCCAGAGAATCGGAACCATAATGGATGCGGATAAGATTATCGTTCTGGATGAAGGAAAAATAGCCGGAACAGGCACACATAAGGAATTGTTGAAAAACTGCAGCATTTATCGGGAAATTGCGTTATCACAGCTTTCAAAGGAGGAACTGGCATAAATGGAAGGTAGAAGAGGCAGAGGAAGGGGTCAAAAGCCGAAAAACTTTAAAAAGAGCATCAGGCGGCTTGTCATATACTGCAGATCGGAATGGGTTCTGGTAATCACCGCGCTGGTCTGTGCCATCGCAGGGGCGATTCTGAATCTTCAGGGCCCCGGACGTCTCAGTGACATCACGGATGAAATCACTGCCGGCATGGAAAGCGGCATCAATATGGACCGGCTGATTCATCTGTTTACGGTACTGATTATTATCTATGGATGCGGTATGGTTCTCACCTATCTGCAGGGATTTATCATGGCGACGGTGACGCAGGCGCTGTCCCAGAGAATGCGCCGTCATGTATCAGAAAAAATCAATAAAGTACCCATGGGATTTTTCAACAAAATATCCTATGGAGACATTTTAAGCCGTGTCACCAACGACGTGGATCAGATTGGCCAGACCTTGAATCAGAGCGTGGCCACCCTGGTATCAGCGGCCACACTTTTCCTGGGAGCGCTGATCATGATGTTTGTCACCAATGTATTTATGACGCTGGCGGCCCTTGTGACAACACTGATCGGATTTGCGCTGATGATTACCATTGTGGGAAAATCCCAGAAATATTTCATGCTTCAGCAGAAAAACCTGGGCGCCATGAACGGTCATGTGGAGGAAATCTACTCCGGTCACAACGTGGTAAAGGTATATAACGGCGAGAAAAAGGCCAGGGAAACATTTGATGAAATCAATGAAGCTTTGGGAAACAGCGCCTTTAAATCTCAGATGCTGTCCGGTATGATGCGTCCCATCATGATGGCCATCGGCAATCTGGGATATGTGGCGGTCTGCATCACAGGAGCCGCCCTGGCTATAAACGGGAAAATATCTTTTGGCGTAATCGTAGCCTTTATGATTTATATCCGTCAGTTCACACAGCCGCTGCAGCAGTTCGCCCAGGGAGCTACCAGCCTGCAGTCCGCGGCGGCGGCCAGTGAGCGTGTCTTTGAATTTCTGGATGCGCCTCAGATGGAGGATGAGAGCCACAAGACAAGGGAGCTTTCTGACGTAAAGGGAAAGGTGGAGTTTCGCCATGTGCGGTTTGCCTATGAACCGGAAAAAGGCGATATCATCCATGATTTTTCCGCAGTGGTTAAGCCCGGACAGAAAATTGCCATTGTAGGTCCCACGGGAGCCGGAAAAACTACCATGGTAAACCTTTTGATGCGTTTCTTTGAGATCAACGGAGGTTCTATCCTGATCGACGGCGTTCCCACCAGCGAACTGACTAGAGAAAATGTTCACAAGCTGTTCTGTATGGTGCTGCAGGACACCTGGATGTTTGAGGGAACCATACGGGAAAATATTGTATACTGCAAGGAAGGCGTGACAGATGAACAGGTGGAGAGGGCCTGCCGGGCCGTAGGTCTGCACCATTTTATCCAGACGCTGCCCCAGGGCTATGACACTGTCATTGGAGACGATTTAAGTCTGTCGGCAGGACAGAAACAGCAGATTACCATTGCAAGAGCCATGGTGGAAAACGCTCCCATGCTGATTCTGGATGAAGCTACCAGCTCCATTGATACCAGAACGGAGCTGATCATACAAAAGGCGATGGATACGCTGATGAAAGGAAGGACCTCATTTGTCATCGCGCACCGTCTTTCCACTATAAAAAATGCAGATATGATACTGGTTCTGAAAGACGGGGATATCATTGAGAGCGGAAATCATGAAGAGCTGATGGAAAAAGGCGGATTCTATGCGGAACTGTACAACAGTCAGTTTATGCAGGCCTCATAAGAGCGGTCAGAAAAGAAGGGAAGGATGATTATGAAATCACTGGCAATTGAAAGGCAGTTCGGAAGCGGCGGACGGGAAATCGGGAAAATGGTGGCCAAGATGGCGGGCATTCCATATTATGACGGCGAACTGATGGTAAAAGCGGCAAGATCCAGAGGGGTGTCTCTGGATCTGCTGAAAGAGTATGACGAGCAGAAGACGGGAAGCATTCTCTATAATATTGCCCTGTTTGCCAATTACAATCAGGACTCCAGACAAAGCAAAATATATTCTCTGTTTACAGAGCTGCAGAAAACGATTCAGAGTCTGGAGCTTCAGGGACCGGCCGTGTTTATCGGAAGATGCTCCACGGAAATTTTTCACGAAAATCCCAGAGTGGTAAAAGGGTATATCTATTCATCTGAAAATGAAGACCGTCTGAGACGGATCGTGAAAACGGAACACGTTGCAAGAAAAGATGCGGAGAAAATGATGGAGAAAAAAGACCGGCAGAGAAGGGAATATTTCAAGTTCTGGACCGGTAAAAAATGGGAGAGCAGAGACAACTATGATCTGGAACTGAATACCTCAACCATCAGTCCCTCAAAATGCGCAGAACTGCTCCTGGAGGCCATGAAGCAGTCCTGAGGTCATGATAATATTACATAAGTTATGCATGTTTTGCTGAGGCGGCGCGTGAATACGCGCTGTCTTTTTTCAGCGTCAGCCTTCTGATATGCTGGATCAGCGGAAAATGATGGTCAACTAAAGAGACCAGTTTTCCTATGGCAGCAGCGGAAACCACAGTTCCGATTCCCAGTCCGCGAAGACGGTGGAAAAAGAGAAGGGAAAAAACAGCCGCGATGACAATCAAGGTGACGTCAAAGCAGAGCTTGACCGTCCCAAATTCTTTATGGCTGGCCCAGGATATGGCTTTGACAATGCCTTCTCCCGGGACGACGATCACATCAGGAGCTACCTCTATACTGATACCCACAGCCAGAATCATACATCCAACAGCCAGACTGATCAGTCGCAGGGGCAGACTTTCCGGATCGAACCAGGAAAGAGCGTACATACTTACGTCGATGAGGCTGCTGAACAGCAGATTGGCTGCAATCTGAAGAAACTGTATAGGGTGAAAGTCTTTTCGCAAAACAGCAATCTGAATCAGTATAAAGATCATATTGAAAATAAATGTAAACATGCCGAAACTGATATGCGGGAATCGCAGATTAAAAACATATGGAATACTGGATATCTGAGAAGTACCAAGGGCGCTTTTTGTGATGAAAGCAACCCCGAAAGAATTAATTGCCAGACCCAGAAAGAAATAAAAGCAGCGTTGTGGTAATTTGTTCATGTTATATCCTCTTTTCTTTCAAATGTTGTCAAAATTTTATTCAGTAAATGTATAAGCTGTTCCAGCTCGTCAAAAGTAAGATTTTGTGTGGCAAAAGCATCCACTTCCTTAAACACTTCCTTTACCTGCCGCACCTTCTGTTTTCCCTGGTTGGTCAAATATATTTTTACCGAGCGCTTATCCGAAGGAAGAGTACGACGGAATACCAGCTTCTGGTGTTCCATTTTGCCAAGCAGCCCTGTGACGGTGGATTTATCCAGAGCACAGCACCTGCCGATTTCCTTCGGGGTGATGCCGTCTCCTTCGGCAAGGCATTCCAAGATCTTAGGCTGTCCCGGCAGCAAATCCATACCCTGGATTTTTTGAACGATCATTCGGTTGTTGTTGTAAAAACACTTCATAAGAAGAAAATGAAGCTCATTACTCAGCACGATATCACCTCCTTCGACCAAATAGTTTGCATCCAAAGCAATTAGAAGGATATCACTATTATGTTTTTCTGTCAAGAATATTTGCAAAGGAAGAATTCCGTGATAGAATGAGAAAGTCAAAAATAAGAAACGGAGATTACAGATATGATTAAGATAATAGCCGCAGACATGGACGGGACGCTCTTAAATTCAAAGCATACCATGTCTGATTATACGTATAAAACCATTCTTGAAGCGCAGAATAAGGGCTTTCGTTTTATGATTGCCACCGGACGGGATTATCCCGGTGCGCTGGGAGCTCTTGGCAGCATGAGCCTGGACTGTGATTTTGTAACCGGAAGCGGTGCGGAAATCCGCAGCGACACAGGAGAACTGCTTCAGACGATCACCATGAATCCAGACTGTTTTCAGGAAATATACGACTGCTGTGAGAAAATGGGGGGAGCCATCCGTTTCTGTGCCAATGGAACAGATTACTTGATCGGGGAGCCGGAAACCATAGAAGAAAGGCTGATTGCAGAATCACGGGTGTTTCTCGGAGAGGGGACCGATGAAGAGATTCGGAATATGGAATTGTTTCAGCAGATGAAAAGAAGAGTGCGCTGCATCAGGAGTATGGAAGAGGTTATACGTCAGAATATTCCTGTTTATAAAGTTTTTATTGCTGCGGCTGATGGAGAAACAGCGGAAAGGATGCGGGAAGAGATGAAAAAGATTCCCGGACTGGCGGTGGCGTCCTCCTTTTATAACAACGTGGAGCTTACCGATGAGAAAGCGCAGAAAGGCATTGCCATTCAAACGTATATAGAATCCCTGGGTTACAAAAAAGAAGAGGTGATGGTGCTGGGTGACAGTTTAAATGATTTTTCCATGTTTACTGCGGGCTTCGGCGCCGCCGTTGCCATGGCAAACGCAGAACCGGTTATCCAGGAAGCCGCCGGATTTATCACCCGGTCCAATGATGAAGACGGAGCCGCTTATGCCATTCGCCTTTTGATGGACGGAAAACTGGAACGGATGAAAAAGTGTTATATGTAATCTTTTTGACTTAAACATTTTTCACAGACTTCTGTCAATTGGATTTTGCAGACGTGATGTATTTTTTCAATTGAAAAACACACTGAAAATCTGATTATCCCCTAAAACACTGTATTTATCAGCATATTCAGGGAAGAAAACACTTTGATTTACTACGAATTTACTACGATTGAATGAGCCTTGATACGTTGAATTTCCCAGATATGCAAAGATATGGTACAGCACATCAGTATTGAAAACATAAAAATTGAATATCGCAAGTAGAATGGAACGCCT
>CAMMBV010000036.1 GCA_946494335.1 uncultured Ruminococcus sp. | reverse complement strand
CCGTATGTCCGGTGCTGTGAGAGGACGGGAGTTAATCACTCTCTCCTACTCGATTTTCATGTTCTCTCTTTTTCTCAGACGTGCATCCAGTATTTTTTTACGGATACGAAGACTTGTGGGTGTAACCTCCAAAAGCTCGTCTTTGTCGATAAATTCCAACGCCTGCTCCAGGCTTAAAATTCTGGGCGGCGTCAGCTTCAGCGCTTCATCAGCGGAGGAAGAGCGGGTGTTGGTCAGATGTTTGGTTTTGCAGACGTTCAGTTCGATATCTTCCGCTTTTCCATTTTGTCCGATGACCATGCCGGCATATACCTTTTCGCCTGGTCCGATAAATAAAGTACCCCGGTCCTGTGCGGAAAACAGTCCGTAGGTGACGGATTCTCCCGTTTCAAAGGCGATCAGGGAACCCTGTTTCCGGTACTGGATGTCGCCTTTGTAGGGGCCGTAGCCGTCGAATATGGTGTTCATAATGCCGTTTCCCTTGGTGCTGGTCATAAATTCACCCCGGTATCCGATCAGGCCCCGGGCCGGAATGGAGAATTCCAGACGGGTAGAGCCGTCTCCTGCCAGGCTCATACCCTGCAGTTCGCCCTTTCTTTCGCTGAGCTTTTGGATGACGGAGCCGGAGAATTCTTCCGGTACATCGATATATGCGATCTCCATGGGTTCTAAAAGCCGGTCTCTTTCATCCTTTTTATAAAGAACTTCCGCCTTGCTTACCGCAAATTCGTATCCTTCACGGCGCATATTTTCTATCAGCACGGAAAGATGAAGCTCTCCGCGGCCGGATACCTTAAAGCAGTCCGGAGATTCCGTGTCCTCCACTCTGAGACTGACGTCCGTATTCAGCTCCCGCATGAGCCGGTCTCTTAAATGGCGGGAGGTGACATATTTTCCCTCCTGACCGGCCAGAGGACTGTCATTGACCATAAACTGCATGGAAATGGTGGGCTCTGAGATCTTCTGGAAAGGAATGGGTTCCGGATGCTCCACATCGCAGAGGGTATCGCCGATGTGAATATCGCTGATACCGGAAATGGCTACGATGGAGCCAATGGACGCTTCCCTCACTTCAATTTTGTTTAAGCCGTCAAATTCATATAGTTTGCTGATCTTTACTTTTTTCTTCTTGTCAGGTTCGTGATGGTTGACCAGCATGACCTCCTGATTTACGGTGATTTTGCCGTTGTCCACTTTTCCCACACCGATACGGCCCACGTATTCGTTATAATCGATGGTACTGATCAAAAGCTGGGTGCCGGCTTCCGGGTCGCCTTCCGGTGCTGGAATATGGTTCACGATTGTCTCAAACAGAGGCTTCATGCCCTCCGGGTTGTCGGACAGGTCCTTGACAGCATATCCGGACTTGGCGGAGGCGTACACAAAGGGGCAGTCCAGCTGACGGTCGGAAGCCTCAAGATCCATCAAAAGCTCCAGAACCTCGTCCACTACCTCTTCCGGCCGGGCTTCGGGACGGTCGATTTTGTTGATGCAGACGATCACGTCCAGATCAAGCTCCAAAGCCTTGCGCAGAACGAATTTTGTCTGGGGCATGGGGCCTTCAAAGGCATCCACCACCAGGATTACGCCGTTTACCATCTTAAGAACACGTTCCACTTCGCCGCCGAAATCCGCGTGGCCGGGTGTGTCGATGATATTAATTTTTATGCCGTTGTAGGTGACGGCGGTATTTTTGGAAAGTATGGTGATTCCACGTTCTCTTTCGATATCGTTGGAGTCCATGACTCTTTCCTGGACCTCCTGATTCTCGCGGAAAACGCCGCTTTGTTTTAAAAGTTCATCCACCAGAGTTGTTTTGCCGTGATCGACATGGGCAATGATGGCTACGTTTCTTATATCGTCTCTTTTTATTTTCATATTAATATCCTTCCTCATCTCGGGTAAATCTAACGATACAAGTCTACCACATTTTCCCGGGAATACAAGGGATTATAAAAATAAAAAATTTTTTTGTTCTAAAAAGCGGCACGGGGGAATACATATGATATAGACAAAATACAACGAAGAGGAAGGGGTACTATCATTCATGGCAGATAAGATTATTGAAAACAATCAGGTAGCAATTATGGGAAAGATCGCATCACAGTTTACATTCAGTCATCAGGTATTCGGGGAAGGATTTTATCTGATCGACGTTCTTGTAAAAAGGCTGAGCGAATCGGAGGACCGGATACCGGTTATGGTTTCTGAAAGACTGGTGGACGTAACGCAGGATTACGAGGGAGAGTATATACAGGTCTTTGGTCAGTTCCGTTCCTATAACCGGCATGAGGAGAAGAAAAACAGGCTTGTGCTTTCGGTATTTGCAAGAGAGATCAGCTTTGTGGAAGAGGAAGATGAATCGATGAAATCGAATCAGATCTTCCTTGACGGTTACATATGCAAGCCGCCGGTTTACCGGAAAACTCCGCTGGGCAGAGAAATCGCAGATCTTCTCATTGCGGTTAACCGACCCTATGGAAAATCCGATTACATCCCCTGTATTTGTTGGGGGAGAAATGCAAGGTATGCTTCCGCCTTTCAGGTGGGCGGACATGTGCTGATCTGGGGCAGGATTCAGAGCAGGGAGTACATGAAAAAACTGAGCGAAAATGAGACGGAAAAGAGGACGGCTTATGAGGTTTCGGTCAGCAAACTGGAGTATATTGACTGAGAATTTAAGAATGTTTCCATGGTGAAAAGGCCGGGACAGATAGTTCTTCTGTTCCGGCTTTTTCAGTGCGCCGACAGGAAAAAATACTTGACAGGTCTGTTAGGTTCGGCTAAAATATCGGTAAAATAATTGACTGTAAATAAATAGACTATCAGGGAGGATTAGCAAATGGAATTTTACGAAGTGATCAACAAAAGAAGAAGTATCCGTCAGTTTGAGGATCGGGAAATCCCCCGGGAAGTGCTGGAACGGATTTTGGACGCAGGGCTGAAAGCGCCATCCTCCAATCATCAAAGACGCTGGGAGCTGGTAACACTGACAGATAAGGCTGTCATTCTGGATCTGGCAAAATTTATCCGTCCCTATCCCTGCCGCATTGCGGAGCCGAAAACACCCCAGCAGGAAATGTTCAAAATTGCCTATCCCCGACAGCGCAGCATGATTGAAGAAGCCGCCTGTGTCATTTTGCCTTATTTCAAACAGAAATACCCTTTGAGCGAAGACAAAAATGGTTACGGACTTATGGATTATGGCGCGGCATGGGCGCTGGTGGAAAATATGCTGCTTGCCGCAACTGCGGAAGAGCTGGGGTCTGTTGTACATATTCCGGTAAAAAAAGAGCCGGAACAGATCAGGGAATTTTTGAAGGTGCCAGAGGGCTGGGGGCTTCCGGCTCTTGTCGTTCTCGGTTATCCGGACAAAGACGCACTTGTGCCTTCTCAGGTCAAAGCAACGGTAGAGAACAAAGTGCGCTGGAACAAATGGTAGATACAAACTTTCAAGTCTTGGAAAGAGGGTATCATCAGTGTCCGTGGGGAATCTGATTCAGTTTTCCCTTTTCGCCCTTTAAATCCGCGTACAGAAGGTCAATGAGGACGATCACCAGCGGAATAAGAGAAAACCAGATGGCTTTGCCTAACAGAACACCGCACAGGAAGGTGGATACCACGCCGCCTGCCACGAAGGTTGCCAGCATCCCTAAATGAATGAGCATTCTGCGCAGATACTGTACGTTTTCACCGGGATGCCGGATGGCTTTGCAGATAGCGATTCCTACCTGGCGTATGTGATTGGTACAGAAGGTGGTAGCCATGGGGATGCCCTGTGCCTGCCGGAAAGTGTTATACTGCATGGAGCAGATCAGGTTGATGACAACCTGGGTGATCTGAACGGGGGCGCTTTCCGGAAGAAAGCCAAGGAAAATCACCGCAATGATTTCAATTATAATCAGAAGGGTATCCCAGCGAAGCAGATTAAACCGTTTGATCTGGCTGGCAGCCGCCTCTGAGATAAAAGCCCCGGCACAGTAGGCCGTTATGGGGATAATATAATAAAGTGCGTGAAACCAGCTGCCGTTTCCCAGCGCCATGGCCAGCAGGACGAAGTTTCCGGTCTGGGCGTTGCAGAATACGCCGCCTCTGATGGAGTAGGTGAAGGCGCCGAGATAACCGCCCACCAGCATCATCAGCACGAAAACAAGCCATCTCTCACAGGCCAGATATTCTTCTGTTTTGGCGCCGCTGTTTTGAGGTGTGTTCATGTTTATCAGTCCTTTCCGGGCATAATTATAGCATTTTTTTTCACGAATACAATAGGACAAAGTCAAAAACATATTATTAAGGAAACGAGTTCGGGTAAAATTTGATTATAATATAATTTTTCAGTGGGGGTATTTCAGGGGAAAATCATGGTCATTTTTCATGAAAATGAAACAATTCTCATAAGCGAAAAATGTCTAAAAATGACAAAAAAAATAAAAATCAGTTTTTTTATTTGCAGTTGAAAGAAGCATATGATACGTTACGTAACGGACTGTAGTCCGAATACGGAAACCGTATCGGAGAAGGCTTTCTGTTTTGAGCATAGCCGATTCTTCTTTATCTGAACCAAGATACAGCCGCTGAAACCAATTCCCACCAGGAATAAAAACCATCGAGGACAGGATACAGGACGGATAAGGGTTATGTAAAAAGCAATCCAAAAGGGGAAAACCTGTGAAGAACGGACAGGCCAAAGCGGCACTGCCGGCTCCGATACGGTCCAGAGTATTACAAAGAAACAACGGAGGAATTTGTATGAAAAAGTATGTAGCAGAGCTGATTGGTACATTTGTGCTGACTTTCGTCAGTTGCGGTGCAGCTGCTATTTCAGGCGGTATAGACGGTGTGCTGGGAATTCTGGGAATTGCAGCAGCATTCGGTCTGTCTATTGTGGCTATGGCTTATTCCATCGGAAATATTTCCGGATGCCATATCAATCCGGCCGTTTCACTGGCTATGCTGATCAGCAAAAGAATGGATGCAAAAGATTTTATCGGTTATGTGATTGCACAGGTAATCGGCGGACTGGCAGCAGCCGGACTTTTAAAGGCTGTCGGAAGCATGTGTGATCCTGTGATTACAGGTCTTGGAACAAACGGATACGGCGACGCTTCTTATGTGCACTTAAGTATGGGCGGCGCGCTGCTGGTTGAGATTGTACTCACCTGCATTTTCCTGATCGCAATCCTGGGTGTGACATCCAAGGCAGAGTTTTCTAATATGGCAGGACTGGTTATCGGTCTTACTCTGACCTTCGTACATATCATTGGAATTCCGCTGACAGGAACCAGCGTTAACCCGGCAAGAAGCCTGGGACCTGCGATTTTCGCAGGCGGCGAAGCCCTTTCTCAGGTATGGGTATTCATCGTTGGCCCCCTTGTGGGAGCAGCGATAGCAGCAGGTATCTGGATGTTCTTAAATGCCGACAACGAGTAACGGGAAAGTGAACATCTGACAGAGAAAAAATAGCATTGATCTTTTTCAATGCTATTTTTTGCGCGGCAAAAACAGGAGAAATAAATCGATGAAATATTTTTTTGGAAAAAAAGCATATTTGACAGTGCTGATGCTTCCTGTGCTGGCAATTAGCGGGTGCGGGCAGCATGCTGAAAAATCAGACACGCTGAAAGTGGGCGTGCGGGATGATATTATTAACTTCAGTTATCTGAATGAAACCACGGGAAAATATTACGGGCTGGAAATTGATATCGCCAATGAGATGGCCAGACGCCTGGGATACAAAGACGTGGAATTTCAGACGGTTATGCCTGACAACAGAAAGGATACGCTTCTCAACGGGGAAGTGGACTGTCTGATTGCAACCTATTCTATTACGGACACCAGAACGGTAAACTTTGATTTTTCAGCGCCCTATTATACGGATGATATGATTTTGATGGTGGAAAAATCCACCCTGTTTGACAGCGTGGAAGATCTGAAAGGGAAGAATGTGGGCGTGATGTCCGGCGCCAATTCCGGTCCTTTGCTGGCGATTAAGATGGAAGAACTGGGCCTTATAAAAAACAAGCCTATCTCGGAAACGGATGAACTGGTGACTTTTGACAATATGTATCTGACAAGGGCGGATTCCTATGACGATCTGTCCGTTTTGCTGGAAGAGGGCAAAGTGGATGCCGCATGTCTTGATGCCTGTATCGCTGGTACCTATATGGATGACGACAGAGAGTTTTTGGATATTTCCATCTCAAAACAGGAATACGGCGTGGCCACACAAAAGGATTCCAAGCTGAGCCAGCCGGTGGCGGATACCATCCAGGAAATGCTGGATGATGGAACCATTGAAAAAATGATTGATAAATGGGATTAAGGGGGGATATTTTTGAGTAAGCGGATCAAACGGAAAATAGCTCTTATGATCGTCATTGAAATTATCTTCCTGGCGATATTAGGGACTTTACTTACTTTTATGCAGACCAATGTGTCTTTGGACGGTCAGCGGGAAAGCATCGAAGAAAAGCTGGCGGAAATGGATGAGTTGGTGGAAAACGCTGATGCCGCCGCCGTGAGCACCACGGAAACCTTCGATGAGATTTATCAGGGACAGGCAGGAAGCCTTGCCTATATGTTCCAAAACGGTGTGCTGACAGCTTACGACAGCGCCAACATGCAGGAGGCGCAGGCGCTTTTTGACGCGGACAATGTGCTTATTCTGGATAAGAACGGAAACATCGCCGCCCAGGCAAAGGAGACGTCGGCGGATTTTACTTATGATCGCTACAATCAACTGCGGACCGTTTTCGAAACAGGAGAGCCTTCTAAGGCCTTTGAAGTGCAGACGGGAGATCAGCGTTACCGCTATTACGGGGCTGCCATCGATGACAATGCCATGGCGGTTCTGGAGATCAGTCCGAATGAGCTGGATAAACAGCTGGCGGCCACATCCACCTGGGAGAGCATCCTGGGCAATGTGACGGTGGGCCTTGACGGCTTTAGCTTTGCCATATCCGCCAAAGACTATACTTTCTTATATTATCCCGATGAGACTATGATCGGTCAGGATGCTCTGACCTCAGGCGTTTCCGTCACTAATCTGGAAGATAATACATACGCCTGGATGACCGTCGGAGGCGAAAAGCTTTACTGCGGCGTGCGCGCGCTGGATGACGCTTATGTGCTCTGTGCCGTTTCTTCCCAGGAGATACTGGCATCCAGGAATACTACCGTGCTGATTATATTATTTGCCTTTTTCACGGTGCTGACGCTTGTGATCACCTATGCCTTTTTTATAATGAACCAGCATGGCCGGGAGAAGAGAAAACCCATTTTCGGGAAATTTTTCTATAATGGCACGGTAGGGCGAAAAATAGGGACGGTCTCTTTGGTGGGACTGATCTGCATACTGTTGATCGCTTTTTATATGCAGACGTTATTTGCGCTGTCGAGGCAGTCTATGAGCAACATGCAGCATGTGGAAGAGGTGGAAAAAGAGATTGACCACTATGCTGATGAAAGCCAGCAGCTGGAAAAACAGTATAACGAGAGATATCTTAATAAAGCGCAGATTGCCGCCTATATAGTGGATAAAAAGCCGGATCTGGCCAACCGGGAGAAACTGGCTCAGTTAAGCGGCATTCTGGGTATTGAGTCCATCAACGTGTTTAACGCCGAAGGTGTGCAGACAGCCACCAATTCTCCCTATACCAAATTTACGGTCAGCGATGATCCCGAGGATCAGTCCTATGAATTCAACAAACTGCTGCAGGGAATGGATTATCTGATCCAGAAAGCGCAGACAGACGATGTGTCCGGCGAGTATCACCAGTATATCGGTGTGACGCTGCGGGATGAGCAGTATAATCCTGCCGGTTTTGTTCAGATTTCCGTGAAGCCGTCAAAACTGAAGGAGACGGTTTCCAGCATGCAGATTGAAAACATTCTGCCCAACATTAAAGTGGGAACCGGCGGCATCGTATTTGCCGTGGAGAAAGAGAGCAATACGCTGGCCTATTATCCCAACAAAAAACTGATTGGAAGAAAAGCCGCGAAATACGGGCTGACGGAAGCACAGCTTACAGACCAGTATAACGGATATCTGACGCTGGGAAATAAAAAATACTTTGGTTCTTCTGTGGAAACCAGCGATTATTACGTATATGCAGCGGTTCCGACAGACACCATTGGCGGGAAGAGACTTCCGATTACGGTTGCGTCCGTATTCGCCAGTTTCGGAGCCCTGGCCGTAGTCTTTGTACTGCTGACAGTGAGCCGCAGAAAGCAGGAAGTGATTCCTCAGGTGCAGGACAAAAAAGACAAAGCTTCCGGCGACGGCGCAGTACGAAAAAATTCTTCGGCGGCCAGCCGTTGGCAGATTAACACCATCCACTGGCAGGAGAAGACGGCGGAGCAGAAATTTTTCGTTGTGTTAAGAGGGCTGCTCGCTTTTCTGGCGGTCGTAATCTGTCTGGGAATTGTGTTCCAGGATCAGGTGTTTGATGATAATTCCATTTTCCGTTACGTAATCAACGGAAGCTGGGCCAGAGGACTTAATATTTTCGCTGTGACAGGAGCCCTTCTGATTATCTGTGTCGCAGGTACCATAACGATCATCGTTCAGAAAATACTGTCCGTGATGTCAAAGACCTTTGGTGCCAAAGGAGAGACAATTTTAAGACTGCTGCGAAGCTTTATCAAATATTTTTCCGTCATAGCCATTTTGTATTACAGCCTGGCGCTGTTTGGAATCGACACAAAAACGCTTCTGGCATCGGCGGGAATCCTGGGACTGGTTATTGGTCTTGGAGCTCAGTCTCTGGTGTCGGATATTCTGGCGGGAATGTTTATCATTTTCGAAGGTGATTTCCAGGTGGGCGATATTGTCACCGTGGGAGACTGGCGCGGTACTGTTGTGGAGATCGGTATCCGAACCACAAAGATTCAGGACGGCGGACAGAATATCAAAATCATCAGCAACAAGGATGTCTGCGGCGTCATCAACATGACAAGAGATTATTCCTACGCCTGGGTGGATATGGGAATTGAATACGGCGAGTCACTGGAGCGGGTGGAAAATGTTCTGGAGCAGGAATTCCCCAACATCCGGCGGCGGTTGTCTAACATTATCGATGGTCCTTTCTATAAAGGAGTTGTGGCCCTCGCCGACAACAGCGTAAATATCCGTATCATGGTACTTTGTTCCGAGGCGGACAGAGCGCAGATGGAGCGTGACCTGAACCGGGAGATGAAACTGATTTTTGACAAGCACGAGATTAATGTGCCTTTCCCGCAGGTTGTAATCAACCAGCCGGTTGAATTCAAAAAAGCCACGGAATGGGAAAAACAAAAGGCCGAAAGATTCCATGCTGCTCAGCGTGAGCTGGCCGGAAAACTGGTGGAAGACGACGATGATGAACATTAATAAGTAGTTTTGGGAGCCATACCGGAATTTTTTATAAATTTTGGTATGGCTGTCCTGCATTTTCATGTATAATAAAACTGTCAGAAGGTAAAAGGAGGAGGGATATCATGGCGCAGACGGCAAAGCTGGTGATCTGTGATAAAAATCAGAATATTCGTCAGGTACCGGTAAGTGAGGAAACTGTTTATATCGGATGCCAGAAAGAAGGGGGAGCGGCGGAAATCCAGATCGATTGCCCTTTTATGGCGGAGCTTCATGGGAAACTGAGCCGGGAGGACAACAGGTTTATTTATAAAGATCTGGGAACGGAGCATGGAACTTATTATAACAGTGATATAAAAATCGGGAGCGACCGCACAGAGGGGGAGCATTTCGTGGAGCTGGAGGACGGCGATGTGCTTCGTATCGATGCACCCCTGGACGGAAACTGGAACCAGAGCGCTGCCGTTGTTATTTTCCGGGAAAAATACGACCCAAATGTGGAATGGAAGGCGCTGGAGCTGAATGATGTCCATCAGAATTATTATCTCAGCTGCCGGGAAGAATCCGTTGGTGAAGAAATACAGGCTGAACAAGGAGAAGGGGAACTACCCAAACGGTACGCGTTTTTGACTTTCGATGGGAAGAACTGGACGGTGGATGAGCATAATACGAAGTTTGGAATTTATGTGAATGGAGAACTGGTGGAAAACCGCCGCGCGCTGAAATATCTGGATGTGGTTCGGATTGGACGGACGCTGTTCCTTTTCCTGGGGGACAGGCTGATGTACAATCACCACGAGGCGGCGGGGAATCGTCTGTCCATACATATTGAGGAGCGCAGTGTCTGGAATCTGTTCCGCAGGCGGATGCTGCTTCAGGATATCAGGCTGTCCGTGAATCCCGGAGAGATGGTGCTGGTACTGGGAGGATCGGGGGCAGGGAAAACCACCTTCATCAATGCTGTCATGGGTTATGAAAAGGCTCAGGGTACCATCTCTTTGGACGGAGTGGATATCTATAAAAATTATAACCGGATGAAATACGAGATCGGGTTCGTTCCTCAGCAGGACTGGCTGAGGATGGAAGACTCCGTTTTGGCCACTCTTCGAAATGCTGCGGAGCTGAAGCTGCCCAAAAGTGTTTCGGAAGAGGAGAGGGAACAGCGCGTGGAAGAGGTGCTGGGGATTCTGGGACTGGAGAGCGAGAAAAAATCGCTGGTTTCCAAGCTGTCGGGCGGTCAGAGAAAGCGGCTCAGCATCGCTGTGGAGTACATTGTCAATCCCAGTTTGTTCTTCCTGGATGAACCGGATTCAGGACTGGACGGTGTGATGGCACGCCACCTGATGGAATGTCTGCGGACCATTGCGGACCAGGGAAAAACGGTGATAGTCATTACCCATTCTCCTGACCGGGTGATTGATCTGTTTGACAAGGTGATTGTGCTGGCCAAGGATTCCAAAAACAATGTGGGGCATCTGGCCTTTTACGGATCTCCCCGGGAGGCGAGGGATTTTTTTGAGGCAGAAGATATGGAAGACGTTGTGCGCAGGATTAATCATGAAGACGAAGGCGGAGAAGGCATGGCGGATTTCTATATAGAAAAATATCAGAAAACAGAGAGGAAAACATCAGATGGAGACACAGAACGTGGAGAGACAGGGACGCCTGACTCAGATCAGAGTTTATGTGGGGAAGTTCTTCCGCATATTTGTTAATGAAAAAAACTGGAAAACCATACTTTTTGCGGTGGTGGTGGCGCTGATATTATCCTTTGTGCTGCAGGATTCCATGTTTGTCACAAAGGAAAGTACCCGTTCCGGCTTTTTTGCCATTGTATCCGCCTGTATCTGGATCGGTATATTCAACTCCATTCAGGAGGTTTGCAGCGAACGTCAGGTAATCAAGCGGGAGCACAGGACGGGACTTCATATTACCTCCTATGTGGCGGCGCATATGATTTATCAGGGAGTTATCTGTCTGGTGCAGTCACTGGTGATGGTGATCTTTTACGGTATTTTTCTCAGATTCCCCGGACAGGGGCTGATTACGGGAAGCTTTCATGTGGATTTTTTTATCAGTCTTTTCCTGATCCTTTATGCGGCGGATATGCTGGGAATTGCCGTATCCTCCATGGTGAAGACCACGACCGCTGCCATGACGGTGATGCCCTTTCTTCTGATCGTGCAGCTGATTTTTTCCGGTTCCATTTTTCCTATCACCGGACAGGCAAAGATCATATCCGATCTGACCATCAGCAAATGGGGGCAGCGGGTGCTTTGTATTGAGGCCAATTTAAACGAACTGCCATCAGAGGTTCTGGATTCGGAGCTGGAAATGCTGGAGAGCATTGACGGACTGCAGGAAATTCTGGATGAGGTGCCGGAAGAGAAGCTGGTGGAGATAAAAGAAGAAGGATATGCCCTTCTGGAGGATTTTGTTCACGATTATACCTATCGCAAGATTTATCAGTATGAAGAATCTCTGGTTCTGAGAAGGTGGGGATATCTGCTGCTATTTTCTCTGGTGTATGCGCTGGCGGCGGTGATCAGTCTGGAGTTTATTGACCGGGATAAAAGATAAGGAAGAAAGAAGGTAGTATATGAAATCAGATCATGAACTGACCGACAGACAGATTCTGGAAAAACAGATGGAATATTCCAGAAAGCAGGCCCGTTACGGCAAAATCACCTGCGTCCTGGCAGGAGTTATGGCATTGCTTTTGCTGGTTTTTACCTTGATGGTGGGACCGGCTCTTAACCGGGCGGCGGACTCCATCGCCGAGGTGTCAGGGCAGCTGGAGGAGCTGCAGCTGCAGGATCTGGAGCTGGCCAATACACTGAAAGACATTGATGAATTTGTGATCACCAGCCAGGAAAGCGTCCAGAAAGCCACGGAAAAGCTGGATGCCGTGGATCTGGAAAAGTTAAACGACGCCATTGAAACCTTGCGTAATGTCATAGAACCGCTCCGCCGGCTTTTTGGGGAATAAGGTTTCCTAAAACGGTTGACATGGGGCGGGAATGGTGCTAAAGTTATTTTTAATAAAACGATGAAAAGATAGAGGTTGCATGACTCATCAGTATTTTACCGGATGCTTCGGGAGCAGGGGAAGGTGAAAGAAAGGGAATCGTGCCGAAAGGATGCAGTGCCGCAGACTGTATTCTTGGGCATATGGTGAAGAATCATATGACTGTCATCAAAGTGGATGGAGCGCTATCTGAAGCAAAACGTGTAGTGAAGATGTATTACTATATGGATCCTTTGGAGGCGGACGATACGTACGCCTCTTCTTTTCGTTTAAATTCAGGAGGAATGGGATATGGCAATTTTTAAAGGAGCCGGAGTAGCGCTGGTTACTCCCATGCATGAGGACTTATCAATCAATTATGAAAAGCTGGATGAGCTGCTGGAAGAGCAGATTGCGGCGGGGACGGATTCCATCATAATCTGCGGAACGACTGGAGAGTCGGCTACGCTTTCGGAAAAAGAGCATCTGGATGCCATCAAATTTACCATTGAAAGAGTAAAAGGCAGAATACCGGTAATTGCGGGAACAGGTTCCAACTCCACTTACACGGCGGTGGAGATGTCAAAAGATGCGGCGGAAAACGGAGCGGACGGAATTCTGATTGTGACACCCTATTATAATAAGGCTACACAGAATGGTCTGATCAAACATTATACCACCATTGCCAATGCGGTGGATAAACCTGTCATCATGTACAACGTTCCCAGCAGGACGGGATGCAACCTTCTTCCGGCTACTGTGGCAGAGTTGTTTAAAAACGTGGAAAATATCGTGGGTATCAAGGAAGCCACCGGAAATATTTCCCAGGTTGCAAAGGTGATGCAGCTGACAGACGGAAAGATTGACCTTTATTCCGGAAACGATGATCAGATCGTACCGCTTCTGTCTCTGGGCGGCATCGGCGTTATCTCCGTGCTTTCCAACGTGGCGCCAAAGGAAAGCCATGATATTGTCATGAAATTCCTGGAGGGCGATATTGAAGGCAGCTGCAGTCTGCAGCTGAAAGCGCTGGATCTGATCGATGCGCTGTTCTGTGAAGTAAACCCCATCCCTGTGAAGGCTGCCCTGAACCTGATGGGAAAAGAGGTAGGCCCCTTAAGAGGACCGCTGACAGAGATGGAACCGCAGAATCAGGAACGTCTTGCAAAAGCGATGAGAGAATTTGGAATCCAGGTTGTAAAATAGGAGGCGAAAATCATGGTCAGAATAATTATGCACGGATGCAACGGTCATATGGGCCAGGTTATTTCTCAGCTGGTGAAGGAAGACGAAGACGCCCAGATCGTCGCCGGAATTGATATTGCGGATACGAAAGACAATGGCTATCCTGTGTTTACCGATCTGGAAAAATGCGATGTGGAGGCGGATGCCATCATCGACTTTTCCACAGCGGCAGCAGTGGATGGTATTTTGGACTTCAGTGTAAAGAGAAAAATTCCCATCGTGCTGTGTACGACGGGGCTGTCAAAGGAGCAGCTTGCGAAGGTGGAAGAAGCGTCCGCACAGACCGCAGTGCTGAAATCAGCCAATATGTCCATGGGTATCAATCTGCTGATGAAGCTTCTTAAGGATGCGGCTCAGGTTCTGGCTCCGGCGGGATTTGATATGGAAATCGTGGAGCGCCATCACAAACTGAAAGTGGATGCGCCCAGCGGAACGGCTCTGGCCCTTGCCGACAGCCTGAATGAAGCCCTTGACAATAAGTATGAATATAAATATGACAGAAGCCAGGAACGCAAAAAAAGAGATGCTCTTGAAATCGGTATTTCCGCAGTCCGCGGAGGTACCATTGTGGGCGATCACGAAGTGATCTTTGCGGGCGCTGACGAGGTGATCGAATTTAAGCACACGGCCTATTCAAAAGCGATTTTCGGAAAAGGAGCAGTGCAGGCTGCAAAATTTTTAAAAGGAAAAGGCCCGGGCCGTTACGATATGAGCGACGTAATTGAAGGCGCATAAAAGTTCATACATTTTTGTATAAATTCCAACAGATACGTGTATATTAATATCATCGAAATCTGAAAAGAGAAAAGGAGACGATATTATGAAAGCTATGAAGAAGTGGATGTTGGGATTTGTGCTGGCTGCTGCGGTATGTTTCATGGCGGGGTGCTCAGATAATGCCGCGACTGATAACAATACCAACAATGGGCAGGAAAATACGGATGATGGAAATCTGAATGAAAATGACAATGACGGAATGGTAAACGACGCCACAAACGGCACCAATGACGCTGGTACTGCAGATGACCGCGACAATATTGTGGAAGATGCCGGAGAAGGCATTGAGGATCTGGGAGAAGGCGTGGAAGACCTGGGACAGGATGGAGAAAACAACGTCAGAGACGACGCTGCGGATAATGTTCAGGATAATACCGACGGCAATGCCAATACATCAAAAAATACAGATAAAAATCCGTAAGAGTAAAAATAAGAGTAAAAATGTAAAGAGCTGCCATTGTCCCAAAAGGCGATGGCAGCTTTCTTACGCGATTGACAGGAGGATGCTATGCGTTTTCGTCCGTGTATCGATATACATAATGGAAAAGTAAAACAGATTGTGGGCGGCAGTCTGAAAGACAGGGCGGATCAGGCCACGGAGAATTTTGTGTCAGAGCAGGATGCGGCCTTTTATGCCAGGCTGTACCGTGAACAGGGAATAAAAGGAGGCCATGTGATTTTGCTCAATCCATCCGGCTCGTCCTATTATAAGGAAACGAAGGAACAGGCATTAAAAGCCCTTGCGGCCTGGCCGCAAGGACTGCAGGCGGGGGGCGGCATCAATCCGGGGAATGCGGAAGAATTTCTGGATGCGGGCGCCAGTCATGTGATCGTGACCTCTTATGTCTTTAAAGACGGCAGGATTTCCTGTGAGAATCTTCATAAGATGGTAAAAGCGGTGGGGAAAGACCGGCTGGTGCTGGACTTGAGCTGCCGAAAAAGAGAGGGACGGTATTTTATTGTGACGGACCGCTGGCAGAAGTTTACGGACGTGGAAGTAACGTCAAAGTTGCTGCAGGAGCTGTCGGATTTATGTGATGAGTTTCTTGTTCATGCGGTGGATGTGGAGGGAAAAGCTTCCGGTGTGGATGTGGAGCTGATTCATATTCTGCAGGAGCATGAGAAAAATCCCATCACTTATGCAGGGGGTGTGGGTTCCTATGAGGACTTGTACCGACTGCGGGAGGAAGGAAAAGGCAGGGTTGACGTTACGGTGGGGAGCGCCCTGGATCTGTTCGGAGGAAATCTGGAATATGAGAAAATTCTGAAGATATGCACTGGTTTCTGACGTAAGTGTGGACAAATGTAAATATAAAAGAAAAACAAAGCGGGGCGCTGTTCTTTTTTGGACAGCGCCCCGTCTGACTGTAAATGGATTACAGAAGTTCTTTTTTAATGCGTTCCAGCGCTTCCGGCGCCTGACGATCCATCTTTTCCGGGAATCCAAAATAGGATACACAGATGATGTTGTCGCCGCCCGCTTTGGGTGCGTCCGGCTTCAGCTGTTTGTTGGCAAAGTCCATTTTACGCAGTGTTTCAAAGATACCGTCGAAATCGACTTCACCTTCACCCATGGCAGTGTGCTGATGGATGGTAACGTCCGCGCGGCCGCGGCTGTTGAGCCATGGCGGATTGAGAATGTAACGGCAGTCCTTGGTCTGGTTCCAGGTATCAGCCAGCAGTACATGGGTCAGATCATTGCCAGCATATTCCAGCATGTGACGCACGTCTCCTTTGCCCTGGTCGTAGAAAAAGCCGTGGGATGCAGAATACACATAGCCCAGGTTTTTGGAGCGGAAGGATTTGACGATATCACAGGCTTCATCGTTAAGTTCCACGAAATCATAAGGATGAGACTGCAGCTCAACGCGAAGTCCCTCACGTTCGATGATTGGCAGCAGCTCTTCCATGGATTTGTAAAACATTCCGTTGCAGATTTCCTGCTGATTGGGATCGCCGGAAAATTCCGTATTGATAACCGGAACACCCATATCAACCGCGATCTCGATGATGCGCTTCCAGTTTGCTACGGCATGCTGACGCTGTTCCTCTGTGGGGCCGGACCAGCGGTAAACCACAATAAAGGAAGAAATTTCCACACCCGTTTCTTTGAGTGCCTGCTTGTACTCAGCCTGACATTCCTCGGAGAACAGAGGATGCTTGTAAAAGGGGTTGATGCGCGGATGGGGAGACTGTTCGATATACTTATAGCCCCAGTCAGCCACCTGGTGGACATAGTCATTGATTGACATCTGTTTGGCCAGCACGTCAACATCAAATGCAATTTTCATATGATTTATTACCTCCTGTCTGGAATATTTCATAAAGGCCGGCGCCTTTTTTGATTACTTGTATTATACCGCAGGATGCCCGATCTGCCAATGATACATTATGCCTGAAAACTGCGAAATTCTGCTGAGCGCAGTTGCGGCTTTTCTGTAAGTTTGCTACTATAAAAGAAAAAGGAGCGAAAGCGTTTATGCTGATTACGGAAAAAGGGGTGTCTCAGGCCTCAGAACGATATTTTTTTACGCCATCTTCGCTGGCCCGGGAGCTGTTTTATTATCTGACACGCTGCGGACACTATCTCTGCAGCAGTCAGTATGCCTTCAGCCATCAATCCGAGATAGCGCTTCAAGGGGATCACAACCAGAACATCATGCTGTTTCTGATTCAGGAGGGGGCGATGGAGATTGAGATCGGCGGTGTATCCACCCTGGCGGCTGCCGGTCAGACTGTGATATTCGACTGTCATGAACCTTATCGATACCAGGGAATGGACGGGCTGGAGTTTACCTGGCTTTTGTTCAACGGATCGAATACGCGGGATTTTTACAGACGGATCCTTCAGACGCGGAGCGGAAGACACGTGTTTGCACCGCTGTCGGCAAAAGAAATCGCACGTCTGATGGGGCAGCTGCTGAACAGCTGCAAATCAGGCGGAACCTTAAGTGAAGCTTCCTGCTCCCAGCTTATCCACCGGCTTCTCTGTCTGCTGCTGCTGGATGAGCGGGACGTCACCCAGGATGATGGTGATCTTGTCGTCCAGGCTGTTCATTATATACGGCAGCATCTGTCTGAACCGATATCGGTTCAGGAGGTCGCTTCAGCAGTTGGATTGAGTTCGTCCCATTTTTCAAGGGAGTTCAAGTCGCGCATGGGATATTCCCCTTATGAATATATTTTGATGCGTCGTATTGACCGTGCCAAGCATCTTCTGACCTCTACCAGAAAAAGTGTGAGTGAAATTGCCTATGCCAGCGGCTATAACAGCGAGGAAAATTTCATTCACAGTTTCCAGAAGCATGCCGGAGTCACACCGGGGCGGTTCCGAAAATATCCAGTATAAAATTTTACCTTTTTTACCATTTTGGTAGAATTTCATTAAAACACTGGGAGAATCTTGGCAATAATGATGAAAACACTGGATTTCCCATATTTTGCTTGAAATCTGTATGGGCGATGGTATAATCAAATTATAAGATGTTCACGTGAACGCAAACGAAATAATGTTGCTATTAATAATTTAATGTATATATAACTGAAAAAATATATACATATGGTAAATTGTGTGTAAAAACACAATCGGATTGAAAGGAGAATATTCCATGACTTTACAGATTGCTGTCATTGGCTGCGGCATGATCGGCCGTGAACATATTGAACGTATTCAGAATCGTATCCGCGGTGCACGTGTTGCCGCTGTCTGCGATGTTTTTGAGGAAGGCGCGAAAAAGGGAGCGGAAATTGCAGGAGAGGGTGTCAAAGTTTACACAGATTTTCAGGAAGCGATCAATGATCCTGATGTGAATGCTGTTGTTGTGACTACGCCGGGAGCATTTCATAAAGATCCGGTTATCGCGGCCATAAAGGCCGGCAAACCTGTATTTACGGAAAAACCGCTGGCCAACACTGCGGCGGACTGCAAGGCGGTTGTGGACGCGGAAATGGCATCAGGAAAACATCTGGTGCAGGTTGGTTTTATGCGTCGGTATGACCGCGGCTATAAACAGGTAAAAGAACTGATTGAATCCGGTAAATTCGGAGCGCCCATGGTGATTAAGTGTACTCATCGTGCGGACGGCGTTGCAGCGGATTACACTACCGCGATGGCAGTTACTGACACGGCAATTCATGAGATTGACGTGCTGCCCTGGCTGGTAAACGATGAATGGGATGAGGTGCAGTGCATTATGCCCCGTTCTTCTTCCAAAGCCCACGAGGGTCTCAAAGATCCGCAGATTATGGTTATGAAGACAAAGAGCGGCATTGTCAACGTGCTTGAGGTCAACGTAAACTGCGGTTTCGGTTATGATATCAACTGTGAAGTAGTGTGCGAGAATGGTGTGATTAATCTTCCATGCCCGTCTTTCCCAACCGTGCGCTACGCCAATCAGGTTTCCACTAAAATCGAAGATAACTGGATTCTGCGGTTTATTGATTCTTATGACGTGGAGATTCAGGACTGGGTTGATCATGCGCTCAAAGGGGAAACCGGAGGATCTTCCGCCTGGGACGGTTACGTGGCTTCCATTACTGCGGATGCACTGGTAAAATCACAGACGTCAGGAAAACCTGAAAAAGTTGTTACTGGAGGAACACCGGATTTCTACAAATAAAATCACTCTGTACAGGCAGGGGCAGGTATGGTTCGCATGAGCCATATCCGCCCCTGAAATTTTGGAATGGGTAAAGATCGTGAAATATGATTGCGAATCCTCCGGTTACGTATTATAATAAAGATAATTACAATCTGCGAGGGCAGACTGTAAAATTGAAGCAAAAGGGAGTGGACATCATGAAATTTATTATCAGTGGAAAAAATATCGAGATTACGGATGGGTTAAGGGCAGCGATTCAGGACAAGCTGGGCAAACTGGAACGGTACTTTACACCGGAAACAGACATTATTGTAACGCTGAGTGTGGAAAAAGAACGTCAGAAAATCGAGGTAACGATCCCGGTAAAAGGAAATATTATCCGCTCAGAACAGGTGAGCAACGATATGTATGTGTCCATCGATCTGGTAGAGGAAGTCATTGAACGGCAGTTGAGAAAATACAAAAACAAAATCGTGGATAAGCATCAGGACGGCGGAAACCTTCAGAAAACATTTATAGAGAAAGAAGCTCCGGAAGATGAAGAAGTAAAAATTATCCGGACGAAGAAATTTGGAATCAAACCCATGTATCCGGAAGATGCCTGTGTACAGATGGAGCTTCTGGGACATAACTTTTTCGTGTTCTGCAATGCGGAAACCGAGGAAGTCAATGTGGTTTACAAGAGGAAAGGAAATACTTACGGATTAATCGAACCGGAATTTTAAATGGAGTTTCGGAAGCGATATTAATGATGGGGAATGAATACAAGGGGGGCTGTCACGCAGAGAAAGTGGTGTGGCAGTCCCTCTTTTTGTGGATTTGGTGTGGATAAAAGGGGAGAAAACAATGACGAAAAGAAAAAAGATACTGCTGATTATTCTGATTGTTTTTATTTTGCTTCTCGCAGGAACCTATGTGGGAATGGCCATGTATTTTGAAAAACATTTTTACTCCAATTCGGTGATTAACGGAATGGACTGTTCCCAGCTGACGGCTGAGGAAGTGAAGGAGAAGCTGAAAAAGCAGGTGGAAGCCTACAGTCTTACTTTAACCGGAAGAGGGGATGCCAGCGAAACGCTGACGGCGGAACAGCTGAAGCTGTCTTATAAAGACGATAAAGCTGTGGAACAGCTGCTGGAAAAACAAAATTCCTGGTTCTGGTGTGTGGAAGCATTCCGGGATCATACATACGAGCAGCCCCTTTCCATGGAGATATCCGACGAGGGTATCGCCCAGGCGGTGGACGGTCTGGCCATGATGCAAAAGGAAAATATGACGGCGCCCCAGGATGCGTCCATCACCACACAGGAGGGAGCCTTTATCATTGTTCCGGAGGAAGCAGGGACGCAGCTTAACCGGGAGAAGGTAATTCAGGCGGTAAAAAAAGCGATTGTATCCGATAAAACAAAACTGGATCTGGATAAAACAGGCTGTTATGAGAGTCCTGCCGTTACCAGGGATGACAAAGGGCTGCAGGATAGAATGCAGAACCTTAATCAGATGATTTCCGCCAGTCTTACCATGGATTTTGGAAGCGGCCGTACGGAGACGCTGGACAAAACACTGCTGATTCAGTGGATTATCCAGGATGAGGCGGGAAATGATGTGATTGATTCCGCCAAAGTAACGGAATATGTACAGCAGCTGGCTGATAAATATAATACGGTGGGGAACCATACCTTTACCACAACGGGGGGCGATACCGTGACCCTGGAAAAAGGCGATTACGGCTGGGTGATGGATGTGGAAACCACATCCGCCAACCTGCTGCAGGCCATTGCGGAGCATCAGCAGGGAACCTTTGAGGTGACTTACTCCAGCTCGGCCAAAAGCAGAGAAGAAAATGATATCGGGAATTCTTACATCGAGATATCCATCGATCAGCAGACAGTATGGTGCTACGTGGACGGTGAACTGCTGGTGGAGACGCCGGTGGTGACAGGATGCGTCAATAACGGTACGGAGACTCCAAAAGGCGGCGTATGGAAAGTAAAATCAAGAAATTCACCCTACACTATGAAGGGAAAACCGGATGAGAACGGGGAGCCTTCCTATGTGGAGGAGGTAACATACTGGGTTCCCTACAGTGAGGATTTCACAGTGGGGCTCCATGATCTTTCGTCCAGGACAGCCTTTGGCGGAGATATCTATATCACAAACGGTTCTCATGGGTGTGTCAATACGCCGCTGGAAGCCATGGAGCAGATCTATAATGTGGTAGCGTATGGTTTTCCGGTAATCGTTTATTAGCAAAAATGAATTTCTAAAAATTTCTTAAGAAGTTCTTAAAACTTGCTGCAGTCTGTTGTATTTTCTGAAAAATAATGATATGTTAAAGGTAACCTATGGAGTGAATTTTATAATCCGGGAGGTGAGAATATGAATACATATCGGAAGAAAATATTAAGTCTGCTTATAGCGCTGATTATGGTAATGGGTCCTGGGCTTTCTCTGGTATCTGCAGAGAATCTGCCGGTCAGCAGCACGGCAGATAAAGAGGTAAAAGAAGGAAGCTGCCGAAAGACTGCGGGTGAGAAGGTGACTGCCAATGGCGGCTATTTCAGGATTGTAAGCGGAGAAAAAGTCATATGGCCCAAGAGCAGTGACGGAAGCGCTGCAGCAGGTATTACGGCGGATGAGGGAAAAGAAAGCGGAAAGACGTATACGAAGACGGCATATACCCTCCCCGCTGCCGAAGACGGAAAAGTATGGGTGCTGAGTGTGAAAAAAGAGACCGGTGAGACGGTTCTGGCCGGGGATCAGAAATATACGCCCTATACCATTACACTCACCCAGGACAGTGAGGGTACAGACAGCAAGGAGGGCAAGGCCGTTATCCGTTACTCCATCGTCTATGATGCCAATGGGGGCACAGGGAGCATAGCGGAGACGGCAGGTACACTTGGCCAGGATATAATTTTATCCGACGGAACCGGATTTACCAATGATGGAAAGATCCTGACAGGATGGAACACAGATGCTTCCGGAACGGGAACCGGTTATGAACTGGGCGCTGCGTTTAAAGCCGATGAAAAAACGGCGGATGGAGCCAGGATTACTCTTTACGCCATGTGGCAGGATATACCTGTTGTGGATGCCCAGAAACCGCAGGTAACCATTCTGGGCGGCGGAACGGTGGAGCAGGGGCAGAAGATGACGCTGGAGACAGAGGCGACGGTAAGCGACGGAGGCGTGTTAAGCTATCAGTGGTATAAAAGCACAGACGGCAGCACAGACAACGGGACGGCGATAGAAGGAGCAGTGAATGCGTTATACGAAGTGCCCACCCAGGAAGCAGGAACGGTATATTATTACTGCGTGGTGACCAACACCAACGAAAACGTGAACGGAGAAAAGACCGCCTGGACAGTCAGCAAGGCGACGGAAGTGACCGTGACAGAGCCTGAACCTGAGATCGTGAATGCACAGGAGCCTGTGATCGAATGGATCAGCAGAGGAGGTACCTTTGAAAAAGGCGATAAAGCGAAGCTGGAGATAAAGGCGACAGTAAGCGACGGAGGCGTATTAAGCTATCAGTGGTATAAAAACACAGATAACAGCACAGACAACGGGACGGCGATAGAAGGAGCAGTGAATGCGTTATACGAAGTGCCTACCCAGGAAGCAGGAACGGTATATTATTACTGCGTGGTGACCAACACCAATGAAAACGTGAACGGAGAAAAGACCGCCTGGGCAGCCAGTGAGGCGACGGAAGTGACCGTGACAGAGCCTGAACCCGAGATCGTGAATGCGCAGGAGCCTGTGATCGAATGGACCAGCAGAGGAGGTACCTTTGAAAAAGGCGATAAAGCGAAGCTGGAGATAGAGGCGACAGTAAGCGACGGAGGCGTATTAAGCTATCAGTGGTATAAAAACACAGATAACAGCACAGACAACGGGACGGCGATAGAAGGAGCAGTGAATGCGTTATACGAAGTGCCTACCCAGGAAGCAGGAACGGTATATTATTACTGCGTGGTGACCAACACCAATGAAAACGTGAACGGAGAAAAGACTGCCCGGACAGTCAGCGACACGGTAAAAGTTACGGTTGAACAGGCAGTTTCCGCACCGGAAAATGCACAGCAGCCCAAGGTGGGAGGTCCTGTGGGCGGCACCTATTATGAAAGCGACAATTATGCGCTGAAAGTAAAGGCTTCCGTGGATGACGGCGGTACGCTGGTGTATCAGTGGTATAAAAATAAGGAAAAGATAGAAGGCGCGGACAAAGCGGAGTATACCCCTTCCGTTGGAACAGCATATTACTACTGTGTGGTGACCAACATCAATCAGCAGGCCACTGATAAGAAAACGGCTTATACCGTAAGCGAAGCAGTTCAGGTGACAATTAAAGAAGGTGAAAGACCCCAAAAGGCAGACACACCTTCCGTCAGCGGACCTGCAGGCGGTACGTATTATAAAGGCCAGTCGCCGAAACTGGAGGTGAAAGCTTCCGTGGATGACGGCGGCACTCTGACATATCAGTGGTATAAAAACAGCAGGGACAACAATGAAAACGGTACGCTGATCAAAGACGCCGTGTCCAGCACTTATCTGCCTTCCACGAAAGCGGCAGGAACCACGTATTACTATTGTATTGTGACCAACACCAATGAGGAAGCGTCAAAAACCAAGTCGGTGAGCGTGGTCACCAAAACCGCAAAGATTTCTGTGATAGAAAAAGGAAGCGTAAAGAGTAATGTAAAACGCGCTTCGACGGTGTCGAAAAAAACCAACAAGAATAAGAGTGCAGATACAAAAGCAAAGGCGGCCAATGCCAAAACAGGCGATGAAAACAATCTGTTTTTCTGGCTGGTGCTTATGGCAGGAGCAGGCACAGCAGCGACAGCTCTGGTTCTGAGAAAAAGACAGCGAAGATAAATGAAAAATACCGGGGCCGGGCGGGCTGTAAGTAAGTTTTTTAATTCGATTCAACTAAAATAGTTTGAGGCTCTGAGAGTCTTATAAACACTGTATTTTCTGGTGAATATAAGGCTTTCAGGGCTTTTTAAATCATAAAAATTGCGGCACGTGAAAACCGGATCAGAGGAATGATGAAAACGAAAAGGAAGGGGAACATATGACAGAAATGAAAACACAAAGTAATTCGGAAAACAGAGCTTTCCTGGAAATGAAAAAAGCTGCAGTAAAAAGACTTCAGGGAAAATCCATTGAACAAATAGCTGAAAAAGCGGATGTATTGATAAAAAAAGAGCAAGGTTATCTGGAACTGGAAAGTCTGGGACAAAAGATACAGATTACGTATCCTTCCTGGGAATTGCAGGAGGAACTGGAGGAATGGCATACGCTGCTGTTGCTGCATTATCTGGAAATGGCAGATGGAACTCCGGTGTCCGGTCAATGGGAAACTTTTGGAAATCTGAAAGATGGATTGATTCGAGGGACGGGATTTGACCGTACAGCAGAGATAGAATTGGGGAAATTCCTGAAAGGAAAAGATATCGAAGATCTGAAGAAAATTTTAAGTACGCTGGGAGCCAAAATTGTGGCTGGAAAAGCAGATTTAAGTGCAGAACTTCTGCTGTTTCCGCGTTATCCCTTTCTTTTGAATATCTGGCTGGAAGATGAAGAATTTCTACCTTCAGGCAAGCTCCTGGCAGACAAAAATGCAGACCACTATCTGACCATAGAGGATGCCGTCACTGCAGGTGAGGTATTACTTCGGAGACTGAAAGATGCGGAACATGCCTCGCATTTTCCGGCGGCAAAGTGAGAGGAAAAGCAAAACAGAATGAGATATCCTTTACTCAGAGGTGATGGTATGGAATGGATCGACAGAATGAATGATGCGATGGCCTATATTGAGGCGCATATGACGGAAGAAATTGAGTATGAAAAACTGGGCAGAATCGCCGGCTGTTCTGCCTACCATTTTCAGAGAATGTTCAATTACATGGCTAATATCCCGCTGGCGGAATATATAAGGCGAAGAAAGATGTCACTGGCAGCGGCGGATATTCTGGGAGGAAAAGAGAAAATTGTGGATATTGCGCTGAAGTACGGCTATTCTTCACCGACAGCTTTTAACCGGGCCTTTCAGAGTATTCACAAAGCTGCGCCCTCCCAGGTCAGAAAGAATGGACTGCCGGTGAGATCCTATCCTCCCATCAGCTTCAAAATAGTGATTAAAGGAGTGACGGAAATGGAGTATCGTATTGAAGAAAAGAAAGAGTTTTCAGTAGTGGGCTTCCGATGGCCGCTGATGAAAAAACTGGAAGAAAATTTTCAGATGGTACCTAAAATGTGGGAAAGTTTTGCAGCAGATGGCTCCCGGGAACGGCTTATGGCCTTGATGGATTCCAGGCCAGAGGGGGTTCTGGGCATCAGTATCTGTATGCCTCAGCAGGAATGGAGCTATATGATTGGAACAGCAAGCAGTCAAAAGCCCAAAGAGGGGATGGAAAAGATGCAGATCCCGGAGCGGACCTGGGCTGTCTTTTCCGGCGAAGGGCCCTGTCCCGGTTCCATACAGGAGCTGGAAAGACGAATTTTTACGGAGTGGCTGCCTGCTTCCGGTTATGAATACGATCGTGGGCCGGATGTGGAGCTGTATAAAAAACCGGATCCTGCCCAGGCGGAATTTGAAGTCTGGGTTCCGGTGAAAAGGAAATAACAATAAAGAGCGGAAAAACCGCAGGGAGCAGATGACAATCTCCCTGCGGTTTTTCTTTTAAACATGGAAAAGAACCTTGTCATTTTAAGAGGCAGTTGCTACCATATAAAAAGAAGGCTTTATAAAAGCCGGTATAAGGAGCGGACGAAAGATGAGTTTGTATACCTGGGAAGAACTGAAAAATTTTGTGGATCGATGTACCAGATGTGATTTGTGCCGGACCAGAAACCGCCCTGTGATGGGGAGGGGGGATATAAAAAGCAAGATTATGCTGATCGCAGAGGCGCCGGGGAGGATGGAGGATCAGCAGGGGATTCCTTTTGTGGGACGTTCAGGCGGGATCCTGGATGAACTGCTGGAATCTGCGGGACTGAACCGTGATGGAATTTATATCACCAACATCAATAAATGCCATCCTCCGGGAAACCGGGATCCGGAACGGGCGGAGCAGGAGGCGTGTATGCCCTATCTGAAATATGAAACGGCGCTGATCCGGCCTAAAATCATGGTATGTTTGGGAAGAATAGCGGCGCAGCAGATTATCCGGCCTGATTTTAAGATTACCCGGGAACACGGTCTGTGGACAGAGCGAAAAGGTTTTTACCTGATGGGGGTCTATCATCCCTCGGCGCTGCTGCGGGATCCTGAGAAAATAGACAGCGCAAAAGAGGATTTCCGGCGGATCAGGGAGAAACTGGATACCTTTTTGTAATTAGTGGTTGACAACATCTTACATCATGATATAATACTTTAAGATTTAAATAGTTTGAAGTCGAAAATATTTTAGATTAAAACATAATCCGACACTGGAGGTTAAGGTGAAAGCAAGAATATTAGGAACCGGGAGTTATTTACCGGAGCATGTACTGACAAATGATGATATGGCGAAACTGGTGGAGACCAGTGATGAGTGGATCCGGGAGCGTACCGGAATCCGGGAACGGCATCTTACAGACCAGGGGACATTGCACATGGCCTGTGAAGCGTCAAAGAGGGCGCTTTTAAACAGCAATGTGACGGCGGATGAGCTGGATATGATTATCATAGCCACATTCACGCCGGACTATCTGTTTCCCAATGCGTCCTGCCAGCTGCAGGCGGCGCTGGGCGCGCCTAATGTGCCCTGTATGGACTTGAGCGCGGCCTGTTCCGGATTTATCTATTCCATCAATACAGCTGCCGCATACATTCAGGCAGGTATGTACAAGAAAATTCTGGTGGTGGCGGCGGAAACTCTTTCCCGGGTTGTGGACTGGGAAGACAGAAGTACCTGCATTCTCTTTGGAGACGGGGCTGGAGCCGCTGTGATCGGAGCGGATGAGACAGGAATTCTGGCTATGGATATGGGAAGTGACGGAGTCAAAGGTCCTGTGCTTTACTGCGAGGCATGGCCCATTACCAACCCGATTGTAAATAAAGGAAAGGCGGGCAAACTGCGGATGAATGGCCAGGAGGTTTATAAATTTGCTGTGCGCCGCCTGCCAAAGACCATAGAGACCGTGCTGCAGGAAAGTGGAATATCGGTGGATGAAGTGGATCACTTTATTTTCCATCAGGCTAACAGAAGAATTCTGCAGGCAGCAGCAAAGCATCTTAACATACCGGCGGAAAAAATGCCTATGAATATGGATCACTGTGGAAATCTGTCGGCTGCCAGCATACCGGTTCTGTTGGATGAGCACAATCAGAGCGGAAAAATCAAACGGGGCGATAAGGTAGTGCTGGCCGCATTCGGAGGCGGATTAAGCTGGGCGAGCGCCCTTATAATATGGTAAAGAGCGCTGCGGGCGCATTACACTAATAAAATAATAAGTAAAAGGAGAAAAAAACTATGTTAGAAAAAATGAAAGAGATGATTGCAGACCAGCTGGGAATTGATGCGGAGGAAGTAACTCCTGAAAAAGCGCTGAAGGAAGACCTGAATGCGGATTCCCTGGATCTTTTTGAACTGGTAACAAATCTGGAAGACGAGTATGAAATTGAGATTCCGGCAGAAGATCTGGAAAGCATGGTTACAGTGCAGGATGTGCTGGATTATCTGAAAAATAAAGGAATCGAAGAGTAATAGCAAGGAAAGGCAGGCAAGCCATGAAGACGAGAGTAACAGAAATTTTAGGTACACAATATCCCATTGTTCAGGGAGGTATGGCCTGGGTAGCGGAACATCATCTGGCAGCCGCAGTTTCAGAGGCAGGTGGTCTCGGACTGATTGGCGCTGCAAATGCTCCTGCTGAAGTAGTGAGGGAGGAGATCCGTAAAGCCAGAGAACTGACAGACAAGCCATTTGGCGTCAACATTATGCTGCTCAGCCCCAGCGCTGAAGAAATTGCTCAGCTGGTTATCGAGGAAAAGGTTCCGGTAATTACCACAGGAGCCGGAAATCCGGAAAAGTATATGACGGCCTGGAAAGAAGCGGGAATTAAAGTCATTCCTGTTGTGGCAAGCGTAGCGCTGGCCAAAAGAATGGAGCGGTACGGAGCAGATGCTGTTGTGGCAGAGGGCTGTGAAGCCGGAGGTCATATCGGAGAGCAGACAACCATGACGCTGCTTCCCCAGGTGGCGGATGCCGTAAATATTCCGGTAATCGGAGCCGGCGGCGTTGGAGACGGCAGAGGTATGGCGGCCATGTTCCTGCTGGGAGCAGAGGGCGTGCAGATCGGTACCCGTTTCGTGGTATCCGACGAAGCTGTGGTGCATGATAATTATAAGGACAGAATTATCAAGGCCAAAGATATTGACAGTGTGGTAACGGGACGTTCCACCGGTCATCCTGTCAGATCTTTAAGAAACCAGAATACAAAAGATTATCTCCAGAAGGAAAAAGACGGCGCTTCTTTCGAAGAGCTGGAAAGCCTGACGGTAGGTTCTTTAAGAAGAGCCGTAAAGGAAGGGGACATCAAAACAGGCAGCGTGATGGCAGGACAGATTGCCGGACTGATTAAAAAACGCCAGTCCTGTAAAGAAATTATAGAAGAACTGGTTCAGGAAACGGAAACACTGTTAAAAGGAGCGGAAAAGTGGGAAAAATAGCATATATATTTCCGGGACAGGGCGCTCAGAAAGCGGGCATGGGAAAGGATTTTTACGAAAATTCTTCCCTGTCCAGGGAGATTTATGAAAAGAGCAGTGATCTTCTGGGATTTTCCATGGAAGAGCTGTGCTTTGAGGAAAACGACAGGCTTGACATCACAGAGTATACCCAGGCGGCTCTGGTAACCACCAGTGTAGCCATGCTGGCGGAAATAGAAAAAATGGGATTTCAGCCGGATGTGGCGGCCGGATTAAGCCTGGGAGAATACTGTGCGCTGGTATCCTGCAAAGCCATGACTTTTGAGGATGCTGTAAAGGTTGTCCGTCAGAGAGGAATTCTGATGCAGGAGGCGGTTCCCGTGGGAGAAGGCGCCATGGCGGCGGTTCTTGGCATGACGGCGGATCAGATTGATCAGGTGGTCAACGGCATCGACGGCGTTGAAGTTGCAAATTATAACTGTCCGGGACAGATTGTCATATCGGGAAAGACAGACAGTGTGGAAAAGGCCTGCGCGGCTTTAAAAGAAGCCGGCGCCAAGCGGACAGTTCCTTTGAAGGTCAGCGGTCCTTTTCATTCCAGTATGCTTAAAACGGCGGGACAGAAGCTGGGCGAAGTACTGGAGCCGGTGAAACTGTCAGACCACAGTATTCCTTATGTGACGAATGTGACGGCTGATTATGTGGAGGGAACAGATCAGATCAAAGACCTGCTGGTTCGTCAGGTCAGCAGTTCCGTCAGATGGCAGCAGAGTGTGGAAAATATGATTGCAGCCGGCGTAGACCGTTTCGTGGAGATCGGACCGGGCAAAACACTGGCTTCTTTCGTGAAGAAAATATCCCGTGAGGTATCCGTTTATAATGTGAATACCTGGGATTCCCTGGAAGGACTGGGAGAATATCTTGGCAGATAATGACTGCCGGTTGATATAGATACGGCAAGTGAGTGAATGATGGAGGAAAACATGTTGGAAAATCAGGTAGCAGTTGTGACAGGAGGAGCCAGAGGAATCGGCAGGGCCATTGCGCTGGCGCTGGCCAAAGAAGGAGCTACAGTTATCATCAACTGTAATGGTTCTGTAGAAAAAGCAAAAGAAACAGCGGAAGAAATACAGAAAAACGGCGGCCGGGCGGAAGTCTGCCCCTTTAACGTGGCGGATTATGAAGCAGTTGAGACCGGATTTGCCGATATTCTTTCCCGCCACGGCCGTATTGACATTCTGGTTAACAATGCGGGTATTACAAAGGACGGCCTTCTGATGCGGATGAGTGAAGAAGATTTTTGCAGCGTGGTGGACGTCAATCTGAAAGGTGCGTACCACTGCAGTAAATGGGCGGTAAAGGCCATGATTAAGCGAAGAAGCGGCCGAATTATCAATATTTCCTCTGTATCCGGAGTGATGGGAAATGCCGGGCAGGTTAACTACAGCGCTTCCAAGGCCGGCCTGATCGGTATGACAAAATCCATTGCACGGGAAGTATCTTCAAGAGGAATTACAGTGAACGCTGTGGCGCCGGGATTTATTGAGACGGATATGACCAGCGTTTTATCAGATAAAGTGAAAGAGGGCGCAGCGGCCGCAATCCCCCTGGGACATTTTGGAAAACCGGAAGATGTGGCGAATGCAGTTGTATTTCTGGCATCTGATAAGAGCCGTTATATTACGGGACAGGTGCTTCATGTAGACGGCGGAATGGTAATGTAAGGAGGAAGTCCATGAGACGAGTAGTAGTGACAGGTATGGGAGCCATCACTCCCATCGGTAACAGTGTGGATGAGTTTTGGTCGGCAGTGAAGAAACAGACAGTGGGAATCGGTGAGATTACCAAAATGGATGTGACGGACTACAAAGTAAAACTGGCTGCCGAGGTAAAAGATTTTGATGCCAAAGAGCATATGGATGCCAAGACAGCCCGCCGCATGGAGGCATTCTGCCACTATGCCGTGGCGGCCACGGAAGAAGCGTTAAAAGATTCCGGTCTGAATCTGGAGCAGGAAGATCCGTATCGCGTGGGGATCAGTATCGGTTCCGGAATCGGAAGTCTGCAGACGGTAGAGAGGGAGTATCAGAAACTCTTAAAAGGCGGTCCCAGAAAGGTAAGTCCGTTGATGGTGCCTATGCTGATCAGCAATATGGCAGCGGGAAATGTCAGCATTTTGTTTGGGTTAAAAGGAAAGAGCATCAACGTGGTAACGGCCTGTGCTACAGGTACGCATTCCATCGGAGAGGCGTTTCGCAGCATTCAGTACGGAGACGCCGATGTGATGGTGGCGGGCGGAACGGAAAGTTCCATTACACCCAGCGGCCTTGCCGGATTCTCTTCTCTGACAGCCCTTACTACTTCCGCAGATCCTCATCGGGCATCCATTCCCTTTGATAAAGAAAGGGGCGGCTTTGTCATGGGAGAAGGCGCCGGCGTGGTTATTCTGGAAGAGCTGGAGCATGCGCTGAAAAGAAATGCTAAAATTTATGCAGAACTGGTGGGATATGGAGCTACCAGCGATGCTTACCACATCACTTCTCCGGCGGAAGACGGAAGCGGCGCGGCCAAGGCTATGGAAATGGCCATGGAAGATGCGAAGTTAAGTCCCGCCGATGTGGATTATATCAATGCCCACGGAACCGGAACCCACCACAATGATCTCTTTGAGACGAAAGCCATCAAACTGGCCATGAAGGAAGAGGCGAGCCGTGTGAAAATCAGTTCCACCAAATCAATGATCGGCCATCTGCTGGGAGCGGCCGGCGGTGTGGAATTTATCACTTGTGTAAAGTCCATTGAAGACAATTACCTGCATCCCACAGTGGGATATCAGGTTCCCGATGAAGAATGTGATCTGGATTATATCACAGACGGTCCCATTGAACAGGAAGTGAACTGCTGTCTGAGCAATTCTCTGGGCTTTGGCGGACACAATGCAACTCTTTGTGTGAAAAGGTATGAGAAATAGGAGGAGCTATGGATACGGAACAGATTATTCGTTTGATAGAGACAGTCTCCAAGTCATCACTGACAGAGTTTGAATACAGCGAAGGAGATATGAAACTGGTATTGAAAGCCGGAATGAGCGTACCTGCACCGGTCGCTCCCAAAGCGCCGAAACAGCCGGCGGCGGAAAGCGAAGTGCAGGAAGAGGAGTTTGTGGACGATGGTACCTGGATTAAATCTCCGCTGGTGGGCACCTTTTACAGCGCTCCCGCTGAGGATGCCGAGCCCTTTGTGCAGGTGGGCGACACTGTGAAAAAGGGACAGGTACTGGGTATCATAGAGACGATGAAACTGATGAACGAGATAGAAAGCGACAAAGACGGCGTGATCACAGAAATCGTGATTGAGAATGAACAGGTGGTAGAATTCGGCCAGCTGCTGTTCCGTGTCGAGTAAGGAGCATAATATGGCATTGGGAATTAAAGAGATTGAACAGATTATTCCGCACCACCATCCTTTTTTGCTGGTGGACCGGATAGATGAGCTGGAGCCGGGCGTACGGGCATCAGGGATTAAATGCGTAACCTTCCGGGAAGATTTTTTTGCAGGACATTTTCCCCAGGAGCCGGTTATGCCGGGTGTGCTGATAGTGGAAGCGCTGGCTCAGGTGGGAGCTGTGGCTATTTTAAGCGTACCGGAGAATAAAGGAAAAACAGCTTTCTTCGGCGGAATGGACAAAGTAAAATTCCGCAGAAAAGTGGTTCCTGGAGATACCATGTCCCTGTCCTGCGAGATTATAAAGCAAAAGGGTCCCATTGGCGTGGGTAAAGCAGTTGCAAAAGTGAACGGTGAAACGGCTGTGTCCGCTGAAATGACGTTCATTGTAAGCTGACGGAAGGGGAAGTCATGTTTAAGAAGATTTTAATTGCCAACCGGGGCGAGATTGCGGTGCGGATCATCCGCGCCTGCAAGGAGATGGGAATCCGCACTGTTGCGGTATACTCGGAGGCGGATAAAGATGCGCTGCATACGCTTTTGGCGGATGAGGCTGTCTGTATCGGTCCCGCGGCCTCCAAGGAAAGTTATCTTTCCATGGAACGGATATTAAGCGCCACCATCACCATGAATGCAGACGCTATCCATCCCGGCTTTGGATTCCTGTCTGAAAACAGTAAATTTGCCAGAATGTGCGAAAAGTGCGGCGTGAAATTTATCGGGCCGGGAAGCGACGTGATTGAGAAGATGGGAAATAAGGCTCAGGCCAGAAATACCATGATTGAGGCGGGCGTACCCGTCGTTCCCGGAAGTAAAGAGCCGGTACTGGATGTCAGAAAAGGAAAAGCAGCGGCAGCCAAGGTAGGATATCCCGTGATGATAAAAGCGGCGGCAGGCGGCGGCGGCCGCGGAATGCGTGTCGCCATGACTGCGGAGGAATTTGAGACTCAGTTTAAAACGGCACAGCGGGAAGCGGAGCAGGGATTTTCTGATCCTACCATGTATATCGAACGTTTTGTGGAGGAACCTCGTCATATTGAATTTCAGATCCTGGCGGACAGCTTCGGCAACGTGATCCATCTGGGCGAGAGGGATTGTTCCGTACAGCGCCGTCATCAGAAAATGGTGGAGGAATCTCCAAGCCCTGCTATTTCGGAAGAACTTCGCCGCCAGATGGGCGAGGCGGCCGTAAAGGCTGCGAAAGCCGCAGGCTATGAAAGCGCCGGCACTATAGAATTTCTGGTGGACAAAAAGAAAAACTTTTATTTTATAGAAATGAATACACGGATACAGGTGGAACATCCTGTAACAGAGGCGGTAACCGGGCTGGATTTAATTAAAGAACAGATCCGCATCGCGGCGGGCGAACGTCTGGAAATAAAACAGAAGGATGTGATCCTTCGGGGCCATGCTATGGAATGCCGTATCAACGCGGAAAACCCGGAAAAGAATTTCATGCCCTGTCCGGGGACAATTGCGGACAGCCATTTTCCGGGTGGAAACGGAATCCGTATTGACAGCGCAGTGTATAACGGCTATAGGATTCCGCCAAACTATGATTCAATGATCGCAAAGGTCATTGTTCATGGAAAAGACAGGGATGAGGCGATCCGGAAAATGCAGGTGGCGCTTGGCGAGCTGATTATCGAAGGCGTGGACACCAATCAGGAATATCAGCTTAAGATTATTACCCATCCTGTGTTTATGGAAGGAAAACAGGATACTTCGTTTATTGAGAAATATCTCAGCTAGTGTGCAGCGGGCAGATCCGGGCATATGAAAGATAGGGTCAAGGTGAAGAAATGTTAAAAGATTTGTTGCGAAAAACTCCATCCAATATGAATATGAAAAAGGGCAGAGGGGAAGAGCCGGATGTGCTGAAAAGCCTCTGGGCCAAATGTGGAAAGTGCCAGGAAATGATTTACAGGGACGATGTAAAGGCAAACTATTATGCCTGTCCCAAATGCGGGGCTTATTTCCGCCTGAATGCCAGAAGAAGGCTGAAGATGACGGTGGACCGGGGAAGCTTTCAGCCCTGGGATGAAGACATCACCACGCCGGATCCGCTTGCGTTCGAAGGTTACGATGAAAAACTGGAAAAGTGCAGAGAGAAGACGGGACTTTATGAAGGCATTCTCACGGGTGAAGCCACCATCGAAGGACTAAGAACAGCCATCGGAATTATAGACGCCCGGTTTCTCATGGGCAGCATGGGATATGTGGTAGGTGAAAAAATCACCCGTGCGGTGGAGAGGGCTACCAAAGAAAAACTTCCTGTGATCATGTTCTGCTGTTCCGGCGGCGCCAGAATGCAGGAGGGGATGGTATCCCTGATGCAGATGGCCAAAACTTCAGCGGCTTTAAAAAGACACAGCAATGCCGGACTTTTATACATTTCCGTACTGACAGATCCCACCACGGGAGGCGTAACCGCCAGTTTCGCCATGCTGGGCGATGTGATTCTGGCGGAGCCGGGAGCGCTGATTGGTTTTGCAGGACCAAGGGTCATCGAGCAGACCATTCGCCAGAAGCTTCCGGAAGGCTTCCAGCGTTCGGAATTTCTGCTGGAGCACGGCTTTATTGACCGGATAGTAGAGCGCTCAGAGATGAGGAAAACCCTGGCTGATCTGATCAGAATGCATACCTGCGGGAAACCTGCGTCTTCGCCGGCGGAGTCAGAACTGATCAAAGAGCAGGTCAGAAAGGAAAAAAGAGATGCCTGGGAGGTTGTGGAAGCTTCCAGAAAGGCTGACCGGCTGACGGCGCTTGATTATATCGAGGGGATATTTACGGATTTTATAGAGCTTCATGGAGACCGGTATTTTAAAGATGACGGTTCTGTGGTGGGCGGTATCGCCATGCTGGGCGATACGCCTGTGACTGTAATCGGACAGCAGAAGGGGAAAAATCTGAAAGAAAACCTGGTGAGGAATTTTGGTATGCCTTCGCCTGACGGTTACAGAAAAGCCCTTCGTCTGATGAAGCAGGCGGAAAAATTCAACCGGCCGGTGATCTGTTTTGTGGATACTCCCGGGGCCTTTTGCGGAATGGATGCGGAAGAGCGGGGACAGGGACGGGCTATTGCAGACAACCTGTTTCAGATGTCAGATCTGAAAACACCGGTGCTGTCAGTGGTAATAGGCGAAGGAGGCAGCGGCGGCGCGCTGGCAATGGCGGTAGCCGATGAGGTGTGGATGATGGAAAACGCCGTTTATTCCATCCTTTCTCCGGAAGGCTTTGCCTCTATCCTGTGGAAAGACAGCAAAAGAGCAGCTGAAGCGGCAAAAGTGATGAAAATTACAGCGCAGGATCTACTGGAGCTGGGTATTATAGAGAAAGTGATTCCGGAAGATATTCCGGCATCCAAGGGAAACGAAAAGATGATCTGCCGGATGCTCCGGGCTCAGATTGGCAGTTTCCTGGTACAATATCAGAATTTAAGCGCAGAAGAACTGACGGAGCACCGTTATCAGAGATTCCGCGGCATGTGAGAGGACAGACAATGGTCAGACAGTCCGGCAGAGATGTAATCGCAGATTTGTTTGGAGAGGCTTAAGGAGGTAAACATTCATGGACAACAGCTATCGGGCGCTGAATGATGTTCTGGTAAAGCTTTTCAATGACATCATGGATATAGAACAGGATGCTATTATTACCGGCGAATTCCTGGACATCACCAACAATGACATGCATATCATTGAATCGGTAGGAATTGATGAACCGCAGAATATGTCATCCATTGCAAAAAAGATGTCGGTGACCATGGGAACCCTTACCACATCCATGAATAATCTGGTGAAAAAAGGATATGTACTGCGGGAACGCAGTGAGGAAGACCGGCGGGTTGTCTATATACGTCTGACGGAAAAAGGGATCAGAGCCTATCATCACCACGAGGCTTTTCACCGGGAGATGATTGACGCTGTGGTAAAGGGGATGAACGATAGCGAAAAGCAGGTGCTTGTTACAGCGCTGGTGCAGCTGAAGGGTTTTTTTGTGGATTACAGAAAAAGTCACAATTATATCAGACTTGATAAGAAAGTAAAACAGAAGTAAGGACTGCAAAGAAAACAGGAAAAATCCGAAGTTTACTCTGAATGTAGAGGGGACTTCGGATTTTTTCTTTCTGCTGGAAGAAAGCCAGAAAGTATGGTATAGTAAAACCATGCCGAAGAGAGCAGCAGAGGAGATGCGATGACTGCAAAAAACAAAATAAAAACAGATACCGTGTTAAAAGATTTCTGGCGGGATAACGCCAGGTTTGCAGACCTGTTCAATGCGGCATTCTTTCAGGGAAAGACAGTGATTCGTCCGGATGAGCTGGAAGAATCGGACACCGATATCTCATCCATTGTAAGGTGGAATGGGCATATGGAGACGGTTCGAAAAATCCTGGATGTGGTAAAAAAGAGAGCACACGGCATAGACTTTGTGATATTGGGACTGGAAAATCAGCAGCGCGTCCATTTTGGGATGCCCTTGCGGATTATGCTGGGAGATGCGCTTGGGTACCTGAAGGAATACCAGGAGATTGCGAAAAAGAACAAAGCGCAGGGAGATTGGGAGGACTCAGATGAGTTTCTTTCCGGACTTCGCAGAGAAGACCGCCTGCATCCCATGGTGAGTCTCTGCGTATATTATGGAGAGCGTGCGTGGGATGGTCCTTACACTCTTGCGCATATGCTGAAAATTCCAGAGGAATTGCGCCCGGTGGTGAGCGATTACAAAATGAATCTGATCCAGGTACGGGAGAGTGAAGAACTTGTGTTTCACAATGGGGATGTGCAGGCTGTTTTTGAGATCAGCCGGAATATCTACAAAAGGAATTATAAAAAGATTGAAGAGGTGTACCAGAATATGGAGCTTTCTTCTGAACTGGGTATTGTGATTGGTGCGATCACAGAGTCTCCGGAACTTGTCAACCAGGCCTTGGAAAGAAAAGGGGGCAGGATGAATATGTGTACGGCGTTGGAAGAATTGAAAAAAGAGGGAATCACTGAGGGAAGAAAAGAAGGAAGAGAAGAAGGCAGAAAAGAAGGCAGAGTACTAACTTACTTTGTAAACTATACCCCATAGAATGGACACAATAAGAAGAAGGGTTCCTTAAAACTG
>CAMMBV010000035.1 GCA_946494335.1 uncultured Ruminococcus sp. | reverse complement strand
TTTTTCTGCTGTCAGAAACACAATTATATAAAGCACAAAAATCAGAAGACATATGCTGTCTGGGATAACCTGGACGGTGTATGTCTTTTTGCGTTGTAAGCAGTAAAAAAACAATACACAGCAGAAAGGAAGAAGAAGCAATGAAGAGAACAAGAAGATGGCTGGCGTGCCTGCTGACGGCAATCATGGTACTGACTGCCCTGCCTTCAGGGGCGCTGGCGGCGGAGGGGGACGTACCGGTGAATGATACGCCCGTCTGCACCTGTGAGACGAGCTGCACGATGGAAGCCATGAACGTGGAGTGCCCTGTATGCGGGGCCAAGGGCGCGGCTCCGGAGAACTGCGGCCAATATCAGGCCCCGGAGCAGGATGGCAACGGGGAGGAGCCGGGGGATGCCGCGCCCCAGGAGCCGTCCGCCGTGGAAACAGTCCAGGCCATGATCGTCGCTCTCCCCACGGCGGAGGAGCTGAAAGCTATGGACGGGGAAGGACAGCAGGCGGTTTATACCGACTTGCAGACGGCCTATGACGCATACGAGGCCCTGTTCGATGACGAAAAACAGGAAGTCACCGGCGCGGAGATCATGGATGCCCTCTTTGATGTGTTCAATGGCATGGCGGACGCTTTGACAGGGGAAACCGGCGATTTCTTAGTTACCTCAAACACGGGTGACGCTCAAAACTTTTACTCTTTTAACAATGGAGTGCTGACCGTCAACAACGGCGCGGACATCACCATTTCCATGAAAGATGGAGCCACCATCCCCACCAGCGACCGCATTGAGATTGCGAATGGTGCCACGGCCTCCATCACGCTGAACGGAGTCAACATCAAAGGCACGGACAACGATGGCAGTGTCACCAATCAGACAAGCGCAATCACCCTATCCTCTGGCTCTTTCCTGACTTTGACACTGGCCCAGGGTTCAAGCAACATCCTGACTGGCGGCTCCGGCGGTTATAATAGTGCTGGCGCTCCGGCCATAAATGTGCCGGAGGGGACGACGCTAACCGTTCTGTGCGCGAATCAACGTGACAGCGACCATATATGCGGTAGTGGTTGCGGTTCATTGTCGGCTACAGGCGGTTCATCCACAACCAGCCTTGGAGGCGTTGGAATCGGCGGTGCGACTACAGGCGGTAGTAGTGGGCCAGCCGGAGGTAGTTCCTACAACAGCGAGAGTTGCGGCACCGTCCTGCTCCTGGGGGGGAATATCAAAGTTGACGGCGGCACGGGCACCAGCAACAGCAAGGCCAAGGACATCGGCGGCGCCGATGGCAGCGGCAACACTGGCGGAGCAGGCGGCACAGTTATCATCCTGACCAATGTTACTACAGGAAACTATACCCCTCTTGATATTGGCGCTGGGTCAGGAACTGGAACTGCCAACAACGGCGCGGGCATCAAGCCCAGCACCGGCGACAATACATACGAGGTCTACGGCAATCTGTCCCTGCCTGCCGACCTCACCATCCCCGCGGGCGTGACCGTGAACATTCCCGAGAACACCACCCTGACCGTGCCCTCTGGCAAGATCCTCACCAACAATGGAATCATCATCGTGACGGACGAGGGCCAGCTAAACGGACAAGTCTCAGGCAATCCCGCCCAACACTTTTATTCTGTGAATTTTGTGGTGGGCGACTACGGGACTGCTCCGGAACCTACCCTCATTGCCAAGGACGGACGTATCCCGCGCCCTGCTGACCCGACCGCTGACGGCTATACTTTCGGCGGCTGGTACAAGGACGAGGACTTCAAAACGCTCTGGAACTTTGACACTGATACCGTAACAGCCCCCGTGACGCTGTATGCCCGGTGGATCAAAAATCAGCCCAGCAGCCCAATCTATTATGCACTGCTGTTCGAGACAAACGGGGGGAACAAAATCAACGCTGCAGTCCGGGAGTCTGGAAGCGTCCTGGATCTTTCAGAATATGTACCTGTTCGGGAGAATTATATCTTTACCGGCTGGTATGCGGATGCAGAACTGACCCAGCCGGTGAAGGAAATTCTGCTGGATGGGACGAAAACCATTTACGCGGGTTGGGAAGAGCCGGATACCCGAAAAGAACAGGAGATCTTCCTGACCGTACCGGCACAGGAAGAGGATTTAAAGAACGGAAGCAGAACCACCAGGAGCAAAGTATGCACCTTGAAGCTGGGCTTTGCGGCGGAAGATGAAGATATGGTACTGACTTATGAGACCAGCGACCCGGAAGTGGCGACAGTGGACGACGGGAAGATCACGTACCAAGGCGTGGGAACCTGCACCATCACGGTGACAGCAAAGGAGACAGATACCTGTAAGGAAGCTAGCCTTGATATTACGGTAAAAGTAGGGAAACCTGGAACGCCGACCTTTACGCCGACGGTGTCTTCCAGGACGGCGAAGAAAGCCTTTACAGTAACTTCCAGCACAGTAAGAGGTGTAGACGGCTGGGAAGTGCAGTACTCCATCCGACCGGACTTCTGGAGGGCGACGACAAAGGACTTCCCGGGTACAGGGGAGAAGCTGTACCGGAAAACCTGTAGCACGGTACATTCTAAAAAGACGTATTACATCCATGTAAGAGGATATCAGATTGTGGATGGTGAGAAGGTTTACAGTGAATGGTCGCCGATGAAGACAGTACGAACTAAATAAAAAACAAAAAGGAACCTCTGTGCGGCACTTTTATGGGCGCCGCAGAGAGGTTTTTTAGAAGCTATTTAGCGGAATGCTGCATAAAGAAATAAATCGTATATTCGCAATCCGTTTCTTAATAAATTACACTAAGGGAAAGGAGAAAAGCACAAGGAACGGCGAAATATAATACATTTAAAGGGCAGGGCTGTTGTTGAAGATCCTGAAAAATCTGTTATAATTATTCGTAGATAGGAACAGTATAAGAGAGGAGCCAACTTGAAAAACCAAAAGATAAAGCCTGATGTAATCTTTAAAGAGTTTTGGAGGAGAAATGACCGTTTTGCCAGTTTATTCAATACAGTTGTATTTGAGGGAGAAGAGGTCATAAAACCGGAAGAACTAAGCGAATTGGACACAGATGTATCCAATATTGTGGAATTTAATGAATATAAAGAAACCCTGAACAGAGCCAGGGATGTGGTGAAAAAAGCGGCACACGGCGTTGATTTTGTAATTATGGGAATTGAAAACCAACGTAAGACGCATTACGGCATGCCGCTGAGAGTGATGATTTATGATGCACTTGGCTATTTAAAAGAGTATCAGGAGATTTCCAGGAAACACAGGGAAGCGGGAGATAGGGCAAGTGCAGAAGAATTCCTTTCCGGCTTGCATAAAGAAGATCGCCTGCATCCCATTATAAGCATCGTCATCTATTATAATGAAAAACCATGGGATGGACCCAAAAGTTTGAGGGATATGATTGTAGATATGCCGGAAAAAATCGGCAGAGTGTTTTCCGATTACAGGATGAATTTGCTGCAGGTAGGCGAGAGCGGACAGTATCATTTCGGTAATGAAGATGTCCAGATTGTATTTGAAACTGCCAGATATATTTATGGAGGAGAATTTGATAAAGTCCGAACACTTTTGGAAGAAAAAATCGTAGCCCCGGATGTAGGGGCGATGATTGGGGTGATGACGGATAGTGATCTGCTTGTTCAAGAAGCAATTGAAAGCAAAGGAGGTATGGATATGTGTACTGCGTTAGAACGTCTGAAAGAAAAAGGTCGTGAAGAGGGGAGAGCAGAGGGAAGAGCAGAAGGTAGAGCAGAGGGGAGACGAGAAATGCTTTTTGCGTTGCTGAAAGCCGGAGCAGAAGTCAGACTGCTCAAGGAAGTCAGCGGACTAAGTGAGGAAGAAATTGAAGAGCTTCGTAAAGAAATAGAATAGAAATATTATTTTCCATGCTAAAAATGCAAATAAGAATTTAAAATGAGGATGCGAAAAAAGCATCCTCATTTTAATAATTTCTCCTGTTGTTCATTAAATATAGCCTTGGGTGGGTAAAATAAAAAGGGCTTTTTTATTATGGAAAATAATGATATAATAATAAAGAATCTGGAAAAATCTGTGATAGGTAGAAGGTATGAATGGAAAAATTAAATTATCAGGCCCGCTGAAGACTTATCTGAATTGGCCGATTGCGCTTAGCGTGCTGCTGATCGTAATGAATATAGGAGTTTATCTGGTTAACATAAAGGCAGGAACTCTTGTGAGCTTCTTTGTGGCGGCTTATGTGGTGATCGTGGTAATTCTGTATTTTCAGAACCGGCCGGTGCTGATCAATGAGTTGATTACATTCGCCACTCAGTATGGACAGATACAGAAAAATCTGATGAAAGATTTTATCATTCCCTATGCTCTTCTGGATGAGGAGGGAAAGATTATCTGGATGAATGAAGCCTTTTCCGTGATAACGGGGAAGGATAAGAAATTTCACCGATCCATCACCAGTATTCTGTCGGAGGTCACCAGAGAGATGCTGCCGACGGCTCAGGAGCGGGAAAAAGAGCTGGAGACCAGCTATGCATCTAAAAGTTATAAGCTTTGTATGCAGTATATTGATATTTCGGAGCTTGTTCAGAATTCTCAGCTGCTGGATGAAAGCGAGAAGCCGTCCAGCGGACTTGTGGCGCTCTATATGTTCGACGTGACGGAGCTAAATGAATATATTCGGAAAAATGAAGATGAAAAACTGGTATCAGGTCTTCTTTATCTGGATAACTATGAGGAAGCTACGGACAGTGTGGAAGAGGTCAGACGTTCTCTGTTGACCGCATTGATTGAACGGAAAATCAATAAATATTTTTCCGGCATTGACGGTGTGGTGAAGAAGCTGGAAAAAGACAAGTATTTTCTGGTTATGCGCCGAAGCTCCATGGATCAGCTGATTGAACAGAAATTCAGTATTTTGGAGGAAATTAAAAACGTAAACATCGGGAATGAGATGTCCGTGACGATAAGTATCGGTCTGGGAGCTCATGCGGAGACTTATGCCCAGACGGCGGAATATGCCCGTGCAGCCATTGAGATGGCTCTGGGAAGAGGCGGAGACCAGGCGGTGATTAAAGACGGCGATCATATCTCCTATTATGGAGGAAAATCCCCCATGGCGGAGAAAACCACCCGTGTAAAGGCCCGCGTAAAGGCACATGCTTTGAAGGAATTTATCAGCCAGAAAGACAATGTGGTGATTATGGGGCATAAAATCACGGATGTGGATACGTTTGGAGCTGCAGTGGGTATCTATCGCGCGGCCAAGACGCTGAATAAAAAGGCGCATATTGTCATTAATACGCCTACGTCATCCATCCGTCCTCTTATGGATGAGTTCCTGAACAATCCGGATTATGATCCGCACATGTTTGTCAACAGCCACGAAGCCAGAGATCTGACAGGAAATAATACGGTTCTGGTAGTTGTGGATACAAACCGTCCAAGCTATACAGAGTGCGAGGATCTGCTGAACATGACCAAGACCATCGTGGTGCTGGATCATCACAGACAGGGCAGCGAGGTAATAAAAACAGCGGTGCTTTCCTATATTGAACCCTATGCATCCTCAGCCTGTGAGATGGTAGCGGAGATTCTGCAGTATTTTGCAGACGGGATCCGGATACGGAATATTGAGGCGGACAGTATTTATGCCGGCATTATGATTGATACCAATAATTTCCTGACGAAAACAGGAGTCCGTACCTTTGAGGCGGCGGCCTTTTTAAGACGGTGCGGAGCTGATGTGACCAGAGTGCGGAAAATGTTCCGCGAAAATGCACAGGATTACAGAGCCCGCGGTGAAGCCATTCGCAATGCGGAATTGTTTAAGGAAAGCTATGCCATTTCCGAGTGCCCCAGCGAAGGTCTGGAAAGCCCGACTGTGGTGGGAGCGCAGGCGGCCAATGAGCTGCTGAATATAGTGGGAGTGAAGGCGTCCTTTGTTATGACGGATTACAACGATACGATTTATGTAAGCGCTCGGGCCATCGATGAGGTAAATGTGCAGATCATCATGGAGCGGATGGGCGGCGGCGGTCATCTGAACATTGCAGGCGCACAGCTGAAAAATTATTCCGTGAGACAGGCAATTGATTATCTGAAACAGACATTACAGGAAATGATAGACGAAGGAGCGATTTGATGAAGGTAATATTAGTACAGGATGTAAAATCACTGGGAAAAAAGGGTGATATTGTAAATGTAAGCGACGGCTATGCCAGAAACATGCTGCTTCCCAAGAAGCTGGGAGTGGAGGCCAACGCCAGGAATATGAACGATCTGAAGCTGTCAAAAGCCCATGATGCAAAGGTGGCTGCGCAGCAGCTGGCACAAGCCCAGGAGCTGAAAGAGAAACTGGAGAAAAGCCAGATAACGGTGTCCATCAAGGTCGGGGAAGGCGGACGGACTTTCGGTTCTGTCTCAGCCAAGGAGATTGCAGACGCAGCCAAAGATCAGCTGGGCATTGAGGTGGATAAGAAAAAGCTTCAGCTGGATAATCCCATCAAAGAGCTGGGGACAACCGTGGTAGCTTTGAAGCTGCATACAAAGGTAACGGCATCCCTGAAGGTTGTCGTGAAGGAAGCATAGGAGGAATCATCGGTGGAAGAAGCGCTGATTAAACGTGTGCTGCCCCACAGCATGGAAGCGGAGCAGTCGGTGCTGGGCGCCATGCTGATGGACCGGGAAGCCATACTGACGGTTTCCGAGATGCTGACAGGCGACGATTTCTATCACCATCAGTACAAAGTGGTTTTTGAATCCATGGTGGAGCTTTATAATGAGGGAAAGCCGGCAGATCCCGTTACTCTTCAGGAAAGACTGAGAGAGAAAGACGTTCCGCCGGAGCTGTGCAGTACGGAGTTCATCAAGGAACTGTTTACCGCGGTTCCCACCATCGCCAATGCAAAGCATTATGCGGAAATTGTAAGAGACAAAGCAATGCTTCGCAGAATGATAAAGGTAAGCGAGGAAATTTCCACAGACTGTTATCTTGGCAAAGATAAAGTGGAAGATATTATGGAGGACGCGGAAAAGCGGCTGTTTGAACTGCTGCAGAAACGCAACACCGGTGAATTTGTTCCTATACGCCAGGTGGTGCTGAACGCACTGGACACCATTGAAAAGGCTTCCAGAACCAAGGGAAGCGTAACCGGTCTGCCCACGGGCTTTGTGGATCTGGATTATAAAACCTCAGGGCTTCAGCCTTCGGATTTTATTCTGGTGGCAGCCAGACCATCCATGGGAAAAACAGCGTTTGTGCTGAATATCGCACAGTATATGGCATTTAGAAAAAATCTGACGGTAGCAATTTTCAGCCTGGAGATGTCCAGGGAACAATTGGTTAACCGTCTGTTTTCATTGGAGTCAAAAGTCGATTCCCAGAGTATTCGTACCGGTAATCTGAAGGATGAAGACTGGGCAAAACTGATTGAGGGAGCCGGTATCATCGGCAATTCCAATCTGATTATTGACGACACGCCCGGCATTTCCATTGCGGAAATGCGCTCAAAATGCAGAAAGTATAAGTTGGAGCATAATCTGGGCATTATCATTATTGACTATCTTCAGCTGATGTCAGGAAACGGGAAATCGGATTCCAGACAGCAGGAGATATCGGAAATCTCCCGATCTTTAAAAGCGCTTGCAAGAGAGCTTAATGTTCCTGTGGTGGCCCTGTCTCAGCTGAGTCGTGCTGTGGAAAAAAGAGATGACAAACGCCCCATGCTCTCCGATCTTCGAGAATCGGGCGCCATCGAGCAGGATGCGGACGTGGTCATGTTTATCTACCGGGACGATTATTATAACAAAGACACTCCCAATCCGAATGTGGCGGAAATTATCATAGCAAAACAGAGAAATGGTCCCATCGGTACCATCAATCTGGTTTGGATGCCGGAGTATACAAGATTTGTCAACTGGAAGAAATAGGTGAAAACCGGGTTGTCGCAATGTGTCGATGTCTTTTCATTGCATTTGTATTTGGCGGTGATTATAATGAAAGAGAAGCCAAATGCAAAGGGGTAAGGATATGAACGAAACCAGATTCCTGATTTCCGAGGCTGCCAAGACGGTAGATGTGGAGACTCATGTGCTGCGGTATTGGGAAGAAGAGCTGGATCTTCCGATAGCCAGGAATGAAATGGGACATCGCTGTTACACCCGGCAGGATATTCAGATTTTCCTGAGTATTAAGGAACTTAAGAAGAAAGGCTTCCAGTTAAAGACCATAAAGGAACTGATACCGGCCATGCGCAGAGAAGTATATTCCCATTCGGGCAGTTCTGACAGAGAACTTCCGGAAAAGAAGGCTGCCGCAGAAATTCAGAGAAAAGCAGATCCCTGTAAAGAAAAACCGGAGATTTCTGTCAGGGAGGCGGAATCAAAAGCGGAAAAAAAAGAAGAATTTTTCCGTATTTTAGACGGGCTGCTGACTCAGATCCGGGAGACGAATCATCAGGAGGACAGATATAAACGTCTGGATGCCGCCATTCGCCGTCATCAGTTTTCACGAAAAATGGTGGCTGCAACGAAGGAACAGGGAAAGAAGAGAAAAAAGAAATACAGCAGAAAAGAAAAAATGACATAACATAAAAAACTGCTCATCCACAAGACGAGCAGTTTTTATGTTACTGTTAATTATTCAGCAGAAATAGCGTCTGTCGGACAGGCAGCTGCACATGATCCGCAGTCTACACAAGTATTGGGATCAATTTCGTACTGTGTTTCGCCCTGGCTGATAGCCTCTACCGGACATTCGCTTTCGCATGAACCGCAGCTTACGCAAGCATCAGAAATTACATATGCCATGATAGTATCCTCCTCTATTGTTTAAAATGATGTACCACTATTGGTTTAAGCACATTTTAATATATATCTTGCAAGATTACAAGTATAAAATTTTAAACAATTCTCAAGTGGATAAATAGAGAACACATTTTAGAGCAAATTTATAAAGTTTCCAGTTGTTTTTCCGGAGAAAAGGTATTATAATGAGCAATAGCAGCGAAAAGACAACCTTTAGGGTATTTAGAATAAGGAGGAATTTTTAAATGGCACAGATTTCTAAAGATATGCGTATTGGTGAACTGTTAAATGTAGATCAGAATATTGCAGTAATTCTTATGAGAGCAGGCATGCACTGCATCGGATGCCCCTCAGCACAGGGAGAAACTCTGGAAGAGGCGGCTATGGTTCATGGTATGGACGCAGATGTGCTGGAAAAACAGATTAATGATTTCCTGGCAGCTTCAGCAAACGCCTGACACAAAATTTCAGTAAAAACAGACCATAAAAAAACCAGTCCGAGTGAAACGGCTGGTTTTTTTGGTATGATTTAAATGGCCGACAGCTGCTGCAGTGCGCAGTCTGCAATGACAGCCTCCGCGTGTTCTGTCAGATAAGCTTCCCCAGCAGCAGAAAAAGCTTTGCCATGGCCGTATTCTGAAAGCATGTTACAAACGCGGTTAAATTCCTCCGGGGTGCAGTCGGACTGGTGAAGAACGAGAGCGTAAGTTCCCTCTGCATTTTTATATAAGGTGTTGCAGCCGTTGAAATAGCTGTTAAGTGCATGAGCCGCTTCGATCACATCATCCAGCCGGATGAAAGTAAACAGCCGGAGAAGATTGACAGATGGCTCAGGTGCAGCATTTTCTTCTTTGGGGGCGTTTTCCTTCTCTTTTTTTGCTGCTCGTCCCTTTGTCTTTGCTTCATATATTTTCTGAAAAATATCGATGATATCATCGGCGCCGGAAATCTGCGGGCTTTCGGAAGAATCCGCCGCTCCCTCCTCAGACTGGGAGAAGTTGGAAAAACGGGTATCCAGTTCTTCCGGATCCTCCACCTTTGTAATGATGAGAACAATGCTGTCCGGAGTGACTGGTATTGCTTCAATCATCAGAGGTATATTATCTGCCTCGAATCCAAATTCACTGTGAGCTTTCTGCATCATATCGCGAAACAGATTTTTGGCTTTGTCAGTTCCATATGCCAACTCACTGAGCTTTATTTCACGGCTAGCCAAATCATCACTGGTCAGAGTGCAACGTATCTGGTTGTCGTTGATCTTTTCAATTTTCATATTCTCACATCCTATTCATTTATGATGAACTTCTTTCCAAGAAATGCGCTGCTTTTTATTTAGTCTGCTCCTACTATATTATATACCATAGCCTGAGAATATGTAAAGTAATTCACGAAACTTTCAGATTTTGCATAATTTGCGGAAAAACCGTTTACACCGACCCGACTTTGCGTTATAATAAATTCACGGAAAAGTGACATTCGATACTGTCCGGACTATTATCTTATATTCAACGGCATTTCGCCGAAATTTCCAACTGTAAATTTTTAAACATAATAATCTGTACCCCGCCATATCTGTCGTTTTGTGTCCTTTTCCGTGAAATTGGGTTTTGCCCTGCAGACTATGAAAAGAAAGGAGAGGGCAGAGACTTAAATAATATATCACGCATTTCAAGGTAAAACTGCCAATTGTTACATGGGTAAAAAAAGAAAGAAGAAAGATCATGCGCTGCGCCGGGAGCTGGATATGTATGCCCGGCAGGGGATTTCGCTCTGTCTGGATGGAGAGCCAAGCACGCCGAAGAAAATTGCCAGGGCGTGCAGCGTGGCTGAAGAAGGTATGTATATGCGGGATTATGTACAGAATGAAAGGGGGGAACTGGAAAAACTGGAATTTGATCTGATAAAAGAAGTATAAAATGTGAGCGCCCGGATGATAAGTAAAGTCCTTTTACACAGCCATATTCCGGGCGCTTCGTTTTTGTGAAAATAATCTAAAAATGTCGATTTACCTGATGACGAATATCTGATATATTGCTATAATGAAACGTAGCAAGGAGGTTAGACAACATGAAGAAAAGAGTATCACCGGTACTGATCGTAATACTGCTGATTATTCTGGTGGCGTTGGCAGGCGGTCTGAGTCTGGTTATCGGGCGGTACCTTCCGGGTAAGGAAAGGGTGGATGGCAGTCAGTATTTTCATCTGGAAAGTGATGAGGAGACAGCGCTGATTCTGGACCAGGAACTTCTGGAAGGCAAAGGAAAATTTATTGACGGAAAGATTTACATTGACGAAAGTACGGTGAGCCGATATATCAACTCCAGATTTTACTGGGATGCACAGAATCAGGAAATGCTGTATACACTGCCGGATGAAGTGCTTGAGCTGAAGCCGGACAGTACCAGCTACACGGCGGGCGGTGAAAAAATGGAGGAAGAAAATCCCATGATTGTGCAGTCGGGGGATAATTTTCTTGTTTCTCTGGATTTTCTGACCAAATATACAGATATGGAGTGTCAGGTGTTTGAAAACCCGAATCGGGTGGTTATAAATACCCGGGAAGGCAAAGTGCAGATGGTAGATGCCAGCCGCAGTTATAAGGTGCGGGAAAAAGGCGGCATCAAAAGTCCCATTCTGACAGAAGGGGAAGAGGGCGATCATCTGCGTTTCCTGGAGGCTATGGAGAATTGGACTAAAGTGGCTACCTCAGACGGTTATGTGGGGTATGTACGAAACAAGGATATCGGCGAAGTGAGGGAGGAAAGTGTGGATTACTCTTCCGAAGCGCCTGAATATACCAGTATACAAAAAGATTATAAAATCAATCTCTCCTGGCATCTGATGATGAATGAAGCGGGAAACCAGGAGTTGAAGAGCAAAATAAAGGGCTGTACAGGGCTTAACACCATATCACCCACCTGGTTTACTTTTGCTGATGCTAACGGCACTTTAAATTCCCTGGCCAGCAAAGAGTATGTGGATCAGGCTCATGCCGCCGGTCTGGAGGTGTGGGGACTGATTGAAAATATCAATACGGACGTCAATACGCTGGAGGTTCTCTCGGTAAGAGAAAACAGGGAAAAAATCATCAGCCAGCTTATGGAAGCGGTGAAGCAGACAGGGATGGACGGCATCAACGTGGATTTTGAAAGCATAACGGAGGACAGCGCTCCTCATTTCGTACAGTTTGTCCGGGAGCTGTCTGTGGCCATGCGCAGTGCGCAGAAGGTTTTATCTGTTGATCTGCCGGTTCCGCAGCCCTACAATGAGTTCTACAACTGGAAAGAGCTGGGAATTATGACGGACTATGTGATTATCATGGGATATGACGAGCATTATGCTGGATCGGAGGAAGCGGGTTCCGTGGCTTCTCTTCCCTATGTGGAGGAGGGAATCAAAGGGACAGTGGCGCAGGTTCCCAAAGAGAAGGTTATCAACGCGGTGCCGTTTTATACGCGACTGTGGACTCAGCCCTTTGGCTCCAGCAATTTAAGCAGCGAGACTATGACTATGGATGAAGCCTCCGAGTATGTGAAAGCCAACGATATGGAAGTTTACTGGGACGGCAGCGTGGGACAGAATGTGGCGGAAAAGGAAGACAATACGGCCTTGTATCAGATCTGGCTGGAAGATGAAGAATCCATAGAGGCAAAGATGGAGCTGATACAGTCTTATGATCTGGCTGGAGTGGCATCCTGGCAGCTGGGATATCAGAGGAACACAGTATGGGAAATCATCGATCAGTATTTAAACGAATAAAAAGGAAGGGAGTATATCATATGAGCGACAATGAAATGTTTAAGACTACTTTGATGGGAGGATATGACAAGGATGATGTGATGGAACAGATCCGAAAGCTGAAAGATGCCCATGCCGGAGAGGTTGGACGCCTTACCAAGGAGATTCAGCAGAAAAACAGCCGGATTGAGGAACTGACCCATCGTCTGGTAGCCAAGGAAGAACAGAAGGAGAATCTGGAACAGGAAATAAAGAACAAGTATCAGAAATACATTGATCATTACGACAGTATTTCACGTCTTGTGGTGGAATCCCAGATCCGGGCGGAAAACATTATCAATGAGGCGAGGGCAAAAGGGGAGCGTATGATTGCCCAGGCGGAAGAAGAAGCCAGGAGAAAAGTGGATTCCGTGCAGGCGGAAGTGGACAGGCGCATCAGTGACGGACAAAAGAAATGCGCAATTGTTCAGAAAAGGCTGGATGAAATTGTTGATCTGATGAACCAGGTTCAGAAGCGGTTTATGGCGTCCTATAAGGAGATCCATCAGATGATCGATAATGCTCCGGCGCCGGAGATAAAAGTGGAGGAGGTTATTCCCGCGCCGAAGGAGCCGGAAAAACCTATATCAGATGAAGATATGATGGTTCGGAATGCGGAAAAGACGCTGCGGGAGATTGAACGGAAAATCAGAAAGGATCTGGAGCTGGAGGAGGTCCTGGATGAGGAGGATGATCTGACGGAAGAAGATATTGAAAAATTTCTGCAGAAACACGGAATTGGAAAAAGAAAGTAGAAGACAGGTGATAAAAGAGGCTGCCCCTCAAGTCATTTCAGACTTTTGGGACAGCCTCTTAGTTACTTACGGATATAGTATCGGAAGGCGGAACCGCCAAATTCGTATTCCTTGTTCAGAGTAAAATGTTCCAGGAACCACTGAGCTGCCTGGGGAGCAAAGGATTCCATTTTTTCTATGGTGGCCTGACCGGTAAATACGGCATCGACGTCTTTTTCCTTAAGGTCTTCGATGATATAATCCGCTGTCTGAGGCCGTACGGATAAGTCTGTGAAATCCAGCGTATAGCAGTTGGTGGACCAGCCCAGCAGGCTGTAAACCTCTGCCACGGACACTCCGAAACCGTAAGTGTGTGGAGGAATTTCAGCGGCGATGGTGTTGGCGAATTCCTGGAATTCCCCCAGATTGTGATAATTCTTCTTAATATCTGCATTGTAGCTGTACTGAATCACTGTACCGGCGCACAGAACAGTCAGAATGCACAGGGACAGGATGGAAAAAGACTTTTTTACCACCTGTCCGAAGGATGCGCTGTGCTCTTTGCCGGACAGGCGCGCATACAGCAGGGGGAGTCCCAGATCAGCCAGAATGCACATCAGAATCACCGCCGGTATATGACAGATATCCAGATTGTGATAAGCCGGCCGGTTGATGAAATAGGTGATCTGCCCCAGGGAGAGTACCGATAAAAAGAAGCCAAACAGCGGCAGGGGAGGGCAGCCGTTTTTGTCTCTGCTGCTGGTACACCATTTCATATGGGAGATTCCCCATCCGGTTCCGGTCAGAAACAAAAGGAGAACCATCATATAGGCGGCCGGATACAGAGGAAGATCCAGCCTTAAAAGGTCCGTCATGTAGGACGAGGACATAAGAGGAAACAAAAATTCCCGTAAAGAATTCACAGTGGAATCCTGAAGAATATTATAAAGATTTACGATGGCGTAAGCTCCGAAAAAGGAAAATAAAATTCCCGCCAGCTGGAGAAAGACGGTTTTCATAAGCCGCAGCGGATGCCGCTTGTCTCCGGCAAAATATTCAAGAAGACAAAGGCCGGCCCAGGCGGCGGCGCAGAACAGTCCGCTTTCCGTATTCCAGACCACTCCCAGCAAAGAGATCAGGTATCCGACGGCCCAGGTGATTTTGTTCATCTTTCCAAAGCGGATACAAAATGCCGCAAATAAAGTCATAAGGCTGGCGAAGAGAATCCGGTGGGGCCACAGCTGCCAGTAATATCCGCCCCTCATGGAGAGAATGGGAAAGGTCATGGCCAGGCACCCCAGAATCCGAACCATGGAATTGCCGGTCATAATATGCAGGGCAAGAAATGAGCATAAAAAGCACAGAGCTCCTGCGCAGGCTGTGAGAAGGATGAAATCCGTAAAGTTTCCGCCGAGAATCTTCAAGGGCAGTTTGTAAAAAAGACCGTAGTGGCCGTATATACTGGTGGTGGTTTCCGTGTAGGCACAGCCGTGGTACACATTGTATACGGAATTAAAGTATGCATGGCCGTGGGCCGTGTCGGCCACGTCATAGCGGCCGAATACGTTGGGAGTGTAAAAGGTATAACCGATCAGTACAGTCAGGCAGGCGTAGTACAGGACGTATGCCGCCTTTGGCAGGGCTGTCCGGCGAAATCCCCACAATTTAAAAAAGAGGATCAGCCCGGCTGCAATTACGAGAATCACGAGCCAGAAGGGCAGATTATGCCAGACATATTTGTAAGTTACGCCGCCGGTCAGATTCCCTTCCATGAGAAAGGAAACGCCCAGAAACAGAGAGCTTCCGGCCAGGAATAACAGGGCAAAGATGCGCTGGAGCATTTTATTCTGCAGAAAAAGCAATTCTTTTGAAGCGCTCAGGCGGCGGCAGAGCAGATAAATGAGACAGAAAAGAATAACGCCGCCCCCGTAAGTGATAAGATTTAAATTTCCACGGCTTAGGATCCGGGAAGAGACAGCGGGAACTGCCAGACAGACAGCAAAAAAAAGCGCTGTCACTGCGGCAGCCAGAATACCGGACAGCAGTTTGGAATCGTCAGTTTGTTTCATTTTGTGTTCCTCCTGATGGAAATTCAGGGGGCAGCCCTGCATTTTTGCGGGCGGCCCCTTTGTTCTTGCTGATATTATATCATCATCGGAGGAATCTGTCATTGCCGGAATCAATTTTTGACAGAGCTGTCAACATCATGAAGTCTTGCGCAGAGGGTTTCACCCGATAAAACGTCGTTCCAGTAATAAAGATCCTGAGGTTCAGTCACATAAAACATGGAAAACAGTGATTCCATATCGGGACAGATTGACGCAAAGAGGTTGGGCGTTTCGTCAAGCAGGCAGGGCCGGTAAACACAAGTCCTCTCGTCATTCCATACGGCGCTGTAGAGAATATCTGCCTCTACCAGATCCTGGAACATATGGCTGCCGTAGCTTAATTCCGGCATATAGCCGGCGCGGTTGTCCGAGACCTCGCAGATGCCGCAGAAGCCGGAAATCTGTGCAAAAGAAACGGGTACTCCAAGTTCAGGCGACGAGGTGCCAAGTCTGCCGGGCGCCATCAGCAGGATATTTTTCCCCTGGTTCTGGTAAAAGCGGTTGATCCGTCCCACAGCTTCCGCTGCCTGGGGTTTTAAATGATAGGGATACTCATAGTATGCCCTGGCGTCGATCTGGATTACCACATCTATCTGCTTCTTTACAGAGCTTCCCATGGAGGAATCCTTAAGGTGGAACAGAATGTCGGATGGATCAGGGGAGGGAATCCGGATCTGTCCATTTTGATTTCCGGTGTACAGCGGGCGGCACTGCAGCAGGTTGATGACAAATTTTCCTTTGTCGTCCAGGTTTACGGTGTATTCAATATCAACGGGATTTCCGTAAACTTCTTCCAGCGTCCGAAGGAGACGCTGCATCAGCCCGGTAAAATCACTGTCTTCCAGCAGCCCCTGGCAGGTGACAAACCACACCTGGCGGTATCGGTTCATCCGCTGAAGCGCCGCTTCTGCTTCATAGTCACGTTCCATCAAAGCCTTTTTAAACCAGAGAGGCAGCTGATTCAAAAGAGAGTCCGCTTCAACGGTGGTGAAGCAGTTGTTCCGGGTGTCCAGAACATCCAGGTATCGCTGGGAGAAACGGTGTTTGTCGGCCAGTGTGGTATGCATGGAAACGGCAGGCCGGTCCAGGTCCACCAGACGGGGATAATCATTTTCCGTCCGATCCACGGCCCGGGTTCCCAGACCGGTGACCAGGCGGAGCAGTCCGGCGGAAGGATTCATATTCCGGGTCCACTTGTAAATGCTGTAGCTGTATCCCACACCTGCAGCGGCGGGAAAGAAGAAATCGCCATAGTAGGAGCCTGATACCCGCTGGACCAGTACAGCCATCTGTTCATCCTGCTGTTCCAGCCCCCGCTGTCTGCGGTATTCCAGGGCGGAAATATCCATGGTGCTGGCGTAAACCGTGCGCACAGCGTTTTCAAAGGCTGTCAGGCGTTCCTCCGGCGAGCCCTGATTGGTACAGAAGACAGACTCGTATTTTCCGGCAAATGCATTGCCGAAACCATCTTCCAGAAAGCTGGAGGAACGGACGATGATGGGACTTTGGCCGAAATATTCCAGCATGGATCGAAACTTTTCCCGGATTTTCGGAGGAAATTGTCCATGGAGGAGGGCTTCCTTTAAATCGCCGGCTTTTTTGAAGTATCCCTCTTTTGTGCGCTGGGCAATCCGAAGCTCCCAGCAGCTGTTGGACACGATATAAGTGTAAAAAACATCGGAGCCGATATAATAGGAGTCATGAGGTTCCTGGTGAGCCTGATAATCGGGAATAAGGGTTCGGGCGATTTTACGGGCAAGCAGCATGCCGCAGGCTTTTCCGCCAATGGAGCCGCTTCCCACCATACGGTCTCTGAGAGAAAAATAATCCTTTGGTTTGAAAAAACGTTTCAGCATTTCCTGCAGACGTCTGTCCCGGGTCATGGTGCTTTCCAAAATCTGCTGCTCCATTTCCGGTGTGAAATTTCCCTGCCGGTACGCCATTTTTGCCATGGAAAAGAAACGGTCATGGCTGTCGTAATTCTGATCCTGGGTTTCGGCCTCTTCCTCTTCCAGAAGCTGGTAATAGCGGCTTAGCGCCACGCCGTCTTCCAGGGGGAAGAAATCCCGGGCAGGCAGCGGGCAAAAATGGGGCAGAAACATTTTTGTGGAATACCGGTTCCATACCTTCAAAGGATGCAGATAAATCTGATCTTCTCCCCTGTGGACGTCCAGAAGAAGCTGGGTAGTATCCCGGATTCTGGCCAGAGCATCGAAGGAATGACGGCCCTTTAAGATGGGAAAATAGGCCACCGTATCCAGGCGAAAGAGATAAGGGCAGGTGACACGGAAAAAGTTTCCCATCATCAGATCTGTGTACCATACGGACTGCAGGGAGGAAAGGCTGTCAAATACATAAAAAGCCTCCCGCCCTTCCCGGGTAATGCAATTATAGATATCCACAGTGAAGGCCTCAAATCCTTTTTCGGAATCAAATTCGTATATTTTCAGGCCGGGCCGGGGAGTCAGCAAAGGTTCGTGGTCGGCAAAGCGCATATAAATCAGATTTCGTCTGTCATGGATGGCCTGCTCCACGAAAGGCTCTGCAAAAAATTTAAATTCATTGAGATCCTGTACCCGCCATACTACGTTATCGCCCATGCGGATGTGATCCAGCAGATGATCCATGCTGGGGAATCCGCTTTGGATTTTATCAAAAGCACTCATAGAAAGCTCCTTTCTGCAAAATAAAAAAACGCCGCAAAAACAAAACGTTTTTGTGGCGTCTCTGCCTTTTGTTACTGGTTTAAATATATCAGATTATACAATATTTGTAAATGGAAAACATATATTAGCAGTAAAGATTTCTTGCAGGTATGGTATGGAAAAAGAGGTAAAAAAACGGGCTGCGGAAATAGTGCTGGGATGCCTTATGCTGTTTGGCGTCTATCTTCTGTCTCAGGAAGGAGCCAGGCTGGTGTCGCAGAATATGGCGGAAAAGCAGACAGTGGTAATTGACGCCGGACACGGCGGAATCGATCCGGGAAAAGTGGGAGCGGACGGTACGCTGGAAAAGGATATCAATCTGTCCATTGCTCTTAAATTAAAGGAACAAATGGAAAATGCCGGAATTGAGGCGGTTATGACACGGACAGAAGACGTTATGCTGTGTGACGAGAACAGCAGCAACAAAAAATCCCAGGATCTTAAAAACCGCTGTGCAATTATTGATGAAAGCAATGCAGCCTGTGCGGTCAGCATCCACCAGAACAGTTACTCCGATGCATCTGTAAAAGGTCCTCAGGTATTTTACTATCAAAGTTCCGAAAGCGCCAAAGAGCTGGCGCAGATCCTCCAGGCGCAGCTGATTTCCAACGTGGCTCCAAAGAGCAGCAGAGAGGCGAAGGGCAACGAAACGTATTATATGCTGAAGAAAACCAGCACGCCGGTGGTCATAGTGGAATGCGGTTTCCTGACCAATCCGGAGGAGGCCGGAAAGCTTTGCGAGGATGCATATCAGGAGCAGATTGCCAAAGCTGTCTGTCAGGGAGTTGAGGAGTATCTGAAAAAATAGTTCCTTTTTACATAATGTGTGGTATAATAAGATGGATTATGCGAAGGAAAGTAAAGCGATGAATACAAAAATAGTAAAAATTGACCCCGGCAATCCCCGGATGGACTGCATTCGGGAGGCGGGGAGAGTCATAAAAGAAGGAGGTCTGGTGGCCTTTCCTACGGAGACCGTATACGGTCTGGGAGGAAATGCGCTGGATGTGGAAGCTTCTCATCGGATTTACGCGGCCAAGGGACGACCGTCGGATAATCCGCTGATTGTCCACATTGCAGATCTGGAAAGTCTGTTTCCATTGGTGACAGAAGTTCCGCCAAAAGCCGAAAGGCTGGCAAAGAAATGCTGGCCGGGACCGCTTACGATGATTTTTCATAAAAGCGATATGGTGCCTTACGAGACTACGGGAGGGCTTGACAGCGTAGCTGTGCGGATGCCGGATCACCCCATTGCAAGGGCGCTGATCCGGGAAAGCGGGGGATACGTGGCTGCACCCAGCGCCAATACATCGGGCAGACCCAGTCCAACGCTGGCGGAACATGTCATTGAAGATCTCAATGGGAAAATTGAAATGATTGTGGACGGCGGCAGCGTGGGAATTGGTCTGGAATCCACCATTGTGGATTTTACAGAAGAAGTGCCCACTATTTTGCGGCCGGGTTATATCAATGAAAAGATGCTGCGTGATATTCTGGGGGAAGTGCGCATGGATAAAGGACTGATTGCGTCGGATTCCAGTGTGCGTCCCAAAGCGCCGGGAATGAAGTACCGTCATTATGCACCCAAGGGAGCGCTTATGATTGTGGAAGGGCAGCAGGAAAAGGTGACGGACAAAATCCGGAAACTGGCCAGGGAAAAGATAGCAGCCGGATATACGGTGGGAATTATCGGAACGGACGAGTCGGTGGGAGAATATCCTCAGGGTATCGTAAAAAGCATTGGTGCACGTTCCGAGGAAGAAAGTATCGGGCGCCATCTGTACAGCGTGTTAAGAGAGTTTGATGAATGTGATGCGGCTTACATTTTTTCAGAGTCTTTTGACACACCGAGGATGGGACAGGCAATCATGAACCGCCTGTTGAAAGCGGCAGGACATCAGGTGATTAAAGTATAGGGGAGCGAGCGGCAAAGTGAAGCGTTACAATAAGTTGATTTTTGTAGATGATGACGACAACAGCAGAGCGCCCATGGCAAAAATAATCATGAAGAGTAAATTTTTGCTGGGGCCCATGGAGATAGAATCCAGAGGTCTGGTGGTGCTGTTTCCGGAGCCCATGAATCAGAAAGCGGAGGCGGTGCTGATCAGCAATGGATACAGCGTGTCGGAGCATACCGCCAGGCAGCTGATGCAGCAGGATATCGGCGATGATGTGCTGGTTTTGACCATGGAGGACGGCCAGAAGGAAAAAATCTGGGAAAATTATGAAAATGCCAGAAATGTTTATACACTGACGGAATATATACGCCTGCGAGGCGAGTTGGCGCCTCTTTACGGGGAACCGCTGAAGGAATACGGAAAGTGTTATGAAATTCTGGAGAAACTGCTGGATGGTCTGGTTGTCCAGCTCAATGAGGAGGAACTTCTTTCAGACTGAGAAAGGATAAGGTGAGAAGGATGGATACAAAGAGAAAGGACTATATCACATGGGATGAATACTTTATGGGTGTGGCGATTTTATCCGGGATGCGTTCCAAGGATCCCAACACTCAGGTGGGCGCCTGCATTGTAAGTGCGGATAATAAAATCCTTTCCATGGGATACAACGGTTTTCCCGCAGGATGCTCCGACGACGAGTTTCCCTGGACAAGAGAAGGCGAGCCGCTGGAGACCAAGTACCTGTACTCCACTCACAGTGAGCTGAACGCAATCTTAAATTACCGGGGCGGAAGTCTGGAGGGAGCCAAACTGTATGTTTCCCTTTTTCCCTGCAATGAGTGTGCCAAGGCCATTATTCAGGCCGGCATCAAGACGGTGATTTATGACAGTGACAAATATGAAAATACGGATTCCGTCATCGCCTCCAAGCGCATGATGGATGCGGCGGGAGTCCGTTATTACAAGTACAACAGAACAAACCGGGAGATAACCTTCCGGGTTTAAGGATAAGAAAGGATTAAAAAGGAGAAGTTATGGCAAAGGAAAAGAAACTGGTAGAGGCGATTACTTCCATGGAGGAAGATTTCGCCCAGTGGTATACAGACATTGTAAAAAAAGCAGAACTGATTGATTACACCAGCGTAAAGGGATGCATGGTGATTAAACCGGCAGGATACGCAATCTGGGAGAATATCCAGAAAGAGCTGGACGCCAGATTTAAAGAGACCGGGGTGGAAAATGTGTATCTTCCCATGTTCATTCCGGAAAGTCTGCTGCAGAAAGAAAAAGACCATGTGGAAGGATTTGCTCCGGAGGTTGCATGGGTGACCCACGGAGGACTGGAGCCGCTGCAGGAAAGACTGTGCGTGAGACCGACTTCAGAGACGCTGTTCTGCGATCTTTACGCCAAAGACGTGCATTCTCACAGAGATCTGCCCAAGTTGTATAATCAGTGGTGCTCTGTAGTCCGTTGGGAAAAGACTACCAGACCGTTTCTGCGTTCCCGTGAATTCCTGTGGCAGGAAGGTCACACAGCTCACGCCACAGCACAGGAGGCGGAAGAGCGCACTATCATGATGCTGAACGTCTATGCCGATTTCTGTGAAGAGGTGCTGGCGATTCCGGTTATCAAAGGAAAGAAGACGGATAAAGAAAAATTTGCCGGAGCGGAAGCTACTTACACCATTGAATCTCTGATGCATGACGGCAAGGCCCTTCAGTCAGGAACCAGCCATAATTTCGGCGATGGCTTTGCAAAGGCCTTCAATATTCAGTATACAGATAAAGACAACACGCTGAAATATGTGCACCAGACTTCCTGGGGCATGACAACCCGTATGATCGGAGCCATTATTATGGTGCACGGGGATGACAGCGGTCTGGTGCTTCCGCCCAGAATCTCCCCCATTCAGGTAATGGTGATTCCCATTCAGCAGAAAAAAGAAGGTGTGCTGGATGCAGCGGGTAAAGTGGCAGAAGCGCTGAAAGCCCAGGGTATCAGAGCGCGCATGGATGATTCCGACAAGAGCCCAGGATGGAAATTCTCGGAGCAGGAGATGCGGGGTATTCCCATTCGTGTGGAACTGGGACCCAAGGACATTGAACAGAATCAGGCTGTGCTGGTGCGCAGAGATACGAGAGAGAAAATTGTGGTGTCTCTTGATGAGGCAGCGGAAAAAGCAGAAGAGCTGCTTAAGACCATTCAGCGCGATATGCTGGAGAGAGCCAGAGCACACCGCGACGCCCACACTTATGTGGCAACGGATTATGACGAGTTTAAAAAGACCATTGAGGAAAAGCCGGGCTTTGTGAAAGCCATGTGGTGCGGATGCCAGGAATGTGAGGACAAGATTAAAGAGGACACCCAGGCTACCTCACGCTGTATGCCCTTTGAGCAGGAACATCTTGCAGATACCTGTGTCTGCTGCGGCAAACCGGCAGTGAAAATGGTTTATTGGGGAAAAGCGTATTAAAAGAGAATAAGAAAAAGACTGCTGCAAAGTAGAAAATATTTTGCAGCGGTCTTTTTTTATTGGCGGTATAATTTTCGAAATTTCTTACTCCTCTTCCTCGGCAGGCTGCCAGGCTTTTCCGAATTTCACGTCTTTAAAAAGCGCGGCCAGTCCGGTGATCTGTTTCAGCCGCAGGATCTCGTCCTTATCCATACCCAGATGTTTGGAAATCCAGTTGTCGGAGCGGCCCAGTTCGTGCAGCTCCTTGATGATATTGCTCATCAGATCCACGTCGTGGTTTCCGCGTGCCCGGTTGTGCCGGATGGTGCTGGCCATTCGCTGGTCAAGGTTTTTCTGGATCACAGAGACCGGGAGCATCCCCTTTTCTCTTTCATAGATATCCGGATATTCCAGCATGATCCGGTAGCGGTGAAAACCGTCTACGATGATGTAAATATCTTCCGGCTTGTCATAGTAGCATACGATAGGCATGGTGTAGCCGTCTGCTTTTATACTGTCATAGAGAAGCCGCATCTCCGGAGGCGCTACGGCGTTGGGATTGTATGTATTCGGTTTGATCTTTTCCACGGGTACGGCAATGATGTTGTAGACTGGGCTTTTATACTCCATAATTCATCTCCTCGATACTTTCATATTTCCTGCGTATGGCGTCCACTCTTTTTTGCTGCTGCCGCGTCATGCCAAAGCCCATGGAGCGGCAGATGTGATCGTTTTTCAAGATGCAGCAGCACATGCGTTTCCAGCTGGGAATGTCTTTGGAGGTTTTGATGTCGTCCGTATTATCCGGGATTTTATCCACAAATATAATGCGGGATTTTTTGCTCAGGGTATAATTGGATACGCCGTTTCTCTTAATGCGGTAACCGTGATCCACCAGCTCCTGAATCGTTTCCTCATCCAGGCCTCCGCCGGTTTTGTGCCAGAACTGGATGGAAGTATTGAACTTTTTGACATAATTGTTCCGCAGACGGACAGGCAGTGTGTCCAGAAGAAACATGGTGTAGGATTTCCAGGTATGGCCTGCGGGGAGACGGACGCTGCGGTAGCCCATGGCTTTTGATCTCCCATAGATGGCGCCGAAATTGGCGCCCCGGACTCTTCCCACCAGCCGGACCCATATCTGCGGGTCAATGACCCGGTACATATTAAGAGCGTCCTTGGAATAATCGTTGAAGGGGGAGGCCACCCGCATCTGGGAAGGTTTCAGTCCCGCTTTATAATAAAGATCGTACAATTTATTGTAATCGTAGTGGAACAGGCAGTTGGCATGCCACACATCGTCCAGCGTCCAGTCGTACATGGGGGATGCGCACCAGACGTCTTTGAACTGCTTCGTGATCCAGCATTCTCCCTTATAACCGTACTGTTTGTTCAAAAAGCCACTGTATCGCTGGAGAGACTCATCCGCTCTCATTCCCAGCAGACAGACTGTTTTGGCATTTCCGTGGGAGATCCGGTACCATCTGGCAAACTGATGGGCCAGATCCTCCTGATGCATCCGGTAATGGTAGGTGGTCATGGGATTATTTTTCAGATTGATCACATATTTCTTCTTTGGCATGGGCCGTACCCATGCCTCTTCTTTTGTGTCGTCCCAGGGATACCAGTACATCTCATAGCTGCTTAAAGCCGTTCTGGTGGCCATGGGCAGGCAGACCCAGTAAAGCTCCGCTTCATCCTTGTAACGCTCCATGGTCCGTTCAATGTATTCGGTAGTGACGGTGTACTGGGCTTCAAAATCCTGATGAAATATCCCTACTTTCTTATCCGGAAAATACTTTCGTCTGTAGTCCATAAGGATGTTAAGGAGAAGTCCGCTGTCTTTACCGCCGGAAAAAGAGATAAATACGTTCTCAAATTCTTCAAAAATAAATTTCAGCCGGTCCATCAGCGCTTCGTAGACATTCTGTTCTGAGTATTCCCGTATCATGTAATCACCCTTCTTGTGCGTATGGTATACAATTTTTTTCCAAAATCTGACATTTTTCTACCTAGTACCATAGCACATTTAGGGCACAAATTCAACCGGGCGTAAATTTATGATCTGGAAACTATTTCGCTACAGTGTTTATAGAGTGGCATGTGCATCTCCCTCCTTTTCATCATTGGAAAAGCATCCGGCTTTATGCCAGATGCTTTATAATCTTCAGTCATACTCAATCCTGAAATAGTCAAGATATGCCTTATATTTATCCTGTGCTGTCAGACAAGTATCTGTCAGATACCCTTTTTCATTGTTCCATTCTTTTAAGCCCCGATAATAGAACAATTTCAAATTATCATCGATAATAAACGGAACAACATTATATTTCAGGCATTCCTTGAACAAAATTAGTCTGCCAACTCGACCGTTACCGTCCTGGAACGGGTGTATCTTTTCAAATTTAACATGGAAGTCCAGAATATCCTCGAAAGTCTTTTTATCTTTCCCGTTGTATTCTGTCAGCAGTTTTTTCATCTTGTCTGCAACATCTTCCGGCATTGCTGTCGGCATACCGCCAACTTCATTTGGTCTTTTCTTATAATCTCCAACCGCAAACCATTCCAGGCGTGAATCACTGGTTCCGGATTTCAAAATCAAATGCAGCTTTTTGATGAACTTCTCGGACAGCGTAGATTTCGCATTATCAATAATCATATCAATACAGCGAAAATGGTTGGCTGTTTCAATCACATCATCAACATTCAATGTTTCATTTTCCACGCCGATGGTATTTGTCTCAAAAATATATCTTGTCTGATCGTGAGTCAACCGGCTGCCTTCCATATGATTGGAATTATAGGTTAAATCAATCTGTGTCTTATGATAAATCCCCCCGGAATATTTACTTTTCTTTTCTTCCTGAAGAATGGAAAGCAACGTCTTTGGCTTGTTCTCCTTCTGATTTGCTCGTAAAGGCTTGGCGGCATCTTCCGGTACATTCCAGGTCTTTCCGGTAAGAAACGCCCCCGGAACACGTCCATGCGCACAATAATTACGAACACTTCTCTCCGATATATCCCATTTTTTTGCTGTCTCTGCAACAGAAAGGTATCCCATCTGATATCCTCCGCCAGTCTCAATCTTATTCCAACTCGTTTACAGTTCCCTGGTTTTATATACATAGTAGCCTTCATAGTAATAGCTGTAGTCAATGCTCTGCAAAGCTGCATCCAGATACATCAATGGAGCAAAACGGAAATTTCCTTTTGAAATATTCAGCTTTCGAAGCTCACCGGCAAAATCATATATTTTATCAAAAAGGTATTTATGAATCTTGGCAAGGCTTTCAAATGTTCCGGCTTCTAAACTTTCCAAATATCCACTTTCAAACATTTCAACCGCTTTCTGCTTGCTGATTTTTTCTTCTGTTCTTGCTAGTTCCGCTGAATCTGTAATTCCCAGTTTGTTTTCAAGCATTACCCTACCTCACATTCACACCAAATAATCTGTTTTAATTCCTATACCAAGTATACCATGCCATCGGCAATTTTAATACACAAAATTGCTTTATTATTTTATTTTTTGCCGATGTGGGACAAAAGTTAAGAGGAATGCCTTTAACACCGCCTTGATCCGCTTAGGAGTTGACGTCTGCCCGCCGGAGTATAATTTCTTTTCCCCCTACATAAGATAGGAAAGAGCATGGTAAGGGGGATTGCAGATGTATGATTATGGGTTAAGCGTACTGGAACAGTACGGTCTGGAAGCGAAGGCTGTATACCGGGGGCGGGGAGCTCTTATCTGTGAGACGGAAAAAGGACTGAAGATTATCAGGGAATTTAAAGGATCTGTGAAAAAGCTTGAGCAGCTCTACCAGCTGCAGCTTACGATCCGGCAAAACAGCAGCATTCCTGTGGACTGCGTGATGGAAAATCTGGATGGCGGGCTTACTTCTCTGGACAAAGACGGAATCGCCTATGTGGTGAGAGACTGGTTTGGAGGAAGGGAATGCGATACAAAATCCCAAAATGATATTCTGGAAAGTGTAAGAACGCTGGCCCGGTTACATAGCGTAATGTGCCTGCCCCTGGTGGAAAATTATAAGAAAGAATCGCTTCTTGAAGAATGTTCCCGCCATAACCGCGAAATCAGAAAGACAGGAACCTATATCAGAAAAAAACGGACCAAAAATGAATTTGAAAGGCGGTTGATGGGATGTCTGAAGGACTTTCTGGCTCAGGGGGAGCAGACAGTGGAGGATCTGAGCAGTTCCAGATGTCTTCAGCTTTATGAAGAAGAGACAAAAAGAGGCAGCGTTTGTCATGGAGACTGTAATCAGCACAATTTTCTGCGAAATGAAGAGGGCACCATGCTGGTGAATTATGAAAAATGGAACTTTGACTGTCAGGTGGCGGATCTCTATCAGTTTATGAGAAAAATTCTGGAAAAGCATAACTGGAATGTATCCCTGGGACAGGATATGATTCTGGCCTATCACAAAGAAAAAAAACTGACAGAAGAGGAAGTGATTAATTTAAAACTGAGACTTTCCTATCCCTGGAAATTCTGGAAACTGGTCAATCATTACGCCGGCAGTTCCAAGCCCTGGATTTCCGGAAGAAATCTGGAAAAACTGGAGGTCCTGATAAAACAGCAGAAAGCCTGGATGGAATTTATAAAAAGATGTTTTTCTGATTCCTTTTTCAGCCGCTTTACGCTATAATATAGGAAAAGATTTAGGTAGGAGGTACCGTTTGTTATGAGCTATCAGGAAACATATGAATCATGGGTGAATTCTTCGTATTTTGACGAGGGGACAAAGGCGGAGCTTGAAAATATTAAGGGCGACGACCAGGAGATAAAGGAACGGTTTTATAAAGATCTGGAATTCGGTACGGCAGGCCTTCGCGGTGTGATCGGAGCAGGTACGAACCGGATGAATATCTACGTAGTCCGCAAAACCACCCAGGGACTTGCCAACTATATCATAAGTCAGGGCGGACAGAAAAAAGGAGTTGCCATTGCTTTCGATTCCAGACGGATGTCACCGGAATTTGCCAATGAGGCGGCGTTATGCCTGGCAGCCAATGGAATCAAAGCATATATTTTTGAATCTCTGCGTCCTACGCCGGAACTTTCCTTTGCAGTGCGGGAACTGGGCTGCATCGCAGGCATCAATATCACGGCCAGTCACAATCCGCCGGAGTACAACGGGTATAAAGTATACTGGGAAGACGGCGCCCAGATTACCCCTCCTCATGACAGCGGCATCATGGACGAAGTAAAAAAGGTAACAGATTACGATCAGGTAAAGACCATGGACAAAGAAGCGGCTCTGGCTTCGGGTATGTATGAAGTCATCGGTCAGAAGGTGGACGACGCCTACATGGAAAGACTGAAAAGCCAGGTGCTCCACATGGATGCCATTAAGGAGACGGCGAAAGAACTGAAAATCGTTTACAGCCCCCTGCACGGTACCGGCAATATTCCGGCCCGCCGGGTACTGGCAGAGCTGGGATTTGAAAATGTATACGTGGTGAAAGAGCAGGAGCTGCCCGACGGAGAATTCCCCACGGTCAGCTATCCCAATCCGGAGTCGAAGGAAGCTTTCGAGCTGGGACTTGCCCTGGCCAAAGAAGTGGATGCAGATCTGGTGCTGGCTACGGATCCTGACGCGGACCGTCTTGGTGTGTACGTAAAGGACAAAGAGGGCGCTTATCATTCTCTGACGGGAAATATGTCCGGCTGCCTGCTGGCGGATTATGAAATCGGCCAGAGAAAGGCGCTGAAAGGACTTCCAGAGGACGGCGCTCTGATCAAGACTATTGTAACCACCAATATGGCGGATGCCATCGCAAAGGCATATGATGTCCGGCTGATTGAGGTGCTGACTGGCTTTAAATTTATCGGACAGCAGATTCTGGGATTTGAACAGAATAACTCCGGCACCTATCTCTTTGGATTTGAGGAAAGCTACGGCTGTCTGATCGGTACCCATGCCAGAGATAAAGACGCCATTGTGGCAACCATGGCATTGTGTGAGGCGGCTGCTTACTATAAGACACAGGGGAAAACGCTGTGGGATGCCATGATTGATATGTATGAGAAGTACGGATACTATAAGGATGATATCCAGTCCATCACCATGAAGGGAATCGAGGGTCTGGAGAAAATCCAGCAGATCATGGAGCAGCTGCGTCAGAATCCGCCGGCCAGAATCGGCAGCTATGACGTGGTGGCAGCCAGAGACTACAAAAAAGATACCATTACCACCCTTGCCACGGGAGAGGTTACTTCCACAGGGCTTCCTTCCTCCAATGTGCTTTATTACGATCTGACAGACGATGCATGGCTGTGCGTACGTCCTTCCGGTACGGAGCCCAAGGTGAAATTCTATTATGGAATCAAAGGAACTTCACTGGAAGACGCCGATAAAAAATCAGAAGAACTGGGCAAAGAAGTGCTGGCCATGATTGACAGGATGATGTGACGGATGGGAGTGCACGGTGAAAAAAGCGTATACCTTTGAGGAACTGGTGAAAATTGTTGCCGCTCTTCGCAGCGAGAACGGCTGCCCCTGGGATCGCCGACAGACTCATGAAAGTCTGCGCACCTGTATGATAGAGGAAGCATATGAAGCGGTGGAGGGAATCCGGATACTGGAAGAGAGCGGTTCCTGGGAAAATCTCTGTGAGGAACTGGGGGACGTACTGCTCCAGGTGGTCATGCACAGCCAGATTGCCGGGGAAGAGGGCCTGTTTACGATGGATGACGTAATTCAGGGAATCAGTGAAAAGATGGTTCGCCGCCATCCACATGTGTTTGGGGACAAAGAAGCGGTACAGGCCGATGAGGTTCCCGGAGCCTGGGAAGAGATAAAGAGACGGGAAAAAGGAAAGAATGAGAGGACAGGCCTGGATGGAATTCCCTCAGGACTGCCCGCCCTTTTAAGAGCGTCCAAGATACTGAAGAAGCAGGAGAGTCAGGAAAAGGAACAGACGGCGGAGGAAGAAGCTTTTCGGCGTATCCGCAGCCTTCTGGATGACCTGGAGAAGAACCGGGAGGAAGAGGGGGAAAAAGAGGCATTGGGACAGCTTTTACTGGAAGTCTGCCGTATTTCCAGAAAAAGAAATGTGAATGCGGAGTTTGCCCTTGCAGATATTCTTGACAAACTGCGGTAAACGTTATATAAATATTGGGTAGGGTTTATTGGATTAGCGGAAATCCCGTACTCGACAAAGTAAGAACAGGAAAGGATCAGAGGAGGAATACTCATGAACAAAACAGAATTAATTGCGGCTATGGCTGATCAGGCAGAATTATCAAAGAAAGACGCAGAAGCTGCATTAAAAGCATTTGTGGATGTAGTTGCTGCCGAACTGAAGAACGGCGGGAAAGTTCAGCTGGTTGGATTCGGTACCTTTGAAGTATCAGAAAGAGCTGCAAGAGAAGGAAGAAATCCTCAGACAGGCAAAACCATGACGATTCAGGCATCAAAAGCGCCTAAGTTCAAAGCTGGAAAAGCTTTAAAAGATCTGGTAAACGAAAAATAAGAAGTGTGCGGGGAGACAAGTGATTGTCTCCCCATTTTATGAGGTGAATTATGAGACTGGACAAATATCTGAAAGTGTCCCGGCTGATCAAAAGACGTACCGTGGCGAACGAAGCCTGCGATGCGGGGCGCGTACTTGTAAATGGAAATCCGGCCAAGGCCTCTGTTCACGTAAAAGAGGGAGATCAGCTGGAGATTCAGTTCGGCTCCAAAAGTGTGAAAGTTGAAGTTCTGAACGTGAAGGAAACGGTAAAAAAGGAAGAGGCGGAAAGTCTGTACCGCTACCTGTGACCGTGAATCCGGTTCTAGCAGTCTGTTTTTTTCCATATAATGAAAAGAGACACAGTAAAGGGGCAAAGATATGGAAGAGATACAAAGGAAACATGAACTGAAGCTGGATGACCGCAGAACCGGAAACATCACAGGCGTAGTGGATGTGGTGTCCTTCGATACGGATATGATTTTACTGGAAACATCCAGAGGCATGCTGACCATCAAAGGGGAAGAGCTGCATGTGAGCCGGCTGTGCCTGGAAAAAGGAGAGGTGGATGTGGAAGGGAATTTTCGCACGCTGGAGTACTCGGAGGACGGGGATTACGGAAAAAAGAAAAAGAAGGGCAGCCTGGTGCGGCGGCTGTTCCAATAGCATATGAGCGCTTATATGAGCAGCGAGCTGCTGCTGTTTGCAAAAGCCGTCTGGTATGGAATCATTATGATGGTGGGATACGATATTTTCCGTATCCTTCGCCGCGTTATACGTCACCGGCCCTTCTGGGTCATTCTGGAGGATCTCTGCTATTGGATCGGCAGCGGATTCTTTTTGTTTTCACGGATTTATACGGAGAACAGCGGTATACTCAGAGGGTATTTTTTTGCGGGACTGATACTTGGCATGATTTTGTGGCATTATACATTCAGCCGTCATCTGGTGTATTTTGCTGTGAAAATTTTGCTGCTTGCGGAAAATACAATATCATTTTTTACAAAAAGGTTGAAATTTTTACTTTTACGATGTAAAATCTCCTTGTATAAGTGTTTTTGTAGATTTTTTGGGAAGTCGTGAGGTTCTATGAGTAAAAGAAAAGTATCAGGTAGAATGATAGCAAAACGAAACCACAGATATAATAAGATCGCCATGATCGGAATTACTATGGTGGTGTGTATGATGCTGGTTCTTCTATATGTGCAGGGAAGGTCCGTGCAGCGGCGAATCTCTGAAAATACCCAGAGACAACAGGAGCTGGCGGAGCAGATCGACGACGAAAAAGAGAGAACGAAAGAGATCGAAGCGATGCAGGATTACGTGCAGAGCGATGAATATACGGAGAAAATCGCGAAAGAAAAAATCGGTCTTGTGAAGGATAACGAAATTATATTTAAAGAAGCAGATTAAGCTTGGTTTTGTCTAAAAGTTCTTTGATATGCCAGTGTATATTTGACAAGTTTCTTATAATAAAGCATCTATAATAGACCCCTGAGAGTATAATAATAAGGGGGTCTGGGCCGGATGCAGGATTTAATCATTGCCATGCTCGCAATCAGTGCCATACTGATTATCCGGGACATGGCAAAAATTGTATTATGGGGAAGAAAAAGAAATGATCCGGTGTACGACTGTCATCCGCAGAAAGAGAGGATGGAGCAGTATGCACAGTCACTGCAGAAGCTGGCGGATACGTTTTACCGTATGCCGTACCGGAGAGAGCACTTAAGCGAAAGTGAGACGTCGGGGATTTTTGAAGAGGTACGGGAAAAGCTGTGTAACCGCTGTCCCGGGAAAGCGCAGTGCTGGACACTGCAGGAGGCACTTACATATAAAAAAGTGTGTGAACTGCTGTGCCTGATCGAGGAGGGAGACAGGGAAAAGCTCCTGCACGGCCAGGCCGACTGGTACGGGGACTGTATGAATGCCGGAAAGTTTCTGGAATATCTCCAGGAAGCCTTTCAGCGGGCCAGACAGAACCTGATCTGGAATAACCGGCAGACAGAGAGCCGTCTGGCGGTAGCGGAGGAACTGAACGAGGTTGCTCATACTATCCAGAAGGTGGCTTCCGATCTGTGCGACATTACCACCGTTCCGGGAGAGCTGGAACAGCGGGTGAAAAAAATTTTAAGAAAACGCCAGGTTCTGGTTCGCCAGATGTGGATGCTTCCCTCGCCGGAAGAAAAATTCAGGGTATTCATCAACATGAGAGTGCGCAGCGGCCAGTGCGTGGCAGTCACTGAGATCGCGGGCATTCTCTCAGAGCTGTGCGGCAGAAGGATGGTACCGGCCCGGGACAGCCGTTCCATCATAAACAGTGAAAACAGGACGATTTTATTTGTGGAGGATACCAATTACAAGGTGCTGTACGGAGTGGCCAGGGTCACCAAGGAAAGGGAAACCGTGTCCGGCGACAACTACGCTTTCACTTTAGGGGAGGAACAGTTTGTCATGTGCCTTTCCGATGGGATGGGATCCGGCCTGGAGGCGTCCCGGGAAAGCGAGACAGTGGTTGAGCTGCTGGAGCAGTTTCTGACCACAGGATTTTCCAGGGAGACCTCCGCCAGGCTTTTGAATTCTGCATTGGTGCTGCAAAGAAGGGACGGGATGTATTCCACGGTGGACATTTGTGCGCTGAATCTCTATACCGGTATGTGTGAGTTTTTGAAGGCGGGGGCAGCCGCCACGTTTATCCGGCGTGATCAGTGGGTAGAGGCCATATCTTCCTCCAGTCTGGCGGCTGGACTGGTGCAGCAGATGGACTTTGAGACGACGGCCAAGAAAATATATGACGGTGATTATCTGATTATGGTAACGGACGGGGTACTGGATGCTCTGCCCCGGGAAAAGGAAGAAGAGACCATGAAAGAAATTATCCTTCAGATACATGCATCGAAGCCCCAGGAGGTGGGGCGGTGTATCCTGGAAAAGGTTATGGGATACTGCGGATACCGCGCCATCGACGATATGACGGTGCTGGTTGCCGGGGTCTGGAGAAAATAGGGAGAATGATGATGCAAAAGAAGGTTTGGGAGTATATACAGCAGTATAACATGATTCAAAAAGGGGACCGGATCGCAGCCGGGATATCCGGCGGGGCTGATTCCGTCTGTCTGTTTTTCCTTCTTCTGGAACTGAAAGAAAAGGCAGGGATAGAGTTTGCAGCAGTACATGTAAATCATATGCTGCGGGGGGAGGAGGCAGACCGGGATGAAGCATTTGTGCGCCGGCTGTGCCGGCATCACGGAATTTTGTGCCGTGTCTATTCCTTCCCCATTGGTGATATTGCCAGGGAAGAGAAGCTTTCCCTGGAGGAAGCCGGGCGTATCAGGCGGTATCAGGCATTTGAAGCCTTCGCACAGGAGTGGGGCGCCGATAAAATTGCCCTGGCTCATCACCAAAACGACTGCGCGGAAACCATGCTGTACAATCTGGCCCGCGGGACGGGAATCAGCGGCCTGTGCAGCTTGAGACCGGTGAGAAATTCTCTGATTCGTCCGCTGCTATGTATGAACAGGGAAGAAATTGAGCAGTATTTAGAGGAAAGACAGATTTCCTACTGTGAGGACAGTACCAATCGGGATACCGAGTATTCCAGAAATTATATCCGGCACCATATCCTGCCGGGAATGCAGCTGCATATAAACGAAAAAGCGGCGGAGCATATGGCTGCCGCATCTAAAGATCTGGCGGAAATCTGGGATTATCTGGAAAAATGCACCAAAGAAATATACGGGAAACAGGTAAAGGCACTGGGAGAGAGACTGCTGGTGTCCGATGAACTGTCCCGGGAGGAACCGCTGTTTCAGAAACAGGTGATAAAGCGCTGCCTGGAAGAGGCGGCGGGAACGAAAAAGGATTTTACAAGAGTGCATGTTCAAAGCGTGCTGGAACTGTGGGAGAAGGATACGGGAAAAAGCGTAAATCTTCCCTACGGGCTTGTGGCACAGCGTACCTACAGAGGCGTGCAGCTGCGAAAAAGGGATATTCGTGACGGCATACGGGAAAAAGCGGCGCCGGTACGCATGGAAATCGCGATCCCGGGCCAGACCAGGATAGACGAAAGGTGCCTTTATACGGATTTCGTCCCACAAACCGGTGAAATAATTCCTCAAAAAAAGTATACGAAATGGATTGATTATGATAAAATAAAGGATACTTTGGTAATCCGCACCAGGCTGCCCGGCGATTATATTGTGATAAACGAGTCGGGCGGAAGAAAAAAAATAAAGGATTTTTTTATCGACAGCAAAATTCCGCGGGAAGAGCGGGATCATGTTCTTCTGGTGGCAGACGGAGCCAGGATCGTGTGGATCATAGGTTTCCGGCTTGCTCAGAATTTTATGGTGAAGGAAAATACCAGAAACATTTTACGCATTGAGATAAAGGGAGGAACAATTCATGAAGGATAAAATCAGCGTGCTGTTGGCTGAGGAGGCAGTAGATCAGCGGATCCAGGAGCTGGGCGATGCGATCAGCCGGGATTACGCCGGAAAAAGCATTCATCTGATCTGCATTTTAAAGGGAAGTGTATTTTTCACCTGCGAACTGGCAAAGAGAATCACGGTTCCGGTGAGTCTGGATTTCATGTCGGTTTCCAGTTACGGAGCAGGCACGTCGTCCAGCGGCGTGGTAAAGATCAGCAAGGATCTGGATGAGCCTCTGGAGGGAAAAGAGGTGCTGATCGTGGAGGATATCATAGACTCGGGAAGAACACTGAGTTATCTGATTGAGATTTTGAAAAAGAGAAATCCGCATAGTTTGAAGTTGTGTACCCTTTTGGATAAACCGGACCGCCGTGTGGTTGACAACGTGACGGTAGATTATACCGGTTTTGAAATACCGGATAAATTTGTGGTCGGTTATGGTTTGGACTATGCGCAAAAATACAGAAACCTTCCATACATTGGAGTTATTGAAGTGGAAGAATAGAAGCTGAAAGGAGATTTCATCGTTGAACAGACAATCAAGAGGCCTGCTGCTGTATATTATTGTGGCGGTAGTGCTGGTAAGCAGTTTTATGTACCTTTCGACCCAGGCTGAACAGGAAGATACGTATACAAACGGAGAATATGAGACAGCCCTGGAAGACGGAAGCATCTTTGCGGTGACCATCAGGCAGAATCAGCAGACACCTACCGGACAGCTGGACATTGTACTGGAAAGCGGAGAAAGGAAAGTATTAAATGTCAGTGATGTAAAAGCGGAGCAGGAGCGGCTGGCCAAATACGACAACATTTCCGTGATGGTGGATAATGTGCCCCAGGAGAGTACCTTTGTGAATGTAATTCTGCCCGTTCTGCTTTCCGTAGGACTGGTAGTGGTGCTGATGATATTTATGACCCGCTCCATGAACGGGAACAGCGGAGGCGGAAGCAACGCCAGGATGATGAATTTCGGAAGAAGCCATGCCAGAATGATGGGAGAAAACGAAAAAAAGGTATCGTTTAAAGAAGTGGCTGGTCTGGACGAGGAGAAAGAAGATCTAGAAGAGATCGTAGATTTCCTGAAGGAACCTCAGAAATATACGAAGGTGGGTGCCAGGATTCCCAAAGGAGTCCTGCTGGTAGGCCCTCCCGGTACGGGAAAGACACTGATGGCAAAAGCAGTGGCGGGCGAAGCAGGCGTACCGTTTTTCAGCATTTCCGGATCTGATTTTGTGGAAATGTTTGTAGGTGTGGGTGCATCCCGTGTCCGCGACCTGTTTGAAGAAGGAAAAAGACATAGTCCCTGTATTATCTTTATCGATGAGATTGATGCGGTGGCAAGAAGAAGGGGCACCGGCATGGGCGGCGGCCATGATGAGAGGGAGCAGACGCTGAATCAGCTTCTGGTTGAAATGGACGGTTTCGGTGTCAATGAAGGAATCATTGTGATGGCGGCCACTAACCGGGTGGATATCCTGGATCCGGCCATTCTGCGTCCGGGACGTTTTGACCGCCGGGTTATGGTGGGCGCGCCGGATGTGAAAGGCCGTGAAGAAATATTGAAAGTACATGCCGCCGGAAAGCCCTTGGGCGACGATATTGACTTTAAACAGATTGCCCAGACCACGGCAGGATTTACCGGAGCGGAGCTGGAGAATCTTTTGAATGAGGCGGCGATTCTTGCCGCAAAGGCAAAACGGCCTTATCTGGTTCAGAGTGATATCAAAGAAGCCTTCCTCAAAGTGGGAGTGGGCAAAGAGAAGAGAAGCAGAGTGATTTCTGATAAGGAGAAAAGGATTACCGCTTATCATGAAGCGGGCCATGCAATTTTGTGTCATGTGCTTCCGGATATCGATCCGGTATACACTATCTCCATCGTTCCCACAGGCCTGGGTGCGGCAGGCTATACCATGCGTCTGCCGGAAAAAGATGAAGTATTCAACAGCAGAGGACAGATGCTGCAGAATATTGAAGTTTGTCTGGGCGGACGTATTGCGGAAGAACTGATTTTCAATGATATTACAACCGGCGCTTCTCAGGATATCAAGCAGGCCACAGCCATTGCCAAAGCCATGGTGACGAAATACGGTATGTCCGCGGAAGTGGGCCTGGTGGCTTACGGCGATGATCAGGATGAAGTATTTATCGGCCGGGATCTGGCTCATGCCAGAGGATACAGTGAAAATGTATCGGCCAAGATTGACAGTGAAGTGAAAAAACTGATTGATATGTGTTATGAAAAGGCGAAAAAGATTCTGCAGGAGCACGAAGACGTCCTTCACAGCTGTACGAATCTGCTTCTGGAGAAAGAGAAAATAGGGCGCGAGGAGTTCGAAGCCCTGTTCCAAAAACGTGAGATTGTGCAAAACTAATAAAAATCAATGTGAAATATTGTGAAGTTTGTGCACACTTTTTGGTAGACATGAGCTATAATACAAAATGTAACAACCCCCCAATACATTATATAGTTTTTGCTACACCCCAAAAGAAGAAATACCTTCTCTTAAAAGACAGCCTTAAGAAGCTGTCTTTTTTGCGCGATACGCCCGGAAAGCGGCTGCTGTGCGTGCCAGTGACACGCGTCCAGCACCGACCGGAGCGGAGCGAAGACCAGCCTTGCTGTGAGCGTGCCGCAGTATCGCGTTGGACAGGGGAAAAATGTTGATTAAGTTTGGATATTAAGATAGAATGTAGGAAAGCGGAAAATCAGAAGGGTAATAAGTGAATGGATTGGAAATATTATAGTGAACAGGAAAGCCGGCTGAATTATATTCATAAGGTCAGGCCGCTGCTGATAAAGAGCGCGCTTCACAGCGACGAATCGGAATACTATCAGTTTCCCAGCGGAGCAGGAGCGGGCGATAAGGTTACGATTCGTTTCAGGACGAAAAGGAATAATGCGGATGCAGTGTATCTGATCAGCGGTTCACTTCGGAAAAAGATGCAGGTGGCCAGTACAAAGAACGGTTTTGATTATTACGAAACGGAGATTGTGCTGGGAAACGAGACACTGCATTATTTTTTTGAGATACAGTCAGGGAAATTGACCTGCTATTATAATGAACTGGGAGTGACCAGAGATCTGAATGAACAGTATGCCTTTGGAATTGTTCCCGGTTTTTCTACGCCGGACTGGGCCAAAGGCGCAGTGATGTATCAGATTTTTGTGGACCGTTTCTATAATGGAGACAGAAGCAACGATGTACTGACCGGTGAATATTCCTATATCGGAGAACAGGTACAAAGAGAGAATCAGTGGGATGCCATGCCAAGAGCCATGGATGTGGGCATTTTTTACGGCGGAGATCTGCAGGGCGTCATAGATAAACTGGATTATCTTCAGGATCTGGGAGTGGAGGTGCTGTACTTAAATCCCATTTTCGTATCGCCCTCCAATCATAAATATGATATACAGGATTACGATTATGTAGATCCTCACTATGGGAAAATAGTGGAGGACGAAGGCCGGCTTCTGGACGAAGGAGAGCTGGACAATACGAAAGCCGGCAGATACATCAAACGGGTAACCGGGCTTGCCAATCTGGAGGCCAGCAATCAGCTGCTGATAGAGCTGATTGAGAAACTTCATGAAAGAGGCATGAAGCTGATCCTGGACGGGGTTTTCAATCACTGCGGTTCTTTTAACAAGTGGCTGGACCGGGAACGGATCTATGAAAATGAAAGCTATTATCAGAAAGGCGCATTTGTTTCAGCGGACAGTCCTTACCACAGTTTCTTTAAATTCAACAATGAGCATGCATGGCCGTATAATGAATTTTACGACGGGTGGTGGGGTCATGATACTTTGCCGAAGCTGAATTACGAAGCCTCCCCCATGCTGGAATCCTATATTTTATATATCGCCAGAAAATGGGTGTCTCCGCCTTATAATGCGGACGGCTGGCGACTGGACGTGGCGGCTGATCTGGGGCATAGCTTAGATTATAACCATCGCTTCTGGAAGAAATTCCGAAAAGCGGTGAAAGAAGCCAATCCCAACGCGCTGATTCTGGCGGAGCATTACGGGGACGCTCATTCCTGGCTGCAGGGGGATGAATGGGATACCGTGATGAATTACGATGCGTTTATGGAGCCGGTGTCCTGGTTCCTGACGGGAATGGAAAAACACAGCGATGAATACCGGGGGGATCTCCTGGGAAATGGACAGTCATTTACAGACGCCATGCGTTATCACATGGCGCGGTTCTACGGGCCGTCCCTTTATACAGCCATGAATGAGCTGGATAACCATGATCATTCCAGATTTCTGACCAGGACCAACCAGAAAGTGGGCAGGGTGGCCCATCTGGGTTCTGAGGCTGCCTGCGAAAGCGTAAACAAGGCAGTGCTGCGGGAGGCCGTTGTGATCCAGATGACCTGGCCGGGGGCGCCGACTCTTTATTACGGAGACGAGGCCGGAGTCTGCGGATTTACGGATCCCGATAACCGCAGAACCTATCCCTGGGGCAGCGAGGATCAGGAGATTCTTGCTTTCTACAAGAGCATTATTGCACTCCATAAACGGTATGAGGTTCTGAAAAAAGGTTCTCTGCGTCAGCTGATGTTTGAGCACAATGTTCTGGCTTACGGACGTTTTTCCATGGATGAGCAGATAGCAGTGGTGATCCATAACGGTAAGGAAGAAAGAGAAGTGGAAGTGCCGGTATGGGAGCTGGGGATGGATAATATCCGAAATAAGGTTATGGTACAGATTTTCTGTACGAATCAGGAAGGATATACGGAGGAAAAGATTCCTCATACGGTCATTGCCGGCATCTTAAGAATCCGGATGCAGCCTGAGTCGGCGGTTATTCTCCACAGGAAAGAATAGCTTGCATTCTTATGGAAAATGTGGTATAAATATATCTTGTCAGAACGTTTTATCTGTTCTGACAGGATACTTATGGATGGATTCCCGAGTGGCCAAAGGGGGCAGACTGTAAATCTGTTGGCAACGCCTTCGAAGGTTCGAATCCTTCTCCATCCATTGATGGCGTGAATAAGGAAAAAAGAAAGCTTTATGGTTCAAAACCAAAACGGTTCGAATCCTTCTCCATCCATTATGGTGTGAAAAGAGTAACTTTTTTCATCTACACCGAAAGCGACTTGCCGCAGTGGCGGAACTGGCAGACGCACAGGACTTAAAATCCTGCGAGGGTTAAACTTCGTACCGGTTCGATTCCGGTCTGCGGCAGTTTAGAAAAGACTAAGACTAACGTGTTTTAGTCTTTTTTTATTTTGCATTTTAATTTTGTAGTCTTTTTCATAAATATATCGTCTTTTCTGAAATAAAAAAGGAACTGCCTGTCAATATAGATAGTTCCTTCCTTAAATATCGTGCTTTAATATTTAGTTTGACTGTAATTTTTTTGTTCCTGCTCTTCATAAAAGCGATCTGCGATATATCCCGCCGACTCTGCCCAAAGCGTATTCTCTGTATTCTGCAGAGCCTGGTATGTCTGGGACTGGTAAAAAGCGAGCGTTGCATCTTGAAACGAGAGATGGCTTTTTCCTTGATAATGTCGATGACATCCCGGATCTGGATACACAGATTCATTGTAATATCCTTTCCATTAAAAAAATAGATCCCATCCATTTTATATAACCTCCTTTTTGGACTCCAGTGTCAAATGTTCCAGGGCAAGGGGCGTATGGAAAGAAACCTGATTGTTGACTTCTTTCCCGGCAGGCTTGTCTAAAAGGAATTGGTCTACGGATATATTGTAACGGAGCATAAGCTCAAAGAAAATCTGCAAACTGGGGTGTTGCCCCTTGTTTTCGATATTCGCAAGGTAGCGGGGAGATATGAACATTTCGTCGCACACCTTTTTGCGGCTCTCTTTCCTGTCTGTCCGCGCTGCCTTTATTGCTGCCCCAAAAGCCTTGAAGTCGTATCGTGGTACTGGTCTTTTTGCCATATACATTCACCCAGTTACATTTTACTGTTCCTGTTTTTATATGGATATGTCTACACAGTACCTATCATTAGCCAAAATAAATCATATAAAGTTGAACATTTTTCAGCGCAAATTGCTATTCAATATATATTCAAGCGCATGATTAAGTTTAACAATGCTATCTATAAAAAAGTTAAAATCTGTATCTTTATATTGGTAATAGGCATATATATCTCCGTATATTGCTGAGGATAAAATAATTTGCTTCTCTAAATCGTCTTTAAACTCTGGGTGTGCTTGATAAATTCTCTCCATAACTTGTTGATGTAATTTTTGTATTCCTACGGACAAACGAGAGCCAGAGAAAATAATACTAAATAGTTCTCTTTGATTAACAAAAGCTGTTGTCATAGCTAAAAGCCCATTTTTATCCAGTAAATCTGTATCTATCGGGATTGAATTTATACAGTCTTTAATTAAATCATTTTCAATATATTCAGACAACACATAAATATCTTCAAAATGCCGATAAAAAGTTGCTTTGTTTATACATGAAAGATTCGCCAGTTCCTTTACTGTTATCTTTTCAATCTCTTTTTTGGAACGCAATTCTATAAAAGCATTGATAATGTTGTTTTTTGTACGTTCAGCACGAATATCCATTTTATTTCCTTTCCGCGACAATTTCAAGGTTTAGTCGCTTATGCGACATTCCATGAGAAATGATACTTGATGATGTGACATAAGCCATTATAATAAATCTCATAGAGATTTGCAACCCTAGTCGCAAAGGAGGATATATAAATGAATACAATGGATATGTATGGTTTCTACACAGGGAAAATATTTAATGCCTATGAGTATTTAGGCGCACATCTTTCTAGCAGCGGAACAACATTTCGAGTGTTTGCTCCAAATGCACAAAAAATATGTGTAATCGGAGATTTTACAAATTGGGCAGAAATAGAAATGCCACGAATTTACGACGGTAACTTTTATGAAATCTTTATTGAAGAAGCAAAGGAGGGTATGCGGTACAAATTGCGTGTTTATAGCAAAAATGGGAAATTTATAGACCATTGTGACCCATTTGGATATGGTATGGAATTAAGACCCCAAAACGCCTCAATTATTCGTGATATGTCTAAATATTCATTTCACGATAATGAATGGATAAAAAACAGAACAGACTATTCGGATAAGCCACTTAACATTTATGAAATTCATTTTGGTTCATGGAAGATGAACGGGCAGATATGTCTAAAGGCGCTGTCCTTAATACACGGCCACAAAAGGGAAAGCAGCGTAAAAAAGAAAAGGGTGTGCCTAACTTGG
>CAMMBV010000034.1 GCA_946494335.1 uncultured Ruminococcus sp. | reverse complement strand
AAAAAGAAGGAAATGAAAACGTCGGAATTTTCCTAGTACTTCGACGGAAGACGGGCTGTTGATATGAACAATAAATAGGAAGTACTCGGCAATAATGCCGGGTATTTTTTTGTGTCAAAATGCATTGACAAAAAATCATAAATACGAATCGATATTAGTCAATATTCGTAATGATTATATAAAGTGCGTATTCTATAATTCTATTATAAAAATTCAGATTAAAAAACGAAAAGAAAAAAGTATTAAATTATTAAAGTGTAAAGGAGGCTTTTGATGAAAAAAATAGCAGGAGTATTTACTGGATTTGATGAAAAACTGTATGAAATTGTAAGTCAGGCCCTTAAAAATAATCTGGCGGATGTGGATTACAGGCTGATGGTACATGCAAATCCGGATTTGATAGCGAAAACGCTGGAAGCAGGATATGTGACGGAAGAAGTTGCCGCAAAACTGTTGTCAATTTTTTCTGCTTCTGTGTCGGAGGGGGCGGATGTTATACTGTCAGTTTGCTCTACAATGGGTGATATTGCAGAAGCGGCACAGCCGCTGTTCGAAAAAGCAGGGGTTCCAATTATACGGATTGATGAAGCGATGATGCATTATGCTGTCTGCACTTATAAACGAATAGCTTTAATTGCTTCCTGCCGAACAATCATGCTCCCGAATAAAAGATTGATGGAAAAAAGTCTTAGAGCAGAAGAGTCGGATTCCTCGGTAACTTACATCGTTATTGATGAAATGCAGGGTAAATCCGGCGCAGAGGTATCGGATATAGTGATTCGGGAAATGTTGAAATATGAGGGGGATTTTGATGTTGCAGTCATGACACAGGCTTCTCTGGGGCCGTTTACAAAAGAGATAGAGGAAAAACTGGGAATTCCCGTGCTGTGCAGCCCGGATTTCGGAGCAAAGGAAGTCTTCAAACAGTTAAAAATGGCATGATGGGAAGAAGGGGGTGATGACTGTGAGGGCGTTAAGATATGAAGGAAAGAAAACGGTTGTGCTTACGGAAATTGCAAAACCGGATCCGAAAGAGGATGAGGTGAGGATTAAGGTAAAAGCAGTCTCCATATGCGGTTCGGATGTGAATGGATATAAGGGCAGCAACAGTCTGAGAATTGCTCCGCTGGTAATGGGGCATGAATTTTCCGGTGAAATAGACTGTTGTGGAAGTAAGGCAAAGATTTTCAGGCCAGGTATGAGGGTCACTGCAAATCCCAATTTATGTTGTGGAGTGTGCAGTAACTGTAAAAAAGGAGATTTTAATCTTTGTGACCAAAAAGTTGTTCTGGGAACAAGTGTGGGAGGACGAAACATTCAGGGAGCGATGGCGGATTACATATGTGTAAAAGAGGATAATATCATTCCTTTAGATGATCAGTTGAGTTTTGAAGAAGGAGCTATCCTGGAGCCAGCGGCTGTTTCACTGCATGGGATAAAGCGAGGAGGAGATCTTGAGGGAAAGAGAATTTCTGTGATAGGTGCGGGCCCCATTGGGTTGCTGACAATTATGTTAACTAAAAATATGGGTGTCCGTCAGATCATCAGTCTGGATCTGGTAGAAAAAAGGCTATTGTTTGCAAAAAAATGCGGCGCTTCTGATATGATAAATCTGCAGGTGCAAAACTTGTCCGCGGTGAAAACGCTTACGGATCAGGAAGGGGTGGATGTTGTATTTGACTGCGTGGGGAATGAGAAAAGTATGGAACAGGCAATCAATATGGTAAAAAATGGCGGAAAGATTATTGTTATCGGAATGGCGGCGGAAAAAATAAACTTTCCTGTTAAAAAATTTGTTGCCCATGAATTCCAGCTGTTTGGAAGTTACCAGTATAAAGAAGAGATGGAAGAGGTAATGGCTCTTGCAGCAAAGAAAAGAATTGATTTGAACAGCATCATTACATCCGTTCTTCCTTTAGATAGAGGAAAAGATGCTTTTGAAAGGCTCTGTTCACCAGAGCCGGAGGACGCAAAAATAGTTTTAAGGCCATGACTGTGCAGGAGAAGAATATGAAATTAGGGGTAATTACAGACGGAATAAGCAAAGATCTGGATGAGGCGTTGCGGATTATGAAAGCGGACGGTCTGGAATATCCGGAGCTTCAATGGGTATGGGACAAAGAAATAGGAGACCATACAATTGAAGAATTAAACCATATAAAAAAACTGGTGGATCAGTACGGAATGAAGATTTCTGTTTTATCAAGACATCTTTTCATGGGTTTGCCTACCATGACCACGGAAAGAGACAGTTCCCAGTATAAAGAGCAGTATCACCAATTGCTTCAGACCATAAAAGCGGCGCATGTTTTAAAAACAGATAAAATACGCGCCATGACATTCAGCAAAATACAGAATATATGGGGATATGATGGTGCAGATTCTGATATGGCTGCTGACAATAAAGCCTGGGGGCATTTCCTGCATCTGTATGAACCCATTGTACAGGCTGCAGAGGATAACGGCATTACCATTGTAATGGAAACGGCGGTAAATGCCATGGCCTATTCCGGTTATCTTGCCAAAAAGATGATTAAAGATCTGGGAAGCAACAGGCTGAAAGTGCTTTGGGATCCCGGCAATACCATCTGCAATGGAGACATCCCGTTTCCGGAGGCCTATGAGGAAATTAAAGATGTGCTGGGACATGTACATATTAAAGATTTAAAAGTAAAACCGCATCATGGAAAAGTTCGAAGCTGTCCTGTTGGAACGGGAGATATGGCACAGTACTGGGAAAGTATCGCGGAGGCATTAAAAAAAGATCAGTATGAGGGTGCCATATCCATGGAATTAATGTATCGCCCAAAAGGGAAAGATTTTAAGGCAGGTTATTTTGAGCAGGTGGCAAAGTTTAAAGAGATTTTTGGTTAATGGCAGGAGGTGAAACGTATGAAACTTGGAGCAATTACAAATGGTATTTCTCAGGACTTTGAAAAAGCGCTGAAAGTTATGGTAAGAGACGGCATTGAATATGCGGAGCTTCAATTCGTGTGGGACAAAGAAATCTGTCACCATACGGAGGAAGAAAACGAAAAAATGAAAATGCTTCTGGACAGATATAAGATTAAAACAGCCTGTATTATGAAGCATGTTTTAAATGGACTTCCGGTGATGGAGACAGAAATCAAGAGCGACGCTTATCAGGAGCAGATAAGGCTGTTAAAAAAATCCATTGATCTTGCACGCTATTTCGGGACAGATATTACGAGAATACAGCCTTTTGGAAAGCAGAATGTCGTCTTTGGAAGCGGAGGAGCCGAAAAATATCTGTCCGGCAATAATGAAAGCTGGAAAAAGTTCTTAAACCTGCTGGAACCATGCTGTCAGATTGCGGAGGATGAAGGAATCAACATGATGATGGAGACGGGGACGGGAGCTTATATTCACACAGTAAGTCTGGCCAAAAAAGCGATTGATGAACTGGGATGCAGGCGGCTTAAAATTCTCTGGGATCCGGCAAACTGTTTGTACAGCGGTGAAAATCCTGTGGCGGCATACGAGATGGCGGCGGATGATATTATTGACGTTCATATAAAAGATATACGGATCAACAGACCTCTGGCATCGATAACATACTGTCCGTTGGGATACGGTGAAATGGCGCAATTTACGGAAAAGATCTCCGAAATGCTGAAGGCGCATCATTATGAAGGCGTCGTCACTTTTGAGAATCAGGTGATTCCTCCAGGGAAAACGCAGATGGAAGGCTGGGATATGTCGGTGGAAATGTTCCGAAAAATATTCGGATAAAATGGGGGTTGAGACAAAACGAGGAGGTATTTGAATGATTCGATATATTGTAAAAAGGCTGCTGGCGATGATACCAGTATTGATTGGCGTCAGTCTTTTGATCTTTTTCTTGCTGTATATTGCTCCGGGAGATCCGGCAACAGTTGCGCTGGGGGATTCTGCAACGAAAGAAGAACTGCTTGCCTGGAGAACGGAACATGGTCTGGAAGATCCCTTTTTTGTCCAGTACGGAAGGTATATGTGGGGAATTATCTCGCGATTCGACTTTGGAAATTCCTATATTACAGGAAGATCTGTGTCGGAGAGCCTTGTACAGGCCTTTCCCATTACAATTTTTCTGGCTTTTCCGGTAACGGTTATTTCTATGATTATTGGAATGCTACTGGGAATTTTATCGGCCAATCACAGAAATTCATGGATTGATGCCGTAGCCAGAGTAGGAGGCATGCTGGGAGTATCGATTCCGGGATTCTGGTTATCTCTGATGTTGATTCTTCTGCTGGCAGTCAAATTGGAATGGCTTCCCGTTTCCGGATGGTACGGATGGGAATATGCTGTGATACCTATTCTTTCCATGTCGCTGTATGCCATTGCCATGCAGATGAGGATGACGCGTTCCTGCATGCTGGAATGCCAGAGACAGGATTATGTGACTACGGCCAGGGCGAAGGGGCAGAGTGAGCGAAAGATTACGTATCATCATATTCTCAGGAATGCTCTGATCCCGATTGTCACCAGCAGCGGGCAGCATTTTGGCTTTATGCTGGGAGGCTCTCTGGTGCAGGAACAGATTTTTTCCATACCGGCGCTGGGAATTTTAATGGTCACGGCCATCAATTCCCGGGATTATCCGCAGATCAGAGGAAGTGTACTGCTTTTGGCCTTTACGTACAGTATTGTAAATCTGCTGGTGGATATTCTCTATGCCTATCTGGATCCCAGGATTAAAGCGCAGTATGTAAATGAAGGCAAGAAGAAACACCGGGTAAATAAACAGGCGGAGGTATCTTAATGAAAGAAAAGGTTGAAAAGAAAAGACACTTCGCAAACAGTAACGCCGTCGTTGTGTGTAAACGCCTGCTGCGAAACAAAACAGCCATGATCGGTCTGATTGTTCTGATTATCATGACGGTTATGTGTCTGGCGGCGCCTCTGATCGCACCATATGGATTTGATGAACAAAATGTAATGGAAAAATTTTCCGGATCCAGCCTCAATCATTTGTTTGGAACAGATAATCTGGGAAGGGATATATTCAGCAGGATATTGTACGGGGGAAGACTAACGTTGCTGGTGGGATTCGGCGCAACGGGGATCGCGGCGGTCATTGGAATTATCCTGGGAGCTGTTGCAGGATATTACGGAAACAGAATTGACAATGTCATCATGCGTATTCTGGATATTTTTATGGCGGTTCCCAATTTGGTGCTGGCCATTGCCCTTGCGGCGGTTATGGGTACAGGGATAAAAAGCTGTATGCTGGCAGTAGGTATATCTGCCATTCCCACTTTTGCAAGAACGATCCGCGGCTCTATTCTTACAGTGAAAGCGCAGGAATATGTGGAGGCAGCAAAATCAATAGACGCAGGTGATTTACGCATTATTTTCAAACACGTCTTTATCAATGTCTTATCACCTGTGATCGTCCAGCTGACGCTGCAGATTGCCAGCGCCATTACGAATGCAGCGGCTTTAAGCTTTCTGGGGCTTGGCATTGTCCCTCCCACGCCGGAATGGGGTTCCATGCTTTCATCGGCGCGGACTTATATATTAAAGTATCCGATGCTGTGCGTATGGCCTGGAATTTCCATTGCGCTGGTAGTATTGTCGTTGAATCTTTTCGGGGACGGATTAAGGGATGCCCTGGATCCCCGTCTGAAGGATTAAGGGGGTGGAGCAGTTGGAAAGACGGGAGAAAAATGAAGTATTGCTTGGCGTTCACGATTTAGAGGTACAGTATTCTTCCAAAGAGATAGGTACATGTCATGCCATTAACGGTGTGGATCTGGAAATCTGTAAAGGTGAGACCTTTGGACTGGTGGGGGAAACGGGAGCAGGCAAAACTACAATTGCAATGAGTATTTTAAATTTGATACCGAATCCTCCCGGAAAAATAAAAAAAGGAGAAATTATTTTCAAAGGAGAGGATCTTTTGAAAGTGGGAAGATCAAGAATGCGTAAGGTCAGAGGGAAAGAAATTTCCATGATATTTCAGGATCCCATGACGGCATTGAATCCCATCGACAAAGTGGGAGACCAGATTGCGGAGGTTATCTATCTTCATCAGGGAGTCAGCAAAAAGGATTCCTGCCGGCTTGCCGGAGAGATGATGGAGAGAGTTGGAATTCCCATGGAACGGTACCATGATTATCCCCATCAGTTTTCTGGCGGCATGAAGCAGAGAATTGTAATTGCCATGGCCCTGGCCTGTTCTCCAGAGTTATTAATCGCAGATGAACCTACCACTGCGCTGGACGTTACAATTCAGGCTCAGGTTCTGGATATGATGAATGATCTGAAGCATTCAACCGGTTCTTCCATGCTGTTAATCACTCACGATCTGGGAGTAGTTGCAGCTATGTGCGACAAGGTTGGAGTGATCTACGCGGGACAGATACAGGAATATGGAACGGTGGAACATATTTTTGAGGAAACACTGCATCCCTACACTGCAGGCCTGTTTCATTCTCTGCCAAGTGCAAATGACAGCAGCACAAGGTTAAAACCGATCAAAGGGCAGATGCCGGACCCGACCGATCTTCCCCCGGGATGTAAATTCCATCCCAGATGTGAACGATGCAGCGGCAGATGTAAGGAAGAAACACCGCCCCTTGTTCAGGTTTCAGCCGGACATTATGTGAGATGTTTTCTTGCCAAAGGACAGGAGGTGTGAAAGAATGGCGCCCTTACTCGAAACACAGAATCTGAAAAAATATTTTCCCACAGCCCGGGGACAGCTGCATGCAGTGGACGGAATATCTTTTTCGCTGGAAAAGGGGCAGACACTTGGCGTTGTGGGTGAATCAGGATGCGGAAAATCCACTCTGGGTAGAGTTTTGCTGCATTTGCTGGAAAGTACCAGCGGAAAAATCCTATTTGAAGGAAAAGATATTACAAAAGTGGACCGGAAAGGATTGACGGAATTACGGAAACAGATGCAGATGATTTTTCAGGATCCATTTTCCTCGCTGAATCCCAGGATGACGATTTCCCAGACAATTGCAGAACCGCTTGTCATTGCCAAAGAATTGTCTAAAACAGAAATCAGTGACCGGGTATTAGAGCTGATGGAGCTGGTGGGCCTGGCGCCCAGGCTTATCAATTCCTATCCCCATGAGCTGGATGGCGGAAGGAGGCAGAGAGTAGGCATAGCCAGAGCGCTAGCCTTGAATCCCAAATTTATCGTCTGTGACGAACCGGTTTCGGCTCTTGATGTTTCCATCCAGGCACAGGTATTGAATCTTCTGATTGATTTAAGGGAAAAAATGGGACTTACGTATGTGTTTATTACCCATGATCTTTCCGTGGTCAAATATATTTCAGACAGAATTATGGTTATGTATTTGGGAGAAGTGGTGGAGCTTGCGCCCCAAAATGAATTGTTTGCACAGAGATTTCACCCTTATACCAAAGCCCTGTTGGGAGCGGTGCTGGAGGCGAGACTTCATGTCACAAGAAAGGAAGAGCCGTTGAAAGGAGAACTGACGTCTCCCGTAAATCCAAAAGAAGGTTGCCGGTTTGCGGCGAGATGCAAATATGTAAAGGAGCGCTGCAAAAAGGAGACTCCAAGGCTGAGACAAATGCGGCGGGATCATTATGTGAAATGCCACTATTGTGAAGAGATCAATAATATGGAAGGCCAAATGGAAGAGAGAGTAAAGTAAAAGGAGGTAGCGTATGAAGAAAAGGTTTATGTCTGCGGCATCTGTTTTGTTAGTTATTGTCATGCTTTTAAATGGCTGTGCCGGTTTTTCAGAAAAGGAAGGCGAAGCGGAAAATAATAACAGTGAAACGGTGGAGGAAGGGGGGACCAGCAAAGAGAGTGTCGTCATCCGGCTTATGCGGGATCCGGATTCTTGTTTTACCGGAGAATACGCCAATCAGAACACACAGGATCCGGTAGAGCATATGGTGGTGGAATCATTGACGCAGGAGAATTATGCAGATAAGAAGGTGATAGACCCGTTGCTGGCGAAGAGCTGGGAAGCGGATGAAGACGGAATGGGAGTGACCTTCTATCTGCGGGACGATGTATACTTTCATAATGGGGAAAAAATGACAGCGGATGATGTCGTTTATTCTTACGCTACTCTTGCGGCGCAGAGCAGTCAGGCAGCCGTTTATCCGTGGATTGATTTTGCAGGGACTAAAAAAGTGGATGATTTGACCGTGTATGTTCCCATGAATGAATATAACATAACATGGGAGGATGATCTTCAGTTTGTGGGAATTTACTGCAAAAGCTATACCGAAGAGAACAAGGATAATTCCAATCTGTATATGGGAGACTGCATCGGTACGGGACCCTATAAAATAGAATCCTGGACAACAAACGACAGCGTGGTACTTACAAAGAATGAAGATTACTGGGGTGAAGAAGCGATTATCGACAATGTAACGTTCCGGGTGATTTCCGAAATGTCGGTTGCATTGATGGAATTGCAAACAGGAGGTATCGATGCATTATTTGAGGCAGATTATGTAGATGCGCAGGAGGTCAATAATGACTCGGAAAGTGAATTCCGCGTTTATGAACAGTTGCAGCAGCTGCAGGCCTTCCTGGGATTCAATATGCACAGTGAAAAAGTGTCCGATATCAGAGTGAGACAGGCTGTTTGTATGGCCATCGACAGAGAAGCGTTAATACAGGGAACCTTTGACGGTGCAGGATATGTTCCCTACTGTGTCGTACCGGAGGTTGCTGAAAGCGTGCATTATTGGGAAGAGGAGGATTTTCCGCTGAACTATGACCCGGAACAGGCAAAAGCACTTTTGAAAGAAGCGGGCGCGGAAAATCTGGAGCTGACGATTCTGGCAGACAGCAACGATCCGTTGAGAAAAGGAGCGGCAGAGCAGATAGCAAATATGCTGGAGCAGGTTGGTGTTACGCTGAATATTAAACTGCTGGATGGAACGGTTATGGGCGATACGTTGGTAAATGAGACGGAAGAATATGATTTGTTTGTAAGAAGAAACGGCGGTTCTCCTGCCCCTGGCGGTGTTGCGGCAACTATAATCAATAATATCGGTAATAAATGCCATCATGATGACAGTCCGATTACAGAAGAAATGATGGACATACTGACAGAGGTTACCCAGACTGCCGATGATGAAAAAAGGCTGGAATTATGGGAAGAATACCAGCTGAGATTTCCGGAGGAATGGCTTTCTTATTTCCCCTATCAGTCAGGCGACAGTTATGTAATCTGTTCTAAAAATCTGGAAAATGTGAAATGGAATACTTTTGTGTATAATATTAATGAGTGGTATTTCAGCTGATGAAGAAAAGGGAGAGAACGAAAAATGATTGTAACAATAGCAAGACAGGTGATAAAAAGAGAAAAGCTGCCGCTGTATCATGAGCTGGCAAAAGAATTAACGGATTTATCAAGAAAAGAAAAAGGCTGTATTGCCTATTATTCTGTACAATCCAAGGAGGACGACAAGCTGAATTTATTTATTGAATTCTGGGAAAACCAGGAGGCAATTGACTATCATATAGGAACCGAACACTTTACAAAAATAGTGCCTCAGTTCACCGAGATGTTTGAGGAGAAAGAAATCGTATCCCAATATTTTACAGCCGGGCAGTGAAAGACAGGAGCTGAAATTTTATCTTTTGTTATGATATAATATATACTGTCAGTCATAAGGAGGGCAAGAATGCGGGATGTATATACTATTTCTGAAAAAGATAATACCGGTTGGATCATTGAAACGGAAAATGGCGGTTTTGAGGTGTCCTATATCAGCAGGACAGAGATTGTATCAGAAGAAGATGTAAGAGCAATGCACTGTCATAACAACATAGTAGAAATTGCACTGGTATTTGAAGGAAGAGGGATCAGTGTGATTGGTAATAAAGAGTATGAAATTGAAGCGGGGGATATCCTTGTCTATAATAAAGACGTGCTGCACTATGATAAAAATATGCCTGGTGAGGCAGTGAAATTTCATCTGTGCGCAATCAAGAATCTTCAGATGAAGGGCAGACCGCCTGGCAAGCTTTTGAGCGAATCAGGAAGCTATCGGATAAAAAGCGGGAATTGTTATGATTATCTGCTGAAGGGCTTTGAAATGATGGAGGAGCTTATCGGGAGAAAAATGAAAGGGACACAAGCGTTGGCTAAAATGTTTGTTGGAACGCTTCTTCAGATCATCGATATCATTCAGATAAACGGTGAAAAAGGTACTTCACTGCAGGACGCTTCATCAAATCTGGTAGATGATATGAGAAGGTATATTGATCGCAATTACAATGAGAATTTTACCCTGGAAGAACTGGCTGAAAAGTTTAATGTCAATCATTATTATGCGTCCAGAATTTTCTTAAAGGAAATTGGAATATCACCCATTGCCTACCGGACACGAAGAAGAATCGGCGTTGCACAAACCATGCTTACCAATACAAACTACAGTATTTCTCAGATAGCTGCATCTGTGGGGTATAATTATTCCAGCCGCTTTACTTCGCAGTTTACAAATATCATAGGAATTTCTCCAAGTGAATATAGAAGGACAAGAGTAGGTTTTAACAAATCTGTATCAGAACTGCAAAAATGAAGTTTTATAAAGACAGGATTCCCAAAAAAGGAATCCTGTTTTACTTTAAACGGGCATGGGAGCAACAAAGAAATACATCACGATAAAGTGGCAGATGCTTCCGCCCATAACAAATAAATGAAAGATTTCATGAGTGCCGAAGTTTTTATGCCTGGAATCGAATATCGGAAGTTTCAATGCATAAATAATTCCGCCTATGGTATAAATGATTCCTCCGGCCAGAAGCCATCCAAACGCCGGTTTTGAAAGTGCATGGAAGATCTGGGAAAATGCCAGTACGCACAGCCATCCCATACCGATATAAATTACGGAAGAAAACCATTTTGGACAGGTGATCCAGAGTGCTTTGATTAAAATACCAATCAAAGCAACAGCCCATACCAGAGCACAGAGTATAGTGCCGGTTTTTCCCTGAAGAACGATAAGGCACACCGGTGTATAGCTTCCTGCAATCAGAATAAAGATCATTATATGATCCAGCTTTCGCAGCCGTTTATTTACATTTTCGTTGATATCCAGCGAGTGATAAATCGTACTGGCAGCATATAATAATATCATGCTTAAAATGAAAATGGCCAGTGCAATCACATGAAGCACATCCGGTACTCTTGCGGCCTTTATCAGTAACGGCGCGGCGCCCAGCATCGCCAGAATCATTGCGATAAAATGAGTGACGGCGCTTCCGGGATCTTTTGGTTTCCAACTTTTTTTCATAATAATCACTCCTTCGACAAGATGTAGTTTTTAAAACTACTTGTTAATATAGTATATACTACATCGGGAGTTTTTAAAAGTCAATAACTAAAAAATTAAAAAATATAAAAATCCGGAGACATCTGTTTTAAGATGTCTCCGGAGCTTCTGAATGTGTCCTGACGGTTACAGTTTAATATTGGTAAATAAGGATCCCAGACTGGTGGTGGCATCACCTGCTTTGGGAAGCTCGAAGGTTTCTTCTGAAACTTCTTTGGCGGCAACATCTGCGAGAGCTTTCATGCTGAGGCTGAGTTTTCCGTCTTTGATGGCGATGACTTTAACTTTTACCTTGTCGCCCACTTTCAAAACGGCGTCAGGCGTCTTGATCCGCTTTTCACTGATCTGAGATACATGAACGAGACCGGAAAGGCCGTTGCCCAGATTGATGAATGCACCGTAAGGTTTAATGGTTTCCACGGTTCCTTCCGTTACGAAACCGACTTCCACATTGGAAACCTTTTTCCGGCGTTCTTCCTGGGCTTTTTCTCTGAGAATTTCCCGAGCGGATAAGATCAGCCGGTCTTTTTCTTTATCCAGATCCAGAACCTGAACCTGGAGAGATTTATTCAGGTAGGGATTCGTGTCTTCCACGTATTCTAAAGAGAGTTTAGATGCGGGAATAAAACCACGAATTCCTTCCACATAAGCGATAACGCCTCCATTGACAATGCCTTTCACTGTCACATCGATTACCGTTTTGTCCTCCTGCAGCTGTTTTAATTTCTCCCAGGCGAGTACGTCATTGGCATCTACCCGGGAAAGCAGGATGTTGCCCTGGCCGTCGTCTGTTTTGACCACAGTGGCGGTCACCTCATCGCCGGGATGCACCATATCTTTGGCGATAAATCCCGGTTCGCGGCTGTAATTTTCCACGGGGATGATACCTTCGGCATAATATTGAAGGTCCAGCGTGATTTCTTTTTCTGTGACAGAGATAACGGTGCCTGTTATCATATCTCCCTCTGAGATTTTTTTGAAAGAATCATTCAATTCCTTTTCAAAATCTGCCATCGCAGGCACTTTGTTTGATTCGTTGTCCATAATCTGATTGTCCTCCTTGTTATCTGTGATTGCAACAATTGTTTTCAGATATTATATCATAAAATGATTACATTGACCAATTTCTGGCGGATATGGTACTATAGAAATAAAGAAGGGAGTGAAAAAGTGCGTTGGATAATAAACAGACAATTTACGTAATAGGTCATAAAAATCCTGATACGGATTCTATTTGTTCGGCAATTGCATATGCTGATATAAAAAACCGCACGGAAGAAGATACGTACCTTCCCATGCGTGCAGGTCAGATTAATGAAGAGACAGAATATGTTCTGAAGCGGTTTCAGATTCCGGCGCCGGCATATCTGGAAGATATCGGTACGCAGGTAAAAGATATGGATATTCATAAGACGCAGGGTGCCAGAAGCGATATTTCCGTAAAAGAGGCATTCAATCAGATGACGGAAAACGGAGCGGTGACGCTTCCCATTACAGACGAAGAAAACAATCTGGAAGGGCTTATTACTATTGGAGATATCGCCAGATCCTATATGGATGCTTATGATAACCGGGTTGTTGCGGCGGCAAAGACTCAGTACAGAAACATAGCCAGTACCTTAAACGGAGAGATACTGGTGGGCGATGCGGACAATTATATCGATAAAGGCAAAGTGATTATCGGGGCTGCTAATCCGGATAAGATGGAGGAATTTATCGATGAAGGTGATCTGGTAATTTTGGGAAACCGGATGGAGGATCATCTTTGTGCCGTAGAACAAAAAGCTGCCTGTATTATTGTGGGTCTGGGGGCTAAGGTATCTTCCGTAATTCAGAAATTTGCCCGGGAGAATGATTGTACTGTTATAGCAACGCCGTACGATACGCTGACGATTGCAAAACTGATCAATCAAAGTATTCCTGTCCGTCACCTTATGAAAACGAAAAATCTGATTACGTTCCGTATGGATGATTTTACAGATGATATCAGGGATATCATGGGAAAGAACCGTCACAGAGACTTTCCTGTTCTGGATAAACAGGGAAAGTATCAGGGGACAGTATCCAGACGTAACCTGCTGAATATCAGTAAAAAGAAGGTTATTTTGGTGGATCACAATGAAAAATCCCAGGCGGTGAATAACATTAAGGAAGCGGATATTCTGGAAATCATAGATCATCACCGCATCGGTTCTCTTCAGACTATGCAGCCGGTAGTCTTTCGGAATCAGCCGGTAGGCTGTACTGCAACGATTATCTATCAGATGTACCAGGAAAAAAATCTGGATATATCTCCTTCGATTGCAGGGCTTTTGTGTGCCGCAATTATCTCGGACACGCTGATGTTTCGCTCTCCTACCTGTACGATTGTGGATAAAATGGCGGGTCAGGAGCTGGCGAAGCTTGCCGGAATACAGGTAGAAGATTTTGCGGCGGAGATGTTCCGGGCAGGAAGTGATCTGCAGAGCAAATCACCGGAAGAGATCTTTTATCAGGACTTTAAGAAATTTATTATTGATGATGTAACCTTCGGGGTGGGTCAGATCAATTCCATGTCAGGGGAAGAACTGCAGCATATTAAGGAAAGACTGCAGCCGTATATTGCCAGTGAATGCGGTAAAAACGGCATCCAGATGGTTTTCTTTATGCTGACTAATATTGTGTCGGAATCCACGGAGCTTCTGTTTTTCGGGGAAGGTGCCAGACATATGGTTTCCCAGGCATTTGAAGATCTGGAAATCATGGAAAATTCAGGATTTCTGCCAGGTGTAGTTTCCAGGAAAAAACAGCTGATACCGGCGTTTATGCGGGCGCTGGAGGAGGTGTAAGATATGGCTAAGCAGCAGTGGAAGCCGGGAAATATGCTGTATCCTTTGCCGGCGGTTATGGTCAGTGTGACGGATGGAAAGGGGAAGGATAATATCATTACAGTTGCATGGACGGGGACGGTCTGCACAAATCCGCCCATGGTATCCATTTCAGTAAAGCCGGAGCGCTATTCCTATCATATGCTGAAAGCTACAGGGGAATTTGTCATAAATCTCACCACGGAATCTCTGGCTTATGCGGCCGATTACTGCGGTGTGCGATCAGGCAGGGATCGGGACAAGTTTGCGGATATGAAGCTTCACAGGGAAAAAGCTTCATTCGTAAAAGCTCCCCTTATCCGGGAATCTCCCGTCTGCCTGGAGTGCAAAGTGAAATCCGTACAGGAGCTGGGTTCTCATCATATGTTTCTGGCGGAGGTTGTCGCGGTCCACGCTGATGAAGCATATATTAATAAGAACAATAAGTTTGAATTGTCCAGGGCAAAGCCCATAGTGTATTCTCACGGAAGTTATTTCGGGCTGGGTAAAATGCTTGGTACCTTTGGTTACAGTGTGAAAAAGAAAAAATAGCCAAATATGAAGGACGATGGTTCAAAAACTTCATTTTATGATTAAAATATCAACATTTAGGAAGGAATATGAAATTTTCTGCTGGAAAAAAGTCATATTTTTGAATTTTTTCTTGTGCATGGTACAATTCCATGGTATAATGCCCTTGAACAAAAGGGTTTCTGAGAGGAGTGCGCTTTTGCGTGCTCCTTTTCATGAAAAAGAATTTTCAGGAGGTATTGTCATGTCATACGTAGATGAAGTCTATGAGTCAGTCGTAGCAAAAAACCCGGGTCAGCCGGAATTCCATCAGGCAGTAAAAGAAGTATTGGATTCCCTGCGCCCTGTTATTGATGCCAACGAGCAGGTTTACAGAAGAGAAGCTCTTCTGGAGAGAATCGTTGAGCCGGAGCGTCAGATTAAATTCCGAGTTCCGTGGGTTGATGATAAGGGACAGGTTCAGGTAAATGTAGGTTACCGTGTACAGTTTAACAGTGCAATTGGTCCCTACAAAGGAGGACTTCGTCTTCATCCGTCTGTAAATATCGGTATTATCAAATTCCTTGGATTTGAGCAGATCTTCAAAAACTCTCTTACCGGCCTTCCCATCGGCGGTGCAAAGGGTGGATCTGATTTCGATCCGAAAGGAAAATCAGACAGAGAAGTAATGGCATTCTGCCAGAGCTTTATGACAGAGCTCTATAAATATATCGGACCGGACACAGACGTTCCGGCAGGAGATATCGGAACAGGAGCCAGAGAAATCGGCTACATGTTCGGACAGTATAAGAAAATCCGCAGCGCTTATGAAGGCGTGCTGACAGGAAAAGGACTTACATTCGGCGGTTCTCTGGCAAGAACAGAGGCGACAGGATATGGTCTTTTGTATCTGACAGAAGAACTTTTGAAACTGAACGGCATTGAACTGGCTGGAAAAACATGTGTGGTTTCCGGATCAGGAAATGTGGCAATCTATGCAATTGAAAAAGCACATCAGCTGGGCGCTAAATGCGTAACCTGCTCTGATTCCAACGGATGGGTATATGATCCGGACGGAATCGATGTAGAGGCATTAAAAGAAATCAAGGAAGTAAATCGCGCAAGACTGACAGAGTATAAAAAATACCGTCCCAATTCAGAGTATCATGAAGGAAGAGGCGTATGGGCTATTAAAGCGGATATCGCACTTCCCTGTGCAACACAGAACGAGCTGCATCTGGATGATGCAAAACAGCTGGTTGCCAACGGCTGTCTCGCTGTATGCGAAGGCGCAAATATGCCTACGACTCTGGAAGCAACACAGTATCTGCAGGAGAACAAAGTTATCTTTGCTCCGGGTAAAGCTGCCAATGCCGGCGGTGTTGCCACATCTGCATTGGAAATGTCCCAGAACAGCGAGCGTCTGAGCTGGTCTTTCGAAGAAGTAGATGCAAAACTGAAAGATATTATGGTAAATATTACTCATAATATGGATGATGCTGCAAAACGCTACGGATTCGAAGGAAACTACGTAGTGGGAGCAAACATTGCAGGTTTTGAAAAAGTTGCAAATGCAATGCTGGCTCAGGGTATTGTTTAAGATTAATACAACAAAAAGCGTGACAGACAGGGTTCCGCAGAGAGTAATTTTCTGCGGTGCCCTGTCTTTTTGTGATATATGCCAAAAAACAAATGACAATATTGTTGATAAAGCTGAAAAATTATTGAGTTATTGACATGTTTTTATTGAATGAGTATAATGAAATCAACTTGAAACGGGTTTCATAATATGAAAGGAGTGACACATATGATTAGTATTCGAGACGTGGCAAAGATGGCAGGCGTGTCGCCTTCAACAGTATCAAGAGTTATGAATGGAACAGCCAAGGTTAATGAAGAGAAACGGCAGAGGGTATTGAACGTTATTAAAGAAACCGGTTTCAAACCGAATGAAACAGCACGGAGTCTTTATAAGAAATCAGCCAGAATTATTGGGGTGATTTTGCCGAATATACAGAATCCGTTTTTTAACGGAATGGCCCAGGCGATTGAAGAAGAAGCATACAGCAGAGGGTATCGTCTGATGCTGTGCAACTCCGACAATAACCTGGAAAAGGAAAAAAATAATATTGATCTGCTCAGCAGAATGAATGCGGACGGGATTATACTTCTGACCAATCAGGACGGGATCCGGGAAACCATAGAAAAATGTAAAGTGCCGGTTGTGATTCTCGACCGGGAGGTAAAAGCGGATAATCAGGTAGCCTGTATTCGTTCCGATCATTATAAAGGAGGGCGGCTGGCCGCAGAACATCTGGTCAGGTGCGGCTGCAGAAAAATTGTAAATATGCGGGGAGATCAGGCTCTGTCCAGTGCAAGAGACCGTTTTGAAGGTTATCTTGAGATCTGCAGAAAATATGAGATGGCCCCCTGCTACATAGACTGCCGGTACAGTTTCCGGGAGGGATTGAAAAAAACGGAAGAAATATTAAAACTCTATCCGGATGTGGACGGCATCATAGCCGGAAACGATATGGTGGCAATGTCTGTATATAAAGTTTTGAGTAAAAAAGGATACCGGGTGCCGGAGGATGTTCAGATCATTGGATATGACAATATCAGTCTGAGCGAGCTGATGACACCGGAACTGACCACTATCGCCCAGCCTATTTCCGATATGGGCAGGGCATCGGCAAGAGCGCTGATTGATTATGTGGAGCAGAAAAGCAACGAAGACAATTACCACTTTGATGTGGAATTGATACAGCGAGATACGACAATTATGAAAGAGGGAGGAAGCAGAAAATGAGCAAAATCGGAGTCGTAGGAAGCATCAACATGGACATGACGGTAAAGGCAGAGAGAATCCCCTTAAAGGGAGAAACATTGAAAGGAGAGGATCTGAAATACATTCCGGGCGGAAAAGGCGCAAACCAGGCGGTGGCTGTGGCAAAATTAGGCGCGGATGTGGAAATGTTCGGATGTGTGGGCAATGACAGCGCGGGCAGCGATCTCGTTGAAAACCTGAAAAAAGCGGGTGTAAAAACAGAGCATATCAAAACAGTGGAAAACGTTCCCACAGGGCTGGCGCTGATAACGGTGGGCGAGAATGACAATACCATTATCGTCGTGGCCGGCGCCAATAACTGTGTGGATATTGCCTATGTGAATGAAATCAAAGATTCTCTGCTGCAGTGTGAGATCGTGCTGCTGCAGCATGAAATTCCCCAGGAGACGGTTGAATATGTGGTAAGTCTCTGCACGGAAAACGGGGTGAAGGTAGTTTTGAACCCGGCGCCTGCAAGACCGGTAAAACCGGAGATTCTGGAAAAAGTCACCTATCTGACGCCAAATGAGCATGAAACGGTGATCCTTTTCGGAGAAGAGCAGTCCTTTGAGGAGCTGATGAAAAAATATCCGGAAAAACTGGTCATTACCCAGGGTTCCAGAGGCGTAAGCACCTGTCTGAAAGACGGGCAGATCGTCCTGGTGCCTGCCAGAAAATCAAAGGTGGTGGATACGACAGGAGCCGGCGATACCTTAAACGGAGCATTTACCGTTGCCGTTACCCAGGGCAGAGATATGGAAGCGGCATTAAAATTTGCAAATGTGGCTGCAGGACTGTCTATAGAAAAATTTGGCGCACAGGGCGGCATGCCGGTGTACCAGGATGTAGTAAAAGAGCTGGGGGAATAAAAGGATGAAAAAACATGGAATATTAAACGGCGACATATCCCGCGTGCTTTCCTATATGGGGCATACGGATACTCTGGCAGTAGGGGACTGCGGTCTTCCCATACCAGAAGAGACGGAAAGAATTGATCTGGCGCTGAAACTGGGCGTGCCTTCTTTTATGGATGTGCTGAGCGTGATGATTCAGGAAATGAAAGTGGAGAAGGTTGTGCTGGCAGAAGAAATTAAAGAGCAAAATCCAAAAGTGCACAAAGACATTCTGGCGCTTTTGGACAGCATGGAAAATGACTGTGAAGTGGAATACGTGACACATCAGGAACTGAAAGATCAGACGAAAACATGCAGGGCGGTGATTCGCACAGGCGAGACGACACCTTACGCCAATATCATTTTACAGTCCGCATGTCTGTTCTGAGATTCAACATCTTATAAAAAAGGGAGGCAAAGAAATGCAGATTGAGATGAAGGGGATTGACAAATCCTTTGGAAGCAATCAGGTTTTAAAGGATGCCGGATTCGTGTTAAGCGACGGTGAAGTCCACGCGCTTATGGGCGAAAACGGCGCGGGCAAGTCAACTCTGATGAAAATCCTGACGGGCGTTTATACGAAAGATGCGGGAACCATCTATGTGGATGGTCAGGAAGTGCACTATAAGAATCCTCAGGAAGCGGAAAAAGCCGGTATCGTTTTCATTCATCAGGAATTGAATGTGCTGTATGATCTGACAGTGGAAGAAAATTTATTTATCGGAAAAGAAATCAAAAATAAATTTGGACTGTGTAATCAGAAAGCCATGCGCAAAAAAGCAGAAGAGGCGCTTAACCGGCTGGGCGTTCACATTTCTCCGTCTGAAGTGATGTCCAATTTATCAGTAGGGCAGCAGCAGATGATTGAAATCTGTAAGGCTCTTATGGTGGATGCAAAAGTCATCATCATGGATGAGCCCACGGCAGCGCTGACGCAGAGTGAAACCCTGGTACTTTTTGACGTGATCCGTTCTCTGAAAAAAGCGGGCGTATCCATGGTTTATATTTCACACCGTATGGAAGAAATCTTTGAATTGTGCGACAGAATCAGCGTGCTTCGGGATGGAACCTATATCGGAACAAAAAATATTCCGGAAACCAATATGAATGAGATTGTCAAAATGATGATCGGACGGGAAATTGGAGAAAGGTATCCGGCCAGAAACTGTAAAATCGGAAAAACCGTACTGGAAGTAAAAGGACTTACCAAAAAAGGCGTCTTCCAGAATGTAAGCTTTGAAGTAAAAGCCGGAGAAGTCCTTGGAGTTTCCGGACTGATGGGAGCGGGCAGAACGGAGATCATGCAGGCTGTTTTTGGGAATCTTCCCTATGAAAGCGGCAGTATCGAAATTGACGGCAAAGAGGTTCACATAAAATCGCCTATTCAGGCCATGCGCTGCGGTATCGGATTTATCACTGAGGACCGGAAAGTGGAAGGACTGATGCTGGAGGAAAGCATTGAAAAAAACATTGCTTTGGCCAATCTTTCCAGGGTTTCTGACCATAATGTAATGAACAGGAAGAAAGAAGACGACCTGGTCAAAAAAGGAATTGAAGAGCTTCATATCAAATGCTTCGGGCCGAACCACGAATGCGGCAACTTGAGCGGAGGAAACCAGCAGAAGGTTGTCTTTGCAAAATGGATTTATACAGATCCCAAGATCCTGATTCTGGATGAACCCACCAGAGGTGTGGATATCGGAGCGAAAAAAGAGATTTATACGATTATCAATGAACTGGCAGCTAAGGGTGTGGCAATTATTATGGTTTCTTCTGAACTTCCGGAAGTGCTGGGAATGAGCGACCGGATTATGGTAGTAAGAGAAGGTGATATCCGGGGTGTCATCGGGAAGGAAGAGGCAAATCAGGAGAATATTATGACGTTAGCAACGGGAGGTACAATTTAATGAACACAAATCAGAAGAATATAGCAAACCGCGTGCAGGATTTAGGTGCACTTATTGCCCTGGTTGTGCTGATTATCGGTATCAGTGTAGTCAGCCCGGAATTCAGAACCTGGAGCAACTTTTTATCTTTGTTAAGACAGTCATCTATTAACGGTCTTATCGCTTTTGGTATGACCTGCGTTATTCTGACAGACGCCATTGACTTGTCTGTAGGATCGGTATTGGCTTTAAGTACGGTGCTCTGCGCAGGAATGATCACCAGCGGTGTGCCAGCAGGCGCTGCCATGATCGCGGCATTGATCATCGGTACGGCTCTTGGTATGGTCAGCGGCGTGCTGGTAACAAAAGGACGTCTTCAGCCCTTTATCGCAACCCTGATTACTATGACGGTTTATCGCGGACTGACTATGATTTTTACCAATGGTAAACCTATCTCCAATCTGGGAGACAGCTTCGTGCTGAAACTGATTGGAAAAGGAAATCTGTATCGTGTACCGATTCCGGTTATCCTTTTGATCCTGATCTTTATCGGATTTTTCTTTCTGCTGAATAAGACCACCTTCGGACGCGCGGTATATGCAACAGGAAGCAACTGGAAGTGTGCGAAGCTGGCCGGTGTAAATATACATCGTACTAAGATTATCGCTTATGCAATCTCAGGATTTATGTCTGCACTGTCAGGATTGATTCTTCTGTCCAGACTTGGATCGGCTCAGCCCAATCTGGGTGATGGATATGAACTGGATGCCATCGCTGCTGTTGCTCTTGGCGGAACCAGTATGAGCGGCGGACGCGGAAAAATTTACGGCACTTTTGTGGGCGTTTTGATTATTGCTGTACTGAATAACGGACTGAATATTCTGGGTGTATCTTCTTACTATCAGGATGTAATCAAAGGCCTTGTAATTCTGGTAGCGGTACTGTCCGACAGAAAACGTTAATAGGGGAAAGGAGAAAACAGTGATGAAAATAAAGAAATTAGCAGCGCTTGCGGCAGCGGCGTGTATGATGCTGGGAGTAATGACGGGATGTGAAAATGCCATAACAATTGACGGTGAAGGTGAAGCTGCCGGAGAAACAGTGGGCAGCGGCGTTATCGGCCTTTCCGTATCCACTCAGAACAATCCCTTCTTTGTATCTCTGGTAGAAGGAGCCGAAGCCAAGGCTGAGGAAGACGGCGTGGAACTGGTTGTGGTTGACGCAGGCGACGACGCCGCAAAACAGGCCAGTGATGTGGAAGACCTGATCTCCAGAAATGTAAGTGTGCTGATTGTAAATCCGGTGGATTCCGATGCGGTTGCACCGGCTGTGCAAAATGCAGTTTCTCAGGGAATCAAAGTTATTTCCGTGGACCGTGTGGTAAACGGTGTGGATGTAGACTGTCAGATTGCGTCTGACAATGTGGCCGGCGCCAAAATGGCCACCGAGTATCTGATCGAACAGATCGGTGAAGGTGCAAAAGTAACAGAAATTCAGGGGACACCAGGCGCCTCCGCAACTATCGACCGTGGAGAAGGTTTCCACGAGGCTGCAGACGCGGCTCTTGACGTAGTCAGCAGTCAGACGGCAAACTTTGACCGGGCGGAAGGTATGACCGTTATGGAAAATATGCTGCAGTCCGATTCATCCATCGCAGGTGTATTTGCTCATAATGATGAAATGGCTCTGGGTGCTGTAGAGGCCATTGCAGCATCCGGAAAAGATATCAAGGTTGTTGGATTTGACGCTACGGATGACGCTGTGGCAGCGGTAGGAGAAGGCAGAATGCTGGCAACGGTTGCGCAGAAACCGGAACTTATGGGAGCTACTGCTGTGGAAACGGCAGAGAAACTGATCGCCGGAGAGGAAGTGGAGAAATCCATGCCGGTAGAGGTGGAACTGATTACGGAATAATCAAGGATGAAGTAAAAACTGGCAGGGACAAAAGCCATGCTGCGGCTTTTGTCCCTGTTTCTGTTATTTGCCTTCTTCATTTGCAATCGTATGATTCAGCAGTTTCATCTCTTTTGTTATAAAAATAATTACCAGTGCCGCAGCCATGAAATCTGCCACAGGCGCAGAGTACATGACGCCGTCGATTCCCATAAACACAGGCAGGATAATGATCAGCGGCAGAAGAAAGATAATCTGTCTGGTCAGGGACAGAAAGATACCTCTGGCAGCTTTTCCGATGGACGTAAAAAAGTTGGCGGATACGGGCTGAAGTCCGTTTATAAACGTAAAAAACAGAAAGATCCGGAAGTATTCTTCTGCAAAATGGAAATATTCTTCGCTGCCGGAGCCAAAAAGACCGATAATCTGCCGGGGGAAAAGCTGAAAGCATAAAAACGCAATGCAGGAAGCAATGGTAGCTGATGCTGCCGCTTTCAGATAAGCTTCCCGCACACGGCGATATTTTCCGGCGCCGTAGTTGAAGCTGACGATAGGCTGAAGTCCCTGAGAAATACCGATGCACAAAGAGAAAAAGATCATATTTACCTTTGTGATGATTCCGGCGCAGGCGAGAGGGATTTCACTGCCGTAACTGGATTGTGCACCGTAGTGTCTTAAAATATTATTCATGGCAATCTGTACAATCATCATAGCAAGCTGATTAAAACAGGGCGCCATACCCAGCCTTACAATATCTTTGCAGTGCGAAAAAGAAGGTATCAGTGATTTCAGCGTCAGGTGTACGGTTCTGAAACATGTCAGATAAATAATCACCATGATGCCTGATACAATCTGGCCTATTATGGTTGCCAGAGCCGCACCTGCCATTCCCATGTCAAAGCCGAAAATAAACAGCGGGTCAAGTATCGTATTGATAACAGCACCCGTCAAAGTACATACCATGGAAAATCTGGGGCTTCCGTCGGCACGAATCAGATTGGAGCCGCCCGTGGTCAGGATTAAAAACGGAAAGCCAAGAGACGTTATTCCGGTATACGTAAGGGAGTAGTCCATGATGTCGGCGGTCGCACCGAAAAGGTTCATCAGCGGTTCCAGAAAAATGCGCACGGTCAGGCAAAGCAGAACGCCCAGAGAAAACAGAAGAAAAACAGCGTTTCCGGCGTATTGTTTTGCTTTTTCTTTGTCGCCGCCGCCCATGGAGAGATTAAAATTTGCAGCGCCGCCGATTCCGCACATCAGAGACAGAGCCGTACATGTTATGGTGAGCGGAAAAGCGACATTGGTAGCTGCATTACCCAAAGTTCCTACACTGTGGCCAATAAAAAACTGGTCCACGATGTTATAAAGTGCGCTGACCAGCATGGCGATAATACTTGGAACTGCAAAGCGGATGAGAAGCTGGTTCACCGGCTGAGTTCCCAGAGGATTTGCATCAGTTGGGCTAGTTGACATTCTATAAACACCTCATCTTTCGTGTCGATTGTATATCCAGTGTATATGGTTACAGGAAATTAGTCAATGGTCAGTCAGTCTGATTCGAAATTGTCCGGGAGTAATTTTATATTTCCGGCGAAATGCGGCGATGTAGGAGGAGGCATCTGAAAATCCCACATGTGTGGCAATGTATTCCACGGGATGAGTGGAGCTGATCAGAGACTGACGGGAAGCATGAAGTCTTGTGTTTACAATGTACTTATATGGGGAATAACCGGTTTCTTTTTTAAACAGGGTGCAGAAACGAGAAACACTTAAATTTGCCTTGTGTGCCAGAAACTCCAGAGTCAGAGGCTCGGGGTAGTGCTGATTAATATATCGGACAATCATATCAATAGAGTCTGTGTCGGTTATTTCGCCTTTGCTTAAAAGCAGTCCAAGAATTTCATAAAGTCTGGCTGATACAATGATCTCCGGATACTGTCTGGAATCTGCATAGGAGCCTACCAGATCCTGAAGTTTCGGGAGAAATTCTGTATTATTTTGTAAATCAAACACGTGGCCGCCAGGGTTGATGGAGATCAGATGGCGGAAAAAGGAATGAAAATTTTTCCCGTTAAAATGGATCCAAAGTATTTCAAGGTTTCCAATGGCTCCATAGATATGGGGCTTTTTTGTTTCGATTAAAAAAGCCTGGCCGGCTTCTGCTTCATAGGTCTGTTCCTCTGTGGTGAAAACAACCTTTCCTTTTAAAACATACATAAGCAGATAGTGACAGTAACTTCTGCGAATGACAGAATATTCAGGTGAACAGTAGGAATGTCCAATATATTCTACGTAAAGGAAAAGATTCTGGGCTGTTTGGGTTGCATTATGTGCCTGCTCAAAAGAACTGGATAAAACTCCGGGAACAAGTCTGGAATTATACAGCATAAAAAGCTCCTTTTCTACTGTTTTTGATATTTCTTTGATTATAATTCTGTTTATAGTAAGATTTCAATATTTTTGTAAAAGTATTTCTGATGTAATTTGAAATATAAAGGAATATAATGCTTTTAACAAGAAGGAACGAGTGCTCGGCAAAATAAGAAAATCATATTTTTGGTAAAAACAGGAAAGGACTTTGATTATGACAGGAAGAGAGAGAGTAAGGGCATCATTGAATCATAAGGAACCGGATAAGATGGCGGTGGATTTCGGAGGAACTAATGATTCTACCATGCATGTCAGTTGTATTGAGGGTCTGCGCAATTATTACGGTCTTGAAAAGCGCCCGGTGGAAGTTGTAGACGTCTATACAATGGCTGGAATTATAGATAAGGATCTGGCTGATGTCATGGGGGTTGACACTGCTGCTGCCTATCCCAACGGTTCTATGTTTGGTTTTCCAAGGGATAAGGTGAAGGAATGGGTGAATCCTGATGGTCAGACCATTTTGGTTCCGGAAGGGTTTAATCCTCAGCCAGATGGAAATGGCGGGTATTATGTGCACCCTCAGGGCGACTTAAGTGTTCCGGCTTCGGGCCACATGCCTGCAAAATCCGTATACTTTGATGCTGTCATCCGTCAGGAACCCTTTGATGACGATGATTTAAAGGTGGAGGATCAGATTGAGGAATGGAAGATTCTGGATGACTATAATCTTCAGTACATAAAGGCTCAGGCTGAAGAAGGATGCCGTCAGGGACGGGCTGTTGTTCTGGCTGCTCCTGGCATGGGCCTGGGAGACGCTGCCGATATTCCCGGTGTAGGTATGAAACATCCTAAAGGAATCCGCAATTATACAGACTGGTATATGTCGCCGTTGTTAAGAGAGGATTTTGTGAAAGAAGTCTTTGATAAACAGATGGACATTGCTATTGAGAATCTGAGAAGAATTAACGAAGTGTGCGGCGATATGATAGAGGTGGCGTTTACCTGTGCTACGGACTTATCTCATCAGCACAGTCTGTTCATTTCCCCGGAGGTATTCAGAGAAGTTTATCTGCCCTATTATCAGAAGGCCAACAACTGGATTCATGAAAACACAAACTGGAAAATTTTAAAGCATTGCTGCGGTGCAGTTCGCCCGCTGATTCCATTACTGATCGAAGCTGGATTTGACGCGCTGAATCCGGTTCAGACTTCGGCCGACAATATGGACCCGCAGGAACTGAAAAATGAATTCGGAAAAGATATTTCATTCTGGGGAGGAGGCGTGGACACGCAGAAAGTTCTGCCCTTTGGCACACCGGAAGAAGTTCGGGAGCAGGTGCTCAGAAGATGTGAAATATTCTCAAAAGACGGCGGTTTTATTTATAATGCAGTGCATATAATCCAGGCTAATACGCCGGTGGAAAATATAGTGGCCATGATTGATGCCGTAAAGGAATTTAACGGAGATAAATAAGCAAATAGAGATGGGAGGAAGCAAATTATGAAGAAAAGAGTATTGGGAATCATCAGTGCAGTGTTGGTGGGAATGATGCTGGCTGCGGGATGCGGCAGCAAAGAATCCGGTTCAGCTGACGGCCAGGCAGCTTCTTCCGGGACGGAAGAAGCTCAGGAACAAGAAACGAAAGAGGCAGAGGAAGAAAGCGCATCTTCCGGGAATGCAAAGAAAATCGGCATGGTGGTAAACTATGCCGGACAGGATCCCTATCAGACTTCCTACTATGATACAATGGTTTCGTACGCAAAAGAACAGGGGGTAGATCTGCAGATTCTGGATCCCAAAGGAGATTCTACAACACAGGCAAATCAGGTGCAGGACCTGATCAACATGAAGTGTGACTGTATTATCATCTGGCCGGTAAACAGTGAAGCTGCGGTGGCCTCAGCGCGTGCGGTGACCAACGCGGGAATCCCCTGTATGACAGCAAATACAAGAATATCGGAGGCGGGAGAAGAGTTTATAGAATGTCACGTAGGTCCGTCCTGTGTGGAGGAGAGCAAGCAGACGGCTCAGGAAATGGTAAAACAGCTGGGAGAGGATGCAAAAATTGTGGAAATTTCAGGCCCGGCAGGTTATTCAGCAGCACTGGAAAGAACTCAGGGACTGCAGGAAGGAATTGAGGGTACCAATATTGAAATTATGGACAGTCAGACCGGTGAAGGAAACCGGGAAAAATGTCAGCAGATAGCGGAAAATTATCTGGTCAAATATCCGAAAGGCCAGCTGGATGCCATCTTTGTCTACGACGATAACGGGGCTTTTGGCGCTTATAACGCAGTGGAAGCAGCGGGACGATGTGACGATGTGAAAATTTATGCCGGCGCATCAGGAAGTTACGAAACGCTTGACTGGGTTAAGGATGGAAAAATTGCGGCAACAGTAATGCAGTCTCCTTATTATGACGCTGAGACGGCGCTTGATATGGCTGTAAAACTGGCCAATGGTGAGGCGCCGGACAGCTTTGACAATGACATTGAAACTCCGCTTGCGACCGCAGAGACGGTGGACATGCTGGAGATGGAAGAGTGGTAATCATGCAGTAATACAGCTTAAGATGACAGGGAAGAGGGCCGCGGTGGTGCGGTCCTCTTCTCCTGCGTTTTAATCGTTTCCGAAACGGCCTCCGGTGGTAGGATAACCGTAGATGGAACCGTCTTTTATCTGGATATCATCTTCCCATGGCAGACGATATTTGCCGGCTGCCAGATCTTTTATGTAGGTAAGGCCGGCATCGCTTTCGCCGCCGGGTTTTGCCACGTATCCTCTGTGACCCAGGTTATAGATGTTGTTTTCCAGGCCCCAGGTCTTTCTTGCATTGTCAGCAAGCTGCGGATAGATTTCTCCTGTTACAATCTCGTAAGGATTCCGGTCGCCCTGAACCAGTGTCGTTCCGTCGAAATTGCAGATCTGACCTTCGCCGAAATAGTAGAAAACATTATCATATCCGGCCAGGTTAACGGAGATGGTGTACATAAGATTGTGCCATGCGTTGGAACGGTTGGTGAGAATCCACTGGTCATTTACCTGGGTGCTGTATCCGGAGATACGGATATAACAGTTGCATCCTTTGTAAGCGGCTTCTCTTGCCAGTTCAGGAATCATGCCGTCGTGACAGATACACACGGAAAGCTTGGAGCCTCCAGGGCCGTCACATACCGGCATTCCAAGATCTCCGGGATACCAGGGCTCGATGGGATTCCAGGGGAAAAGCTTTCTGTATTTCAGGCAGATTTCTCCGTCCGGATTGATGATGATAGCTGTATTGTAAGGGTTTTTGTTGGGATCCGGATTTCTCTCCATGATGGAGAATACGCCGAAAACGCCGGCTTCTTTACACGCTTTGCCAAAGGCTTCGGTTTCTTTTCCGGGGATATCACATAAAAACTCGTCAGTCAGCCATTTTTTTGTATTCAGTCCCTGTGTGCTGTATTCGGGAAAAACGATCAGTTCCACTCCCGGATAACCTGCCTTTGTATTCTTCAGACAGGTAATAATAGCTTCCACCTGCCGGTCAATGTCTGCACGGCTGTTTACGACTGGAGCGGGAAACTGAACTGCTGCTGCCAGAAAACCCATTGCCGGTTTACTCATACTTCCGATACTTCCCATAATAACTCCTCTCTGTCCTTTGCAGGACGAAAACAAAACATTCTGTCACTGGTCATCCCGGGATTTTCTGAAAAAGAAAAAAGATGCCATTCCGCCGAATGACATCTTTGTCTTATCAGTTATTTTGCTTAAGCTGACTTTATTATACACCTTCTTGAAAGTCTGTCAAGTAATTTTTTGAATTTTCTAATGACAATTTGGTGTGAAAAATTCGGCCACTTGAAAGCTGGAAAAAATTATGATAAACTTATTTCGAAATATGGCGTCAGCACAGGGGCGTAAAAATATGAAAAAGGGAAAAAGCAATCTGGTTTTAGTCGGCATGCCGGCGGTTGGAAAAAGCACAGTCGGAGTCATTCTTGCAAAAGAACTGGGATATCAGTTTCTGGATTCCGATCTGCTGATTCAGCAAAAGGAAGGAAAACTTTTAAAAGATATTATTGCCTGTAAGGGCACGGAAGGGTTTATTTCTGTTGAAAACATGGTAAATGCGTCCATAGAAGCAAAGCGTTCTGTTATTGCAACCGGAGGCAGCGTAGTATATGGAAAAGAAGCCATGGCACATCTGCGGGAAATCGGAGAGATCATATATTTGAAAATTTCCTATGCATGTTTGGAAAAGCGGCTGCATAACCTGAGAGGTAGAGGGGTTGTGTTGAGAAAAGGACAAACACTTCACGATATATATGAGGAACGGACAGTCCTTTATGAAAAATATGCGGATTATATTGTGGATGTAAATGAGAAGGGAATTGAAGAAACCCTGGAGGAAATTCTGGCGTTGGTAAAGGAACGGATAAGAAAATCTTAAGTTTTTTTTACAAATTAATTGAATTTCGTTAATGTATGCGGTATGCTTAATAAAATGATTGCCTGTATATGTTTGAAGGGGAGCATATACAAAAAAATATCCGAGGTGGAATATGGAACAATATATTATAAAAGGTGGTAATCCGTTAGTTGGGGAAGTAGAAATAGGGGGAGCTAAGAATGCAGCGCTGGCCATACTCGCAGCAGCGATTATGACGGATGAAACGGTTCGAATCGATAATCTTCCGGATGTGAGAGATATTAATGTTCTTCTGGAAGCGATCGAAATGATTGGCGCCACGGTGGACAGAGTTGACCGGCATACGGTCAGAATCAACGGCTCTACTATCGGAGATGTGAGCGTTGATTATGAGTATATTAAGAAAATTCGCGCATCCTATTATCTTTTGGGTGCTTTGCTTGGCAAATATAAAAAAGCGGAAGTTCCGCTTCCGGGAGGCTGTAATATCGGCAGCCGTCCCATTGATCAGCATTTAAAGGGATTCAGAGCGCTGGGAGCTTCCGTGGATATTCTGCACGGAGCGATTGTTGCAAGAGCTTCCAGTCTGGAGGGAAATCATATCTTTTTGGATATGGTTTCTGTAGGAGCAACCATTAATATCATGATGGCTGCCTCCATGGCAAAGGGAAGAACGATTATTGAAAATGCAGCCCGTGAACCCCATGTGGTGGACGTGGCAAACTTTTTGAACAGTATGGGAGCCAATATCAAAGGCGCCGGTACGGATGTAATCCGGATTAAAGGCGTAGATCAGCTTCATGCCACAGATTATTCCATCGTGCCGGATATGATAGAGGCGGGAACGTATATGATGGCAGCAGCAGCCACGAAGGGAGACGTTCTGATCAAAAACGTGATACCGAAGCATCTGGAGGCCACCACGGCGAAACTGGTTGAAATTGGATGCGAGGTGGAAGAATTTGATGATGCGATTCGTGTCAATGCATCACGGAGATTACGGCGTACTCATGTGAAAACTCTTCCGTATCCGGGATTTCCCACGGACATGCAGCCCCAGATGGCAGTGGTTCTTACCATGTCGGAAGGGACAAGTATTGTAACGGAAAGTATTTTTGAAAATCGATTTAAATATGCCGATGAGCTGGCTCGAATGGGAGCGGATATCAAGGTTGAAGGAAATACGGCCATTATTGACGGTGTGGAAAGACTGACAGGTGCAAGAGTCAGCGCACCGGATCTGAGGGCAGGTGCAGCGTTGGTTATTGCAGGACTTGCTGCAGACGGTATTACCATGGTGGATGATATCGTGTATGTGCAGCGGGGATACGAGGATTTTGAAGGAAAGCTGACCAATCTGGGCGCCAATATTCAGCGTGTGTACAGTGAAAAAGAGGTCCAGAAATTCAGACTTCGAATAGGATGATAAAAATTGGTACTTGACGCATAACCGGAAAAGCGTTATAGTACCAGAGAACAATACAATATTTGCTTTCTCTTTATTCAGAGTGATGGAGATACAAAGGATCTGTGAAGTCACGGCAACCCCCACAGTGGAAGGTGCCAACCTGAGCGAGTAATCGAACAATAAGGGGATTTGATTTAGAATGATAAAGTCCGCTTACCTGCGGACTTTTTTATGTACATAAAGCAAAAGCCTGCGGCCGCGATATCCACGGCGCAAATAGAGAGAAAAGCAATCACTCACAACAACAAAGGAGAAAAGACATGGAAAAATTATTATTTACATCAGAGTCTGTGACCGAAGGCCATCCGGACAAAATGTGCGATCAGATTTCTGACGCAATTCTGGATGAACTGTTAAAACAGGATCCTATGAGCCGTGTGGCCTGTGAAACGTGTGTGACGACAGGTCTTGTGATGGTAATGGGTGAGATTACCACCTCCGCATACGTAGATATCCAGAAAGTTGTCCGTGATACGGTGCGTGAAATTGGTTATACCCGTGGAAAATTTGGGTTTGATGCTGATACCTGCGGCGTGCTGACCGCGATTGATGAACAGTCAGCGGATATTGCACTTGGAGTGGACAAGGCCCTGGAGGCAAAAGAGAATAAAATGTCCGATGCGCAGATTGACGCAATCGGAGCGGGCGATCAGGGTATGATGTTTGGGTATGCCACAAACGAAACTCCGGAATATATGCCATATCCCATTGCTCTGGCTCATAAACTGGCGCTGCAGCTTACAAAGGTAAGAAAAGATGGAACACTTTCCTATCTTCGTCCTGATGGAAAAACTCAGGTTACTGTGGAATACAGTAAAGAGGGCAGACCTGTCCGTCTGGATGCGGTAGTATGCTCCACACAGCATGACCCGGCAGTTACACAGGAACAGATCCATGAAGATATAAAAAAATATGTCTTCGCTCCTGTTATTCCTGAGGATATGGTAGATGAGAATACGAAATACTTTATCAATCCCACCGGTCGTTTCGTAATCGGAGGACCACACGGGGACAGCGGCCTGACCGGACGGAAAATTATTGTAGACACCTACGGCGGATACGCCCGTCACGGCGGCGGGGCATTCTCCGGAAAAGACTGTACGAAGGTAGACCGTTCTGCAGCGTATGCGGCAAGATATGTGGCAAAGAATATTGTTGCGGCAGGGCTGGCTGATAAATGTGAGATTCAGCTTTCCTATGCTATTGGTGTGGCTCATCCTACCTCCGTTATGGTAGACACTGCAGGAACCGGAAAACTTTCCGATGAAAAGCTGGTAGAAATTGTTCGCGAAAACTTTGATTTAAGGCCGGCTGGAATTATTAAAATGCTGGATCTGCGCCGTCCCATTTACAAGCAGACGGCTGCCTATGGTCATTTCGGACGCAATGATCTGGATCTGCCATGGGAAAAACTGGATAAAGTGGAGACGCTGAAAAAATACTTATAATTGTGAAGGAGGATGCTCTGGACATGGCGGTTCAGAGCGTCTTTCTTTTTGAGATGATATTTTTCTAAACAGCAAAAAATTCTATAGTTTACAAAATATTTAGAAAACTTTCTCCGCCGCAAGGTGAAAATCTACCACCAGTGTGGTATACTGTTCACATAAGCATTGAGCCTGCACGGCGAGATTTTGTGACGCGAGGAAGGTATGAAATTAAAAACAAGAATCATCATAACTTTTTTTACTATTGTCTTAGTTCCGTTGATTCTGACCGGAATTTCCTTTTATGGATTTACTCAGTATCAGATCAGGACCCTGCGGGAAGAATATGGGCTTGAAGTTTCTTACGAAAACTTATCCAACAGTACAATGATGCTCAGCAAGATCACGCAGGATACCTTTGCCATGATGCAGGAGGAGGCGCAGAGGGATCCAGGTGTGTTTGAACAGAGCAATTATCTGAATACATTAAACGCCAGACTGAATAATATGTATTCCTTTTTGTTAGTGAGAAAGGGAAGTACTATTTACTACAGCGGTTCAGAAGACGATATGAGCAGTCTGTTTACGCTGCTTCCTGCTTACGGGGATGCAAAGGCCGGTTCTGATACGGGAGTATACATCGGAGGCGAGGAGCAGGCGCTGGTGAAACAGGCGGATTTTCTGTTTTCTGACGGGTCAAGGGGCAGCGCTTTTATTATTACAGAAGCGGATGCTTTTATCCCCCAGCTGCGGATTCTGATAATCGAGATGGTGGTTGTAATTTTGGTTGTTCTGATCGCCACTGGGCTTTGTCTGAGTCTCTGGATTTACCAGGGAGTGGTTACGCCGCTGAATCAGCTGAAAAGAGCAACCCGCAGTATTAAAGAGGGGAATCTGGACTTCACCATTGAAGGAAGCAGTGTGGATGAGATTAACGATCTGTGTGAAGATTTTGAGGAGATGCGCAAAAGGCTGAAAATGTCCACCGAAGAAAAAATGGTGTTTGATAAAGAAAACAAAGAGCTGATCAGCAATATTTCCCATGATCTGAAGACACCCATCACAGCCATCAAAGGATATGTGGAAGGGATTATGGACGGAGTGGCGGACACCCCGGAAAAAATGGATAAATATATCCGTACCATTTATAATAAAACCAATGAGATGGACAGACTGATTAATGAGCTTACGTTTTATTCCAAGATTGATACCAACAGGATTCCGTATACATTCAGCAAGATTCTGGTAAATGATTACTTTAATGATTGTGTTGAGGATATCAGTCTGGAGCTGGAGTCAGAAAATGTCATATTTACTTATGACAACCAGCTGACGGAAGATGTAATTGTAATTGCGGATGCCGAACAGATTAAAAGGGTTATCAACAACATTATCAGCAATTCCCTGAAATATATGAATAAGGATTATAAAAAGATAGATATCCGCCTCAGAGACGTGGGTGACTTTGTTCAGTTTGAAATAGAAGACAACGGAAGGGGAATTGCCGCCAAGGATCTGGCAAATATCTTCGACCGTTTTTACCGTACAGATGCATCGAGAAATTCTTCAAAAGGAGGAAGCGGCATCGGTCTTTCCATTGTAAGGAAAATTCTGGAAGATCATGGTGGTAAAGTATGGGCTACCAGCCAGCTGGGTAAGGGAACTACCATGTACTTTGTATTAAGAAAATATCAGGAGGTACCGGCAGATGAGTAAAATATTGATTATCGAAGATGAAGAAGCCATTGCGGATCTGGAAAAAGATTATCTTGAACTGAGCGGTTTTGAAGTGGAGATTGCCTATCAGGGGAACGACGGGCTGAAGCGGGGCCTGGAAGAAGAGTTCGACCTGATCATACTGGATCTGATGCTGCCGGAGGTTGACGGCTTTGAGATATGCAGACAGATCAGAGACAAGAAGAATACACCCATCATCATGGTTTCCGCCAAAAAGGATGACATTGATAAAATCAGAGGTTTAGGCCTGGGTGCCGACGATTACATGACCAAGCCTTTCAGTCCCAGTGAACTGGTGGCCAGGGTAAAAGCCCATCTGGCCCGGTATGAAAGACTGATCGGAAGCGGTATGCCGGAAAATGATATCATTGAAATCCGCGGGATCAAGATAGACAAGACGGCACGGCGGGTATGGGTGAATGGTGAAGAAAAGAATTTTACCACCAAGGAATTTGATCTTCTGACTTTTCTTGCCCAGAATCCCAACCACGTATTTACCAAGGATGAACTTTTCCGGAAAATATGGGATATGGAATCGGTGGGAGATATCGCCACCGTTACGGTTCATATCAAGAAGATACGGGAAAAGATAGAGATGAATACCGCTAAACCTCAGTATATCGAAACGATCTGGGGAGTGGGCTACCGCTTTAAAATCTGATATTACTTAAGAGAGAAAAACATGGGAAAGATATTTTATATCATGGGGAAAAGCGCGTCGGGCAAGGACAGCATTTATCAGCAGCTGCTGCAGAAAAGTGATCTGGGGCTGCAGAAAATCATACTGTATACCACCCGCCCCATCAGGGATGAAGAAAAACAGGGCAGAGAATATTTCTTTGTGGATGAAGAGAGGTACCGGAAGTTTAAGGAAGAAGGACGGCTGATTGAGTGGCGGTCCTATGAGACGGTACACGGCGTCTGGACATATTTTACGGCGGACGACGGTCAGATAGATCTGGGGAAGAATAACTTTCTTGCTATCGGGACGCTGGAATCCTATGAGAAGATGAAAGACTATTTTGGACAGGGAAGGATCTGTCCCATTTATGTGGAGGTGGAAGACGGGGAGAGGCTTTGGCGGGCTCTTCTGCGGGAGAGAAAGCAGGATCGTCCCAGATATGCGGAAATGTGCCGGAGATTCCTGGCGGATGAAAAAGATTTTTCGGAGGACAATATCAGAAAGGCCGGGATAGAACGGCGTTTTGTAAATGATGACAGCAAGATATGTCTTGCTGAGATTGAAAGTTATATAAAAAATATGTTATACTGAACACAAGATATAGGAGGTGGAGATAATGACAGGATTTGATCGTGTAGTCGGCCATAAAGATGTAATAGCACATCTGCAGAATGCAATCCGTACGGATAAGGTTTCACATGCATATATATTTGATGGAGAGACAGGCGCCGGAAAGAAGCTGCTGGCAACCATGTTCGCCATGACGCTGCAGTGCGAGACGAAAGGTGTGGATCCATGTCTTAAGTGTGCCTCCTGTAAGAAAGCGCTGAGCAAAAATCATCCGGATATTATCAATATTGTTCATGAGAAACCCAATTCCATCGGTATTGAGGAGATCCGCGGACAGGTGATTTCAGATGCGGGCATAAAACCGTACAGCAGCCCATATAAAATATATATCATAAATGATGCGCAGCTTCTGACGCTGCAGGCACAGAATGCGCTGCTTAAAACCATCGAGGAGCCGCCGGCGTATGTAGTGATTATGCTTTTGACCAATAACCTGGATGCGCTTTTGCCGACCATTACATCCAGATGTGTCACGCTGACGCTGAAGGCGGTGGGCGACGATATGGTGAAGCAGTATCTGATGGAAAGACTTCATATTCCGGATTATCAGGCGGAAATCGATGCATCTATCGCTCAGGGGAATATCGGAAAAGCGGAAAAGCTGGCTGCCAGTGAGGAATTTAGCGAGCTGACCGAAAATGCACTGAAGATTTTAAAAAGATCCGGTGACAGCGATCTGTATGAAATGGTGGATTCTATCCGGGATCTGACCAAAGATAAACAGAACATCTATGACTATCTGGATCTGTTTTTGATGTGGTTCAGGGATGTGCTGCTTTTTAAAGCTACCAGGGAAGTGGACAGCCTGGTGTTTAAACAGGAAATTAATTATATAAAGGAACGGGCAAGGAAAAGTTCTTATGAAGGACTTGAATTGATTATAGAAGCCATTGAAAAAGCCAAAGTAAGGCTTCGCGCCAATGTGAATTTCGATCTGGTGCTTGAGCTTCTGTTTCTGACTATCAGGGAGAACTAGAATTATGATAAAGATAATCGGAGTCAGATTCCGAAATGTAGGAAAAATATATTATTTCAACCCCAAAGAGCTGGATGTGAAAACCGGCGATTACGTTATCGTGGAAACTGCAAGGGGGGTGGAATACGGTCATGTGGTTCTTGGTCCAAAAGAGGTGGATGAGGAGAAAGTGATCCAACCGCTGAAGGATGTGATCCGCATTGCAACGAAAAAAGACCGGGAAAAGGAAGAAAACAACCGCAGAAAAGAAAAGGAAGCTTATGAAATCTGCCAGAAAAAAATCCGCAAACACGGTTTGGAAATGAAGCTGATTGATGCGGAGTATACCTTTGACAATAATAAGGTGCTGTTTTACTTTACGGCGGACGGAAGAATTGATTTCCGCGAGTTGGTTAAGGACCTGGCGGCGGTGTTTAAAACAAGGATTGAGCTGCGCCAGATCGGAGTCAGGGACGAGACGAAGATTTTGGGAGGAATCGGAATCTGCGGCAGGCCGCTGTGCTGCCATACGTATCTGTCAGAGTTTGCTCCGGTGTCCATAAAAATGGCGAAGGAACAGAATCTTTCCCTGAATCCCACGAAAATTTCAGGAGTATGCGGCAGGCTGATGTGCTGTCTGAAAAATGAACAGGAAACGTATGAGTACCTGAACCGGAAACTTCCGGGTCTGGGCGACCGGGTGATCACTCCGGAAGGCTTGAAGGGCGAAGTGCACAGCGTCAATGTGCTGCGTCAGCTTGTTAAAGTGCTGGTGGATGCCGGCGATGAAAAAGAGATCAGAGAATATCCTGTGGAGGAACTGAAATTCAGACCCAGACAGAATAAGAAAGAAAAGGTAAAGCTTACCCAGGAAGAGATGAAAGAACTGGCCAGGCTGGAAGAGTAGGAGATACGGCATACGGATGGGAATACGCATAGCAGAAGGGGAGAGACTGGATGACCTTCAAAATGGATACAAGATAATACAGGATGTGAAGGATTTTTGCTTTGGCATTGATGCAGTGCTTCTGGCCTGGTTTGCCAGAGTAAAACCGGGGGCGCGGATACTTGATATGGGAAGCGGGAATGGGATTGTACCCCTGCTGCTTCGGGCCAGGTATGGTCAGGTTCACATTACCGGACTGGAAATACAGGAAAAAAGCGCTGCCATTGCAAGACGAAGCGTTGCTTACAATCATCTGGAAGATGATATTGATATTGTAACGGGAGATATAAAAGAGGCCGCAGCCATATTTGGAAAGGCCTCTTTTTCTGTCGTCACGGTCAATCCCCCCTATATGACAGGGGGACATGGGCTGGTAAATGAGCGTTCATCCAAAACCATTGCGCGCCATGAGGTTTTGTGTTCGCTGGAGGATGTGATTTCTCAGGCATCGCTGCTGCTGCAGGAGAGGGGAAAATTTTACATGGTGCACCGGCCTTTCCGGCTGGCTCAGATTATGTCTTTGATGGTGAAATACAATCTGGAACCAAAAAGAATGCAGCTGGTTCATCCCTATATAGATAAGGAGCCCAACATGGTTCTGATTGAAGGCCTGAGAGGCGGAAATTCCAGGATTACGGTGGAAAAGCCTCTGATTGTATACCGAAAGCCGGGTGTTTACAGTGATGATATTATGCAGATATATGGAAGAAAGGAGTGACTGGCTTTATGAATCTGGATAAAGAGACTTTAAAAAAGATCAGGGGACTGATTCTGTTTACAGCGCTTCTTGTTGTTGCTCTGGTAAATTATGAAACGCTGTTTCAAGCGGCGAAATTCTGTCTGAATATTGCGTTTCCTTTTATTCTGGGGATAGGCATTGCCTTTTTGCTCAATGCTGTCACTACCTTTTTTGAAACGTATCTGTTTGGAAACAGTTATATGAAAGACAGGAAAATAACGGGAAAAATTGCACGGCCCATAAGCCTGATTATTTCCATACTGGTGATTTTCGGCGTAATTTTTCTTGTGATATTTGTCGTTGTCCCGCAGTTGGGGACTACGGTTATGGGTCTGGGAAGGACAATTACGAATTTTATTCCTCAAGCGGAAGCGTGGCTGAATGACCTGACAAAAGGAAATGAGCTTGTCAACAGCATGTCTCAGGAACTGGAGATTGACTGGGAAAGAGTGATTAATTCCATAGTAGATTTTGTTCAGACGGGAGCGACGAATATTTTAAGCTCCAGTTACAAAATGATCCGTTCGGTGGTGAGTGCCGTCAGCAATTTTGTCATTGGTTTTGTCTTTGCCTGCTATATCGTACTGCAGAAAGAAAAATTAAAACGTCAGATTAAAAAAGTCTATACGGCTCTTCTGCCGGGAAAATATGTGGTGCGGATAGAAAGAATCTGTTCTCTGACGTATCGTACATTCATGAACTTTTTTGCAGGTCAGTGTGTGGAGGCTATGATCCTTGGGCTGATGTTTTTTATCGCCATGAGCATTTTTGGATTTCCTTACGCCATACTGGTGTCGGTTCTGATTGCTTTTACGGCTCTGATTCCTATTTTTGGCGCATTTATCGGCTGCTTTGTGGGAGCGTTTCTGATTCTGATGGTGAATCCCATGCAGGCGCTGGGATTCATTATAATGTTCCTGGTACTGCAGCAAATTGAGGGGAATTTTATTTATCCTCATGTGGTTGGAAATTCCGTAGGACTTCCTTCTATCTGGGTACTGATGGCGGTTACTCTGGGTGGCAGCCTGATGGGGATCGTAGGGATGCTGATTTTTATTCCCATTGTATCCATTCTGTATACGCTGTTTCGGGAATATGTGTATCACAGACTGGAAAAAAAGAAAAAAATGGCAGAGGGTGAAGGAATATGACAGGTCTGTTTTTGTGCGCCACGCCCATCGGCAATCTGGAAGATATTACGCTGCGGGTTCTGCGGACTTTAAAGGAAGTGGATCTGATAGCGGCAGAGGATACACGAAACAGTGTAAAGCTTTTAAATCATTTTGAGATTAAGACGCCGATGACCAGCTACCACGAGCACAATAAAATAGAAAAGGGAAAATATCTGGTTCGGAAAATGAAAGAAGGAACGACGGTAGCGCTGATTACAGATGCCGGAACGCCGGGTATATCGGATCCAGGGGAAGAGCTGGTACGGATGTGTTATGAGGAAAATATACCAGTGACTTCCCTTCCGGGGCCGGCAGCATGCATTACTGCGCTGACGCTTTCGGGCCTGCCAGTCAGACGGTTTTGCTTCGAAGCCTTTCTGCCGCCGGATAAGAAAGAGAGGCGTCAGATACTGGAGGAGCTGAAGAATGAAACCAGAACGGTTGTGATCTATGAGGCTCCCCACAGACTGTTAAAGACTTTGAGTGAACTGGAAGAGGTTCTGGGGGATCGGAACATGTCATTGGTACGGGAACTGACGAAAAAGCATGAGACCGTCTGGCGTACATCGATAAGTCAACTGAGATCTTCTGTCGAGGCGGAACCGGTGAAAGGCGAGTGTGTTCTGGTGATTGAAGGCAGAAGCAGAAAAGAAATATTGGCAGAGGATATAGCCAGATGGGAGGATATGTCGCTGGATGAACATATGGCTCTTTATGAGAGCCGGGGGATGGATCGTAAAAGCGCCATGAAACAGGTGGCAAAGGATCGGGGAATTCCCAAAAGGGAGATTTACCGGCAGCTGCTGGAACAGTAAAACGGCTGTCCTGCGGACTGAAATTATGTCTGCGGGACAGCCGTGCCGTCGTTAAAGATTATCAATGATCAAACTTGCCTGAAGTGCGCTGTCCCCGATGGGAACCCAGCTTCTTGACAGTTCCAGAAGGCAGGTTTCATCCGGCGTGGTGTCGGGATAGCGCAGGAAAGAATCAGATAATTCAAATAATATCTTTTCATTTGCTTTCAGGGATGCGATATGCTCATCGGATAATTTCAGCATATAGTCGGTATCCCTGGCTCCCATTTCTATCAATTTGTCAGCGGCTTTGCTTAAAAAATCAGTATGTTCCTGGTCACAGGATGCAAGAAAAACACATTTGCAGAACCCCTTTGTGAAAAAAGCTTCATCCTTCAGCTTATTAAACAGCTGGATGAACCGCATCTTCTGGAATGTGGAAAAGAAACAATCCCCCTCGATCAAGGCATCGATGACCTTATTTTTCCAATCCATAAAAATCCCTCCCAATAATTGAATATACTTATATTATATCAGAGGAGGGGACGTCTGCAAAGCTAAACATTTTTTGCTTTCCGGTTTTTTGCCATGATTTTGCAGAAGATCAAAGCGGCTCCGGTGCTGGCCATGGTGGCAAGTATCGCGGGCCCTACAATTGCCGTGGGATTTATGCTCCCGTACTGACTGCGGTAGGCGATAATGTTTACTGGAATCAGCTGGAGGGAGGAGATATTTATCACCAGGAAGGTGCACATCTCATTGCTGGCGATTCCTTTTTTTCTTACTGGTCCTGGCAGCAGGCTTTTTCTTCTGCTCTCCTCCAGATTTTCCAGCTCTTCCATGGCTTTTAAACCTGCAGGCGTTGCCGCCCAGCCCAGGCCGAATACGTTGGCAATCATGTTTGCGGCAATATGCGTTATGGCAGGGTGTTCTTTTGGAATTTCAGGAAAGAGGAAATAAAGAATGGGCCGCATTTTTTTTGCCATCCCGGTGAGAATACCGCTGGCTGAGGCGATTTCCATGATGCCGGACCAGAGACTGATGATTCCCATCATGGTGATGGCCAGGGTGACGGCTTCCTTTGCGGAGGAAAGAGCGGCATCCGTGATTTGGGGAAGCCGGCCTGCGGCAGCGGCGCAGACAGTGCCCAGGAGAATCATGGCCGCCCAGAGAATATTCAGCATAACAATAAATTTCCTGCGGTTTTTCTACTATTGTATGCGAAAAATACGTAAAAATGATCTTGACAGGAATAAAATGCGATGGTATACTTCTACAAGTATCACGCCGAAGACAGTGGGTGCCCCAGGGCATAAAGAGAAATTCACCCGCCGAGGAGAGATCATTCTTTAAGATAAGAATTTTCATGCCTTTCTGTCTATGCGGACCGGAAGGCTTTTTTATGATATCGGAAGCGTGTACAACAAAAATATAAGGAGGTGTACCGTTTTATGGCAAAAGTAGAACTGAAACAACCGATTGTAGAAGAAATCGCAAACTGCATCAAAGACGCACAGGCAGTCGTACTGGTAAACTACAGCGGAATTACTGTTGAACAGGATACAAAGCTGCGTAAAGAACTCAGAGAAGCCGGTGTTCAGTACAAGGTGTACAAAAATACCATGATGAACTTTGCGTTTAAGGGTACAGAATGTGAATGTCTGTCAGAGCACCTGCACGGAACAAATGCGATTGCTGTTTCTGCTACAGATGCGACAGCACCAGCCAGAATCCTTGCCAAATTTGCAAAGACCTGCCCGGCTCTTGAACTGGTAGCCGGCGTTGTGGAAGGCAAATACAACGATCAGGCGGGAATCCAGGCTCTGTCCAATGTACCGTCCAGAGAAGAACTTCTGGGAAAATTGTTGGGAAGTATCCAGTCTCCGATTTCCAACTTCGCCCGTGTGCTTAATCAGATTGCTGAGTCTGGCACAGAGACGACAGATACTGCAGAAGCTTAATTAAAATAATAAAATCTATAATGGAGGAAAATAAAATGGCGAAATTGACAACAGCTGAATTTATTGAAGCGATCAAAGAGTTAACAGTTTTAGAGTTAAATGATTTAGTAAAAGCATGTGAAGAAGAATTTGGTGTATCCGCAGCAGCAGGTGTTGTAGTTGCAGCAGCTGGCGCAGCAGACGGTGCAGCAGCAGAAGAGAAAGACGAGTTCGACGTTGAGCTGACAGAAGTAGGACCGAACAAAGTTAAAGTTATCAAAGTTGTTCGTGAAGCTACAGGTCTGGGCCTGAAAGAAGCAAAAGAAATCGTTGATGGCGCTCCGAAGGTAATCAAAGAAGCAGCTTCCAAAGCTGAGGCAGAAGAGCTGAAGACAAAACTGGAAGGCGAAGGCGCTAAAGTTACTCTGAAATAAGATTGTACAGGCGTTGATGCAGCAGGCCGGTGTGAAACAGATGAAGATCATCTGTATCGCACCGGCTTTTTTGCGCGATACGCCCGGAGGGCG
>CAMMBV010000033.1 GCA_946494335.1 uncultured Ruminococcus sp. | reverse complement strand
GTCGAGGACAAATAGGCTGAAACAGGCAATTATGGTAGCCGGATACAAAGAAATACTTTGCGTCCGGCTGATACATACCCGCTATGAATGATTGCTTTCAAAGAGCGGGGAGCGCCTTACGGAACAAAGAGAGTTCTAAGGCGTATAGAGGAAGGAGATATAATTGTGGAAGAACAAGAAATGCGGCGTGGAGACATTTATCACGCAGATCTGAATCCTATTTTCGGCAGCGAACAGGGCGGATACCGTCCCGTGCTAATCATTCAGAATAACCGTGGCAACCGCCACAGTCCAACGGTCATTGTTGCGGCTATCACAAGCCAGCCAAAGACAAAACTGCCGACACATGTACCGATCAATGGGATCAAAGGACTGGAGAAGGAATCTTTTGTGCTGTTGGAGCAGATTCGGACACTGGATAAGGGGCGGTTAGATGATTATGTTGGCAGGCTGAATCGGGAGCAAATGCTAAAGGTGGATAAGGCACTTCGTACCAGCATGGGGATCAAAAAGCTGGATAAACCGATTCTGATGTGTTTATGCCCGGTGTGTGCAAAGCCATTTTACAATTCAAAGGAACACTTTATCATCCGGGCGGATCAGGATCAGACAATAAAAGAAACGTGTATGTTCTGTAATGTACGACAGGGATACGATTATTTAATAAGGAAGAAGTATTATTGAAATCGAAATATATGAATGGAATTACGGAGTGATTAGAATATATGGAGATAGAACAAGAGTATGCAGCTTTAATGTTAATAGAGATTTTATTTGAAGAAAGGCTTGTAAATAAAGTAACTTACGATAATGCAAAAAAATATTATCAATCGCAGAATAGAAAAGCAGATTCGCACATTTCACAAATTGCCTGACAGCGGATAGAATTTGGTTATCAACAGTATACGAGGAGGTTTACTTATGAATAATAATGTGGTATTTAATACAGATTTCCAAATGCCGTTCCACACGCTTAATGACAGAAATAGAATGCGTAATACAGTGTTTTATGGAAGGGTATCAACAGAGCATGAGGCACAAATCTCTGCCTTGGAGAATCAAATGCAATGGTATGATGATCAGGCAAAGTTTCATCCCAACTGGATTGTCCTGGACAGATATATTGACGAAGGAATTACGGGAACTCAAGCTAAGAAGAGGCCCGCATTTCTTCAAATGATTAAAGACGCTAAAGAAGGAAAATTTGACTTGATTGTTACCCGTGAAGTTTGCCGGTTCGCAAGAAATACAGTGGATACACTTGTTACAACACGAGAACTGAAGAATCTTGGAATTGAAGTTTATTTTGTAGAAGATAATATTTGGACAATGGACGGTGATGGGGAGCTTCGTTTAACGATTATGGCTACTTTGGCACAGGAAGAAAGCCGGAAAGTATCTGAGCGAGTAAAAGCAGGGCAGCATATTAGCCGAAACAATGGAGTAATTTATGGAAATGGAAATATTCTGGGATATGACCGAGTTGGAAACAAATATGTTATAAATGAAGAGCAGGCAGAAACCGTGAGAATGATTTTTGATATGTATCTAAATGATGGGATCGGGGCCACAAAGATTGCGAATGAACTTTGTATGCGAAAAAGAGTAGCTGCAACAGGACAAATTAAATGGACTGCTTCCAGTGTAAGCAGAATATTGGGAAATCCTACCTATATGGGCTATATGGCTTATGGAAAATCCTTTAGTAACAATTATTTGGAACAAAAAAGAATAAATAATCATAATAGTGATACCTATATGTATGTAAAAGCTGATTTTGAGCCAATCGTGACAGAAGAAGAGTGGAGAAAATGTGAAGAAATCCGTAAGAGCAGACGAAGAGATTTTAATATTCCGGTTGTAAAGAAAACTCCTTTTGGAGATGAAAGAGTGACAGGCCCTAAAAGAGAAAGCCATGATAAATGGAATAGAAAATTAAAGTGTTCTTGTGGGGCCAGTTTTCGTAAAAACAGGTGGCACAAAAATAAGAACAGAGAATGGTCATACGGATACGAATGCTATAATCAGATCAACAATGGTTCTGCAAAAAAACGCAGAAAACAAGGTTTGGATGATACCGGCTTTTGTGATATGCAAATGATCGCCGATTGGAAATTGGAGATTATGTGTAAACATATTATAGAAGAAATATGGAAAGATAGAAATGCAGCTATGAAACAGGCGTGTAAAATACTGGAAAAATGCTATCAGGCTGACATTGATAAGCAAACGGAAAATATAGCTATCCAGAAAAAAATCGACAAGTTGAAATTAAAAATTGATACGCTGATTGAAATGAGGTCAGAAGGAGATATTTCTATTGAGGAATATAGGAATAGACGAAAACGGTTGAATGATGAACTGGCAAATTACGAATCTAAAATAAATGAACATAATACCACAGAAGAAATGACAGCAGAAAACGGATTAAATTGGAATAAGATATATGCGACACTGGAAAAAGTAATTAACATTACTGGCGCTAAAGTCGATAATAGATTTGTAGAAAAGTTTATTGCCAGAATTGTTCCGCAGGGAAATAATAGATTTACCTGGTATGTGAACTTAAGTGGTGTGGAGACAAAAAACATTGATATGGCAGTAGAGGGAAGAAAAAACCATGCTACTGTATATATTGAAAAAGAGTCGGAAGAAGACTCTGAGGGCGAGGAGCCCTCAGTACATAGAGATGTTGTTAATATTAGTGACATACTCCAATTTTTAAAAGGAAAAAAATACTCCCCGGAAACAACGCTGCACAGGCAGCGATTGCCAATGCAGGAAAGTAGAAAGATTTAAAGATATTATTTGCAAAATCTATATATAACTCGAAAGGGAAGCATCATGCTTCCCTTTCATTCTCTCAATTAGGACTAATTCCAAAAGCCACGGCTTTAAAAGGACTTAGTCCTTTTTATATGCAAAAATTCAATAAGGAGGTTCAGCTATGTTGGCCCTATTGCGGCGGTATCTTCCTCTTTTTCTATGATGTCAGATGATAGCGGGTAATTGCCTTCCAATTTTTGGGAAATCCCATATGCTCTAAGAGTTCAGCTTTTCTACTGCGGATAGGAGGCACTAAGAATCATAAAACATAATTAGTAGGAGTGTAAGAGTAAATTCAGCATAGAGGTGGAATTCAGAATTTCATTCAAGGTTGTTATTTGAATTTGTCAGAATAACTGGATTTTTTTGAAATTTTGTATTATAATTTTGAGTGAAGGGTAGCAGTTTTAACAAAACATTGTATACCAGCTCACTTACACATTGCACAGTATAATATTCGGATTATACCGTTATTTTCTGGCAGACAAATAATCGCAAAGGATGAGCCAGAGAGGGGGACTGAATCTGAATGTTTTCTATTAAACATCATTTCAAAAAAGAGAAAAACATCTATAAACTCACCAATATTACTTTTATCATCTGCCTGACTGTAATTCTGGTTTTGGGAAGTCTCTTCCTGACCGACAGGTTTCGCCGTGATATTGCTGCAGAATCTTATTATACCCTGGGCAGTGTGTCTGCCGAAAGCTCCAAAGCGATTACAGAGATGCTGCAAAGCAGAGTAGATTATCTGAACAGCGTCTGGCTGCTCATGAATGATGGACCGGAGGATTTGTGGCGGGAAAAAATCAGACACCAGCAAAATCGGAGAGACCTTTACAACTTTGAATGGATCGGATATGTTGATACTTCCGGCAAAGGATGGAACAGTATAGGACTGGATGTGGATTTATCAGACGAAAGTCTGTTCTTTGAAAATATATCAAAAAGCGTCTCTATTATCGAAATGCCAGTTGAGTCGCCGGACGGATGTTGGTGGGAAGGTATTGTACTTGGCATTCCGGTCTTTGAAGAAGATGATGCGCCTGTTGGTTTTCTTTATCAGGTATTCAATTCAAAAAGCATAGCATCTTTGCTGGATACCGGGGCTTTTGATGGTCAGGCCAGGTTCTGCCTGATGGATCAGGACGGAAACATTGTAGCGGCATCGGAAAATTGCATGTTTTCGATGGGCGAAAATATCTTTGTGCGTTTACAGGAAGACGTTGCAGATAATCAGGAATATGCGGATCAGCTGGCAGATGCTTTACGCAATTCTCAGGAAGTGGGAGGCTTTTACCGGATTCTGGGAGAGGGGCGGTTCAGTTACTGCCTGCCGATTTCACTGCAGAATCATGGTATGGAAAGTGCTGTCAGTATGCTCAGTACACTTCCTGAAGAAAATGTGGAAGAGCGGATTAACAATCTTTTTTACACTGTACTCTTTCTTCTGGCACTGGTGCTTTTCTATGTGACGGTTTTGATTTTCTTCTTATTGCGTATGCAGCGTCGGCAAAAACAGGAATTGGAGCGTCTGGCTTATAGGGATTTTCTCACGGGTGAAGCAAATTATGAAGCGTTTAAGAAAGAGTTCAAACGTTTACAGGCCAAAGGAGGGATCCTGATTGTCTGTGACATTATAGAGTTTAAGGTGATCAACCGGTATTTTGGGGCAAGGAAAGGCGATGAGCTTCTTCGGGAACTGGGCAGGATGTTTGCCCAAAAGGATGAAGTTAACAAAATTGCCGCGCGGGTATCTGACGATCAGTTTATATTTTTCTACCCCGGACTGGCAGAGAATAAAGCCGGGACGGTATGTATAAAATTAAAGGAGCAGATTCTGGAAAAGCTCAGGAATTTCTATATGAATCAGAGCAAGCCTGTATTTGGATACTGCGTGGTAGAAAGTAATGTGACCATTGAGCGGATCCGCGGCAGAGCAATGTTTGCGAAAAGCCTTGCTAAGTTGGAGGGAACCCTTTATCACGCTTATGATGAACGGGCAGCCATTGAACTTACGGATACGCTCATCCTGCTGGATGAATTTGACAAGACGTTGGAGGACAGCGGTATTGAAGTCTGGTACCAGCCCAAGTATGATGTCCGCGGAAAATGCATCAGCGGCGCCGAGGCTCTGGTGCGCTGGCGGGGAAAAGACGGCAGGATCATTTCTCCGGGTCGTTTCATTCCGCTTTTGGAGGAACGGGGAAAAATTGCGCAGCTGGATGAATATGTATTTGAGAAAGTCTGTCTGCAGCAGAGAAGATGGCTGGAAGAAGGGCTGGCTATTGTACCTGTTTCTGTTAATATTTCCCGCGGAAGTCTGCTGGTGTCCGGCATTGTACGTCAGTATCGGCAGATACTGGAATGTGTGGGGATAGACCAAAGTTATGTTTATCTGGAGGTTACCGAGGAGTCGGTTCAGAAGGACGTGGCGAAAATCATCAGGGCATTCCGGCAGGAGGGATTCCATATGCTGATGGACGATTTCGGGCGGGGCAATTCGAATCTTGCAAATCTGCATCGGGATTTGTTTAATGGTGTTAAGTTTGACAAGAGTCTGATCGATCTGATCAACTCGGAAGCAGAGGAAACGGTTCTTCGTTCTACCATGGAGATGGTTCGGAGCATGGGAATGCAGATCATCGCAGAGGGTGTGGAGCGGCAGGAACAGGCTGATTTCCTGGAGAATCTGGGATGCGATGAGATTCAGGGGTATTTCTATTACCGTCCCATGGAAGCAGAGGCGTTTGCCCGTTTATTGTGATCTGTAATGGCTGGCTGCCAATATACATGAAATCCATACATCGTTCCTTGAATGATAGTTTTTGTGTTTTTAGCAGAAGGCTATATTCAGCTTTTAGGAGAGGAAGATGAAGATGAGAAAAAATAAGTTCGACGGAAAGGGGATGGCTTTAAGGAAATCAGTTATTCTGAGCCTTTTTGCGGGAACAGGTCTGTTGACGGTGGTTATGGCCTGGATACTGAGTAAATACATATACAACAGCAATGTTGCATCAGAGAAAAAGTATCTGGAAAGTTCGATGGAACAGATTATTCATTCTGTAGAACTCAATGAGATACGTGAAGAAGAGATGTATGAGATATTTGAGACAGATTGCTTAAACAGAGCCAATATTGCTGCAAATCTGTACAGCAAAGAAAAAAACAGCGGTATTGATTGGGAATATATGTTGAATATTTTAGAAGTGGAAAAGGTGAATGTTGTTGATGAATATGGCACAATAACAGACAGCAGCGATTCGGACAGCATAGGGATCAATTTTTATGAGAATGAAGAGTTTAAAGAATTCCTGCCGCTGCTAGAAGGACGCTCCGGTCAGGAAAGCCATATTCAAAGAGAAAGTATTTCCGACGAAACTAAAGAACGAAAGATTTATGTCGGCGTAAAACGAGCAGACACACCGAAGGGAATAATTCTGTTGGAAATTTCATCGGAGTCTCTGGAGCAATATGAAAATCTGGTGTCATTAAAAAATATCCTGAATTCTGTCCCAACAGAGCGCTATCAGTATCTTTTTGCCGTTGAACAAAAGACCGGAAAATTAATAGCCCTGTCGGAAAATGACGGGCCTCCGAAAGAGTATTCCATGGAGCCAATTCTTGATATGAAAGAAGGGGAAACAAGAAACGGAACTTTTCGTGACGCTGCCGGGAAAAAATGGATTGCAACTTTCTTATGCAGGGAAGGCATTATCTATGGATATGCTTCAGACGTATCGGGAATTCAGGGGAGAATCAACAAAAGTTTTGTAATGAGTTTGGTTTCAGTAGTAGTTTTGAATGTGTTTGTGCTGCTCTTAGTGTATTGGCTGTTAGGGTATACCGTATTAGCAGACCTGGAAACGATAACTCAAAAACTGGAAATGTTTATTAATGGAACAAATACGGTATACTTTATTGAAGGAAAAAACAGGGAAATAAAGAATCTGTCCTATAACTTGAATAAACTGGTTTCCGTTATTAAAGCAAAACCCAAAGGGCTTTGCAGCCTGGTCAATATGTTTGGTGAAGGAGTTGCTGCCTACGAGTATTATGAGGATCTCGATCAAATATTCTGTTCTGATAATCTGATACCACTGGTGGAGATTTCCGAAGATGAGGTGTTTAAGAAGATTCGATCCCAATATGATGATGTGAAGATGGAGCGGAAGGTTTGGGAGGATGGTCTTTACGAAGAAGAGAGATACCAGACCTCAAGCGGGCGTGCGCTGATGGTTTACCGGACTTATATTCAAAACGCTTCTTATGGGTTGGTGCAGAATATCACAGAAGATATGAAAACAATCCATAATCTTAATGCAAGACTGTCAGAGGAAAAGTCGAGAAATGTAACGGATTCGTTAACGGGCTTGTTTAACCGGAAGAAAATTGAAGAAGATGTACGGCAGATATTCCAGGAGGAACACCCCCGGGGAATGTTAATTCTCATTGATTTGGATAATTTCAAGAAGATAAACGATAAGGCGGGACACATGGAAGGTGACAACGTATTGAAAATCTTCGGCGGAATTTTGAAAGGCCAGTTCCGTTCTACGGATCTCAAAGCCCGTTTGGGAGGGGATGAGTTTGTGATTCTGCTGAGGCAGGAACTTACCATGGAGATGCTGCAGACCAAGCTGAATGGATTTCTGGAGGAAGTAAGGACGCAGCTGCAGGAATACTACAGGGACTATAAGTTATCTGTCAGTATTGGTGTGGCGGTTATTACGCCGGATGTTCATTCTTACGAAGAGCTGTATAGAAATGCTGACGCAGCGATGTATGTGGTGAAGAGGACCGGAAAAGACGGATTTTACGTGAATACAGATAATAACACCTGTATGCGTGAAAATTGTATTCGCTGCAGGGCTGTTTGTGCAAGACGCAAGTGGGAAGAAATGCGCAATACAAATACGTAAGGCGTTATCAGTCAGCTTAAATCTTCATCATAAATTCACATAACTGTGGTATACTGCACAGGGTGGTGATTGATGATGAGAAATATATTAATTGCAGAAGACGAGCCGGATATTCAGGAGCTGCTCTGTGCCTATTTAAGAGAAGCCGGATATGAACCTCATGCGGCCGGGGATGGGGTGAGCGCCCTTTCGCTATTTCAGACCCGGTCTTTTGATCTTGTGCTGCTGGATATTATGCTTCCCAAAATTGACGGGTTTGGAGTATGCGAGATGATCCGCAGACAGTCGCAGGTTCCCATTTTGATGCTTACCGCTTTGGATGGGGAGGAGCAGCAGCTGAAGGGCTTTGGCATGGATATCGATGATTACGTGACCAAGCCCTTTTCCATGCCCGTACTTCTGGAAAAAATACGGGTGATTCTGCGCAGAAGCTCCGGCGCAGGGGAGGAAAATTATCTGCGATACCGGGATCTGGTGATTGACCGGGATGCAAGGGAGGCTCTTCTGGATGGAGAGAGGCTGGATCTGACAGCCAGGGAATTTGAATTGCTGTATACGTTTCTGGATGCCCCGGGACGTGTGTTTACCCGGGAAATGCTGCTGGCAAAGCTGTGGGGATACGACTTTTACGGAGATGAACGCGTAGTTGACAGTCATATTAAGAATCTGCGCCACAAACTGAAAAGAGATTATATTGAGACAGTGAGGGGGGTGGGCTACCGTGCTGCGAAAGAAATTCCGTGAGAGCCTGACAGTCCGTATTTTTCTGATAACGGCCCTTATCCTGTTTTCAGCCGCTGCCGTTACTTTCGGTCTGATCGCCTGGGCAACGCCGGTTACCTACACTGCCGTGATGAGCAGCGATCTGGCCCGCAGGGCGGATGAGCTTGTAAAGAAACTGGCGGAAACAGATTTTGACCAGTGCGGGCCGCTGCTGGATGAATTTTTCCGATCCTACAGTGTGGATGTTTTGCTGACAGATTCGAAAGGAAATACAGCTGACACCGGTTCCCGGCTTGCCGTGCAGCCTTTGTACGAAGATGAAAGCACCATGGTTTCAGCGGCGGACGGGACAGCAGTTATCAAAGAGGATACCACGGTGACCTGGCCTGCCGGCGCAGATGGGGCGGAGGGCGCGGTGACTGTTACGACCTCAGGTCAGAGTACGATTGCGGCAAAGGTGCGGTTTGCAGATCGGGATGATGTGTATTATCTCTATATTACGCCCCGCGTTCAGGCGGAAAATCTGGCGGTGCGGGCGTTGATTCAGATGGCTCCCTGGCTTTTGCTTTTACTGCTGCTTTTTTCTTTGATCTGCGCCCTTGTCTATTCCAAATACATTACCCGTCCCATCGTCCGGCTCAGCAAAATTGCGGGAAAGATGGCACAGCTGGATTTTAACTGGGAGTGTAAAGAGCAGCGCGGCGACGAGATCGGAAAGCTGGGAAGGAGTCTTAACAGCATGGCGCTGCGGCTTTCCACGGCTCTGGCGGATCTGAAGGAAGCAAATCATGCTCTGCGCGGAGAAGTGGAACAGGAACGGGAAATGGACCGCCAGAGGACGGCCTTTTTTTCTGCGGCATCTCATGAACTGAAAACACCGGTTACCATATTAAAGGGCCAGCTGTCCGGCATGCTGGAGGGTGTGGACGTATACAAAAACCGGGACAAATATCTGCTTCGCTCTCTTCAGGTTGCGGGACGGATGGAAAAGCTGATCCAGGAGATGCTGGCCATCTCCCGCATGGAGAGCGGATTTGATGCGGTAAAGCAGGAGTCCGTGGAGCTGTCAAAGCTGATTGAGCGTCAGATCTCCCAGGACGAGGAGCTGCTGACGCAAAAAGGACAGTGCCTGATTGCCTCCCTGATGCCCGGCGTCACGGTTATGGGCGACGCCGGACTTTTGGGAAAAGTGGTTGAAAATCTCCTTTCCAACGCGTCGCTTTATTCGCCGGAGGGGGCCAAAATTCACGTGTGGTGCGGCTGGATGCAGGGAAAGCCCGCTCTGACGGTGGAAAATACGGGCGCGCATATCAGGGAAGAATCGATTCCCCATCTTTTTGAAGCGTTTTACAGGGAGGAAAGCTCCCGAAACCGCAGTACCGGCGGAAGCGGTCTGGGACTTTATCTGGTACAGATGATTCTGACCCGGTCAGATGCTTCCTGTGAAATAAAAAATACAGAAAACGGAGTGCTGGCGGCCGTCCGCTTTTTGGCCTGACTGATTTAAAGCAGGGGCAGGGCCCTTATCTTCATATAAAACACATAAAATCTCCAGATTCATTTCATACAGCCCTGGTATGATTCCCCTATCTCAAAGAGAAAGGAAAGAAAATGACTATGGAGATTCAAATTCAAAACGTCAGCATGACTTATCCCAATGGGAAACAGGCCCTGAAAGACCTGACTCTCAATCTTCATGGGCCCAGCCTGATCGGTCTGCTGGGGCCAAACGGTGCAGGTAAGTCTACCCTGATGAAATTACTGGTGTCCGCTTTGAAACCCACATCCGGAGCGATCCGAATTGACGGGGCACCTCTTGAAAAGGCGGAGCAAAGACTGAAGGAGCAGCTGGGGTATCTGCCGCAGGATTTCGGCCTGTTTGATGAACTTACCGCCGCCGGGTTTCTGGATTATATGGCGGCCCTTAAAAATCTGAAAAATCCGAAAGACGCCGTCAAAGAGAGTATCTGTGCAGTGAATCTTAAGGAGAAAGCAAAAGCCGGAATCCGTACCCTTTCGGGAGGCCAGCGGCAGCGGGTGGGAATCGCCCAGGCACTGCTGGGAAATCCATCCTGTCTGATTTTTGACGAGCCCACTGTGGGGCTTGATCCACAGGAGCGCATTCATTTCCGCAATCTCTTTTCCCAAATGGCACAGGACAGGCTGGTGCTGCTGTCCACACACATCATTGAAGACGTACAGTCGGTCTGCGATCAGCTGGTGGTCATGAACCACGGGAAGATCCTGTTTGCAGGGACGCCGGAACAGCTGATCAAAATGGCGGTCGGTCATGTGGGCGTGTTCTGGGAACAGGAGGCTGCCTGGGAGCAGGGTCTTCACATTACCGCACGGGTCAATACCAGCCGTGGAATCCGCTGCAAAGCGGTGGCAGATACCCTGCCGGCCTTTGTGCGGGAGGAGGAACCTTCACTGGAAGATGCCTATCTTTATCTCATTTCCAGGGAGGTGGACCAATGAAAAGGTTTTGTCTGTTCCGGCTGGAATTTGGACGGCTGATGCGAAGCCGTCTTGCCTGGCTTGCGGTTTTTTTGACAGTTGTTTCGCCGCTGGCGGGACTCATCCTTTATAAACCGGCTTATGCTGACACTATGCTGTCCATGTATCTTGCCAATCCTGCCATTGCCGGCGGCGCGGCGGGTGGTATTCTGTTTGGCGTGCTTACAGTTTTCGAGTTTGGCAGGGCGGAGAAGGCACGGGTAAATCTTTTGATGGACGCGGCGGTTTCCCCGCTGACCATGGCCTGGGTGCGTCTTGTATCTCTTATGGGAGCTGCGCTGCTGACAGCGGGGATCACCATGGCAGTCTGGTTTCCGGTATGCCAAAGGCTGATCGGCTCTGTTTTTGGAGCGGGCGATTTTATTCTGGCCTGGCTTATCTTTATGGGTCTGGCTCTTCCCCTTGGTATCCTCGCCGGCGCCTCTGCTTACCAGTTTACGGGACGGACAGATCTGTCTCTGGTTCTTTTTGCCGCCTTTGCCTGCTTAAGTCTGACGGTCTGGGCGGACGACTGGCAGCTTTGCTGGCTCAATCCCTGTGTCTGGGCCCTGTCTGATGATTTTTCAAACTTCAGGATTTTTTATTCTGTGCTGTATATGCGCCTGACCTGGCTGACGGCGCTGTCCGCAGTCTGGGCTGTGTCTTATCTGTGCATCCGCCGGTATGGGAAAAATATATGCGGTTCTTTTTTATGGGGCGTCCGCCGGATCTGTAGGCCCGCCGCCGCGCTGGCGCTGCTGGTCTGTGCCGGAGCGGCCTATGCGGTACAGCCCATGGTGGACCATGAAAATCCTGATCTGACGGCCATGACTTTCAGTCAGATGCCCTTTCTGGAAGAGGTAGTCTGCTTTGCCCGAAGCGCCCAGGTGGTTCCGAATACCGCCGCCGGCACGGTCTCAGGTACGGCGTCTTATCATTTTTTAAATACCTCCGGCAGAGCACAGACGATCTCCTTTGGAATCAATCCAGGTTATAAGGTTTCTTCCGTCCAGGCCAACGGGAAAGAGGTACCCTTTTCGGTGGGGGATTATCAGGAATACAACGAAGCTATGCTGGAGGCGGAAATTCCGGCTTTGGAAGAGGTGGAGCTTTTGATAAAATACGGCGGATTTCCCCGGGAGGGACGCAACACCTCGGTCATGCAGGGAGGGACAGAGATCAGTAAGGAGTATCTTTGTCTGGAAAATGCCATTTTGTCGCCCAGACTGATGAATGTGGCGCCGGATGAGGGAATGTATCCCGCTTCGATAGAGATCACGCTGCCCGGCTCCATGACCGTTATTCCATTCGGGTCAGGGGAAGCGCAGAAAATGTCGGAAAATGAAGACGGCACTGTCACGTGGCGTTATGAGCACAATGGAACCGGCGGCATTCTCTATGCGGGAGATTATGTCCGGCAGGATATCCGGGCCGGCGGAATCACCATAGAATTTTATTATGGCCGGAAACATCAGTCCGTGATGGAACAGGCAAAAGCGGTGGAGGCCGTACAGGCGGTGGCGGATTACTGTACAAAGCATTACGGAACATTGTCCTTTGGGGCAGGCGGCAGACTGAAACTGGTTCAAAGCCGGGTTTCCGGCGGCGGTTATGCCACGGATGGGGCAAGTTTGCTGGATGAGGCGGATTTTACCGCTGTAAACTTAAGTGATGCGGACAAAGGGAGTATCCCGGGAGAAGTGATGATTCATGAACTGGTACATCAGTGGTGGGGCCTTGGCAATATGTTCGATGACACGGATGAGACCAGTCCCTGGTCTGCGGAGGGTCTTACCGTCTATACTACTTACCGCATTGTCAGTGAACTTTACGGGGAAGAGTACGCCCGGGAAAATTATATAGAACAGTGGCAGCAGGAAGTAAAAGACTACTATCTGAACTTTTATGTGCGAAATCCTCAGTATCTGGAAAAACTGCCGGAAGAAAAGCAGCTTGAAATTTCAGGAAACCTGAAACAGGTGCGCCAGTACAGCGAGATGCCCCTGAAAATTTTAAAGGCACAGGAGCTGACGGGCGGCAAGGAGGCGATGGATCAGATCCTTCACGATCTTTTCAACCGGGAACTGGACCCTGCGTATCCCTATCTGACATATCAGGAATTTCTGGATGCCTGCGGGCTTAGAGAGGAGGATTTAAACCTTGCGTAAAATATATCGATATGAGTGCAGACGATTATTATGGAACCGTTTTTTTGCAGGATTTGTGCTGATACTTCTGTTTTATGGCTGGCAGGTGCTGAATCGTGTGACGATCCTGGGGGTATCCCATACGGCGCCCTTTTCCGCCTGGAGTTTTGGAGATTATCTGTGTCGGATGCTGCCCTTTTTATGGATCGGCACGCTGCTTTTTCTGACTTTTTTCACCTCAAAAAAGGCCAGGCGGGTGAGCGTTCTCACAGACGCCGCCCCGGCGGATCCGCGCAGGTACGCTTTTGTCCGATGCGCTGCCGCCCTGACAGGAACCGGTATTCTGGCTCTGTGCTGTCTGGGGGAAGCGGCCCTGTTCTACGGAATTTATTTCGGATGGTATGGATGGACGGATCTGGCTGTCCCTGCCCTGATTACGCTTGTGCCGCCGCTTATCTTTGCTCTTGGAAACGGCTGGCTACTGGGCCGGATCAGAAACTGGCTGCTGTACCTTCTGATGTTCCTTCCCTTTATCTGCAGGGCGCTGCCCCTGCCGCAGGCCCTGTGGCTGTGGAGCGGATGCTTTTTTGAAAAATACGCCGGGACGTTTGAAAGTCTGGATCCCGGTTTTTCCATGCCCGCGCCCGTTATGGCAGCGCAGGGGATTTTGCTGGCGGCCGGCATTGCCCTGGCATCATGCCGCTGCAGGGGCCGCTGATAACTTCGGACTTGACCCCGAAAGCTTACAAGTGTAATATATAAAAAAACACGGAAGCAAAGAGGGATCAGGATGAAAATACTATATAAAATCTGCGGTAAATTAATTTTAGTAAGTTACCTGTTTATGCTGTATGAGTTCTGGCATCTGTGCCAGTATGGAGGCATTGCGAACCATGTGAGACGTCTGGTTTTGCCGGTATTGATTTTTCTGGCCTGCACTCTCACATGGTTTATTCTGCGCAGGCGACAGGGAAACGGGGCGAAAACCGCCGGACAGAACAAGAAAATCCTCTGGATAGAAGGCTTTTTCCTTCTGGCTGTCACGGTTTACTTCGCTGGCCGGATTATTTATGCAGCTATACCTTATCATGGCGCATTGTCCTGGAAGCTGGATGAATGGATGAGGAAAAAGGAGGTGCGTCTGGAGCACGACAACTTCCTGGAAAGCGGGGCAAAAGGGATTCTTTTTGATCTTAATCAGACCCTGGAGCTGCCGGAAGAACTGTATATTGCCGGCAGCTTTGCGGTGGACTTTGATGCAGACGGCGTTATCCGGTCTTTGAATACTTTTTTATATGGCCGGGAAGATGACGGGGAAATCAGGACCTTTCTGGTTGATTATCAGCGGAATCAGGGGCAAGATATGACCGTGTGGATCGATGGCGAGGCAAATGCGGATTTCGATGAGGATAAAAGGCTTTCTCCCATGCTTGCCATTCTTAAACAGGATTCCTGGAAGAAACAGGTAAAAGCCTGGGCTGCCGGGCAGGAGGGAACGGTCTTTGAAATTTTGTATTACGGGAAGCGTTCCTTTTCATCACCGCAGGGACTTACGTATCTTCCGGGAGACGCAGACGGAGACGGAAAAGAAAACGGAGTGGGCCAGGAAGCGCCGTTCATGATCATGAACGGAGGACAGATAAGCGGCTTTGAGGTGTCTTTACACATCCCGGATGAGGACTGGGTGACGCCCCAGCGGTATATCATGGAGCCGGAGTATATTTCAAAAGAGCAGCTGAAGGAAGAGCGGGAGCAGCAGCAGACAGAAAGCGCAAAAGAAACACAGAGTTTTACCGTCGATCAGAGCGACGGCACGATGTATTTCTTTTTGGATGATAAAAGAGGATGGCGTCTGGTGGTGGCGGACGCTGCGGCGGGCAGCAGATTTTACCTGCTGGAAAAAACAGCGGACGGACATACCTGGGAGAGGGCCTGTGAAGATCCCTTCGGCGGAGAGATCGGTGTGGCCCAGGGCCTGATATTTTTCGATGAAAATCTGGGATTTGCATGCATTGCCGGAGCCTCTTCCTCATACTCCCGGCTGTACCGGACCCAGGATGGAGGCGCTACGTTTACACCGGTAACGCTGCCTGTGGATACTGCAGAGAAACTTCCTGAAAGCGCATCACAATATGGACTTTCCGCCAGCGATTACGATTATGTAAATATGCCCGAAAAGGAAGGAGATCTGCTGAGCGTTCAGGTTACGACGGAAGAGGGCGGGGAAGAAGGGATTTCTTTTATATCGTCTGATGGAGGAGAAACCTGGGAATACAGGGTGAAATAACGGAAAACGGAGAGGGAAAAACGGTTGACTTTGCCGGCGTTCATGATATGATAAAAAGGCATAAAAGTCGATTTTTGTAAAATAAAGAAAGGAAAATGGTGATATGATGAAATACCAGCTGATCACGGACGCGACAGCCGATATGTCAGAGGAAATTTTCCGTGAAATACCGGAACTTGACATGATTCCCATGGAAGTAATTCTGGATGGTGAGGCAAAAACCTACGGTCCGGGCGGAGATCTGAGCGTGGAGGAGTTCTACCAGGCGCTTCGTCAGGGCAAGTACGGCAGCACCAGCCAGATTACACCCTATACATATACAGAAACTTTTGAAAAATATTTAAAAGAAGGAAAAGACGTTCTGTATCTGGCGTTTTCTTCGGGGCTGTCCGCCACTTATCAGGCGGCTCTGGGCTGTGTGGAAAAATTAAAAAAATCCTATCCGGACCGGAAGATCATCTGCCTTGATACACGGTGCGCCTGTGCAGGGCAGGGGCTGCTGGTCTACGAAGCTGCTTTGAAATGGAAGGATGGAGCGGATATAGACGGGCTTGCAAAATGGGTGGAAGAACGAAAACTGTCCATATGCCACTGGTTTACCGTGGATAACCTGGAGTACCTGAAAAAGGGAGGCAGAATCAGCGCTGCGGCCGCAGCCATCGGAAATATTCTTCAGGTGAAGCCGCTGCTGCGGGTGGATGAAGAAGGAAAGCTGGTGGTGGCCGGAAAACCAAGAGGTCAGCGGCAGGCCATGAACATGAAGCTGAAAGCAATGGAAGAAAGCTGGGATCCTTCCATGGGCAATAATGTCTGGATCGCACACGGTGATGCCTTGAAGGAAGCGGAAAAACTGAAGGCCGAGGTGGAGAAAAGATTTCCACAGGCACGCTGCCGGATCGTATGGGTGGGCCCCATTATCGGAATGCATACCGGCCCGGGTATGCAGGCGCTGCTGTTCTGGGGAAAGAAAAGATAAAGAGGTAAGGGAGAAAACAGAAGATGAAAAAATTTATTCAGGAATTTAAAGAATTTGCTTTAAGAGGAAACATGATGGATATGGCTGTCGGCGTTATTATCGGCGGCGCCTTTTCCGGGCTGGTGGATTCACTTACCAATAACTTTATCAATCCGATTCTGAGTTTTGTGACAGGAGCTGCCACATATACGCTTGCGGACATCGCCGGTTTTGGGTCCAGTTTTATTTCCGCGCTGGTCAATTTCCTGATCATGGCCTTCGTACTGTTCTGCCTTCTCAAAGGCATCAATAATCTGATGAGTCTGGGACACAAAAAGGAAGAGGCGAAGGAACCGGATACAAAGGTATGTCCTTACTGCATGAGTGAAATCTCCATCAAGGCAACCAGATGCCCCAACTGTACGTCTGTGCTGGAGGAAGCGAAGGAAGAAGAAAAGACAGAAACAGTAAATGCATAAGAAGAATAACAGGAACAGCTGGTGAATGCTAACGCCACATAGGGAAGTAATTTGGTAACAACATTGAAATACATATTATGGGCATTGCAAAGGGGAAAAGACAGCGTAAAAGGCAAAAATGCTTTTTACGCTGTCCTTCTTTATGCCGAAAAAATCGTACATTCGTCCTCTTGATAATTTCTTGGTACAATGTAAGCGCAAAGGAGGCTTGACATTATATTTTCTCTTTCCGCTATATCTTTTGACAACGATTCTATGTCAAAAATATTTTTTATAGGATTACTCATCAAAATTACTTATTTCCATTCGCAATTTAAAATAGCCCATTGTTTTGTGAAATTTTCGCTTTCTATTGCGGCCGCAAAAGGCTGGGCAAGAAATGATTTTATATTTTTTAATACGGCGCTATAATCATCCGTTTTAGTATCAATTTTACGAATAAAAGCCTTCCATTTCTTTTGCATTGCATCATCACTGCCAAAAGTCATAACCTGTTCAAACTGCTCCGCCGTAAAAATATGTTGACGGTTTTCAAAGGTCTTCCTTAACGCCTCCGTAAGCGTTGCTCCGTTAAAGTTAAACTTATTAGCAAGATAGTAGATGTCGTAGTAGTCTTTCATTCTGCTGGAGAATTCCATAAGGCTGAGGATAGCGTCAAGTTTTTCGGCAATAGTTGTTTCGAGAGAATAGGTATTGACCGTTGGCGCAGTAAAATTCTCAAGCTGAGTAGGAATTTTTCGCTTTTCCTGTTTCGGGACAATGACATCGCCTACACCAAAATCAATACTGAACGGAGTTTTCGTGTTCTTGATTCGTGCCACAAGAGACGCACCGATCCCGGCGTATTTCTTTGCTACGGCGATAGGGGTAATATTTTTAATTTCAAAGGTAATAAAATCATTGCCGGTAGGTGTACCGATAATTTCCTCCAACACTGGCTTCAACTGTTCAGGTGTATTGGGCACTTTCCGAAGAAGAAAATCTACATCCACCGTTACACGGCTATCAAAGTTGGTAATGGAGTAAATGAACAGACCGCCTTTTAACACAAGATTTTCCGCATACTTGGATTTTTCCAGCCTGCGAAGAAACTCTTCCTGACAGAAAAGCTGTAAGCATAACTGATAGCTTCTGCCGCTCTCAGCGGCTTTGTTTTTTAATCGAGCAAGCACGGATGCAGCAATATCAGCCATTGAGCAATACCTCCATCAAATTCATAACCTTTGCATATAGCTTCATTTCTTTTGCATATTTAGAAAGGTTGGCAAGATTTTTATTTTCATCGGCAACGTAGGCATTGACTGCTTTATTAAAAATTTCACTGTCAAGTTTTGTGCGGTACTTAAAGCAATCACATATTGTACGCTCACGATTATACACAGCAAGCTCCACACCGTTAAAGTTATCTATTGATTTTCCGATTTGCAAAAAGTCCTTTTGAATATAGTAAGCCTTAATCGGAAATTCCTCAACTTTCTTTATGGCACGGGATGCAGTTCTTGGTACGGCAATAGACCATTTACGAGGCGCAAAATCACTATACCCATAATGAAACAAGGCAGACTCAACGCAAACAATTCCTTGTGGAAGAAGCTCTTGTATTAATTGCTCTTCTGTTATTTGATTACTGTTAGGAAACTGATAAAAGCCTCGGCGGATTCTTTCAATAAAACCTTCTTTACAGAGTGCCGCTACCTCATAATTCTTCATGCCCGCCGCTGTAAAGTCGGCGGTTTTTGCTATGCCACCATTATTTATAATCACTTTTTGTGCAATTTCTTTTTTGTTCAAGTAAACACCAACTTTCTACACGCAAACCTAAAACATTGTACGCATTTATTATATCATAGAGCAAGAGTAAATCCAATAGTTAAGTGCGGACAGATTGCAGATTTTGCGTGTAATTCATAGAATTATTTATACCCATACACAGAAAAACTAAATAGTATTCCCGGCTTCTTGGAGAAATATTGTTTTCTGATTTTCCTCTTGTAATATACCCCTACAGGGTATATAATACAGATCAGATAGGAGGAATGTGCAGATGGAAGAAAACCGGGAATGCTGTCACAGAACGAAAGAACGTACGCCAAAAGAATACAAGGATCTGATTCACCGTCTCAACCGGATTGAAGGACAGGTGCGGGGCATTAAAAAGATGGTGGAAAAGGATGCCTACTGTCCGGATATTCTGATCCAGGTATCCGCCGTCAATGCCGCGCTGAACAGCTTCAATAAAGTACTGCTGGCAAATCATATCCGTACCTGCGTGGCGGATGACATCCGGGATGGAAAGGACGAGACCATAGATGAACTTGTAATGACTTTGCAGAAGCTGATGAGATAGGAGCAGAAGAATGGGCAATGTTATTATTATAATAATTCTGGTAATCATAATACTTGCAGCGGCACAGCGGGCGTTTCGCCATGCAAAGGGACAGGGCGGCTGCTGTACGGGCGGCGGTACGGCGAAGCCGAAAAAGAAAAAGCTTCAGGGCCCCGTGCTGTACCGGAAAGTTATGACCATTGAGGGCATGCACTGTGATAACTGTAAAAACGCAGTGGAAAACCGGCTGAACGCTCTTGAGGGTGTGTCTGCGAAAGTAAACTGGAGGAAAAAAACGGCCCTGGTTGACCTGGACCGGCCGGTGGACGATGAAATTTTGAAAAAGGCGGTGGATGGCATGGATTATAAAGTGACCAGTATCGCAGAAAGGAGAAATGGTTAAATGGAACAATATACAGTAACAGGCATGAGCTGCGCGGCCTGCAGCGCCAGAGTGGAAAAGGCCGTATCCCACGTTCCGGGCGTGGATTCCTGCTCCGTGAGTCTTCTGACAAATTCCATGGGAGTGGAAGGGACGGCGGCGCCGGAAGCTATTATCGCGGCGGTGGAGCAGGCCGGATACCATGCATCGGTTCGAGGGGCCGGGACAGCCGCCAAAAGCCGGGCGGAAGAAGAAAGCCTTCTGCAGGATAAGGAGACTCCGGCGCTGAAAAAAAGACTGATTGCATCTTTATGCTTTTTGATTCCCTTGATGTATCTTTCCATGGGGCACATGATGTGGAACTGGCCGCTGCCCCAGGCGCTGGCTGTAAATCATGTGGCGCTGGGAATCCTGCAGCTTTTGCTGACCGTGATTGTCATGATTATTAATCAGAAATTTTTCATCAGCGGTTTCCGGGGGCTGATTCACAGAGCGCCCAATATGGATACCCTGGTGGCGCTGGGAGCAGGAGCTTCTTTTGGCTACAGCGTCTACGCCCTGCTGGCCATGACCGCATCCCAGATGAACGGGGATATGGCGGGCGTCATGGCCTACATGCATGAATTTTATTTTGAATCGGCCGCCATGATCTTAACATTGATTACTGTTGGAAAAATGCTGGAGGCCCGTTCCAAGGGAAGGACAACGGACGCCCTGAAAAGTCTGATGAAGCTGGCGCCCAAAACGGCCACCGTAATCCGCGGCGGCGTGGAGATGGAGGTTTCCATCGACCAGGTGCGTATGAAAGATATTTTTGTGGTGCGTCCCGGTGAGAATATACCGGTGGACGGTATTGTGCTGGAAGGAAGCAGCGCCGTCAATGAATCCGCTCTGACAGGAGAAAGCATACCCGTCGATAAAGAACCGGGAGATCAGGTATCGGCGGCTACGGTAAATCAGTCCGGCTTCATCAAATGCGAGGCCGTCCGCGTAGGGGAAGATACCACCCTTTCCCGGATCATCCAGATGGTCAGCGACGCGGCCGCCACAAAGGCGCCCATCGCGAAAGTGGCTGACAAAGTATCCGGCATCTTCGTGCCGGCGGTTATTTCCATCGCAGCGGTCACCATCCTTGTTTGGCTGATCGCAGGACAGAGCATCGGCTTTGCGCTGGCCAGAGGCATTTCCGTGCTGGTAATCAGCTGCCCCTGCGCACTGGGACTTGCCACTCCTGTGGCCATCATGGTAGGAAACGGCATGGGTGCGAAAAACGGCATTCTGTTCAAGACGGCGGTATCGCTGGAAGAGACAGGGAAAATGGACATTGTGGCCCTTGACAAGACGGGAACCATCACCAGCGGAGAACCGGAGGTTACGGATATTATCCCGGCATCCGGCGTCAGTGAAGAGGATCTTTTGTCCATGGCCTATGCCCTGGAAAGAAAAAGTGAGCATCCCCTGGCCCGGGCGATTCTTTCCCTGGCCGAGAAACGGGATATGGCAAAAGGACAGCCGGAAGTCACTGATTTTCGGGCGGTTCCCGGAAACGGTCTGACCGGAGTATTAGAGGGAGCAGTTCTGACCGGAGGAAACCGGAACTTTATGGGGGAAAATGCAGGCATTTCCCAGGAGATGGAAGAAAAGGCCCGCTTTTTGGCAGAAGAAGGAAAGACGCCGCTGTTTTTTGCCCGGGACGGCAAGCTGGCAGGCATCATCGCCGTGGCGGATGTGATCAAGGAAGACAGTCCCAGGGCGGTGAAAGAGCTGCAGAATATGGGAATTCATGTGGTTATGCTGACGGGAGACAACGAACGTACCGCAAAAGCCATTGGGGAACAGGCGGGCGTGGATGAAGTCATCGCCGGCGTGCTGCCGGACGGCAAAGAAAATGTAATCCGCCGTCTGAAAGAAAAAGGAAAAGTGGCTATGGTGGGAGATGGCATCAACGATGCGCCGGCCCTTACCAGAGCGGATATGGGAATCGCCATCGGAGCCGGTACGGATATTGCCATTGACGCCGCCGATGTGGTACTGATGAAGAGCCGTCTAAGCGACGTGCCGGCAGCCATCCGCATGAGCCGGGCCACCTTAAGAAATATCCATGAAAATCTTTTCTGGGCATTTTTCTACAACGTAATCGGAATCCCTCTGGCGGCGGGAGTATGGTATCCTCTGCTTGGCTGGAAGCTGAACCCAATGTTCGGCGCGGCCGCCATGAGTCTGTCCAGCTTCTGCGTGGTGATGAACGCGCTGCGCCTGAATCTGTTTCGGATGCATGATGCGTCCAGAGACAGAAAGAAAAAAGGAAACCATAGTGTAAACATAAAAAATGAAAAACAGGAGGAAAAAGACATGACAAAAACCATGAAAATCGAAGGAATGATGTGCGGACACTGCGAGGCCAGAGTAAAGAAAGCGCTGGAAGGCGTACCGGGTGTAAAAGAAGCTCAGGTAAGCCATGAAAAAGGCACAGCGGTTGTGACTCTGGCAGAAAACGTAGCCGATGACGTGCTGAAAAAGGCAGTGGAAGATCAGGACTATCCGGTAACCGGCATCGAAGGTTAAGGGCAACGGACAGTGAACAGCTTTGCTGTGAGAATGCCGTAGTATCGCGGTGGATAGGGGAAGATTTCCTTCCCCTATCCGATCGTGAAGAGGCCCTCCTTAAATTTTTGTAACTATTATACCAAAGGGAGGAGATTAAGATGGAGCTTCGCGTGCTTAGATATTACTTAACGGTTGCCCGTGAAGAAAATATTACCCGCGCGGCGGACATTCTACATATTACTCAGCCAACGCTTAGTCGGCAGATGGCGGAACTGGAAGAGGAATTAAATACCAAGTTATTTGAACGGACAAACCGTAAAATTTCTTTGACAGAATCCGGTATGCTGCTGCGCCGCCGGGCGGAGGAACTTGTTTCCCTTGCGGATAAAATCCAACAGGATTTTCAGAATGGAGATGATGAACTGATGGGTCTGGTCTCCATTGGAAGCGGGATAAGCGCCGCGGTGTCCGAAAATCTGCCGGAGATCATGGAAATTTACGCACAAAACTATCCGCAGGTGCGTTTTGAATTACGTACAGGAACAGCTTCAGTAATAAAGGATCAATTAGATAAGGGCATCTTGGATGTAGGGATTTTAATGGAGCCGGTTGAAGTGGAAAAATATGATTTCGTGCGGCTGCCGCAGAAGGAAGTCTGGGGAATTCTTATGCCGGATGACGATCCCCTGTCGCAAAAAGAAGTGATTACCCCTGCGGATTTGCGTTCTCTGCCCCTGATTGTGAGCTGGCGTATTGGGGAAAGGGAAGCCAAAGCCTGGTTTGGCGGAGATACGGAAAAACTGAACGTGTTTTGCACCTATGACCTGATTGATAATGCCGCTTTACTGGTGAAACATCATTTGGGATATGCCTTTACCATAAAAGGAGCGTTAAAATCGTTTCCCGGTCTCACGTTTCGCCCGCTTTTCCCGGAGGTCAGCAATACTTCTGTTCTGGTTTGGAAAAAGTATCAGCCAGTGAATCAGGCGGTACAAAAATTTATTGAGTTGGTCAGAAATGCCTATAGAGCATGACGGTCAACAAAATCAAGTATTTTACAGATAACAGCATTTATTTTACAATGTGAGTGTACCAGAAAGCAGGACGCTTTTTCGGCACACTCACTTTTTTGATAGGAGGGAAAATATGACGAAGGAACAGGTGAGTGAACGTTTTGGTGTGCCTCTCAATAAACTGCGGTTTTATGAGTCGCAGGGATTGTTTGACTGTCATAAGCAGCCGGACGGCAACATCGATTACAATGATGAATTGGTGGATTATATCGGAATCATCAATGTATTAGTGGAGGCTGGGGCTGAAATGGATACGCTCCGTAAGTTTATGCAGAAGCTCATGCAAAGTACAATTACAAAAGAAGAGAAGCTCCATTATTTACGCAAGCAGCGAAAAAGATTGCTGGAGGATATTCACTCCAAACAAAAATCATTGGACCAGCTGGATTATATCATTTTTGACATTGACAAAATACCAGGATTCCAACATTAAGCGATTACAGAAAGGACGGATATAAAAATGAAAAAAGATTTAGGCAGTGTATTGGCACTTTATCCCACGCCGTTGACGGTGGTGGGTGCTATGGTAAACGGCAAGCCCAACTGGGTGTTGGTGGGCCACGTGGGTATCATGGGGCATGACCACATTATGGTCAGCCTTGCAAAGCCTCACTATACCAACCAGGGTATTCGTGATACACAGGTGTTGTCTGTGAACATTGCGGATGAGGCTTTGCTCCCTAAAGCGGATTATGTGGGCTGCGTCAGCGGCAGCAAGACGGATAAATCCGAAGTATTTGATTATAGCATCGGGCAAAACAGCGCTCCGCTGATCGATGAGGCAAAGCTTTCCATGGAATGCACGGTGGAGGACATCTACGAAACCAAAGGGTTTGACAATTTCATCCTGAAAATTGATCACACTTATGCAGAGGAAAGTATCCTCAATGCAGCCGGGAAAATCGATTATGGCGTTTTCAAACCTATCCTGTTTGAAATGCCCGGTTACACTTATCTCAAAACCGGTGAAACTGCCGCAAAGTGCATGACGCTGGGTAAAGAAAAACAATAGAAAAAGGTCAGGCGGCAAGCGGAACAATTCCGCCCTGCGGCAGCCGGACAACTGAAACACCCTTCGGGCATACTTTGATCGCGCTGCAAACAGCGCAAAAAACGGAAAGGAGATTCTTAGTATGAAAAAAATTCTTTCTCTTGTGTTGATACTCACAATGGTATTTTCCCTCGCTGCCTGTGGAAACAGCGGCACTACGGAAAGCAGTACCCCGGAAGCGACCTCCGGGCCGGAAAGCTCTGCCGCACCCGAAGAAAATATGCCATCTTCTGAAAGCACTGCTCCTACCGAGAGTGTACCGCAGGACGAGGAATCCTCTCAGCCGGAAACAGGAACAGGTTCCACTTCATTGGTAGTGTATTTTTCCTGGTCTGGCAATACCGAGTCAGTGGCAAATGAAATCCATGCTCAGACCGGCGCAGATGTTTTTGAGATCGTTCCCGCAGAACCCTATACCGATGACTACGATACCCTGCTGGATATTGCGCAGGACGAACAGGCAAATGACGCCCGGCCTGCCATTGCAGATACGGTCGATCATTTTGAGCAGTACGACGTGGTGTACTTGGGGTATCCCAACTGGTGGGGCGATATGCCGATGATCCTCTACACGTTCCTGGATGATTACGATTTCTCTGGCAAAACCATTGCTCCTTTCGTCACCTCCGGCGGCAGCGGTTTTTCCGGTACCATCGGTACCATTGAAAGTATGGAGCCGGATGCAACCGTAACCGAAGGGCTTTCTTTGGGAAGTTCTGAATCTGCCAATCCTGCTGCCGCTGTGACCGAATGGCTCGCCGGAATTTCTATATCAGTCCCTGCGAGCTGACCCAGGCTGAATATGAGGCGGTGATGGATAACCATCATCCCGTTTTGCAGCCACGGCGGCGGGCGTTTCGGACAGAGTTTGACGGCCATTGCAAAGCTGGCACCGGATGCGGCTATGGGAGAAGCGTTAGATATCCACTGTTCCGGCGGGAGCAGCATGCCCGATGATGTGAGCAGCTGGCTGGCTGCCAATGAAATATCCAATAACTGAATAAAAAAACGAAAAGGAGACTTTTATCATGGAAAACGAAAAGAAATTCCCGAAAATTGCACTCGGCACCTGGTCCTGGGGCGTTGGCGCTGTAGGCGGTGATCAGGTATTTGGCAACCATCTGGGAGAAGCCGATCTGAAAGCGGTATTTGATACGGCGATGAAAGAGGGACTGAACCTTTGGGACACCGCCACCGTATATGGCATGGGCGCATCCGAAGATATCCTGGGCGCTTTTGCCAAGACCTATCCCCGCGAGGATGTAATCCTTTCTACGAAATTCACCCCACAGATTGCGGGAGATGGCGCAGATCCGGTGGAGGAACTGTGCGACGCCAGCATGGAGCGCCTGGGTACGGACTATATTGACATCTACTGGATTCACAATCCCGCTGATGTAGAGCGCTGGACACCGGGGCTGATTTCCCTGGTCAAAAGCGGCAAGGTAAAGCAGGTGGGCGTTTCCAACCACAATCTGGTGCAGATCAAACGAGCGGAAGAAATCCTCAGCAAGGAGGGCGTTCACATTTCCGCCGTCCAGAACCATTACAGCCTGCTGTACTGTTCTTCCGAGGACGCTGGAATTCTGGGTTACTGCAAAGAAAACGGAATCGACTTCTATGCCTATATGGTGCTGGAGCAGGGAGCGCTCAGCGGCAAATACAACACAAAGAATCCTCTCCCGGAGGGCAGCCAGCGGGGTGATACCTATAATCCGATCCTGCCGCAGCTGGAGAAGCTGACGGATGCTATGCGTTCTATGGGAGAAAAACATGGCGCAACTGTTGCGCAGGCAGCCATTGCCTGGGCGATTGCCAAAGGAACCCGGCCTATCATCGGTGTGACGAAGCCTTCTCATGTGGAGGATGCCGCAAAAGCAGCTCAGGTTATACTGAGCGCAGAGGAAATGGAGCAGCTGGAAACACTGGCGAAAGAGGCAAATGTAGACACGAGAGGTTCCTGGGAAAATCCCATGGTATGATTTTGCTTGGGGAGAAGCGGCTGCTTTTACCCGCTTCTCCCCTTCTTGATTAAAATGGAGGAGAAACATATCGCCCTAAAGTAAGATTGCGGAGAAATACTGGGAACTGTACACAGACCGTTCAAAAATTAAAGTTCAATATGATTGAGTAGGAGGAATGAAAAATGGCAGTAAAACAGACAGCAGGACGTAGGGATTTAGGGGAATTTGCCCCCAAGTTTGCAGAGCTGAACGACGATGTATTGTTTGGCGAGGTATGGAGCCGGGAGGATAAGCTTTCTCTGAGGGATCGTTCCCTTGTCACCGTGGTGGCGCTGATGTCCCAGGGGCTTGTGGATTCGTCTTTCCAGTACCACTTGGAAACAGCTAAAAAGAATGGGATCACCAGAGAGGAAATTGCGGAAATCCTGACTCATGCGGCGTTCTATGCCGGATGGCCCAAAGGATGGGCGGCCTTCCGCATGGCGAAGGAGGTCTGGAAAGAAGCAGAAAATGAAGAGGAATCCCGTGGCGGTTTATTTGGGCTTGGATCGCCCAACGACGCCTTTGCCCAGTATTTTGTTGGGCAGAGCTACCTGAAAATGCTTACCACATCGGGAGTTCCCATCGCCAACGTGACTTTTGAGCCGGGGTGCCGCAACAACTGGCATATTCACAAGGCCGACAAAAACGGCGGGCAGATCCTGCTCTGCACCGAAGGCCGGGGCTGGTATCAGGAATGGGGTAAAGAAGCCCGGGAACTCCATCCCGGCGATGCTGTGGTGATTCCCGCAGGTGTTAAGCACTGGCACGGTGCGGTAAAGGACAGCTGGTTCACTCATCTGGCGGTAGAGGTTCCGGGAGAAAATGCTGCTAATGAATGGCTGGAGGCTGTTTCTGAAGAAGAGTATAACCGTTTACCGTAAGGAGAACGGATAAAATTTGTTGGAAGACAGATAGGAGGTTAGACAGATGAAGCCAACCGCCATCATAAAAATCATCGTAGATGTGCTGATGACGCTGGCCCTGTTGTTTTTGATGGGTTACCAGCTTTGGGGTGAAGCCGCCCACGAATGGGCTGGAGCCGGAATGCTCGTTTTGTTTCTTGCACATCACATTTTAAACCGAGGCTGGTACAAAAGCCTGTTCAAGGGCAGGTATACGCTTATGCGGGTATTTCAAATCTGCGTGGATATGCTGCTCCTGATCGCGATGCTGGCACAGATGTACAGCGGCATTGTGATGTCCCGTCATGTATTTGCGTTTTTGCCCATTGACGGAGGAATGGCACTGGCCAGGAGACTGCATATCCTGGGCGCCTATTGGGGCTATATTCTGATAAGCGTTCATCTGGGGCTGCACTGGAATATGTTTTTAGGCATGGCAAGGAAAAGAACTGGTAAGGCCGCCCCCCTGAAACTCCGCAGCTTGCTCCTGTTTCTGATTGGCCTGCTGATTGCAGCTTACGGCGCTTTTGTATTTATAGACCGGGATTTCCCCACGTATTTGTTCCTGCAGTCAGAATTTGTCTTTTTGGATTATGGGGAACCCATTTGGTCCTTCTATCTGGATTACATCAGCCTGATGGGGCTTTGGGTATTCCTTGCCCACTACCTTTCCAAAGGACTGAGGAAACTGAGAGGAAACAGGAAGAACGCCAAAGGAAAGGAGCGCTTATGAAAAAGCTGTTAAACAAGAAAGCTATTTCTATTTTGATGGCCGTTTTTCTTGTCGTGGTTTGTCTGGCTGGCTGCGGGCAAGCGGAAGAAACGCAGGAATCAAGCGCCCTGATTACCCAAAGCAGCCAAACGGAGCCAACACCGTCTGAGACGGAGGACGAAGAGGAATCCAGTTCCACGCCCGGCGAAGAGCCTACAACGGATGAAACTGCTCCCGTGGTCTACATGACAACGGATATCAGTTCCGAAGGGCTGATGGCCATTTATGAAGCGCTGGGAGCATCCCCCACAGGCAATGTGGCGGTAAAGCTGTCTACCGGTGAGCCTGGCAGCAACTACCTGCGTACCGATTTGATCGGGGAGCTGGTACAGTCGCTGGAGGCGACGATTGTGGAGTGCAACACGGCTTACGGCGGCTCCCGCGCCAACACCGCAATGCACTATCAGGTAGCTGAGGATCATGGCTATACGGCGATTACTGATGTGGACATTATGGACGAGGAAGGATCTATCACGCTGCCGGTGGTGGGCGGTGACAATCTGACCGAGAACTATGTCGGTTCCCATTTTGAAAACTACGACTATTATGTGGTTCTTTCCCATTTCAAAGGCCATGCAATGGCAGGCTATGGCGGAGCGATCAAAAACATCTCCATTGGAATCGCTTCCTCAGAGGGAAAAGCCCATATCCACAGCGGCGGGACCGGAGGAAGCATGTGGAGCGGCGAACAGGACGCATTTTTGGAGTCGATGGCAGAAGCCGGAAAATCTGTTGTGGATGCTTTGGACGGAAATATTCTCTATATCAATGTGATGAACCGTCTGAGCGTGGACTGCGACTGTGACGGTAATCCTGCACAGCCGGATATGCACGATATCGGCATCCTGGCCTCCTTCGACCCGGTGGCGGTGGACCAGGCGTGTATTGACCTGGTTTATGCCGCAGAGGACGGCGGCTCTCTTGTCAACCGTATTGAATCCCGAAATGGGCTGCACACTTTGGAGCAGGCGGAAAAAATCGGTCTTGGAAGCCGGAAGTACCAGCTGCTCTCCATTGACGAATAGGCTGGAGGAGTGACCGTTATGGAACAGGCGGTTTTTACCACATTGTGCATGGTTTCAGATCCAGACGGACGAGTTCTGGTACAGGAACGGGTTGGCACGGCTTGGGATGGCTCTTACCGGCTGTTATAGAAGGGAGGGTTTTATGCATGAAATCATAAGGCGGGAGACCGTCTATCTTTGGTATTATTTCAGCATCCAGCTGGAGCAGCTTCTTCCCTATTGGGTATTGGGCATGGTGCTGGGCTCTGCTGTTTCTGTCTTTCTCAAGGACAGAATACATAATACTTTTCGGGCGTTAGGCGAGAAAAAGCTGGGCGTACTGGGAGTTGTAGCCGCCAGTGTTCTCGGCATTGCTTCGCCGCTGTGCATGTATGGAACCATTCCTATTGCCGCTTCCTTTTCCAAAAGCGGTATGAAGGACGATTGGCTGGCAGCGTTCATGATGTCCTCGATTCTTCTGAACCCGCAGCTGATTCTGTACAGCGCCGCATTGGGGGCGACTGCTCTTACCGTAAGGATTGTGACCTGTTTTTTGTGTGGTGTCACCGCGGGCCTGCTGGTACGGATTTTCTTTTGCAGAAAGCCATTTTTCAATTTTGACGGTTTTGAACCGCCGAAAAGCAGAGATACAGATCCAAACATCCTGGCGAGGTATCTGAAAAATCTGGGGAGAAATATCAAAGCCACCGGATTATATTTCCTCATTGGTATTATTCTGTCGGCGCTGTTTCAGAGATATGTTCCTGCGGATGTTATGACCGGGCTGTTCGGTGGAAATGAAGCCTGGGGCGTTCTGATGGCAGCTACCATCGGCGTGCCGCTTTATGCCTGCGGCGGAGGCACGATTCCGCTTTTGCAGGGCTGGCTCTGGGATGGCATGAGTATGGGCAGCGCAGCTTCTTTCATGCTGACCGGCCCGGCAACCAAGATCACCAACCTGGGTGCATTGAAAATCATACTCGGTTTACGGCATTTTCTGCTGTATATCGCTTATGTTCTGCTGTTTTCTCTGGCGGCGGGATTGATCGTTAACTTGATTGTGTGACAAATTCAGCAAGTTCTGGCTGCAAAACAAAGCAAATATACAATTTTGAAAGAAAGAAGGGACTACCTATGAAAAAAATCATCGCGTTGTTTTTGATTTTTGCCTTATCATTTTCCCTGGCAGCTTGCAGCAACGCACCATCTACGGAACCCACCATTCCAGAGAGTAATGTGGCGGAGGAGGTCGAAACAGAAAATACGGTTCCCTCTGAAACGTCGGAGTCGCCCAGTAATGTTCTGGTTGCTTATTTCTCCTGGGCGGATAATGCGGTTTTAGCGGATGATGTGGATGCGGTTACATCTCCAAGCGTAATTGCACCAGGTAATGTGCAGCAGTTGGCTGGATGGGTACAGGAGAAAACTGGTGGCGATCTGTTTTCCATTCGAGTTACAGATCCATATCCCAGTGACTGGGACGATTGCCTGACACGGGCTAATCAAGAACGAAGAGACAACGCCCGCCCGGAATTGATGGAAAATGTGGAGAACTTAGAAAACTACGATGTGGTGTTTTTGGGCTATCCCAACTGGCTTGCGTACCACAATTTGATACAATGCACCCAAGCATGACGTTGGGTGCAAATTTTAACGATAGCAATATTCATATCAGACCAAAGTAAAAAGCACATTATTTCCGCCCGGTTGGAAACAATGTGCTTTTCAATTTCTCATGGTGTCAATCAGTGCAAGCAGCGCCTGTTTCTGATTGTCGTTTAAGGTACTCCACTTTGCAAACAGGACACGCTGTTCTTCCGTCAATTCGGGGTTATTTCCTTCCGTAAAGAACTGCGCCAAAGTAATGCCGAATGCTTTGCAGACCGCCTCTAAGGTCGGCAGAGTTGGAGCATTATTTCGATTGAACATATTTGTGACTGTGGAATGGGAAAGATTGGATTCTTTTGCCAGTCTGTAGTCCGTCCAGCCTCGTTCTTCCATGAGTTGCTTTATGCGTCTCTGCGCATCCATGCCATCACCTGCCTATCGGTATCTATTCTAATCCCAAAAGGGTGCTATAATAGTCACAATCAGTAGAGGGCATATTTCCCTTAAAGGGCATAGAATTAGTATGGCAGGCAGAGGAAAGATTATGTGGCAGGAGATGCAGATGTGGAAAAGGAAGAACACTTATTTGAAAGACTGGCCCGTGAAAGGAATATCACCGTTGAAGAAATGCGGGCGATTATATCAGCCCGTATTGAAAAAGGATGGAATATCCGGATTTGGAGAAAAGGGCTCAATGAAGGAAGATTCCCTGCGTTGGAGATATCCCTACACCGGATGAGTGGCTGCGGTATGTGGTGGAAAAATTAAAAATAATAGAGAAGCGCGATTGATATATTGAATATCCATCCAATAGAAATGTTGAAATTGATTACTGCGCAAGTTATAATGTGCAGTAAAGGCAGGTGATGATTTTGGATATTCGTGTGTTAGAGTATTTTCTCATGGTTGCCAGGGAAGAAAATATCACAAAGGCGGCAGGCTTGCTCCATGTGACGCAGCCGACCCTTTCCAGACAGCTCATGCAGCTGGAGGAAGAACTTGGCACAAAGTTGTTTGAACGTACCAACCATAGCGTGATCCTCACAAATGAGGGGATGCTGTTCCGCAGAAGGGCGCAGGATATTGTATCCCTTGCAGAAAAGGCGAAAAGCGAAGTCGCGCAGAATGAGGATACGCTGACGGGGATTATCTCCGTTGGCTGTAATGAACTGAAAAGCGTGCAGGAACTGGCAAAATATATGACGGTTTTTCAGGAACGCTATCCCAAAGTAAAGTTTGAATTATACAGCGGCTCCAATGAGGAAATACAGGAGCGCATGGAACAGGGAACGCTGGACATTGGACTGTTTTTACAGCCCTTTGGACTGGAAAAATATGAAACACTGCCCATGCGGACAAAAGAGCGGTGGGGCGTTCTGATTCATAAAGATGCTTCCTTGGCAGGGCAGTCAGCCATCTATCCCGGCGACCTGGTAGGAACTCTGGTGTTTACCATCCATGTCAATACGCCTGCCCATACGGAGCTGAAGGAATGGTCAGGGGAATTTGCCAGGGAGATGGATTTCAGCGCCAATTACAATGTCCTGCACAATGCGGTGATCGTTGCCCGTGAAAGAAAGGGCGCAGTGATTTGTCTGGAGCAGGATTGTCACTATGACGATATGAAATTCCTGCCACTTGATCCGGAGCTGTCTGTTGGTTCGATGCTTGCGTGGAAAAGAGGGTGGGTAGTTTCCCAGGCGACAAGGGCGTTCGTTCAATTTTTGCAGGAACAAAATAGAAATACAAAAAATGAATTGCAGTTGCCTGAATATAAGAATTTTACATTTTGAAAAGGCTATTTTATACTGTAGATGTACCAAATAAAAGAGAGTACATCTACAGTTTTTTTATTTCAAGCGAGGAGGTTTTTATGGAGTACATTACATTAAGCAACGGAGTGAAAATGCCAATGCTTGGTTATGGATGTTTCCTCATCAGCCCAGAGGAATGTGAGCGCTGTGTATCGGATGCGATTGAAGTCGGGTATCGCGGGATTGACACGGCTCAGGCATATTACAACGAAGAAGGTGTTGGAAACGCCGTCAGCAAAGCGATTGCCAAGGGGAAGGTAAAACGTGAGGACTTGTTTCTGACGACGAAAGTGTGGATTATGAACGCAGGTTATGAAAACGCAAAAAAGTCCATTGAGGAGTCCCTGCAGAAACTGAAAACCGATTATATTGATCTGCTTTTGATTCATCAGGCATTCAACGATTACTATGGCACATGGCGCGCTATGGAAGAGGCGTACAAGGCAGGCAAGGTGCGGGCAATCGGTGTCAGCAATTTCTATCCCGACCGTTTCATGGATCTGGCGCTTTTCAGTGAGATCAAGCCTATGATCAATCAGCTTGAAACCCATGTGTTCCAGCAGCACAAAGACGACAGGAAGTATATTGAAAAATATGGCGCGCATATCGAGGCGTGGGCTCCTTTTGCCCGCGGGGAAAATGGGATTTTCACAAATCCTGTTTTATATAAGATTGGTGCGAAATACAATAAGTCGGCAGGTCAGGTGGCGCTTCGGTTCCTGATTCAGAGCGGGATTCCGGTTATCCCGAAATCTTCCCACAAGGAGCGTATGGCGGAGAATCTGAATGTCTTTGATTTTCAGCTTTCGGAAGAGGAAAAGAAAGCCATTGAAGCATTTGATCAGGGGAAAAATATTTTTATGAACCATGAGGACGCGGCGCAGATTGAGAGCTTCTTTGCGCGGTTCGGAGTGAAATAAAGAGAGGAGAACGATCACGATGAAAAACATTCTAATTGTATCTGGACATACGGATCTGAAGGATTCCGTTGCAAACAAGACCATTTTAGAGGAACTGGAAAAAAAGCTACCCCAGGCAGAGTTTGATTATCTGGATCGTTTATATCCGGACTTTCAGATTGATATTCCTGCGGAACAGGAAAAGCTGGTAAAGGCAGATGTCATTGTGCTTCAGTTTCCAATTTTCTGGTATGCGATGCCCTCTTTGATGAGCAGATGGATGGAGCAGGCATTCCAGCATGGCTTTTCTCATGGCTATACCGGGGATAAGCTGAAAGGGAAAAAGCTGGTGGCTTCCTTTACAACGGGAGCGCCGGAAGAACTGTACCATAGAGATGGAGCTATGGGCTATGAGATTGAGGATTTCCTGCCGCCGATCAAAGCAACCTGCGGACTCTGCCAAATGGAGTTTTCCGGCTTTGTTTATACAGGCGGGGTTTCCTATCAGAGAAGAAATGACGAGGAAAAAATGAAAGAAATGCAAATGAAAGCGAAGAATCATGCCGGAAAGCTGGCTGCGTTTTTGGAAACTTTATAAGGAGGTAGTTGTTATGAGTAAGACATTAGTAGCTTATTTTTCTGCCAGTGGTACAACTGCAAAAGCAGCACAGGTACTGGCAAAGGTAGCGGATGCCGATTTGTATGAAATCACACCGGCGCAGCTCTATACATCCGCAGATTTAAACTGGAATAATAATAGCAGCCGCAGCAGTAAAGAAATGAATGATAAAAACGCCAGACCGGAAATCGCAGGCTCAGTAGAAAATATGGAACAGTATGATCGGGTCTTTGTCGGCTTTCCAATCTGGTGGTATGAAGCACCCCGGATTATCCAGACATTTTTGGAAAGTTATGATTTCTCCGGGAAAACAGTTATTCCCTTTGCGACTTCCGGCGGAAGCGGAATGGGAAAGACAGCGGACATTCTGAAAAAATCCTGTAAGGGAGCCGATGTCCTGCCGGGCAGACGGCTGAGTTCTGGAGCTTCACAAAGTGAACTGGCTGGGTGGATTGACAGTCTTGGAAGGTAAAGGAAAAAGAAATGAAAATTTTAATAATCAAAGGAAGTCCCCATAAAAACGGTTCATCGAACCTTCTGGCGGAGGAATTTATCCGCGGTGCCAAAGAAACTGGACACACAGTAGAAAGTTTTGACGCAGCTCATGCCAATATCCATCCCTGTATGGGATGTGATGGCTGCGGCGCATCGGGAAAATGTGTGCAGAAGGATGATATGTCCATTCTTGAGCAGACGCTCCTTAGCGCAGATATGGCGGTATTTGTGACCCCGATTTATTATTTTGGAATGTCAGCACAGCTGAAAACGGCAATTGACCGGTTCTATAGCTTTAATTCCAGTATTTCAGGAAGAAGGCTGAAAACGGCTCTGATTGCTGCGGCATGGGATGGCAGTGAAAAAACGCTGTCCTATCTGAAGGATCACTATCTGGGAATATGCGAATATCTCGGATTCCAGAATCAGGGGATGGTGTTAGGCACTGGCTGTGGAACATCTTCTATGACTAAGAGAACAGATCATATGAAAGCAGCATACCAGTTGGGGAGAAATCTGTAAAAGGCAGGGCGGCCTTCTGTCTGTGAATGATACAGGCATAAGGCTGTCGGATAAGGAGGATCTATGCCATATTTAGGAGAAGAAATTAAGAAATTGGGCTTTGGTTTGATGCGGCTGCCGCAAAAGGATGATGCCATCGATGTTGACCAGGTAAAGCAGATGGTAGACCGATTTATGGAGGCAGGGTTTACTTATTTTGATACCGCATGGGCTTATGCGGGAAGTGAGGATGCAATCAGAAAAGCTCTGGTAGAGCGTTATCCTCGCGAGAGCTATCAGCTGGCCACAAAAAATGCGGCCTGGATCAACTGTAAGACTCGCGAAGATGCGATTTCTCAGTTTGAGCAGTCTTTGGAGAGAACAGGAGCCGGCTATTTTGACTTTTATCTGCTGCATAATCTGGGAGCAGGACGTACAAAGTTTTTTGAAGACTTTGATATGTGGAATTTTGTGACGGATAAGAAAAAGGAGGGAAAAATCCGGCATATTGGATTTTCGTTCCATTCCACACCAGAAGAACTGGAGGAAATTTTGAAAGCGCATCCGGAGGCAGAATTTGTTCAGCTTCAGATTAATTATGCGGACTGGGAAAACCCGACCGTTCAGTCCAGAGCCTGCTATGAAATGGCAAGAAAATACGGAAAGCCGGTTGTTATCATGGAACCAGTGAAAGGCGGAATGCTGGCCACGCCTCCAGAGTCAGTAAAAGCAGTCTTTGAACAAGCGGAGCCGGAACATTCCGTGGCGTCATGGGCAATTCGGTTTGCGGCAAATCTGGACGGAGTGATTACTGTGCTTTCCGGAATGAGCAATATGGAACAGATGCAGGATAACCTGTCTTATATGAAAGAGTTTGCCGGTCTGTCGCCGGAACAGGAGAACGTAATCCGTCGGGCTCAGGAGGAATTGGAGAAGATTCCGTTAATCCCCTGTACGAATTGTAATTACTGTGCAAAGGTCTGTCCCATGAACATTGGAATTTCCGGCTCTTTTACAGCAATGAATTACCTGACGCTGTATCACAACGAGGCATCTGCTCGGTTCCAGGAAAACTTTTTAGTAAGCGGACACGGGAAGAAACGGGCAGCGGAATGCGTAAAGTGCGGAAAATGTGAACAGGTCTGCCCGCAGCATATATCGATTCGCTCAGAGCTGGAAAGAACAGCGCAGGCGTTCGCGTAAGGAGTCCATATGAAAATCGTATTATTGGAAGGCAGCCCTCATAAGAATGGAGCGTCAAATACTCTGGCAAGAGCATTTGCTAAGGGAGCGCAGAAAAATGGGCATACCGTGACAGAATTGGATATTGCGCATATGCGGATAAATCCCTGTATGAGCTGTGCAAGCGGATGGGAAGAACAGCCATGTGTGCTAAAAGACGATATGGAAGGCGTGCGCAAAGAAATTTTGCAATCGGATATGCTGGTATTTGTAACCCCGATTTATTTTTACGGTCTATCTGGGCAGATGAAAATTCTGATCGACCGGTTTCATTGCTTTTCTTCTCAGCTAAAAGCGAAAAGAGTGAAGTCTGCTCTGATCGCTTCGGCATGGAGGACAGATTCGGAAGTGATGCACTATACAGAGGATTATTACCTTGGTTTAAGTCGGTATCTGGGATTTCGTGACAGTGGTATGATTTTGGGATATGGCTGCGGTACGGCAGAGCTTGCCCGTGTTTCCCGTTATGCGCAGGAGGCGTTCCGGTTTGGGAAATCTTTGTAAAAGCAAAATGAAGTACACCTGCGGATTTTTATCATGGAGGAGGTGTTGTAAAAACAGAAATGGAGCAGAGGATGAGACGCCAGCTTCAGGCAATCGGGTTTTCCGAAAAGGAGATTCTTTATTATTTTAAACTGCTTGCTGCCGGGGAGTGCTCGGATTTAGAACGGTTGCGGATGTTAGGCGATAAGAGGAAAGAAACGTTAGACCAAATCCATGAACTGGAACAGAATATCATGGAAATGGATGTTATGAGAAGTGAAATCAGAAAGAATGGCTAGTAGGAGGAAAGTATATGATCCGTCATATTTTTATGTGTACCATCAAAGATGGTGTATCCGATGAAGTGGTAGAGAAGAAAATGGCTGAAATGCGCGCGATGAAAGACAGCGTGCCGGAGATCGAGGCGATTACAGTGGCAAGAAATCTTGGCTGGGCAGGCCCAGACAATATCGTTACGATGCTTGTCGATTTGAAAGACAAGGTGGCTTTTGAGGCGCTGATGGCAAGCAAGGCGCATACGGAAGTTGCGGCGAAGGCTGACGAGGCGTTCCGTACAGACAATTTTGTACTGGCGCAGATTGAATTTTAAGAAGAATAAGGTTTACCTGTAACCACATCGGCAAAAAATTTTCCCGATGGAAGAAACAACTACAAGATCACTTATGTGGCAAGGATGGACTTGCCAGAAAGGTCAATCTGCCTTGTGTGGATTGGCCTTTTCCTTTTCCTGTCGAAAGCTGTCGGATAGACAGAATAAAAATTTTTGAAGATTTTTCTTAAAACCTTTCCGGTTTGAGGCTGTGAAAAACGTTCTGGTATGGCGAGGAGGTGAAAAAGCAGCCACGCTCAAATCTGGATAAAGGAGGGACGAGTCATGGTATCTCCTTCCTACGAAGAAAGAATCTGTGAAATGTTTGATTCTTTCAGCAAAACTGTATCACGTAATTATTATCGGGATTTGCTGCGGGCGGAAAAGCGCCGGAACGACCATTACAGAGAGGAACCGGTAGAATATCTATTTGACCTGAACATCCGCAAAGGGCCGGGAACCAACTATGCCAAGACCGGGAAGTACACAGGCAAAGGCGTCTTTACCATTGTGGAGGAAGCAGACGGACAGGGGGCAAGCCGATGGGGGCTTCTGAAATCCTACCAGAAGAACCATGACGGCTGGATTTCCCTGGATTATGGAAAAAGAGTATAAAAGGCTTTTAGACAAGGGGCAGGTCCCACGGAAGTGATGATTTCCGTGGGGCCTCTTTTTTGTTTCCGGCAAATGGAATGGTGGGATAATCAACTTATGAGTCTAAATAGTATCTTAATTCTTTTATTTTTTCAAGTATTTTCTCAATGATCTGTCTGAAACATTCATCACTTTTACCTGTCGGATCAGGAAGTTCCCAATTATCATCAAATGTCCTGCCAATATAAGGACAACCAACATCGCATCCCATTGAAATGGCAATATCGGGCGTAGGAATTTTATCAATCGTCTTGCTGTATTGGCTTTGTTCCATATCTATCCCGTAGAGCTGTTTCATAAGCCGCACAGCGTCTTGATTGATTTGCGGTTTTGTTTCTGTTCCCGCAGAATAAAAATCAAACAGATCTCCTGCTAAATGTTTGCCGAGCGCTTCGGCAATCTGACTGCGGCAAGAGTTGTGAACACAGATAAAAGCGATTTTCTTCTTACTCATAGTTAAAATCCTAATTTGTGCAACAGGGCAACTACATCAGAGGCTTTCAAAACCTTGCCCATAGCAACAACCTTTCCATTGACAACAAGGGCAGGCATACTCATAACCCCGTATTCCATTACTTTCTGCATATCGGTAATGTATTCGACTTCTACGGAAAGCCCCATATCCTTTACCGCCTGTTTTGCGTATTCAAATTGTTCGTGACAGGATTTACAGCCTGCCCCTAACACTTTGATTACCTGGGGGCAAAGGAAACGGTTTGCAGACGGCAAGGTCAGTCTGGCATACAGCTCTTTTCTCGGATACCGGAAAGGTGAGGACGGGCAGATGGAGATCGTACCGGAGGAAGCGGAAACGGTACGGCTCATTTACCGGATGTTCATGCAGGGGCAGACGCCTTACGCTATCGCAAAATATCTGACGGACAAGGGTATCCCGACGCCTACGGGCAAGGAAGTGTGGCGGCACAGAACCGTGGAGAACATTCTCTCCAACGAAAAATATAAGGGGGATGCCCGACTCCAGAAGTGTTACACGGTGGATTTCCTTTCTAAAAAGCGCAAAGAAAATGAAGGGGAGGTGCCACAGTATTATGTGGAAGGCAGTCATGAGGCCATCATCGAGCCTGCGGAGTGGCAGCTTGTGCAGATGGAGATACAGCGGAGGAAGAATCTGGGAAGAAGCCATAGCTGCTGCAGTCCATTCTCGGCAAAGCTGAAATGCGGCGACTGCGGAGAATACTTCGGTTCAAAGGTGTGGCACTCCAACAGCAAATATAAACGGACAGTCTGGCAGTGTAATGCTAAGTTCAAAGGAGAAAGCAAGTGCGCCACGCCCCATCTGTACGAACAGCGGATCAAGGAGCTGTTCCTTGAGGCGGTCGGCAGCTTGATGGAAAAGCGGGAGGAAATCATCGGGGATTGCAGAGCGGTCATGGAAATGCTGGCGGACTGCAGCACCATTGACTCTGAGCTGGAATCGGCCAGCAGCGAGATGGAAGTGACGGCGGGACTGATCCAGAAGCTGGTGGATGAAAATGCAACACGGAGACTTGACCAGCATGACTACCGCAGAAAGTATGACGGGTATGTCAGCCGGTACATCGCTTTGGAGAGCCGGACGGACAGTTTGAAAAAGGAGAAGAAGAGAAAGGAAATCCAATATGATATTTTCAGCGGGTTCTTTGCGGAACTTAGCGGAACGGAGAAACTGCCGGTGGATTTTGATGAGAAACTGTTTTACCGGCTTGTGGATTACGCCACAGTCTATGCGGATGGCAGAGTGGTATTCACTTTCCGCAACGGCGCACAAGTGGAAACGAGAATTTGAAATCAGAAGTGGCCGGAGCATCGGAAGGGAACAGATGCCTTCGGCCGCTTTTTCCATTTGTGGGAAAATAGAATGGTACAGTTTATGGAAATATACGAAGAATTGATGTATAATTTTAACGTTAGTGGTAGTGACTGACAAATCAGAATTTTTAGCTTTAGATAAGAAAATAGTTTCATAAAAGATAAACGATGCTTTTATATCGTAAAAAGATGGAAAGGTGCAGTGGATAAAAATGCGTGTAGTAGATGTTATTCAGCAAGACGACCTTTTTCCAAACCATGAGAATAGCCATAGACATAAAGAGAGAATTCTTTATGCAATGGTTGCGCCTATTCTTTTTGGACTGTTAATTGGATTAAAACGTGAAGTGGTTGAATCTTGTGACGGTATAGATAAAATACGACTTCGAGAACTAGCAAGAAACTATAGAGAAGGTGATGGTGACTGTGGTATATGCTTTGAATATGCAGTTCATTCTGCTATAAGGAATAAAAACCCTTTAGTGATTGAGCGAATTCAGAGTGCATTATCCATGTGTGGAATAGAAGGAAAAAATACCACATCTATATTATTAGGATTTGAAAAATCAAAAGTTTTACAGATAAACAATGAATTGCTAAATGTGTTAACAGAAAATTCAATATTACTAAGTGGACCACATGGCAAAAAAATAAAAATAAAAAAGTATTTAGAAGAAATGCAAAAATCTTTTCGTTTCCGTAATGTGCGGAACAGTTTGCCAGTGTCCTTATCCGGCGTTTGGAAAGCTGATTTATTTATTGGTAATACGGATACCGATATGTGGGTTGCTGCTTCTGTTAAAATTAATCATTTAGCATTAAGACCGGAAAGAGGTCTTGCAATTGGCATAGTATCCTCAAGGTGGGATCAGGACAGACCATGCCGCATCCAAAACAGCATGATAGTCTGTCCTCTGTTATACGAAAATAATTTTATGCAGTTTTTTTATTCTGCATGGAGGACTGTATCCTACTTTATAAAGAATGATGCCAAAATACCACATGAAAAATACCTTAATGGGATTGAAGAACTACAAGTTGCAAGGTATTTAGAGCAGAAGAGAGATGTTCCTGTTCTTGAACTTGTTGATGATGATTTAAAAAGACTGGCACATCCATCTTTACTTCTGGCTGAAAGTCGGCGTATTGTAACAACGGATATGAATAATAATTTTTTCGATAAAGAGGACACCAATAGTACAATTATTGTGCCTAATTCGATTCTACAGACTTAGATATTTTAGGTGCAAAAAATAACGATAACCACTTTGCAAAACAGGCTATCGTTATTTTTTACAATCCTAAATACCAAAAGTGTGGAAATCCCGACTAACAAAACGATAGCCGCCCTTGCGAGGGTGCATTTGCCAGTCGGGAAAGTCTTGACTTTAAGGCATTCTTGGAAAAGTGTAAAAACGATAGCACCTAATCAAAGATTGTATCAATCTCGACACGCAATATGGTGGTACGGCGTTCCTATGGCTTTGCTCTCCTTTTTAGAGAACAACGATTTGTCTGGGAAGCAGGTTTATCTGTTCTGTTCCCATGGAACGGGCGGCCTTGCAAGCAGTGTGGACATTATCATGGAGGCTCTGCCTGATGGAAAAATTTCAGACAATATTTTCGATTGCTATGAAGAAGAGGCGGCTGATTCAGAAGAAGAAATTCTAAAATGGTTAAGCGATTTGGGATATTAGGAATAGGAACTATCTCATTTTCATCCTGAAACCCAAACTTCTCAAAAAGTAACAGATAAATTTGCGAAAGTGCCGCCAGAAAAGAACAATCATATCCAGCCAAAGCAGAGATGGATTCTCCGAATACAAAAATTTCGAGAGGGAATTGCTCTCTGGTTGTTGTACGCAAATTTATTGCTGAACGTATTATAACATATCCATGTGCGGAAGAAAATCCGGGAATCTTGCTTACAAAACGGGAGTTTCATTTACAAAGCGGGAGTTTCGCTTACAAAACAGGATTTTAAATTACAAAAAGAGACTCTTGGATTACAAACGGGACTCTCGGACTACAATTTACCGACCCGTTACAAATTTTTGTAAATTTTGTGGCTATTGAATTGATTTTGCAATGCAAATGGCATATACTATAAGTGCAATAAACTTGAAAGGGGTTGATACAATGGCAGGAACTACGAATTTCAGCGTCCGCATGGACAGCGACATCAAAAAGCAGTGTGAAACGCTTTACGGCGAATTGGGGATAAACCTCACCACTGCCATCAATGTTTTCCTGCGCCAGTCGCTCCGCGCCGGTGGATTTCCCTTTGAAGTCAGGCTGGAACAGCCGAACAAAGAAACCATCGCCGCCATGTTGGAGGCGGAACGGATCGCGCGTGATCCAAGCGTGAAGCATTACTCCGATGTGGAAGAAGCACTCCGGGAGCTGAAACGATGAAGCGCGATATTGTCTGGACGACAAAATTCAAAAAGGATTACAAGCTGGCAATCAAGCGCCACATGAACATTGATCTGTTGGACGATATTATTCGGGCCTTGTCGCGGGGCGAAAAGCTGCCGGAGAAGAACAAAGACCATGAATTGACCGGTGATTGGGTGGGGCATCGGGAATGCCACATTCAGCCGGACTGGCTGCTCATCTAC
>CAMMBV010000032.1 GCA_946494335.1 uncultured Ruminococcus sp. | reverse complement strand
CGCCGTCGATGGCTCCCTCTGTCAGGCCGTATACAGCATCATTTCCACCAAATACCCGTTCAAATAATGTCACTGTCTTTTCCTCCTTAAATTCCCAGGGCCGCACGTTTTTCTTCAATGCGTGCAATCATGGCGTCGCCCAGTTTGTCAATGTCGGTTTCCACAGTATAGGCGGCTTCCACCCAGTCACGGATTCCCTCTGTCAGCCACCATACCATCTGATCGGAACCGCTTACCTGAGGCTCCACACCCAGGAACGTATCAATTCCGGTGGCTACTACGTAATTTCCAATTGATACCGCTTTTTCTGACATCCATTCCGGAGCACATCCCACCAGCGGAAGCTGTGAAATATTTAATCCGGAATCTTTTGCAAGCTCAGACGCCAGTACCATCATACGGCTGATATCCACACAGGATCCCATATGAAGCACAGGAGGAATGTCAGCCAGCTCGCAGACTCTTTTAAGACCTGCGCCGCACAGGTTTCTGGCTTCTTTGTCCATCAGGCCGGCTCTTGCGGCAGCCTGTGCGGAACATCCGGACAGCACCAGGATAATATCGTTTGCAATCAGTTTTTTCATCAGACCGATATGGGCGGAATCCGGACGTACCCGGGGATTATTGCATCCCACCATAGCCACTGCGCCGCGGATAACACCGGATGTAATGCACTCGATCAATGGTTTTGTCGTCCCTGTCACATCCACCTGCGTGTTTGTCACTCCATCCAGAGTTTTCACAATAGCTTCCACTGAATAGCCGACGGTAGCTTTCTGTTTCAGATCCGGAATATGTACCAGCTCTTTCTTCCGGTTTACAAAGTTTTCCACTGCAGTGCGCACGATTTTTTTTGCGTTCTCCCCGGCAGAATCTGCACTGAAACGAATAAAGTCAGAATCCGGCATCTGCGCAATGGGGGAAGTGGTGATAAATTTTGTATGGAAGCATTTGGACAGAGGGCCAAGCGCCGGGAAAATACACTGTACATCCACAACGATGGCTTCACATGCTCCTGTCAGCACCACATTTTCCTGTTGCAGGAAGTTTCCTGCCATGGGAATGCCGCGGCGCATGGCAACCTCATTGGACGTACAGCACACACCTGCTACATTGATGCCCTTTGCTCCCACAGATTTTGCCAGCTCCAGCATTTCCGGATCTTCTGAATATTCACAGATCATTTCCGAAAGGCTCGGATCATGGCCGTGTACGATAATATTTACATGATCCTCTTTCATGACACCCAGGTTGGCTTCCGTATCCACAGGTTTTGGCGTACCGAACATAACGTCAGAGAACTCCGTACCGCACATGGAACCTCCCCATCCGTCGGACATACCGGAGCGCAGAGACTGACGAACCAGCGCTTCCGGTTTGCTGGAATTACCCATATGGGTCATATGCATGGCAGTGGACACTTCCCGGTCAATGGCTCTTGGCTCTATTTCCGCTTCATGCCAAAGCTCTTGTGTATGCTGCGGCGCCCGTTTCAGCCAGCGCTGCACGCCATGGGGTTTTCCATATTCCAGCAAAGCCAGTTCCGCCATCTCATGGGCCAGATCATAGATATCTTTGCCCTCTGTCTCTACACCCCACTCTCCTGCAATACGCAGAAGCTTTTCCGGATCCTTTACCTTATAATTTCCGTCCGGAGCCACATGGGTCAGCGTATGACAGATTTCACGGCCATGGTCTGAATGGGTAGCCGCTCCTCCCGCCACAAAGCGCAGGAAATTTCTTCCCGCAATACCATGGGCGTCACAGCCGCAGATTCCTCTGGGCGCCTTCGGCGTGATCCTGCAAGGTCCCATGGAACAGATTCTGCAGCAGATTCCCTGCTCCCCAAATTTACAGTGCGGCGTCTGGTTTTTCACACGAAACTGCCAGGCATCCGCATTAACTTTCGCTCCCGTCTCCAGGAGTCTTTCTGTTGCTGCTTCAAATTCTTCAATTGATGTCAGCTTAAATTCACTCATCCCGTTTCCTCCTATGGTTTTTTCTGGTCTTATGGTATAATTATAACAATCATAAGTGCCGGACACCTATCAATAATTCATTGCAGCCTCTCAATGTTTTATTGATACCGCATACATCTCGCAGCAGGCTGCCCGACGACCGCTGCCCGGCAAATATCCGCTCGTGCAGGCACGGCGGCTGCCTGCCGGGCGTATCGCACAAAAAAAGGACCGGCATACGATGACACCATGTCCTTTTTTTGATATATTATAACAAGTGAATTCATGATAATCTTATCATTCTCGGAATTATTTTACCATCAATACAAATTTGATACCTGTCAACTAATCGCTTTATAAGGAGTACCAATGAATATTCAGGAACTGGAATACTTTAAAATCATTTGCCGTGAAAAAAGCATCACAAAGGCGGCCCGCCAGCTCTACATTACACCCCAGGGCTTAAGCAAAACCCTGAAAAATCTGGAAGCACAACTGCAGACCACACTGCTGAACAGAAACACCTCCGGCGTCACACTGACAGAAACGGGGCAGTATCTCTGCGACAACCTGGACTCCATCCTGGATAACTACTATTCAGTCCGTCATGGAATTCAGAAAATCACCCAGCACCAGAACCATGAAATCGACCTTTTGTCCGCCTACGGTATTCTGCGTCTGGTAACCCCTGACTGTCTCACAGCCTTCCGAAAAAAATATCCCCACATCACGCTCCATTACCGGGAGTACCCGGACAAGCAGGTGGAGCGGCTTTTCGCAGCCCAGGAGGGGAACGTGGCTTTTACCATCGGACCTGCCGATTTTACGCCCTGGATCGCCACCCGGCTGGAAAGCTTTGAGGTCCGGCTTCTGGTCAACAAATCCCATCCATTAAGCCGGAAAACCTTTGTCACCATTCAGGATCTGGAACAGGAACCTATCTATCTGGAAAGCAGCGAGTTTCAGATTCATCACATGTTCCTGAAAAAATGCCGGGATGCCGGCTTTTCTCCCAATATCATTTTTGAAACCAGCGGGTTCAGCCTGTGTCATAAAATGGTACGGGAAAACAAAGGTGTTTCCCTCAGCTTAAGCTTCATGTTTGACGATATGTCCGACAGCAACCTGACCCTGATCCCCTTCTCCGACGGCAGATATCCCTGGGAAACCTATATGCTGACCCGTGAAAAGCCTGCGCCGGACAGTGATATCCAGCTGTTCTGCAACCACATTCTGGAATGGATGAAGGATATCAATTCAGGGAGAAAGACAAGATAAGCGGGGCGTTTTGTTGCCCCGCTTAAACAAAATCCATCGCAGTCTATGTCATTCCTCTTCCACAGGATTTACAAGCACCTGTACTTTCTCCACTCTCTTTCCGTCCATGCCAAGCACAGTCACATGAATATTGGCATAATCGCAGACGTCGCCCTGGGAAGGAATTTTCCCCAGCATTTCCATCACCCATCCGCTGACTGTCAGTACATCCAACTCTTCATCAAGATTCAGCATCTCAAACAGTTTTTCCACGTTGGCGCTTCCCATGACCAGATATTCCCGCTCTGATACTTTCTGGATTTCATGAACCACTTTATCGTGTTCATCCCAGATTTCACCCACCAGTTCTTCCAGGATATCCTCCATGGTAACGATACCTACGGTTCCTCCAAACTCATCCACCACAACTGCAATATGGGATTTTTTCTGCTGAAGATCTTTCAGCAGCTTTCCTATTTTCTTGTTTTTCATAATGTGCAGTACCGGACGGATAATCGCAGAAATATCCTTCCCTGTATTATATACGTAATTATAAAAATCCTTCTGATAAATAATTCCCGTGATATTATCCAGATTATCTTCATATACCGGCAGTCTGGAATAGCCGGTCTGCGCAAATACCCGTGCAATCTCTTCCTTTGTAGCTTCCGCTTCGATACCTGTCACATCAATTCGCGGCGTAAGTATATCAATGGCCTCCAGTTCATTAAACTCGATGGCATTACGGATCAGTGTACTTTCCTGCTCATCAATACCGCCTTCCTGCTGTGCCTCCTCCACAATCGTCAAAAGCTCCTCTTCCGTGATGGAACGGCTGTCCTCAGACTTTATAAGGAAAGAAAGAAGTTTCTTCCACTGGCGGAACAGAAAATTCAAAGGCGTCAGAATCTTCACAAGCACGTTCAGCAAAGGTGCGGAAAACATGGCAAACTGTTCCGGTGACTCTTTGGCAATACTTTTCGGGGAAACCTCGCCGAAAATCAATACCACCACCGTGGTAACCGCCGTGGAAACACTGGCTCCCATCTCCTGACCGATCAGCTTTACAAAGAGCAGCGTAGCCAGAGACGCAGAGGCAATATTTACGATATTGTTTCCGATCAGTATGGTGGAGAGAAGGCTGTCATAATTTTCAGACAGCCGAAGCACCAGAGCCGCCCGCCGGTTTCCTTTATCTGCCATATTTTTGATCCGAATTCTGTTGAGAGATGAAAACGCCGTCTCTGTGGCCGAAAAATAAGCCGACATCACGATGCAGATCACAATAATGATTAACGATAAACTGTCACTTTCCATATCATATTCCTTTCTCTTTCCGGTAACTTATTGCAGACGTACTGACCGTCCCATGCAAAAAAGACATAACCAGTGCCCTGTAAAAGGGCATGGCTATGCCTCGAAGCTTTATCTTTTTATTCTGATAGATCTTATCTGCCGCGGCAGCGTCGCTGTCTGCGTCCTCCGTCATAATATCCTCCAAGACTTTCAAAAACTTTTGATATATTATACATAAATTATGGTGTCAATGCAATACTTATATATCTTTAAAATGGAACTGCTTTCTGCCCTCGGCATAATCTGCCACGATATTTCCGTTTCCAAAAAGCTCATACTTATAAGTGCACAGTCCTTCCAGGCCTACCGGTCCCCTTGCGTGAAGTTTTCCTGTGCTGATTCCAACCTCTGCTCCGAAACCGTAACGGTAGCCGTCGGCAAACCGGGTAGAACAGTTGTGGTACACGCCTGCGGAATCCACGCATTTCATAAAGGTTTGGGCCGCTTCCCCATCCTCGGTGATAATACAGTCGGTGTGGTGAGAACCATATTTATTGATATGCTCAATGGCCTCCCAGATATTCTCCACGGTTTTCACCGAAATAATCAGATCCAGATATTCTGTGGAAAAATCTTCCTCGCTGGCCGCTTCACAGGTCACAATTTCCTGTACTTCTTTCGTCCCGCGCACCTCCACGCCTTTGGCACAGAGAGCCTCGTTAAGCTTTGGCAGCAGCTCCCCTGCGATATCCTTATGTACCAGCAGCGTCTCTGCTGCATTGCACACAGCCGTATACTGGGTTTTGGAATCCAGAATCACCCGGATCGCCTTATCAAGATCCAGTGTCCGGTCCGCATAAACGTGACAGATTCCATCCGCATGGCCCATCACCGCAATTTTCGTATGTTCCATAATGTACTGCACAAACGAATTAGAACCCCTTGGTATCAGAAGATCTACCGATTCATGACATTCCAGAAGTTCTGTGATATCGCTTCTGGCCTCAATCTGAAACATGCAGTTCTCCGGCATCCCCGCATCCAGCGCCGCCTGGTAAATAACTTTAAATATAGTCTTATTCGTCTTCATGGCTTCACTGCCGCCCTTTAAGATGGCACAGTTGCCGCTTTTGATGCACAAAGACGCAATCTGAACCATAGCGTCCGGCCGCGCTTCAAAAATCACTCCGATCACACCGATGGGACAGGATTTGCGCACCAGCAGAAGATCCGTATCCAGCTCCCTCTTCAGCTGCTCCTTTCCCAGTGGATCCGGCAGCCCGATCAGATCTGAAATTCCGGTCACCACTTCGTTTAACTTTTCTTCCTGAAATTTAAGACGCTTTAAAATGGGAGCCGCAATCCCTTCCTCCTGCGCACGCTCCATATCTTCTTTGTTGGCCTTGAAAATTTCATCCTTATGGGCCAGAAGCCCCTCCCGGATGGCCGTCAGCGCACCATTTCTCTCTTCCAGCGTCGTCACCGCCATTTTTGTGCTGTTCAGTTTCATCACAGCCGCCTGCTCTTTTATCGTCATAATTGATTTCTCCTGTATTCATAAATTGACCGGCTCTGACATCAAAAAAGTGTCTGCGCCGCTTGGTATTATCATACCATTTCAAGGGGAAAATGTAAATTATGAGATCTTTTATTCCCAATAATTTTCCTTAGTCCTAAACTTCCTTCTTCATCTCATTTATGTACTAATCATCAACTAAATTATCCATTAATTTTACAACCACATCACAGACCTCCTCAAACACTATATCTGTCGCATATTCAAAATCTTTTTGATAATTTTTCCATTGTCTTTGCATAATCTCACTGTCTCTGACAACATTTATAATTTTGCGATAATTCTTCACTATATCCTTTGAACCCCGTTTCTCTGCTGTAGCATTTAACGCCGCTTTTAATTCATTGATCTTTATATTAGAATATTGCATCTTAACCAAAATGAATATATCGTAATAATCTCTTGGCCTCGTATTCAAGTCACCTCTGGATATAACAGTTTCAAGTTTCTCTGCCATTAAAGTTTCCAGATTATATGCAAATATCGAAATATTTCTGTCTTCTAAAAGAAGTTTGAACTGATATTCTATTTCTTTTGGAGTTATCTTGTCACCCGTGGTAATATCCAACTTCAATGGTACTGCCATAGGTGGATAATTTGCAGACAGCGACACTCGATACCCTGTATATTCATCACCTTCTCGGATTTCTCCAATATTGCGAAAACTAAATTCCACATCATCATCCAATTCTATTTTACAGATTTCTTCAAACATTCCCCGAATAGTCTTTTTATTTACAGGAAATCCCTTTATTGTTGCATCCATATCCATCGTTGCTCTGGTATCAAGTCCTACCATTGCCGCAATTAAAAATCCACCCTTTAGGATAAAATTTTGCTGATACTTTGAAACAGATATTCGTTCCAATAATCTCTCCAGCATAAAATTTTGCATCACAAGCTGCGCAGATATATGTTTTTCTTTTGCAAGATTTTTAATAACTGCCTTTAGCTGCATTGCGTTTTTCATAGCAGCACCTCCAGATACGATCTAAGTTTTTTTTCGACCTTTATAAGCTTTGCATATTCAGACAAAGCAGGAACATTTTTATCTGAATATACTGTATAACGCTTAAATGCTTCTGATACCACCTGAATATCCACGCGGCTATGAGGTTTTAAAATATCACAGAGAGTGCGTTCTACACTATAAGCTTTTACAATATTTCCACCTGGTGTAGGCACTTCTTTTATTCCCAAATTATATATCTCATCCTTACACTGCATGCATCGGATATTCTCTTCCTTTGGCTTTGTCAGATTATAATTCATTGGAAAAGTCATACAATATCTATTGGGTGTTCTGTCTGTTAAATCCCATAGAAACAACGCCGTTTCATGAGAATAAACTCCTCTTTTAAATCGATTCTGTAAATTGAAAATTTCATCCTCCCAAACTTCCGGCAAAATATAAACACCTCTGGAAGATCTCTCCATCATTCCTTTATCAACAAGATATTTAATACTTCCACGTGAAAAACCTGCTGCAACCACCATTGCAGTAGTAACTATTCCATTATTTGCCTTTGCCATCTTAAGAATCTCTTCGGTTGCGCCCATAATAATCCTCTGTCTCCATTTGACTTTCTTGCTTGTTATTATACAATTTCAAGGCACAGACGTCAATATTACAAATAAACACCTTTTTATGCTGCGTGGATTACATCGCATCAAATTCCATTCGCTATGGGAAACAACTCTCCTCCGTCCATTTCATATACGGTATCGCATAAAATCCGGATATCCTCCGCGTTATGCGATGCAATCAGGATAGTCTTTCCCTGGCTGCGAAGATTCAAAAGACACTCCCGAATCTCTTTCACCCCATGCTTGTCCAGACCGTTCATGGGCTCATCCAGGATCAGAATCTTCGGATCCTCCATAATCGCCTGAGCCAGTCCCAGTCTCTGACGCATTCCCATGGAATATTTCCCCACATGCTTTTTATCCTTTGGATCAAGACCCACAAACCGCAATGTCTCGCGGATTTTTTCATCATCAATCCTGTTTCGCACCTTCGCCAGAAACCTCAGATTATGAAATCCGCTGTAACCGGGCAAAAAGCCGGGCGATTCAATGATGATCCCCATATCCCGGGGAATATCCACCTCTTTTCCCACCTGCTTTCCATCCACCAGGATAGTGCCGGAAGTAACCGGTATAAACCCGCAGATACATTTAAACAGCACCGTCTTTCCAGAACCGTTTCTTCCTATGATTCCGTGTATTTTCCCCGCTTCAAAATTTACTGTCACCTGTTTTAACACTTCCGCTTTTCCGAAGGATTTGCATACCTCCCGCACCTGAATAATCTCACCGCCCATTTTCTCACCCTCCTTACACCTTTCTTATCACATCGATGGACTTCCTGCGCACAGAAAGCAAGATAGCGGCAGACAGCGCTGCTATCAAAAGAAATCCCACCGCAAAAACATACGTCCAGGACGGCGACCAATCTGTCCCCAGCCCGATATCCTTAATGTTCACCCAGGAAACCGGCGAAATATACCGTCCCGGAAACCAGCCAAGCCGTTCCACCAGAGAGGAAAGCCCCACAAAAGCCCCCGCCAGCACAATTCCCACTTCTTTTCGCGCCCAGAGATTGCACAGGAACATCAAAAGTCCGGTAAGGGAGACGGCGACCCACACGGACGCCCCGCACAGCAAAGTTGCCTGCAGCGGCGTGTACTGCAGAACTACCGTTTCCGGCAGCGGATCCATCTGATAGCTCTGGGCGATATATCCCTGCGTCAGCGTGCGGATCACCTTTCCCCAGTCCATGGTAAATTCCAGACAGGGGAGCATCATAAGGGCCATAATCAGAAAACTGACGATATAGAAAACGGCGCTGGCCGCAAAAATATAGAGCAGCTGGCCGATTCCCCAGCGGAGCCGTCCCGTCCGCACGATGAGAAAGGGCTGCTGCTCGTCCAAAAAAGGTGCGTCGCAGAACAAAAGGACGGGCAGCAGCATGATCCACAACCGCCGGTTTTGCGCCGTCAGGGCCAGCGGCAGCAGCCAGCCGGCACAGGAAACCTGATAGTCCTGACAGAACTGGCGGATGGTGGTGGTAAAATACGGCGTACAGTAGGTCATCATAATCAGAAAAACCATCCAGATCCGGGGACTCCTTCTCCATTTCCGGAAATGATTCATCATACAGCGCACACTACTCATTCTGAAACCTCCTCTCCCCGTAACGGATAAAGCAGATGCCAATCAGACCCATAAAAACGATCCACACCAGGCAGATGTGCAGTATCGTCAGCAGAACACTGTCTTCATAGATCTCTATGTACCCCATGCAAAGTCCAAAAATCTCCAGCCACTGGGGCAGATGCAGCCACTGGGTGACAGAAGAAATCATAAAATACAGCACCATGGGAGACATTATGGTGACAAACGTATTTCTTGTCACCGCCGAAACAAGGAGCGCCAGCAGCGCAAATGCCGCCCCCGCCATGGCGTACAAAAAAGCATCCGCCAGCACATAGCCCCAGGGGGTGATAGTCATCAAACGGGCAATGCCTCCTTTCGCCGGGTCATAGTGCGCCAGTCTGCCTGCCATGGGATAAAACATTCTTATCATACCCGCCACCAGCATTTTCCCAAGAAAGATAGTCATGAACGCGGAAAGCGCCGTCACAATCACCTTGGAGCGCAGATAACTTTTCACGTCGCTGCGAAAAATAAGGTACCGGATATACTGATGCTCCGTCTCGGCCAGATAAGCCGTCCCGAAGGGAATCACCCCGCAGATAAAGATCAGCTGCACGTAGCTGCCCCAGGCAATAAACTGCACCAGATAGAGCACCGATGGATCCTGTATATTTTCCCAGGGAAAATTTGCCGCCAGCACACCTCCGGTCAGCAGAATCCCCGCTGGGAACAGGCGATTGCGAAACGCCCGCATCAGATCAATTTTTAAGCTTTTGCATAGATTCATATCTCTTCTCCTGTGATGGCATGAATGAATACAGGATCCAGATAGCCGTACTCTCCCGCCACTTCACCGGCCGGCTGAAACACCCATGCCGGAGCAAACACATAGGAACCGTCGCTTTCGCCCGCTTTTACAGGCACATACTGAAAATAGATTTTGAGAATATCAATTTCAGAAGTCAATACCGTCTGCTCAAAATGACGCTGCAGACCTGCCAACGCCTCCTCGATGGAAAGCGCGCTTTCATGGGACTCCACTTCTTCCACATCATACTCCGCCCAGTGATATTCCATCTCTACAATCCCCTGTTTTGTCAGATGGCATTCCAGTCTGGCTCCATTATAATATTTTCCCTCCACCGTTCTCATAAAAAAGGTATACGGTATTCCCTGATATCCCGTATCAAAGATCATATAATAGCAGTCCAGCATTTCTGTGGTTACGTCTTCCAGATCCGTCGCTGTATATCCGCTTTGATTCCAGTTTTCCAAAAGCTGATACATAGTTTCCCCGTCCAGGGTGTAAACCAGCGGTTCCCCGGTTATCGGAATGTTCCACTGCGCCAGCTTATCTTTGACCTCCTTCACCGCCTCTTCCCGGCCCATGAAGGAAAGATTTTCTATTCCGGAATTTATAAAAGGATATATTTCCATCCCCTCTGTCGGAAGGATTCCCCGATTATCAGTAATGAAGTAATAGGGATAGGCTTCATAATCCCATGCTATAAACCCCGTCTCATCGGGCGCTCCATAAACGCCAAGGCTTTTCTTCCAGTCCTCCCCGGTTCCGGAAATATAGTAATTAACCAGCTGAGAATCCGATGCCGTCTCCTTTTGAATTTCTTCCGGCTTATAATCCCGGAAAATGTAATCTTTGATTTTCTGGATTACCTCTTCGTCCGTCTTTTTCATCTGACCGGATATAATCGGATAAGAAGTAACCTGACTTAAATCCGGAAAGTCTGCATCGACGGATACTCCTTCACACAAAGTACCGGTCACATGCGTATCCGTGTAAGTGAGATCATCAGATAAGTCATCTGATGATTTCCGGAAATTCACCGCCGGGGCACAGGCAGACAAAAGAATAATATAAGCCGCCAACAGTAACACTTTACATCGTTTTATATGTTTCCCCATACCCTACCTCCAAATGACAGAGGGGATATTGAAATGCTGCTTTTCATATCCCCTCAAAATCATATCAGTTCAACCTTTTTTAATTTGTCTTACCTTCCGGTTACGGTGTCCAGCTTCCAGCAACCGTTGAAGCACCAGTTCCATTTACTGTTCTCCCGTGAAGATATACAGAGTTATTTTTGGCAGGTTTGCTGGTATAGCCAATATTAAAAGATCCTTTACCTGTTTTGGTTACCCAGTTTGTAATATAGTTGCTGTATTGAGCTTTTCCTATCGCATACTGATAAGCATAGTTGCCTGCTGTTGTAACAGAAACGGAAGCAGTGCTGCTTGTATTCAATTTTGTTGCCGGGGTGGAGCAATCCGTTCCGGAACCATTGAATGTAAACTTAAAACTTGCTGCTGATACACTAACAGCCATCATGCAGGTAATCAAAGCCGATAAACATAAAATTTTTAATAGTTTTTTCATACACAATCTCCCTTCTGCGTATACTTTCCAGTTTTTCCTGTTCCTTTTTCCTATTTCATCGGAATCACCCCTCCTCATTCTTTTTATCACACACTATACAACTTGTAGCTCTATCGTCGCTGCAAAAGTATGAGTAACTTATTTATTATTTGTCAATTTTTGCATATTTGTATTATATTTTATTTTTTATATTTTGTCAATATTATCTATTAATATTTATATAATTTTATTTACAAAAAAGATGCACCAGATGAACCCGATGCATCTTTTTGCTATTCTTTAATTTTTTAACAATCAATCCAGTCTGTCAGCCAGCGTTCATTTGTAACAGACCACAAACGCTTTTGCCGTTTTCCATTATATACACGAAAATACCACTTTGTTCGTTCAGCCCGCGGAGTTATTTCCTGGCTTACCACAGCAGATACCATAACGTTCTCTGCTTTTGCCCAAATCGGAATCGAAAAACTTAAACTCATTATAACAGCTAACAATATCATACAAAATCTTTTCATTTCTCTATTCTCCTTCATCAACAATCGGCAGCGTTGAGTATGGTTCACTTTTCAAATCTTTTTCTGTAAGATCAAACCATTTTTGCCCGTCAATCCAAAATTCCATTACATTATTGCTCTTACGTAAAATATATGCATTTTCATTTGACACCGGCACCTCATATAAAAGATCTTCTTCCGGCGGATTGGGATAACGCGGCTGTATAATCACAAAATAGGAAAGAAGAAAAATCACGGCAACAAACACAAAGGGTATCATCCTTCGTTTTTCCCTTTCTTCTTCCCCCAGCAGAATCTCAAATCTCTGCCGGATAAATGCATCCCGGCGAAAAAGATTTCCGGCCTTCTCAGCATAACTTTTTTCCCGCTCTTTTGTCTGCCGCATTACCTTCAGGATCATTTCCACATACGATATTTTTTCTTTCTGCTCCATATCTTTCGTAACATTTCCATCACATCTTAGCTCCAGCAGATATTCCAGATCCTTTCGGAATATGTGCATTATAGGATTCCACCACAAAAGAGCAGACAAAACCATGTAAAGCAGCTTAATCAGAAAATCTTTTCCTATGTAATGCTGGTATTCATGTTTTATGATCAGCTCCATTTCCTCATCGGACACCGAAAGCTCCGGCAAATAGATATGTGCTTTCCCGATCCCTATAACTTTCGGAACTTCCACTTTTTCAGACACTGTCACGACCGCTTTTTTTAACTGCAGCTTTTTCAGCACCCGCAATACCTGTTCGTGTTCCGCCGCGGTACATTTTCCCACATCCTGATATTCTCTCCACAGGTTCCGGACTTCAAAACTAAAATAAACTGCGCTTCCTGCCGCCCATATCATGAGCGTCAGCTTCCATACCGGTACGCCCCGGATCGAAAACAGAAACCAATTTCGTATCCACGGATAAATCCGTTCTGATTCAACCACAACCGCCTGTGACAGATCCAGCGGTATCAAAAGACGCGCCACTCCCAGTATAGTTATCCATATCAAAAGAGTATAGAGACACTTTTTTCCACCGGCTTTCCGCCTTCTCAAAATTATCGCCGCTGTCAATGCTGCGCTAAAAAATAAAATTGCCATCATCACGGAATAAATACTGATCCCCGTCTGACCGTAATTATATTCGTCTCCCACCTTATATTGACCTCTGTTTCTCTCAAAATCTTTTTCAAATCGGATGTTACTATTTATGGTTCAATTATATAAACATTATTACATGAAGTCAATATTATTATTTTAAAATTGAATCCTTTCCAGTTTTCCGCCATCCATTTCATATACAGAATCGCAGAGCACTCTGATATCCTCTGAATTATGAGACGCCAATAAAATTGTCTTTCCCTGACTGCGCAGATTCAAAAGGCATTCTCTCATTTCTTTCACACCCTGTTTGTCCAGTCCATTCATTGGTTCGTCCAAAATCAAAATATTCTGATCTTCCATGATGGCCTGGGCGATTCCCAACCGCTGACGCATTCCCATAGAGTATTTTCCCACCCTTTTATTTTTTTCCGCACTCAGACCGACCAGATTTAAAACATCCTCGATTTTTTCCCTGCTGACGCTTCCATTCAGCCCCATCAAAAAAGCCAGATTTTTATAACCGCTGTAATGTCCCAAAAATCCTGGGGATTCTATTATAATTCCCATGTTTTTATTATCTTTTCTATTTTCTATATCTTTGCCCTTAATCAATATCTGTCCGGAATCCACTTTCAGAAATCCACATATGCATTTAAACAATACCGTTTTTCCAGAACCATTTCTTCCTACAATGCCACAAATACTTCCTTTTTTCACCTGTAAATTGACGTTTTGCAGCACAGTATTATTTTTAAAAGACTTATTCACATTGATTACTTGAATAACTGGTATCATTCTTCAACCTCCGGAAGATCTTTATAAAGAATCCCATAAATGCATCCCGCCAAAAGAACGAGAATCAAACTGGATAAAATCAGGATTTGTTGAACAGCATCAGGCCCCTGGTACGTAGGATCATAGAGCAGATATATGGGATCTATCCATGCAGCGGTCACTATATAATGCACAAAAGTTGGCATGAAGGATAATCGATAGGGAGCTAAAATTAAAATCATCGCAATTATAATGCCAACTTCTCTTCGGGAAAAAATATTGCAGAAAAACAGAACCAATCCCAGCAAAAGAGAATTCAGCACACCCATCAGCAAAGTCCAGCCAAGCAGTTCTGCCGGCGTAAAAATATTAAGAATGTCCGATGACACCGCCAGGTTAATTCCATAATCCAGGCCAATATCCGTTCTTGCCAACGTATTCCAGACACTTCCCCACTGATTTTCGAACGATATGTGTGGGAACAGAAAAAGCAGACTCATTACATATAAAAATGAAAAATACAGCGCGCTTCCTGCTATCAAATATAAAATCTGTCCCGCCGCCCAGGACAGTTTACCGGTTCGGATCAATAAAAACATCTGCGAACGTCCAAAAAACGGCGCATTGCTGAATAATACCACGATCCCGGCCAAAAAGCAGAATATTACAGACGCATGTGCGAATAGAAAACAAAATAAAAAGGGAGTCGCTTTTAGTTGATGTGCTTCCAATAATCCTCGCAATGAAACGGCAATTGTGCTAAGGAAAATAAAGTTGCAGATGACAATCATATAAAGTCTTGGATTTCGAAGCATCTGTATCAGCTGATATCTGGTAACTCGAAAAACTCCTTGCATTTTATTCATATTCATACCTCTTTATACCTCTATACAAAAGTATACAGGACATGAAATAAAAACCGAGTGTATACAGAAAAATAACACTCCAAAATACGATTTGCGAGCGTGAAGTAGCTATAACCCAAAACATGCTTTCCGTATTTTCTGATGCCTTTATTAGATTTTCAGAAACTAAAAGCAGCAAGAAAAAGAAAACACAGGGCAGGCACAGTACAAGGAATCCATCACGAAGGTATATCGAAAGTCCCAGGGAAAGCATTGCCATACAGCCGCAGCAGATCCCGTTAGCCAGAACCTGCAGCAGGATAAACCCCCATGTGTGTTCCGGAAGCATATCGCTGAATGTTGTAAGTTCTTTTAAATTTTCAACGATTATACTTCCGGGCACCACAAGGGGATGCCGGGTAACTTCATATGCCAAATAGCATAAAGTACCCCAAAAATAGGCAGCTATGGAGCTAATCATACACACCGTTACTTTGGAAATCACATACTGCAGGGGAGACGACCGATTCAGAATGTATCGCGCCGCATTATTCTGTAAATCCTCACAAACACTCAATCCATATACTGCATTGCAGACAACCAGTGTAATATATGTTATTGTGCTTCGGCCAACACCTCCGTAAAAAACCGTCAATACGTCTTCTTCTCTTTCAAATCTTCTGGTATTAAAATACCATAAAATTGCTGTGGCCAGTATAAGGAATAGAAACTTCAAATTAAAAAATGCTCTTTTTCCATCCATTTTAAAGATTCCCATACACAACTCCTAAACGTAACGCCTTCATCTCTCATGCAGTCAGTTCTTCGCCATTTGCCGCATCAATAACAATTCTGCTGGAATAACTGAACTCATCACTGCTAACCTTTGTGTCAAACACCCAAACCGGTCTCAGTTCTGCTGTAAAATCTTCACCGGGAATGATATCCATCATAAGCGATATCTGCTCCACCTGATAATCCGTATTTATAATTCCCTGATAATTTCTGAAAAATGTTTCCGCGGCTTCCTCAAGGGAAATAAGCTGTATTTCTCCTTTCGGAGTCCATCCATAACAGCCTTCGATGCCAGCTCCAACCACTCCGGATTTGTTAAACATTACAACCGCTTCTTCTCCATCTTCAAATCCCTCTCCTGTATACAGATTATATATCACTGGGATTTCATTATAGTTTTGGTGAAAATAAAAAAGATACGTATCATCATCGGAAGACCAGCTGTCCTTTTTTAAACTTGCATCGTAATTTCCTTCCTTGTCACTCAAATCTTCATTTTGTGCCATAATTTCATGCTCCATGGCATACGATTGCACAATTTCTCCCAGTGAAATCCCATATTTCTTAAATATCTGCCTAACCTGTTCAGCCGCCTGCTCTTTACCTAAGAAATCTAAATCCTCTTTCTTTTTATACAGATCCGCATTAAATTCCTCTGCAAATGTTTCGGTAACAATGCAGTTCTCATAATAAGCGTATGATTCTGAGTTAAAAACAAATCCACAGGAATCATTATAGCCCAGGAAGGCCCAGTCCTTAATTTCCCCGGAAGTCTCCAGACTGAAAAAACGGCTGTCCTTCTCATTCACAAAAAACTGCGGAGGGGTGTCAACTGCAAAAAATTCATTCGTTAATTCCGTTACTTTTTCATTTAGCAACAATGGTTTTCCTGCCGCCCCGATAACAGTCCCCGTTTTGACAACATCCGGAATGGATACTTGCGCATCCATCCGGATATTCTCTTTTTCTTTTTTAAAAGTTTCCATTGTCGGATCAAAAGTATATACTTTCTGTTTTTCACAAGATGTGCAGCAAAACAGCAGCATTATTGCAAGTACTCCTGATATGGTTTTTAAACACTCTTTCTTCATATATCATACCAATAGCTATATCAAAATTATATTTTATATGTTAGTATTTTTCAATATTATTAACTAATTTTTATATAATTACTTATTCAAAAAAGCATAACAGCTATAGCTGTTACACTCGTTTTGCTTTTGCAGATTTTAATCATTCTTTTGATTAAAAACCTTCCTTAATTTTTATAAATGTCTTCTGCTCTATTCCAGCTCCCGCTTCTTCTCCTCAATCAGCTTTTCCATCTCCTGCAGCGTTTCTTCCGTCATGCTTTCATCCTGAAACAGTGCTGAAAAAAACATGGGGATGCTGGTCTTTCTGACGGTCTCCGCCGCCAGTTTGGCAAAATATTCCTCTCCGGATTCGGTGGGCTCAAAGGTTCTCCCATAACTTTTTCCCGTTTTGATGAAACCTGCTTCCCGTATGGCTTCTTTTTTCAGCAGACTGTTCAGAAGAATATGAATAGAGCTGTCCTTCCAGGATTTATCTTCCGGAGAAAGTTTGATGATTTCCGTCCGGGACAGGGGCCTTCCCTCTTTCCAGAGAACTTCCATCATTTCCAGTTCATTGCTGGTCAGTTTCATTAGATCACCTCCCTGTGATAGATTTAAACTATTTATATTTTAATTATATTTATATCATTGCATAAAGTCAATTCCATTTTACTGTTTTTGTCTGAAAAGATTCTGGAATATTTGACGATTCCTGTCAAAAAAAGTATAATAAATGCAGATAACTTTAGAAATCATATATACAAAAATACAGGAGGATACGTTTGAAATTATACAGCAGAAAATATACACCGCAGTATCCGCTGTCGATCTCTCCCATGGGGGAGATTGCAGGCTACCTTGTCCGTCCGGGAATGTTCGACATCAACGGCGCCTATGCCCTTCCCGTCGGCGTTAATTTTACCATACATACCCATGAAGGGACATCCTGTGAACTGCTTTTATTCCGCCGTTACGAGGAAGAACCCTTTGCAGTGATTCCTTTTCCGGAGGAATATAAAATCGGAGACGTATATTCCATGATTGTGTTCGGTCTGAACATCGAGGAATTTGAATATGCTTACCGGATTGACGGTCCCTGGATGCCGGAAAAAGGGCTTCTTTTTGATAAGAAGAACGTGCTGCTGGATCCCTATGCCCGCACTGTGGCGGGTCAGCGAATCTGGGGTGAGGAGAAAAAAGGCCGCTATCACGCCCGTGTGGTAAAAGATGTATTTGACTGGGGCGACATGCCTCAGTCTTCCCGGGAGCTGAGTGACCTGATCATCTATGAGCTCCATGTAAGGGGCTTTACCCGTCACCCGTCTTCAGGCGTGGTCCATAAAGGTACCTTTGCCGGATTAAAGGAAAAAATTCCTTATCTGAAGGACCTGGGGATAAACGCGGTGGAGCTGATGCCCATTTTTGAATTCGACGAAACCATGAATTCCCGCACGGTGGACGGAAAACGCCTGCTGGATTACTGGGGTTATAACACTGTCTGTTTTTTTGCCCCCAACTCCAGCTATACGGCTGCCAACGAGTACAACCACGAGGGTACGGAACTGAAGGATCTGATCAAAACGCTCCATGACAACGAAATTGAAGTTATACTGGACGTTGTTTTCAATCATACGGCAGAAGGCAACGAAAAGGGCCCTTCTTTTTGTTTCAAAGGTCTGGACAACAACGTTTACTATATGCTCACCCCTGACGGAAATTATTATAACTTCAGCGGCTGCGGCAATACCCTCAACTGCAATCATCCCATCGTCCAGCAGATCATTCTGGAATGCCTGCGGTACTGGACCGTCAGTTACCGTGTGGACGGTTTCCGTTTTGACCTGGCCAGTATACTGGGAAGAAATGAAGACGGCTCACCCATGAACAATCCGCCTCTTTTGAAAACACTTGCATCCGATCCCATTCTCAGTAATGTGAAGCTGATTGCGGAAGCCTGGGACGCCGGCGGACTGTATCAGGTGGGAAGCTTCCCCGCCCATGGACGCTGGGCGGAATGGAACGGCCGTTACCGGGACTCCCTTCGTTCCTTTTTGAAGGGGGAGAACTGGGAGGCAATGGCTGCCGCCCAGAGCATTGCAGGCTCCGGTGATTTGTACGGGGACGGGCATTCCGGCCACTATAACGGTTATGCAGGCTATGATTCCTGCGTAAACTTCATTACCTGTCATGACGGATTCACTTTGTATGACCTGTATTCTTATAATGAGAAACACAATGAAAACAATGGCTGGAACAATACGGACGGCGCTAACGACAACCGCAGCTGGAACTGCGGAGCAGAAGGGGAAACCGACAATTGGGAGGTATTAAGCCTGCGCTACCGCATGATCCGGAATGCCTTTGCCGTACTGATGTGCAGCCGGGGCGCTCCCATGTTTCCGGCCGGCGATGAATTTGGGAATACGCAGTACGGGAATAATAACGGCTACTGCCAGGATAATGAGATTTCCTGGCTGGACTGGGGACTTCTGGAAAAGAACCGGGATTTGTTTGAGTTTTTCCGCTTTATGATCCATTACCGTCATGGACATCCCATTCTGCGCAAAAGGCTGCCAAAAGCCGTCTGCGGAATGGAGCCGCTGGAATATCATGACCTGGATGCCCGCAGCACATCCATCCCCCCTGACACCAGAACCTTTTGCGTCAGCTTCGCAGGATACGACGGGGAAAAACGGCAGGACGATGCAGTATATCTGTCCATCAACACCTATTGGGAGGATGTGGAAATTACGCTGCCGGATCTTCATGGCACCGGCGCCTGGTACTTAAGTGTCAACACCTTCGGCGACGGTGAAAACCGCTGCTTTTATCCAGAATGTGACGAAACCCGCATTGACGGATCTTTTATCCTGCGCCCCCGTTCCGTTGCGGTGTTTACCGCAAGGTGGCGCTGACAGATAAAGGGATATCATTTTGCTTCGTGACTTTCCCTGTCAGCTGTGGTAATATGTTACATGGACTGAAATTTTCAGTTACTACAGATGAAAGAATGAAAATGCCATGAACACAAGAGTAAAAAAACTGACCATGATCGGCATGCTCTGTGCCGTATCTTACATCGTTATGGTAGTTGGCCGTTTTCCGGTAGTACTTTTTCTGAAATACGACCCAAAAGATGTCGTCGTCGCCATCGGCGGATTTATCTTCGGACCAATGACCTCTTTTTTGATATCCCTTATCGTTTCTCTGCTTGAAATGGTCACAGTCAGTGAAACCGGCCCCATCGGCTGTATTATGAACCTGCTGTCAAGCTGCTGCTTTGCATGTACCGCCGCTTACATCTACAAAAAGAATCACACCATAAAAGGGGCGATCACCGGTTTAATCTGCGGCTGCCTCTTTACCACTGCCGTCATGCTGCTGTGGAACTATCTGATCACCCCCATTTATATGGGCTATCCCAGAGAAGCAGTCACTGAGCTTCTGCTTCCTGCTTTTCTGCCTTTTAATTTACTGAAAGGCGGGTTAAATACGGTAATAACGCTGTTAATCTATAAACCTGTTGTCACCGCTCTTCGAAAGGCCGGTTTTCTGGAAATCACCTCTGCAGAGGGAGCCATAAGACAGCGGCGCACCGGTATCATGCTGGTCTGTGCCGTACTTCTTGTTACTTTGATTTTCCTGATGCTGGTACTGAGGGGCATCGCATAAACCCGAGGGAGGAAACATGAACTTTTTAGAAGAAAGAATTCAAAAAGACGGAATCGTAAAAGAAGGCAATGTACTGAAAGTGGACAGTTTTTTAAATCATCAGATGGATATCCGGCTGTTTGATCAGATCGGCGCTGAGTTTAAAAAACGTTTTGCAGGCAAACCCATCAATAAAATTCTGACAATAGAAGCGTCCGGCATCGGCATTGCCTGTATGGCCGCCAAGCATTTTGACGTTCCCGTTGTGTTTGCCAAAAAATCCAAGAGCATTAACATTGAGGGGGAAATGTATGTGGCGGAAGTGGAATCATTTACGCACAAATGCAAAAACCAGGTTATCGTTTCAAAAAAATTTCTGAACCCGGAGGATCACGTACTGATCATTGATGATTTTCTGGCAAACGGCTGTGCTTTGCAGGGACTGATCTCCATTGTCTCTGAAGCCGGAGCCTCCCTGGAGGGAATCGGCATCACCATCGAGAAAGGATTTCAGGCCGGCGGCCGTATGATCCGCAATCTCGGCTATCATCTGGAGTCTCTGGCCATTGTGGATGCCATGGATCCCGTGACAGGCCGTATCACCTTCCGCAGTCAGGAACCGTAAAAATCATAATACATATGTAAAAAAGCTGGCCTTAAACGCCAGCTTTTTTACATATGTCACTGAGACAGCATCTGTCACAGTAAGGTGCGGTTCTCGCCGTACAGACATCTCTTCCATGATAAACAAGCCGATGGCAGAAATCGCTGCCCTCCTGAGGGGGAATGATTTCCCACAGCGCCATCTCTACTTTTTTCGGCTCCTTTATGCCGTCCACCAGACCAATACGGTTTACCAGGCGGATACAGTGGGTGTCCGTCACAATGGCCGGTTCCCCAAAGACGTCGCCCATGATCAGGTTGGCGCTTTTCCTTCCTACTCCCGGCAGTTTCAGGAGAGCCTTAAAATCCCCGGGCACCTTTCCCTGATACTCGTCCCGCAGGATTTTCATACAGGCGCTGATATCTCTGGCCTTGCTCTTGCCAAGACCACAGGGCCGGACAATAGCTTCGATATCCTCCACCTTCGCATCCGCCAACGCATTGACATCCGGATATTTTTCATAAAGCTTCTCCACCACCACATTGACCCTGGCATCCGTACACTGAGCCGCCAGGCGCACACTCACCAGCAGTTTCCACGCCTGATCGTAATCCAGCGTACAGCCTGCATCCGGATACTCTTTTTTCAGTCTTTCAATCACTTCTTTCGCCAGTTCTTTTTTCGTCATACCCGATCCCTTCTTTCGTTCTCTATTTCCTGCTTTCCCATGCACAGCAGTGTCAGCGCCGCTATGGTAATGCAGATTCCCACAACCGTAAGAAGCCCCGGCATCTCGCTGTAAAAAAGTATTCCGAAGCAGGCAGCAGCCACCGGTTCCGCCCCGGATGCCAGAATGGAAGCCTTCCCCGCTTCCATATGAAGCAGCGCAATTGTATAAAATATGTACGGCAGCATCGACGTGCACAGGGACTGCCAGATCATAAATCCGCCGTTGACAGCCGGAGCCTCCTTCACAAAGGCTCCAATCAGACCAGGATCGCTAAAGGGCAGCAGCACCACCGCAATACTCAGCATACTGTAAAAAATAATAGTGTACGTACTGTACCCCCTCTGTGTGGTTAGCTTTGAGAAAATGCTGTACAGTGCATAAAAGAAAGCAGTGACCAGCCCGGCCAGTATGCCGCTCCATGAAAAACTGATATTTTCCGTTCCTTCCAGAATACCGCTGGCCAGCACACAGCCTGCAAGCGCCAGGAGCATACAGCCTGTTTTTCCCGCCGTGATCTTCTCCTTAAAAAGAAAGGTAGCCATGATCATGACAAAAACCGGCGTCAGGCTCATCAGCACCGCCGCCAGAGACAATGGAAGCCGATTGACGGCTTCGTTGTAGCACAGACTCATTCCCAGCATCCCCAGCAGACCGCAGGCCAGAAAAAGCCAGATATCTTTGATTTTTATTTTCAGCAGACTGCGGTCATAAAATAAAACCGCAATAAAAATAAGGATCGCCGCAATGGCAGTTCTGGAAAAGAGAATCGTACTGTTATCCATCCCGTATTCACTCAGCCTTCGGATAAACACACCTGATGCCCCCCACATGCCGCCGGAAATCAACGGCAGTATAAATGCAATTTTTTTCACCCGCGCCCTCCCCTTTTTTTCCTTCGTTTACATATACCGTTTATTATGCTACCATAAATAAAAGCAAAAGTAAAAGGATATTGAATCATGAAAAAGAAATTGTCATTGAAAGAACTGATCGCCGTCGGCAGTATGCTGTTCGGGCTTTTTTTCGGCGCCGGAAATCTGATTTTCCCCGCAGCTCTGGGACAGCAGGCGGGAAGCCATGTATTTGCCGCATCCGCCGGCCTTCTGATCACAGGTGCGGGCCTTCCTCTGTTGGGCGTGGCGGCGCTTGGCATCAGCCGCTGCAGCGGTCTGGCAGAATTAAGCAGCCGGGTGAGCAGAAAATACAGCCTTTTTTTCACCTGCGCACTTTATCTGACCATCGGTCCCTTTTTCGCCATCCCCCGCTGTGCCACCGTTCCATTTACGGTAGGCATTTCCCCGCTGCTTAAATCAGAGGGGGGCGGTTCTCTCCCGCTGGCCCTTTTTTCACTGGTGTTTTTTGCCGCGGTTCTCTGGTTTTCCCTGCGTCCGGGCAATATTCTCACCTGGGTTGGCAAGATACTGAACCCTGTTTTTCTTGTCAGTCTGGCCATCCTTTTGATCACCGCCCTCCTCTTTCCCATGGGGGATGTCTTTTCCATTGCTCCACAAGGCGCATATGTGGAAAAAGCCTTTATGTCAGGATTTCTCGAAGGCTACAACACCATGGACGCTCTGGCCGGTCTGGCTTTTGGAATTGTGGTTGTCAATGTCGTCCGCGGCCTTAACATTACATCCGGAGAAGCCATTGCCGCCAACACTCTGCGCGCCGGCTGCCTGGGCTGCGGTCTTATGGGTATCATCTACCTGGCAGTGGCCGTTGCAGGCGCCCAAAGCAGAGGGCTTTATCCCATCTCTCCCAATGGCGGGGAAACTCTTCTTATGATCGCCAGACACTATTTTGGCGCTTTCGGTTCCTTTATCCTGGCCGTGACCGTAACCTTTGCCTGCCTGAAGACGGCTGTAGGCCTGATCACCAGCTGTGCTCAGACTTTCTGCCAGCTCTTTCCACGTGCCTTTTCCTACCGGATCTGGGCCGCGGGCTTTTGCATTTTTTCTTTTGGCGCGGCAAATCTGGGTCTTGAAACCATTATCTTGTGGGCTCTTCCGGTGCTGATGTTTTTGTACCCCCTGGCCATCACATTGATTTTGCTGGCCTTGACGGGAAAATGGTTTGAAAACAGCGTTTACGTTTACCGAAGCGTGACCGCCTTCACTCTGGCGGCTGCTGTTTTGGATTTTATTCACGCACTCCCGGAAACGGCAGTTTCCTCTCTTCACCTTGACGGCCTTCTCCTGGCCGCCCGGAATTATCTGCCCTTCTTTTCTCTGGGGCTGGGCTGGATCTGTCCCGCCCTGGCCGGTCTGGCCGTCGGACTTATTTATCGACGCCTCCGGCGACGGGCATAAGAGTGCACCCACGCAAAAGGACTGCCAGAAAGGCAGTCCTTTTAACGTTTCAGGTAATCCATCCACTCTTTGATCTTTTTTTCATATCCCATCTGTGTGGGCCTGTAAAATACTTTTCCCTCCAGCTCATCGGGAAGATACTGCTGTTTCACATAGTGGTTGGGAAAGTTATGGGCGTACTGATACCCGGTGCCCCTTCCCAGACTGGCTGCCCCTTTATAATGAGCATCCTGAAGATGGGGCGGCACGGAGGTTCTGCACTCTCTCACGGACTGCATGGCAGCTCCGATGGCCTCGCAGGCTGCATTGCTTTTTGGCGCAGCGGCAATATAAGTAACCGCCTGGGAAAGAATGATCTGCGCCTCCGGCATTCCAATCCGCTCCACCGCCTGTGCCGCAGACACAGCCACCATCAGCGCCTGAGGATCTGCATTTCCCACATCCTCCGACGCGCAGATCATGATTCTTCTTGCTATAAATTTAATATCTTCTCCGGCCGAAAGCATCTTTGCCAGATAATATACAGCCGCATCAGGGTCCGATCCACGCATACTTTTAATAAAGGCGGAGATGGTATCATAATGCTGATCTCCGTCTCTGTCATAGTGAATCACCCGTTTCTGAATGCATTCCGAAGCCGTATCAAGATCAATGTGTATTTTCCCATCCTCTGATACGGGAGTCGTCAGTATGGCCAGTTCAATGGCATTTAAGGCTGTCCTGGCATCCCCTCCCGATATATCCGCCAGAAATTCTCTGGCGTCATCCTCCAGAAGGGCATGGTACATTCCCATACCCTTTTCTGTATCTGAAACGGCTTTTATCAGAAGCTTCTCAATCTCCTCTTTCTTCAGAGGCTTCAGTTCAAAAATCACAGAACGGGACAGCAGAGCCCGATTTACTTCAAAATAAGGATTCTCCGTAGTGGCTCCAATCAGAATAACCGTTCCGTCCTCCACAAAGGGCAGAAGATAATCCTGCTGTCCTTTATTAAAACGGTGAATCTCATCGATAAACAGGATCGTTTTCTTCCCGTACATGCCCAGTGTGTTTTTTGCCTGCTCCACCACCGCTTCCATATCCTTTTTCCCCGCTGTTGTAGCGTTGAGCTGCTCAAAACGGGCGCTGGTGGTATTGGCAATCACTTTTGCCAGCGTTGTCTTTCCCGTCCCGGGGGGCCCGTAAAAGATAATAGAACTTAACTTGTCCGCTTTTATCGCCCGGTACAGCATTTTCCCGGGGCCAATGATATGTTCCTGTCCCACCACCTCTTCCAGACTGGACGGACGCATCCTGGAAGCCAGCGGCGACTCTTTTTCCAGAGTCTTTTCTTTCATATAGTCAAATAAATCCATACAACTTCTGCCTATTCAAAAAACATATGCTCCATATACAAGTCGTTGAAATCTGCATCCTGAGACAGATCAATCTCTGCAGATCTCTCCAGAATCCGGTGAATTTCCTCTTTTGCATTTTCCTCCGTGAGATAGCGCAGCGCTCCGCCCAGGGAACTGTTTCCAACGGCTTTGATCTTTCCATCAAACTCATGGGGAATCAAACCGATCACCATGGATTTCTCCTGATTAATATGATAGCCGAATCCGCCGGCCAGATATACGGCGTCCACCTGATCATAAGTTACGCCAAAGCGGCGCAGCAGCACCTCAATTCCAGCGCGGACAGCGGATTTCGCCAGCTGAATTTCCCTCACATCCTGCTGGGTAAAGGTAATCTTTTTCCCCTCGGCCGTTTTGGCCAGCTCAAATCCCTCTTCAAAATATTCATCCTCCAGACGTCCCGTCTCATCCACATACTCGTGGTCGATCAGCTCCGCCATGGTCTCGATAACGCCGGTACCGCAAAGTCCTACAGGAGGTTTATCACCAATGGTGGTCACATTCGCTTTCCCATCTTCTATCTTCACATTGCAGATGGCTCCCTGCACACTTCCCATACCCCAGGAAATATTGCCGCCCTCAAAGGCCGGTCCCGCCGCCGTGGACGTGGTAATGATCCGCTGGCAGTTTCCGATGGCCATCTCGCCGTTGGTTCCAAGATCCACCAGCAGCGCCGTCTTTTCATTTGTGCCGAAATCACAGTCATAAAGGCCGGAGACAATGTCGCCGCCCACATAGGTAGAGATGCCGGGAAGCAGTATTACCGTGGCGTCCAGATATGTATTGCCCAGCACTTCCTGGAAGGGTCTTTCAATCAGACCAATATCAACAGGCGTAAAAGGATATACTCCCAGTCCTTCGCAGGAAAATCCCATCAGAAGATGACCCATTGTGGTATTTCCGCCGATGGCAATCCGGTCAATCTGGGAAGGCTCAATTTCTTTTTCCTGAATAAGAGCCCGGATTCCGGTCATCAGATCCTCCTGGATGCTTTTTTGAAGCTCCGCTTTCTTTCCGTCACAGGACGCCTGTATTCTGGAAATGACATCTGCCCCAAAGGCCCTCTGCCGGTTCAGCGTGGCAAAAGACGCCACCGGTTTTTTGCTGGTCTTTCCCACAAGCTGAAATGCCAGCGTCGTTGTACCGATATCAATGGCAATGTCATAACCGCTCTCCGTAATCCGGCTGTCCTCCTCTTCCTGCGTGCCATGTCCCACCTGGATAGAAAATCCCGATTCATCCTGAGTCGTCATACTGATCGTAATGTCGTCCGTCGGATAAGCCCTGCATGCCAGACGATAGCCCTTATCCAGCTCTTCCTGTGTGAAATGTTTTTTATCCGCTGGCGTAATCTCCAGTTCCCCGGAAAGAAGCCGGACCTTACATTTGCCGCAGTTACCCTTTCCTCCGCAGACAGCGCTGAAATATGCTCCCTGCTTATTCATGGCATCCAGGATAGTCTCGTATTCTTTTGAAACAATCTGGAACGTTTTATCTTTATTCTGCACCGTTATGGTGATTGGCTGTATGTTTCTCATCGTACACCCCTTCGCTTTACATTTTCTGCAGTTATGCTGCGCTTTAAATACCGTTGCATCCTCTGACACCCGCATGACCTGGCAGGAGGTTTTTACAGGATCATACATATAAGACGGGCTGATGGATATTCCCAGATTTTTTTCTCCTTCCAATTGATCAAAGGCTGCTTTCTGTGCTGCCATGGGAATATCTTCCGGCGCTTCCAGACGGCTGACAATACCGATATGGCGTTGTGCGCACACCCGTTTAAGCTCATCCTCTATCTCGTCGTCCATGGCAAACAAACAGGCATCCGCCATGGCGTCAATCAACATCCCCTTAAGGAAGTCGCCTTCATCAAAAAATTCTGAGCTGAATCTGCTCACTTCTTTTCCCACAGTGGCCAGAACGTAAATTACATCTTCCCCCAGCTTCAGTTTATCACAGACCAGTTCCTCCGGCACTTTTCCAAATCCGATCACCGCTTCCGGCGCCAGTTTTTCTTTTACCGGTTCCAGCAGTTCTTCAAATTCTTCTTTCATCTGCTGATAGGTAGGACTGTCTTCTTTACAGTTCAGCAGCTGAAACACCGTCTCTCTGGCAATCTTCTTCTGGAATTTCGTTATCTTAATCTTTTGTTCCATATTCATGTCCTCCAGATCTGTCACCTAAGATAAAAGCACCACACAATCACTTGTGTGATGCTCCTACATTATTATAATATTTTTTACAGATGCAATCAAGAGAATTTCCTGTGAAACTCCTCCTGCAAAAAGAGAAATCCGCCGTACCTGACGGTACGGCGAACTTCATATGTACGTAAATTATTTAACAAGATTTTTAGCCAGAGTAGCTGCGCTTGCTGCGTCTTCTGAATATCCATCTGCTCCGATTTCATCTGCGAATTCCTGAGTAATCGGTGCACCACCAACCATGATTTTGATGTTGCTTCTGAAGTCAGATTCGTTCAGAGCTGCAACTGTATCTCTCATAGAAGGCATTGTAGTTGTCAGAAGAGCTGACAGACAGATAATTTTTGTATCCGGGTTAGCTTTGTAGCACTCGATGATTTTCTCGATCGGAACGTCAACGCCCAGGTCGATTACTTCGAATCCAGCGCTTTCGATCATCATAGCTACCAGGTTCTTTCCGATATCATGAAGGTCACCTGCTACTGTTGCGATGATCAGTTTACCCATTGCTCCTGTGCTTCCTGCGGAAAGATGGGGTTTCAGAACCTCAACACCTTTCTTCATAGCTCTTGCTGCTACCAGCATTTCCGGTACGAAGATTTCGTTGTTTTTGAATTTCTCACCAACAACTGCCATAGCGTCGATCATACCGCCGTTCAGGATTTCTGTGGGATCACATCCTTCATCCAGAGCTGCCTGTACTGCCGGTCCTACCAGTTTTGCTTTTCCTTTTGCTACTAAATCTGCTACTTCCTGAATTTTTGGTGACATACTAAATTCCTCCGCTTTCTTTTTGTTTGTAATTTATTAAAAAACAAGCCTTCCTCAAGACCTATTCTTTAACCGGTCCAATCAGTCCCTCTCTGTAGGCGCTGATATATTCCATGCAGTAATCATCCAGGCCCAGAAGAGCTTCTGTGGCATAGATAAGACCCATCATGTCCCTGTTCAGCGGATCCAGAATCGCGCTGTCCAGTCCTGCATTCATTGCCAGTACGGTAAATCCAAGATTTACCAGCTTTCTTACCGGCAGGTTGAAAGAAATGTTGCTGACTGCTGCTGTAATATGAATTGTCGGGTACTGTTTCCGGATTGTAGAGATTACTTCCACAATCATGGAAATACCGTCTTCAGATGTACACAGCATCTCAATCAACGGATCAATATGTATTCTGCTGGGATCAATGTTGTACTGTTTTGCCTTTTCCATAATCTCAGCAAACACTGCCAGACGTTTTTCTGCTGTCTGGGGAATTCCCGTGTCGTCGCACAGCAGGGCAACTACTTCCCAGCCCGGATTTGCTGCCACGATAGGGAACAGGATATCAATCTTATCACCTTCCATAGAAACGGAATTGATGATACCCGGTTTGCTGCAGAATTTATATGCTTCTGCCAGTACCTTGGGGCTTGGGCTGTCCACTGCGATGGGCAGATCGGAAACGCTTTCCACCAGTCCGATCATCCATTTCAGAGTATCAACTTCCACCTCTTCATCAACAGATGCGCAGACATCAATGAAAGTAGCGCCTGCTTCTGTCTGTTTTTTGGCAATATCTTTGATCCATTCTTCATCTTTGGCCGCGATTGCTTTTGCCATAGACGGGATGGATCCGTTAATCTTTTCACCGATAATAATCATCGATATGTTTCCTCCTGCATCTTGATTGTTTGTATTATATCACATACTTTTTTGCCCTGTAAAGAAATAACATTAAACTATTGATGATTTTTTTAGGAAAATATTACGATTTTTTAGCACTATTCACATATGAGTTCATCCACAGTTACAAATTCATATCCCTGTTCTGTCATTTCATCTACAATCCTTAAAGCCGCGTCCGCCGAAGTCTGGTAACAGTCGTGCATAAGAATAATATCTTCTGCTTTTACAGAACTGAGCACCCCCTTTACCACAGCGTCTGCGTCTTTCAGTTCCCAGTCTCTGGAATCCAGGGTCCAGAAAACAGGGATCAGCTCCACATCACAGTCCAGACTGTCATCCCATCGTCCATAAGGGGGCCGCACATAATTGGGAAATTCTCCTATGATCTCATAAATCAGATTGCAGGTTTTTAATATCTGGCTGCATGCCTCCTTTTCAGATACAGCAGTCAGATTTACATGTTCATAAGTATGATTTCCAATCAGGTGTCCATCCTTTTTTAACTGCATCACTGTTTCCCTGTTTTTTTCGGCCCGCTCCCCAATTAAAAAGAAACTGGCCCGAACACCTCTTTTGGCCAGTTCCTTTGATAATTCAGCCGTATATGCGGGATGCGGCCCGTCGTCAAAAGTCAGTGCAGCTCTTGGCTTTTCCATCTCCTGGTTCACGGTCTCCTTTATATAGAAAAACCCCGTTCTTCCCGCCCAGGTAAAAAGTACAGCGGCCGCCATACAAAGGACGGCTTTGCGTCTGCTTATTTTGAAATGACTTTTCAAGAATTGAACTCCCTGCCAGATCTCTCTATCAGTATATGGCCTTTTCCCAAAACAAAGAATCCCGGACATCCTGTTGGATGGATCCGGGATTCTGAAATTCACATTTCTTCTAATGCTTACGCAATTTTGGATTTTGCCAGTTCTGCCAGTGTTGCAAAACCTTCCGCATCATTGACAGCCATATCTGCCAGCACTTTTCTGTTCAGATCTACCTGAGCCAGTTTTAAGCCATGCATAAATTTGCTGTATGATAAACCATTCATTCTTGCAGCTGCATTAATACGTGCAATCCACAGCTGTCTGAACTGACGTTTTCTCTGTTTTCTGCCTGCGTAAGACGTAGCAAGCGCTCTCATAACAGACTGTTTTGCCACTCTGTACTGTTTTGATCTGGCTCCTCTGTAGCCTTTTGCCAGCTTCAATGTTCTATTATGTCTTTTTTTAGCGTTTAAACCGCCTTTAATTCTTGCCATTTCTTTATTCCTCCTTCGACTCTATCTTATACGTACGGTAAAATTTTCTTCATATTCTTTACGTTTGTAGCATCCGTTACAGTCGCTTTTCTCAGATTTCTTTTTCTCTTCTGAGATTTTTTGGTCAAGATATGGCTTTTGTAAGCTTTATTTCTAACTAATTTACCTGTACCTGTTTTTTTGAAACGCTTTGCAGCAGCTCTGCTTGTTTTAATTTTTGGCATTTTGTATTCCTCCTTGAATATATGTTTTTACTGACGTTTTTCACTCAGGAACATCGTCATGCTTCTGCCTTCCACTTTTGGTGCCTTTTCTACTACAGCAATATCAGACAGTTTTTCCGCAAAATCATCCAGAATATATTTGCTGTTGTGCATATGCGCCATCTCTCTTCCTCTGAACCGCAACGTAATTTTCACGCGGTCACCTTTGGAAATGAATTTCCTGGCTGCACTGATCTTTGTGTTTAAATCGTTTGTGTCGATATTCGGTGAAAGACGAATCTCTTTCACTTCGATTGTTTTCTGCTTCTTACGGGCATCCTTCTCTTTTCTGGCCTGCTCATATTTGTATTTTCCGTAGTCAACAATCTTGCACACCGGCGGTTTTGCTGTCGGTGCAATCTTCACCAGATCCAGCCCTGCTTCCACAGCAATGTTATATGCTTCCCTGGATGACATGATCCCTATCTGTTCCCCATCCGCGCCAATCAGCCGCACCTCTCGGTCACGAATCTGCTCATTAATCATTAAATCGCTAATTGTAGTGCACCTCCATAAAAAAATAAGTAGATAGACAGACTATCCACTTATCCATATCACATAATAAATTTAATTATTATATTAATATTAACCATAGTCACTCATTTGTGCTAAGGTGAGAGTGGATACTCTTCTTTATTTTCCATACCCTGATACTTTATCACATAATCAATCCAGAGTCAACTGTTATTTTTTCAACTCAGCCAGATTTTTCTTCAGTTCAATCATCTGATCCCTCAGCTGCGCGGCCATCTCAAAGTTAAGATCCGCTGCCGCTTTTTTCATCTCTTTCTCTACCTGTCCAACCAGCTTCTTCAGCTCTTCTTCACTCATGGACTCCGGATCCTTCGCCAGCGTCTTCTCTGTCTTTGCCACCTCTTTGGAAATGCTGATAAGGTCACGGACTGCCTTTTTGATAGTCTGAGGCGTGATATTGTGTTCCTCATTATAAGCAGCCTGCAAAGCGCGCCGCCGCATGGTTTCATCAATAGCCGCCCGCATGGAATCCGTGATAACATCCGCATACATGATAACACGGCCCTCCGCATTCCTGGCCGCACGGCCGATGGTCTGTATCAACGACGTTTCCGAACGCAAAAATCCTTCCTTGTCCGCATCCAGAATCGCCACAAGGGTAATTTCCGGTATGTCCAGTCCTTCCCGCAGCAGATTAATCCCTACCAGCACGTCAAACACATCCAGCCGCATATCCCGGATAATCTCCGTTCTCTCCAGCGTATCAATGTCTGAATGCAGATACTTCACACGGATTCCCAGATTTTTCATATAATCCGTAAGATCCTCTGCCATCCGTTTTGTCAGAGTGGTGATCAGCACCTTATGATGCTTTTCCGTCTCTTTATATACCTCAGAGACCAGATCATCGATCTGTCCCTCCACAGGACGGACCTCCACCTCCGGATCCAGAAGCCCCGTAGGACGGATAATCTGCTCCGCCCGGAGCATCTCATGATCCGCCTCATATTCTCCCGGCGTAGCTGAGACAAACATGACCTGGTCAATACGTTCTTCAAATTCCGTAAAATTTAACGGCCGGTTATCTTTTGCAGAAGGCAGACGGAAACCGTAATCCACCAATGTGGTCTTTCTTGACTGGTCCCCGGCAAACATTCCTCTGATCTGCGGCACCGTCTTATGGGATTCATCAATGATGATCAGGAAATCATCTTTAAAGAAATCCAGCAGCGTATAGGGAGGCTGTCCCGGCGCCAGCCCGGCAAGATGCCTGGAATAATTCTCAATACCGGAACAAAAGCCTGTCTCTTTTAACATCTCGATGTCAAAATTGGTTCTCTCCGCAATACGCTGGGCCTCCAGAAGCTTGTCCTCACTTTTGAAGTACCGCACCTGCTCCTCCAGTTCCTTCTCGATGGCACCCGCTGCTCTTTTGATCTGCTCCGCCGGAACCACGTAGTGAGAAGCCGGAAAGATGGCCGCATGCTCAAGCTCACCTTTGATTTCTCCTGTAAGCACATCAATCTGTGTAATTCTCTCAATCTCATCCCCGAAAAATTCCACCCTGACTGCCGTCTCCGCTTCATTGGCCGGTATAATCTCCACCACGTCTCCCCGCACCCGGAAAGTTCCCCTTTTAAAATCCATCTCATTACGGTCGTACTGGATATCGATGAGCTGCCGGAGCACCTCATCTCTGTCCTTTTCCATACCCGGGCGGAGCGAAACCATCATCTTCTCAAAATTTTCCGGCTCGCCCAGTCCATAAATACAGGACACACTGGACACAACAATCACATCTTTGCGCTCCGCCAGAGAAGCTGTGGCAGAAAGCCGCAGCTTGTCGATCTCTTCATTTATGGAGGAGTCTTTTGCAATGTATGTGTCCGTGGATGGAACATATGCTTCCGGCTGGTAATAGTCGTAGTAGGAGACAAAATATTCTACCGCATTATTGGGGAAGAACTCCTTAAACTCCCCATAAAGCTGAGCGGCCAGCGTCTTATTGTGGGCGATGATCAGCGTCGGTTTGTTCAACTGTTGGATGACATTCGCCATGGTGAATGTCTTTCCTGAACCAGTGACGCCGAGAAGGGTCTCGCACTGGTTGCCTTCTTTAAAGCCTTTCACCAACTGCTCGATTGCCTGGGGCTGGTCGCCGGTGGGGGCGTATTCTGATACTAATTCAAAATGATCCATAGAAAAATCTCCTTCATGAATCTAGTATTTTCATTCTCTTATGATATTATAGCAGAGTATAAAAAGAAAGCACAGAGCAAATCGATGTTTGTTCTGTGCTTTCTGGATTTGGCTTATTATATTTAGAATGACACTCTGAATATTGTTCTCGCAAAAAGTGCTTTTTGATTTTCCAACCACTCCAATACTTCGCTCCAATGGAATAAGCTCAAAATCTTCTACTATTGCCGGAAACGATACTTGCCTTTTCCATGTCCGGTCACATGCTGAATGATTCCATGCGCTGCCATTTCACGCAAAAGTTCAGAGCTTCTTGTCGGTTTCAAACCAAGTACCCTCTGTACGTCAGACCTTCCAAAAGCAGTCCGGGAACTTAAAGCATCCCGTAACATCTGAATATGAGCAGTGGTTTTTTCCGTGAAAGCATCTTCAATATTCGCTTTTCGTGTCTCAATATTCGCTTTTTTAACATCAATGTTCGCTTTTTTCGCTTCTTTGAATGTGCCGCTGATATGCAATGTCCGGTTATGAAGCGGATGGTTTTCGTTCAGCAGAAGATTGCGGAGAAACACCTCCAGGTATTCAGTTGTCTCATGAATCCCATTTTTCAGATCGTTATAATTTGCCCTGACCAGTGAATTTCGAAAATACCATGCATTTTCGGCAAAAATATCACTTGTCACATCAAATCCCAACGTGCGCAAATACTTAATGAAAAAGACTGCTGTTGTTCTGGTATTGCCCTCGCCAAATACATGAATCTGCCACAGTCTGGATACGAATACCGCAAGGTGGTGGATGATCTCATCCATTGAGAGATCCTTGTAAGAAAACTTCTTCTCTTCGGAAAAGTCATAATCCAATGTTGCCCGCAGTTCTGTGGCGCTGCCGTAGAGTACAGTTGCACCATCAAGCACCCATTCCTTTTTTGTGATGTTGTAATCCCGGATACAACCAGCATGAGGATAAATACCGGTGAACAGCTTCCTGTGAACGGAAAGATATTCGTTTGGTGTAAAGCTGAAGGCCCGCTCGGACAAAAGTGCCGCTATCCTCGCTGAAACCTTATCCGCTTCTTCCGTACGGTCTTCCGCGTCGCGAACAGGATTTTCTTCATAATACGACTTCAGGATTTCATTTGCTTCTTCAAATGTTATCTCACCCTCAATATTTCGGACAGCCGTCCGCACCAGATATTCCGATGTCCTGAGACCGTCAACCGCCTGCAAGCCAATCGCTGTATGCCAGGCATAACCTTTGTCCCGCTTTGACGGTTCAGACTCTTTGATATATTCCTTAAAGGGATCTTTGTTCACTCAGTACCACCTCTCTGATTTTCCATATATCGTTTCACTGCTATATATTTTGACACACTGCATTCATCCACCTCATATCCCAGCGCTTCCTCCCACGGAGAAAGTTCAAATGCAAAACCGCTGTGGAAGAAATGTTCTTGCCGAAGGTTTTTTATTTCTTCATCCGAAAGGACTTCAATATTCTTTATATTGCCCCATGCAGAACATCTCGAAAATTCTTCTTTTAATTCAGACTTGAATACAAACAGATATCATGATTCTTTTCCCCATCTTCTACGAAGGATGCTCCAAAAATGATAAAATCCTTTATGACAGGTTCCATTCTCTTCAACTGACTTCCATTTGCCGCCATCTGTTTTTTTACAGGTCGATCATTTTCTTACCTATGTACCCGCATTTCAAACAGATGAATAAATATGCAGGCTGAGGGCAGTGGTCTTTTCTGTGAAAACCTCCTCAATGCTCGCTTTTCTTTGTTCTATCAATATGCCCGCCGATATGCCATGTCCGGTTATGAAGCAAATGTCATGAAGCTATTGGTGACGAGCTTTCTTTGACCTCAGCTTCATTTCATACATTTTCTGATCCACCTCGTACATCAGACGATCTGCATCTTTAAAAGGCGGATGACACTCGAGGGCCCCTATGCTGACCTGGTTAAAAGGACACGGCGCTCCCGTTTCCCAGCTCCGACAAGCCCGAATCTCCTCTGTCTTGTCCTCCGGTATGCTTCCCGGACAAAGCACAACGAATTCGTCTCCCCCGAAACGGTATACCTTTCCTCTATCCCTGAAAATCTCCCTGCAGATATTCGCAAAATGCCGCAGATACTGATCCCCCACAACATGTCCATGGGTGTCGTTGACTTCTTTAAACCGATCAAGGTCCATAAAAAGAATGGAAAAAATATCTTTTCCATTCCGTAATTCCTGCAGATCCTCAAATAAACAAACACGGTTTGCCAGTCCTGTAAGATCATCCCGCAAAGAAACCTGTTCCAACTTACGGATACGGACAGAATCCGACACAATATGGTAGATCATGACATACGAAAGAATTGTAGTGCCAAAAAAGAAAAAGATCGTAAGGATTTTCGCCGGACTTCCCGCTTCTGCCAAAAATACAACATTTAAAACAACGATCGTAGCCGACTGCAGAACACAGTTCAGATTAAAATAGCGTACACATTCTCTGTTGTATTTTCCCAGATTTTCCAAAATAAAGATAAATTTCGGCATCGCCCATTTGAATAATGGATATATGGTCAAGGCGTAAATCCCCGTCTGGATCAACAGCATATTCAAATACAAATTCACTTCTCCAAGGAGCCTGCTGATCTGGAAAGCAGCCACAAACGCAAACAACGAATACGCCCAGTTCATGCACATAATGATAAACATCCGGAATACACTGTTCTCATACAGAAACGAAAGTGGAATCAGATACAAAAGCCCCAGGAACATCAGTTTTCCGTCACCATATTGAGGAAACAGGAAAATAATACTGCCAAAAAACAGCACACTGAAAGCCGCCAGCACTAAAAGGCTGATGACCCTATTGTATTTTCTCCGGCAGAAACCTTCAACAGAAGCAATATTGACACATAACATTTCCAGTACGATAAAAAGCCGAACAATAAGCATAATTTTTCTCTCCGCAAATCTCTATATTGGCGATAATTTTTATCCATTTCACTATTACTATAATTTACATAATTCGGACTGTCAAGATGGGCGTACTTATTATCCTTGCTGCATCTGACTCCAGCGAATCAATCCAGGAATGGTATATCTCCCATATCCCATCTATCACATTTTCGTCTTCATAAATATCTTCTATCAGTCTTTCATAGACCTCCCCGATATCCCAGTACCCCGGAACAGTGTACCTGCATTCCCGCACATTGTCAAAGCTTCCATCCGTCATACTTGCTTCTTCCATAAACTCGTCTGCTGTTTTCTCAATCGGCTCACAATGAAACACATCGGCATACTCGTAAATCCTTTGAATTCTGTCTTTTCCCAGACAGTCTGTTACCTCACATCTTGTCCGCTTTATACTGCGGCCAATATATTCAATCAGACTGCATGTATAAAAAAGCGCATTATTATTTTAACTTCCCATATATAACCTCACTTTCGGTAAGGTTTTGGCCTTACTTCTCCAGGTGAATCAAGATATCATCCAACATCGCTTCAAAAAAGCTTCCTGTGGATTGTTCATTTTTATCTTTCATATCAATCAGGTCCATCAAATCGTCATCGGACAGACAGAGGATCAATTTTCCGGTCTCTCTCAGACTGCCCCGGGCTGCGGCGAGAGCGCTGCCGCTTGCTCCCTTCCTTGAGATGATTACTGCGACTCTGCGCAGCGCTTTCTCATATAAATATTTTTCTGTCGTATAAATTTCTTTTTGTGTAATTTGATCGTTATAATTTTTAAATTCAAAAACGATATATTTTGTGTTGAAGTACTGCCGTACTGTATTGAAAAAGTCCTCGTCCACTCCGTTTTTTATCTTGCAGCACAGATCAAAACGATACATACCGTTATCCGTTTTTTCCTGGACATTCCACAAAGTCAGGTAATCACCCATAACATACTTTAGAATCTCCACGCAGAGCTCTTCGTACTGCTGATATTCTTCTTTCCCTGGTTTTATTCTTCGCAGTTTTTCTTTCAGGCTGAGATGTTCCGGCTTTTCTTCTTTTTTATTGAAAATCTGTGGAACCGGTTCTTCCGGCCGGATGGATTCGATGGAGTAATTTAAGAGTGCAACAAATTCATTTTTGATCTCCGCAAATTCATCAAAAAGCCAGAGAAGATTTTTTACATCCCATACAGCTACCCCAAACTCGTCACGGCATGACTTCTTTATATCATCCCTCACGATATTGGCCGTTACCAGTATCTGCCTGTATCTTTCCATATTTCTATTTTTAGACATGTAACCGCAGAGTCCGCGCAGACTGCGCTCCATTCCAAAATCACTGCTGTAATATTTCACTTGAAAACAATAGGCTGAATCTCCATAGGAATAGATCATGTCAAAGCCGCTATCCGAATCTTGATCTATGCCCATTTTTAATATCCCATCCCGCCGTCTGAGATAATCTTCAAACAACTTTTCAAATTTCCGTCCCGGCACCTGCATTTTCTGAAGGTGCGTCTGTGTCAGGCTGTCTTTCAGACACTCTGCCACGCGTCTGACCGCAAGCACGTTGGGCGCATATGCCAAAGCCCGGTAAAGCCATGCTTTGTTCGTCAGCTCTAATTTGAATTCATCCGGAAATCCTTTCAGCTTTGCCATTTCATGATGCGTCAGTTTATGAATTTTTCCATCGACCCGTACCAACGCGGTCTTTATCAAATTCCAGTCGGCATAAGGCCGTTCCACATATTTATCTCTTCTCCAGCAAAGGAAGCAATCGTCATTGGTAGTTTCCTGAATGTTTTCACGATCAATCCTGTAATACCAATCATCTTCATTTCCATGATCTGTAAACTTCTCAATCGGAATCACTTCCTCCTCTTCTACTGCTTCCGGAAATGTAACCGGGCGCTCTGATCGTCTGCTTCCAATCAGATAGACTCTCTTTTCTGTCACTGGAAATCCCGTCAACTCTCTGGTACTGATAACTCTCCATTGGGACTGATAATTTAAATCGGACAATTTCTCTAAGAATTCTGACCAGACAGGTGTTCTATATATTGATACCGGCAGTACAAGGAAAAATATCTTCGGGGCATTTATTTTCATGATCTCATATACTTTTTCCAAATACATACCTTTTCTAAGAGATTCTCCTGAACGAACACCACCCGCCGCCTTAAATATGGGCATGTTCGTCAAATCTGCAGCAATCACATCCGTCCCGGGAATTTCCTTTGGAGATAATTCCTGTAAATCGAGTTCATAGATTTCATCATTAAGATTGCGTTTATAAATATCTATGGATCTTTTATTTTTTTCAAAGGCTGCCTTCACCTGAAATCCTGCCTGCTTAAATCCCAGGGATAACGCACCGATTCCTGCTTCCAGGACTGCAACCGTATTTATATCACTTTTTTCTGCTCTCATTTTATCGTTCCTCAAATGCAAAATATAATCAGGTTTTTCCTCACTTTATCTGCCGTCTGATCCACTCCAGAATAACTTTTACCACATATTCCTGCTCCTGTTCCGACAACTGCCGCTCTTTTGGAATCTTATGCCATTTTTCCAGGCAGCCCCGACAGCAGGTACCGGTCGCATGCTGCGCAATAAAAACCGGATGCCCTTTCATGGGAGTCTGCTTTCCATCATTGGGAGGCTGCGCCGGAGCCAGCCTCTGCCTTATAATATCCCGGGCATGACTACATATGGTTTCCATTCCTTTTTCTTCAACATAAGCCCGTTCCTTTTCTCTCAAAGCAAAACCGCTTCTGAACTGCGATTTTGACAGCCGCAAAAATAATTTTTCCATTTCTGAAAGCGCCTGGCCGCTCTGTGCCAGCCTTACAGAAAGCTTTGTATTCCTGGATGTGGTTTTTTCATTTCTCACAGCGTAGAAAACCGCTTTTCGCTGCCCCAGCATAACCAGAATCTTTTTCGCCCTGGTAACACCGGTATAAAGAAGATTTCTCTGAAGCATAACATAATGGCTCATGGTAAAAGGCATGACCACGATAGGATATTCGCTTCCCTGAGCCTTGTGGATGGTAACTGCGTAAGCCAGGGACAATTCGTCCAGTTCACTGATGTCATAAACCACTTCCCTGCCGTCATAATTTACCGTCAGTTCCCGCTCCTCCATATTCACGCCGGAGATCACACCGATATCCCCATTAAAAACTTCTTTATCATAATCATTGCGTATCTGCATTACCTTGTCCTTGAGCCGGTACTGCGTGCCGCCCCTTCTAAGAAGAATATCTGTGGGATTCATAGCCTCCTGCAGCACCTGATTCAGGTTGGCCGCCCCGCAGATTCCTCTCTGCATGGGCGTCAGCACCTGGATATCACGCATGGGATCCACATGATAATAACGGGGAAGATTTTTCGTACAGTATTGTACCAGTGTATTTTGCACTTCCTCATCACTGTCTTTGGATGCAAAGAAAAAATCAGAATCCCTGCCGCCGCGCATATCAATGGCTTCCCCTTTATTGATCCGGTGTGCATTCATGATAATCCGGCTGCCCTGAACCTGGCGAAAAATCCGTGTAAGCCTGACTACGGGAATCCTCCCGGAGGATATGATATCCTTCAGTACATTTCCGGCTCCCACGCTGGGAAGCTGGTCGGTATCGCCTATCATAATCAGGGACATATGATCCGGCATGGCCTTTAAAAGATTGTACATCAAAATCACATCGATCATGGAACACTCATCCAGAATCAGCACATCTCCCTCCAAAGGGTTTTCTTCATTTTTCTGATATCCCTCCGGCGGTTTGTATTCCAGCAGACGGTGAATGGTTTTGGCCTCCATCCCTGCGGATTCCGACAGTCTTTTCGCTGCACGCCCTGTGGGAGCAGCAAGAATAATGCGGCAGCCGGCAAGATGACAGGCGGAAATAATACCCATGGCAGTGGTGGTTTTCCCGGTACCGGGTCCCCCCGTCATAACCATAACTTTGGAACTGACCGCTGTTTTTATGGCTTTCAGCTGGATTTCATCATAAGACACCGCCGTATGATCTGTAACTTTATGCAGAATACTCTGCGCATCCATCTTTATCCTGCTGCCTGCTCCCAGAAGGCGAAGCAGTTCTCTGGCACATCCGGTTTCCGAATAATAAAAAGGCGGAAGGTAAATTGCTTCCTCATCCCGTATCACATCTTCCGTTCGCAGCATTTCATCTAAAGTTATCTCAAGTTTTGGTGCATCCACCTCCAGCAGCCCTGACGCCTTGTCAATCAGCTGCTGCCGCAGCGCAAAGCAGTGCCCTTCTTCTGCCAGCTTGTTTAAAGTGTAGATGATACCGCTTCGCAGCCGGATAAACCGCTCTTTTTCCATACCCAGTTTTTCTGCGATCATATCCGCTGTCTTAAATCCGATACCCCAGATATCATCCGCCAGCCGGTAAGGATTCTCTCTCACCACCCCAATGCTGTCACTGCCGTAGGTTTTGAAAATCTTCGTTGCATGGGATGTGCTGACCCCATGATCCTGCAAAAAGAGCATGATGTTTTTGATTTCCTTTTGCTCCTGCCAGCTTTTTTGGATGCGTTCCACCCGGATCTTTCCTATCCCTTCCACCTGTATAAGCAACTCCGGATTCTCCTCGATCACATCCAGCGTATCTTTTCCAAACTTCTGGACAATGCGCTTTGCAAATCTGGGTCCTATGCCTTTTATCAGCCCTGATCCCAGATATTTTTCGATTCCATAGACAGTAGCCGGAAGCGTTTCCTCAAATTTTTCCACAGAAAACTGTCGGCCATATTTTGCATCCGTTTTCCAGAAACCTTCCAGGGACAGTACAGCACCCACATGCGTATCGGGCATCACTCCCACCACAGTGACCAGATCCCGATAATTTTTTGCGGCCGCTTTGATCACAGAATAACCATTCTCCGGATTTTGATATGTAATTCTTTCCACAACACAACGCAGATGCTCCACTGTCCCGCCGCTCCTTTCTTTATCTTCTGTCTATTATAACATCCCCCTGTATTCTTTTCACTATTGGCTTTTCTTTTTGACTGCATGCAGAAAAAGCCGGCCGCTTTTTTGCGGCCGGTCTGTCTCTTTAAATTATTATTTTCAGGGCACGACGGTACATCATATCTTTTTTACCGGATGCCGGATTACTGTCCTCCATCTTTCCGGCGGGATACGTCTGGCATCCGAAAGATAGATTTCATGATGCATCCGTTCATTGGAAAAATCATTTACATATCCCTTTTCTTTGAGAAAGGCATCCATCAGAGCAACTGTCTTGGGTTCTTCATCAAAAGCTCCGATATGCATGCACTGAACACACAGTCCTTCCTCTATTGTGAGGAACTCCACTTTCGAAAAATCCTGCTTCTTTTTTGTCTCTGCCTCCCAAACCGCCCAGTCAAAATCCGCCTTTTTCACAAAATCCGGCAGACGGATCACGGAAATCCACTGAAATTCTTCTTTTCTTCCATAGTCAATTCCCTCGATGCCTTCCTGCCGCCAGAAACCTTCCAGCGGAGGCACCACATAATCATAATATCCCTGGATCTCACGGCTTCCTTTCTTACTCATCTTAATGGTAAAAGCAATCCCGTACAGCAGTCCGATGGATTCCTTATAGGCTCCTCCTTCTTCGTTTGGATCCCCTTTCCCCCGGACTGCAATAAAGTTCATCTTTGGAATCTCTACAATCTGCGGCTGTTTCCCCGGAAGATAAAATTCTTTATACTCTTTCTTATAATCAAATGCCATCCAAAGACCTCCTTCTTTTTCCAGGCTTTTTTGCTTTCGGCTCCGGAAGTTCCGGATACATCTCCCTGACCATCTGACACAATTTCTCCCCATCTTCCAAAATCGTGCAGGGAAGCAGCGCCGCCGGAGTATGTTCCCATACCTCTTCCCTGCAGTCCGGCATAAACCTTCTGGAAGCTGCGGTATCTTTTACGGCAAACCCGTCTTCGTATATGCCGCCAATCAGTTTCTCACGATAATAAAACAGCCATCCGCCCATCATGGGAATGTATCGGACCTCTCCCAAAGGCGCCAGCTGTTCCGCCACATAAAGGTTCTTCCGCATATTTTGGTATTTATCTATTAGGACGATACATGAGTTTTGCTT
>CAMMBV010000031.1 GCA_946494335.1 uncultured Ruminococcus sp. | reverse complement strand
TGTGCTGATAAGTACAGTGTTTTAGCGGACAATCAGATTTTTAGTTGTTTTTTTGAAATAAAAAAATATTAAATATTGTCATCGCTCATATATAGAAATTCTTTTAATGGAGGAGTGGAAGAAAGCCAGAAAATGTGATATAGTAAAGCCATGCCGAAGAGAGCAGCAGAGGAGATACAATGACTGCAAAAACCAAAATAAAAACAGATACCGTGTTAAAAGATTTCTGGCGGGATAATGCCAGATTTGCAGACCTGTTCAATGCGGCACTATTTCAGGGAAAGACAGTGATTCATCCGGATGAGCTGGAAGAATCAGACACCGATTTTTCATCCATTTTAAGGTGGAATGGGCATATGGAGACGGTGCGAAAAATCCTGGATGTGGTAAAAAAGAGAGCACACGGCATAGACTTTGTGATATTGGGGCTGGAAAATCAACAGCGTGTCCATTTTGGGATGCCCTTGCGGATTATGCTGGGAGATGCGCTTGGGTATCTGAAGGAATACCAGGAGATTGCGAAAAAGAACAAGGCGCAGGGGGATTGGGATGATTCAGATGAGTTTCTTTCCGGCCTTCGCAGAGAAGACCGCCTGCATCCAATGGTGAGTATTTGTGTATACTATGGGGAGCGTGCGTGGGATGGCCCTTACTCTCTTGTGGATATGCTGAAAATCCCGGAGGAGCTGCGCCCGGTGGTGAACGATTACAGGATGCATCTGATCCAGGTGAGGGAGAGTGAAGAACTTGTATTCCGCAATGGGGATGTACAGACTGTTTTTGAGATCAGCCGGAATATCTACAAAAGAGACTACAAAAAGATTGAGGAAGTATACCAGGATAAGGAATTTTCTTCCGAACTGGGTGTTGTGATCGGGGCGATCACGGATTCTCCGGAACTTGTCAACCAGGCCTTGGAAAGAAAAGGAGGCAGGATGAATATGTGTACGGCGTTGGAAGAGCTGAAAAAAGAGTATGAAGCCAAAGGTGAGATTAAAGGCGAAATCAAAGGTGAGATTAAAGGTGAAATCAAGGGAAGAATACTGACCTATTATGAGTTTGGTGTGTCTCTGGAAGAGATTGCAAAGAAAATGGAGATTACGGTAAAAGAGGTAGAAAAGGTATTGGAGCAAAACGGTAAATAATTTAATGCCAGAAACATCAATACCAGAAACCGCTTGACAAAGGATGGAAGGATTTGTATACTGACATACAGTAAACAAATAGAAAACAGCGATGACGGGAACAAGTAGGTGCAGGGAAAGCAAACAGAGAGCTGCCGGAAGGTGAGAGGCGCATGCAGAAGCTGAAACTGAATACATCCCCAAGCTTCACACTGAAAGACAAGTAGGCTGTGACGGACTGACAGACGTTATACTGGTCGGGGTATCGAAAAACTGGTACCTGCAAAGGCAGACGGTGCGAACCGGCTGTGAACAAAGGTGGTAACACGGGAGACTCTCTCGTCCTTTTCGATAAGGACGGGAGTTTTTTTATGCCGTCAGGGGCAAAGAGGTATGTCTTTGTACCTGCGAAAAAAGATACAGGAGGTCATTATGAAAATTTATGAAGAGCTTCAGGCCAGAGGCCTGATTGCCCAGGTAACAGATGAAAAAGAAATTCGGGAGCTGGTAAATGCGGGAAAGGCCACATTTTACATCGGCTTTGACCCCACGGCGGACAGCCTGCATGTGGGACATTTCATGGCCCTTTGCCTGATGAAACGACTGCAGATGGCGGGAAACAAACCCATCGCACTGCTGGGAGGCGGCACGGGAATGATTGGCGATCCTTCCGGACGTTCCGATATGCGCCAGATGATGACAGTGGAAACCATCCAGCATAACTGCGACTGCTTCAAAAAACAGATGAGCCGGTTTATTGAATTCGGAGAGGACAAGGCGTTGATGGTAAACAATGCCGACTGGCTGATGAACCTGAATTACGTGGAGCTGCTGCGTGAGGTGGGAGCCTGTTTCTCCGTCAACAATATGCTGCGGGCGGAATGCTATAAGCAGAGGATGGAAAAGGGCTTAAGCTTTCTGGAGTTCAATTACATGATCATGCAGAGCTATGATTTCTACGCTTTGTATCAGAAATACGGCTGCAATATGCAGTTCGGCGGCGACGACCAGTGGAGCAATATGCTGGGCGGCACGGAGCTGATTCGAAGAAAACTTAATAAAGACGCTTACGCCATGACCATCACTTTGCTTTTGAATTCGGAAGGAAAGAAAATGGGAAAAACCCAGTCCGGCGCCGTATGGCTGGATCCCAATAAAACCTCTCCCTTTGATTTCTATCAGTACTGGAGAAACGTGGCTGACGCTGATGTACTGAAATGTCTGCGGATGCTCACCTTCCTTCCGCTGGAACAGGTGGATGAGATGGACAAATGGGAAGGCAGCCAGCTGAATCAGGCCAAGGAAATTCTGGCTTATGAGCTGACCGGCCTGGTACACGGCGAAGAGGAGGCCAGGAAAGCGCAGTCCGGCGCCAGAGCGCTGTTTTCCAGCGGAAATGCCGCTGAAATGCCCACAGTGGAGCTTGGTGAGGATGATTTTAAGGAGGATTCCATCGATATCATCACCATGCTGACCGTCTCCGGTCTGGCCAAAAGCCGCTCCGACGGAAGAAAAAACGTGGAGCAGGGAGGCGTGTCCGTCAACGGAGAAAAGATTACCGATATTCATCATACCCTGCCAAAGGACGCCTTCGCAGGAGACGGCGTTGTGCTGAAACGGGGCAAAAAGAGCTTCAAAAAAATTTGCCTGAAATAGGGAACTGTGATAGAATATTCTGCATCAAAATCTGATACGTCAGGAGGAAATAGAACGTGAAAAAGTATGGAGTGAATGAACTTCGCCAGATGTTTCTGGATTTTTTTGAAAGCAAAGGCCATCTGGTGATGAAAAGTTTTTCGCTGATTCCACAGAATGATAAAAGTCTGCTTCTTATCAACGCGGGCATGGCTCCGCTGAAACCTTATTTTACAGGGGCTGAAATTCCGCCCTGTAAAAGGGTGGCTACATGCCAGAAATGTATCCGGACCGGCGATATTGAAAATGTGGGAAAGACAGCCCGTCACGGTACATTTTTTGAAATGTTGGGAAACTTCTCCTTTGGAGATTACTTTAAAAAGGAAGCCATCGCCTGGTCCTGGGAATTTCTGACCAGGGTGGTGGGTCTGGATCCCGACTGCCTCTATCCTTCCGTTTACCTGGACGACGATGAGGCTTTCGATATCTGGAATAAAGATATCGGCATAGCGCCGGAGAGAATCTACCGCTTCGGTAAAGAGGACAACTTCTGGGAGCACGGCGCAGGTCCCTGCGGCCCCTGTTCAGAAGTATATTATGACCGGGGAGAAAAATACGGATGCGGGAAACCGGACTGTACGGTAGGCTGTGACTGCGACCGTTACATTGAGATCTGGAACAATGTATTTACCCAGTTTGAAAACGATGGAAACGGCCATTATGAAACGCTGAAAAATAAAAATATCGATACAGGAATGGGTCTGGAACGTCTGGCCGTCGTAGTACAGGATGTGGATTCCATCTTTGATGTGGACACCATCTGTGCACTTCGGGAAAAGGTATGCGAAATCGCCGGAAAGAAGTACCACGAAAATGAAAAGGACGATATTTCCATCCGTCTGATCACAGACCATATGCGTTCCGCCACCTTTATGATCTCAGACGGCATCATGCCCACCAACGAGGGACGGGGCTATGTTCTGCGCCGCCTGATTCGCCGGGCGGCCCGTCACGGCCGTCTGCTGGGTATCCAGGGAGAATTCCTGGCAAAATTGAGTGAGACGGTGATTGAAGGCTCCAAAGACGGATATCCGGAGCTGGCGGAGAAAAAGGATTTCATCTTAAAGGTGCTGACCAACGAGGAAAACCAGTTCGGGAAAACCATTGACCAGGGTCTGAAAATTCTCTCTGAGATGGAAGCCGATATGAAAGAAAAGGGTGTGAAAATCCTCAATGGACAGGATGCGTTCCGTCTTTACGATACCTATGGTTTCCCCCTGGACCTGACCAAAGAGATTCTGGAGGAAAAGGGATATCAGATCGATGAGGAAGGTTTTGCCAAAGAGATGGAAGAGCAGCGGACCAGGGCCCGGACCAGAAGAGAAAAGAGCAATTATATGGGTGCGGACGCCACTGTATACGATCTGATCGATCCGGCTGTGACCACAGAGTTTGACGGCTATGACAGACTGACGCTGGAGTCGGAAATTTCCGTCATGACCACGGAGAGTGAGCTGACAGACAGCCTGATGGAAGGCCAGAAGGGAACTATTATCACGAAGGTGACGCCATTTTACGGCACCATGGGCGGCCAGCAGGGGGATGTCGGCGTGATTGAAAGCGCCGATGGAACCTTCCAGGTGGAGGATACCATTCATTTGCGAGGACAGAAAGTGGGACATACCGGTGTGATGCTTTCCGGTATGCTGAAAACCGGCGATACGGTAACCCTGTCAGTGGATAAGGAGAAACGTCTGGATACCGCCAAAAATCACAGCGCAACCCATCTGCTTCAGAAAGCGCTGAAAACCGTTCTCGGTTCTCATGTGGAGCAGAAAGGTTCTTTAGTGACGCCGGGAAGACTTCGCTTTGACTTTGCCCATTTCCAGGCCATGACCCAGGAGGAGCTTTTAAAGACAGAGGCGCTGGTAAACCAGGAGATCCAGGCCAATCTTCCTGTGGATACGCAGATTATGAGTCTGGAGGAGGCAAAAAAATCAGGCGCCATGGCGCTGTTTGGCGAAAAATATTCGGATGAAGTGCGTGTGGTTTCCATGGGTGATTTCTCAAGAGAGCTTTGCGGCGGTACCCATGTGGCCAATACGGGTGTGATTTCTCTGTTTAAAATCGTATCGGAATCCGGCATTGCAGCCGGAGTGCGGCGTATAGAAGCGCTGACAGGAAACGGTGTGCTGGCATATTATAAAGAGCTGGAAGACCGAATCAATGAGGCGGCTTCTCTTCTGAAAACCAGTCCGGCGGAGCTGACGGATAAGATTATGCATCTGCAGGCGGAAGTAAAAGCTCTGCACAGTGAGAATGAGTCACTGAAAAGTAAAATGGCTCAGGATTCCCTGGGAGATGTGATGGATAAGGTGACGGAGATCAAAGGCGTCAAAGTACTGGCGGCCGCTCTTTCCGATGTGGATATGAACGGCCTGCGCGATCTGGGCGATCAGCTGAAGGAGAAGCTGGGCGAAGGTGTGGTCGTATTGATGTCGTCTGCCGGAGGAAAAGTGAACATGATGGCGGCAGCCACCAAAGGCGCCCTGGATAAAGGCGTCCATGCCGGAAATCTGATCAAAGCGGCTGCTTCCTGCGTAGGAGGCGGCGGAGGCGGACGTCCCCAGATGGCTCAGGCGGGAGGAAAAGACGTCTCCAAAATACCGGAAGCGCTGCAGATGATTTCCAGCGTACTGGAAGAACAGATTAAAGGCTGAGTTTTTCTAAAAAAAATGGCTAAATTAGTTGACGAATAAGAAAAATCTGTTATAATTATCTCTAGTGCAGTAAAAAATACCCAAACAGTTGTGTATGCACAATCTACAACTGGAGGGAGGTTAGGTGTGAGTCTATGTCAAACGTTATCGTAAAAGAAAACGAATCTCTGGACAGCGCATTACGCAGATTTAAACGCAGTTGCGCAAAGGCCGGAATTCAGCAGGAAATCCGAAAAAGAGAACATTACGAGAAACCAAGCGTTCGCCGTAAGAAAAAATCGGAAGCTGCCAGAAAACGTAAATATAATTAATGTGCCGAAAAATCCCTGATTTCAATCAGGGATTTTTTTGTGGGCAATTCATATTTCCCGGCTCCTGGTCGTACATTAGAAAAAAGGAGTTGGGGAAGAGAGAATGGGAATCTGTAAAAAGATCATCTTTATCATGATAATGGCGGCCGGTATGTTTTTATTTTCCATGTCGTCAGTGATGGCAAAAGAGACGGAAGAAAAGGAGAACGCGGGCGATGAGCCGGTTGCAGTGGAAGCGCCGGCGGCAATTCTGATGGAAGCTTCCACCGGGGAGATACTGTATGAAAAGAATTCAGACGAGCAGAGAAGTCCCGCCAGCATCACCAAGATCATGACGCTGCTTTTGATATTTGAGGAACTGGAGAAAGGGACGCTGACCCTGGAGGAAGAGGCCGTTACCAGCGCTCACGCCAAAAGTATGGGCGGTTCCCAGGTGTTTCTGGAAGAGGGTGAGAAACAGACGGTGGAAACCCTGATTAAATGTATTGTGGTGGCCTCCGGAAACGATGCGTCGGTGGTGATGGCAGAGCATATCGCCGGAAGTGAGACGGAATTTGTAAAGAGGATGAATCAGCGGGCCAAAGAACTGGGTCTGGAGCATACTGTTTTTGAAGACTGCTGCGGATTGACAGATTCTGACGGGCATTATACAACGGCTCACGATGTGGCGGTGATTTCCAGAGAACTGGTGACCAGACATCCCCAGGTGCTTACATATTCGTCGATCTGGATGGAAAACATCACCCATGTCACCAATCAGGGTTCCAAAGAATTCGGACTCACCAATACGAATAAACTGATCCGGGGCTATGACGGGTGTGTGGGCCTGAAAACCGGAAGCACCTCCAAAGCCAAATTCTGCGTATCCGCCGTGGCCAGCAGGGATGATATTACACTGATTTCTGTCATTATGGGAGCGCCTGATACGAAAACCAGGTTTCGTGACGCTTCTGCCTTACTGAACTACGGGTTTGGAAACTGCAGTCTCTATGTGGATGAAAATAAAGAGAAGCTTTCTCCGGTGCCTATATCCGGAGCCATTGAAAATGAGGCCGGATGCGGTTTTGCCGGTGAATTTCGGTATCTGGATACGAAAGGCGCAAATCTGTCGGAGGTAAAAAAAGAAATCTCCATGGATCAGGATGTAAAAGCCCCGGTGAAAAAAGGAGATAAGGCCGGAAGCGCCGTTTACAGTATTGACGGAAAAGAAATCGGCAGCGTGGATATTATCTTTACGGAGAATGTGGAAAAGGCAAAATATCTGGATTATCTGAAAAAAGCTTTCCGGCTGTATTTGCAGGGAGGCAGTGAAAAGGCAGGCGGTACCGGGCAGGAGACCGCCTCCTCTTTTTATAACGGTATGGATTCTCCTTTCAGGCATCATGAAGCAATCTCGCCTTGAAAATCATCGGACTTTATTGTAGTATAATACGGATGGCAGACAGGGGAGCAGATGCAGATGAAAAAATTCATTGTAAAAAAATACAGTGTTACTTCCGAAAAACTGAATAATTCTCCCGATGGGATACGGATCGTTTTCATCAGTGATTTTCATAACACCTCATTTGGGGAAAACTGGACGAAATTGCAGAGGACCTTGGATTTACTGGGCGCCGATCTGATTTTACTGGGCGGAGATATCGTAGTGGGGAAACCGGGACAGAGCATGGAGCATACCGAAAAGCTTCTGTCCATACTGCCAGAGGACGTGCCCGTCTTTGCGGCCAACGGAAATCATGAGTACCGTCTGAAAATATATCCGGAGGTTTATGATTCCATGTATGAGCAGTACCTTAAGCTGCTGGAGCAGTACAAGGTGACGCTGCTGGAGAATAAGGATGTCTTCGTGCGGATAAAGGATATCTCCCTTAAAATTGCCGGTTATGAACTTCCCAGGAAGTATTACGACCGGTTTTACCGCGGAATACTTCCGGAAGAAGAGCTTTTTTCTGCCCTGCCGGATAAGGATGACCGTGCTTTTTGCATTCTGCTGGCCCATTATCCAAAATATTTTGAAACATATATAAGATGGAAGCCGGATCTTATTCTGTCCGGTCATTATCACGGGGGAATCATACGGCTGGGCGGGAAACATGCCGTAGTGGGCAATGATTTCACGCTGTTTCCCAAATACGGATACGGATTTTTTGAAAAGGACCACGCCGCCATGATTGTCAGCGCGGGGCTTGGGGAACATACGCTGCCCCTGCGGCTGTGGAATCCCAGAGAACTGGTGTGTGTGGATATTAAAGGAAAGAGATGAGTATGGGTATACCGGTAAAACTGCAGGTGTTTGAGGGTCCTTTGGATCTTCTTTTGCATCTGATTGACAAGAATAAAATTGATATATATGATATTCCCATTGTGGAAATTACAAACCAATACCTGGCATATATCCGGGAAATGCAGCGGCAGGATCTGAACGTTATGAGCGAGTTTATGGTGATGGCCGCCACGCTGATTGATATCAAATGCAGGATGCTGCTTCCCAGAGAAGTGAACGAGGAAGGGGAGGAGGAAGATCCCAGGGATGAGCTGGTGCAAAGGCTGCTGGAATATAAGACCTATAAATATATGTCCTATGAACTGCGGGATCGGATGGCCCAGGCATCCCGCAGCGTGTACAGGCCCAGTTCCATGCCAAAAGAAGTGCTGTCTTACCGGCCGGAAGTAAATGTAAAGGAGCTGGTAGGCGATATGAATCTGGATCAGCTGCGCCGCATCTTTGAAAATGTGATGAAACGCCAGGAGGAGAAACTGGATCCCATCCGGAGCAAGTTCGGCCGTATTGAGAAAGAAGAAGTCAGCCTTCCGGATAAAATGACCTATGTGGGAGAATATGCCAGGAAGAAGAAAAAATTTTCTTTCCGTGATCTTCTGGAAAAACAGTGCAGCAAAACCCAGATTGTGGTGACTTTTCTGGCTGTGCTGGAATTGATGAAAACGGGTTTGATCCGAATCAGCCAGGAGCATATTTTTGATGATATTAAAATTGAAGTGAGGGCATATGAACAGACAGAAAGTGTGGGGAGCCATTGAGGCTATTCTTTTTTCCGCAGGTGATTCCATAGAACTGTCACGGATCGCAAAAGCGGTGGAGCTGGAAAAAGAGGAAACGAAAAAGGTGATTCAGGAGATGATGAACTCCTATGAAAGGGAAGACAGGGGAATTAAAATCATTGAACTGGAACAGTCTTATCAGATGTGTACAAAACAGGAATATTATGATTATCTGGTAAAAATCGCCATGGAACCAAAAAAGGCGGTTCTCACCGATGTGATGATGGAGACTCTTTCCATCATCGCTTATAAACAGCCGGTTACCAGGCTGGAAATTGAAAAAATACGGGGAGTCAAATGTGATCATGCGGTCAATAAGCTGGTGGAATACGGTCTGGTCCAGGAGGTGGGACGGCTGGACGCACCGGGAAAACCGATTCTTTTTGGGACCACGGAGGAATTTTTAAGAAGTTTCGGCGTGGAGTCCCAGGAGGAGCTTCCGGTCATTGATCCGGTGCAGCTGGAGGATTTTAAGGCGGAGGCGGAAGAAGAGATCAGTTTACATATGGATTCACAGGAGTAAACAGACAGATCGTTTTGGAGCAGGAAAGGTTCCAAAGCGGTCTTTCCTTTTTATCATAAACGGAGGAGTTTATCCATAAACTAGAAGGAAAATAAGGACAATGCGGGCGGAATATCATATGAAAAAAACTGCGCTGGTATGGAGTATTCTGTTTTGGCTTTTTATGCTTTCCATTCCTGTAAGCGGAGAGGAACGGCCCGGGGAAAGTGAACTTTATGCCGGGTCGGCCTGTCTGATGGACGCACAGTCGGGGAGAATTCTTTATGAGAAGGACGGCTATACAAAAAAGCCAAACGCCAGTACCACAAAGCTTCTGACCTGTATTCTGGCGCTGGAACAGGGAGATTTGTCAGATGCTGTGACAGTATCCTTGCGGGCGGCGGGACAGCCGGCGGTACATCTGGGAGCCAGAGAGGGAGAGAGTTTTCTTCTGGGCGATCTTCTGTATTCGCTGATGCTGGAGTCCCATAACGATACCGCGGTGATGATAGCGGAGCATATAGGAGGAAGCGTGGAGGGGTTTGCTCAGCTGATGAATCAAAAAGCAGAGAGCATCGGATGTGAAGACAGCTATTTTATTACTCCTAATGGACTGGATGCTCAGGATGAACAGGGGGTACACGGCATGACGGCGGCGGATCTGGCAAGAGTCATGCGGTACTGTATTATGGAGTCGCCGAAACGGGAAGAATTTTTAAGAATCACCCAGACCTCATCCTACAGCTTCTGGAACCGGGAGGAGACAATCCTGTACAACTGCCACAATCACAATGCGTTTCTGGCCATGATGGAAGGAGCGCTGTCCGGAAAGACAGGTTTCACGGCGGACGCCGGCTACTGCTACGCGGGAGCCCTTGAAAGAGACGGAAAGACACTGATCGTCTCCCTGCTGGCCTGCGGATGGCCCAATAATAAGAATTACAAATGGTCTGATACAAAAAAACTGATGAATTACGGACTGGATGCATATGAGATTAAGGATGTGCTGCAAAAAGAGCTTCCCGCTGACAGGCTGGAGGTGAACGGCGGGCAGCATGGGGGAGACCTGTCGGAAAAGTCGTACGTTTCGCTGTCTTACCGGGAGAACATGGAGGAAGAGTCCCTGGAAATTCTGCTGGGTGAAAACGAAGAAGTAGAACGAAAGGTGGAGCTGCCGGATATGCTGGAGGCTCCGGTGAAAAAAGGTACTAAGGTTGGAAAGGTTTCCTATGTGCTGGGAGGAGAGGTACTGAGATCTTATCCCATCTATACGGACGGAGAGGTCAAGGAGATTGATTTTATCTGGTGCTTTGATATAATAGGAGATAAATACTGCATGAAAGGAAGTTGAAACTTACAGATGGAAAAATATATTATGGCGCTGGATCAGGGAACTACCAGCTCCCGCTGCATTCTTTTTGACCACAGCGGCAATATATGCAGCCTGGCCCAGAAAGAATTTACGCAGGTTTATCCCAAACCGGGCTGGGTGGAGCATGATCCCATGGAAATCTGGTCCTCCCAGCTGGGTGTTGCCGTTGAGGCCATGTCCAAGATCGGGGTGGATGCCCGAAGCATTGCAGCCATTGGAATCACAAACCAGAGGGAGACCACCATTGTCTGGGACAAGAATACAGGAAAACCGGTATATCCGGCTATTGTCTGGCAGTGCCGCCGGACAGCCGGGATGATTGACCGGCTGATGGCAGAGGGATATGGAGAGTATATAAAAGAAACGACGGGGCTGATTCCGGATGCCTATTTTTCCGGAAGTAAGCTGGCCTGGATTCTGGATCATGTGGAGGGGGCCAGACAGAGAGCGCAAAAGGGCGAGCTTTTGTTTGGAACCGTGGATACGTGGCTGATCTGGAATCTGACCAGCAAAAAGGTTCATGTGACAGACCGGACAAATGCATCAAGGACGATGCTTTTTGATATACACAAAATGGAATGGGATCAGAAAATTCTGGATCTGTTTCATATTCCCGCATCCATGCTCCCGGAGGTGAAACCCAGCAGCTGCGTGTACGGGATGACAGACAGCAATCTGCTGGGCGGGGAAATACCCATAGCAGGAGCGGCGGGAGATCAGCAGTCGGCTCTGTTCGGGCAGTGCTGTTTTGAGGCGGGAGACGTGAAAAATACCTACGGGACGGGATGTTTTCTCCTTATGAATACAGGTGAAAAAGCAGTTCGTTCCCGTCAGGGGCTTCTGACCACCATAGCAGCCAGCAGGGACGACAGAGTGAATTATGCCCTGGAAGGCAGTGTTTTTGTGGCAGGAGCTGCCATCCAGTGGCTGCGTGATGAGCTGAAAATACTGGAAAATGCCGCGCAGTCGGAGGAATACTGCAGACAGGTGAAGGACACGGGCGGCGTTTATCTGGTTCCTGCCTTTACCGGACTGGGTGCGCCCTATTGGGATCCTTATGCCAGAGGCGCGGTGCTGGGACTGACCAGGGGCACCACCAGGGCGCACCTGGTGAGAGCCACGGTGGAATCCCTGGCGTATCAGGTATGGGATGTGATAGGAGCCATGGAAAAGGATGCAGCCATAGCCATGAAATCACTGAAGGTGGACGGCGGAGCCTGTGCCAATGATTTTCTGATGCAGTTTCAGGCTGATCTTCTGGATGCGGCGGTGGAACGTCCCAACTGTATAGAGACGACGGCGCTGGGAGCTGCATATCTGGCCGGTCTGGCGGTGGGTTACTGGAAAAATCAGGATGATATAAAAAAGAACTGGGCGCTTCAGAAGCGTTTTCTTCCGCAGATGGACGAGGCGGAAAGACATCAGCGGCACAAAGGCTGGAAGAAAGCGGTGAAACGCGCGCTGGACTGGGAAAAGGATGAATAACATGATTACGTTTGAAGATATTAAAAATAACGAAACCATAAAGACATATATAACAAAGGCGGATGAATCCCTGATCGCGCTGGGTTATACGGAACACAGCTTTGCCCATGTGACAAGAGTGGCCAGGACGGCTGCCTATATCCTGGAAACCATGGGCTATTCCAAAAGAGACTGTGAGCTGGCACAGATTGCGGGTTATCTTCACGATATCGGCAATATCGTAAACCGTACGGATCACGCGCAGAGCGGAGCCATCATTGCTTTTCGGCTGCTGGATCATATGGGAATGGACGCCGCTGAGGCCGCTACCATCGTCACAGCCATCGGAAACCACGATGAAGGGACGGCGGAAGCGGTTAATCCCATTGCCGCCGCTCTGATTCTGGGAGACAAAACGGACGTGAGAAGAAGCCGGGTCCGCAATGAGGACAAGACAACCTTTGACATCCATGACAGAGTAAATTATTCCGTAAAAAAATCTGCAGTTAAGATTAACGAGGAAAAATCAAGGATCAAATTGAAGCTGTCCATTGACACCCATTACGGCTCCATCATGGATTATTTTGAAATATTTATGGACCGCATGATTCTTTGCAGAAAAGCGGCGGATTCCCTGGGTCTGGGCTTTCGCCTTATTATCAATGAACAGCAGATCCTTTAAAAGCACGGTATTGAAAAAAATTTCAAAATAAAGTACAATTATATGCAATATATACCTAAATATTTATACAATGTTATAGAAAATGGAGGGACAGATATGAGTGACAAAGCAGTAAGCAGTGCTGCTCGGCAGAGAATCACGGCATTGCTGGATGAAAACAGTTTTGTGGAAATAGGCGGACAGATTACTGCGCGCAGTACTGATTTCAATCTGCAGGAACAGGAGACACCTTCCGACGGCGTTATTACCGGGTACGGCGTGATTGACGGGAATCCGGTATATGTGTACAGTCAGGACGTTTCCGTGCTGAATGGCACAATCGGTGAAATGCACGGAAGGAAAATCGTCCGTCTGTACCAATCGGCCATGAAACTGGGGGTACCGGTGATTGGTCTGCTGGACTGCGCCGGAATCCGGCTGCAGGAGTCGACGGATGCGCTGAATGCGCTGGGAGAGATCTATAAAAGCCAGGCCATGGCGTCAGGCGTGATTCCCCAGATTACGGCGGTTTTTGGAAACTGCGGCGGTGGGCTGGCCATGGTGGCCGGTATGTCGGATTTTACTTTTATGGAGGAGACGAAGGGGCGGCTTTTCGTAAACGCGCCCAACGCCATTGACGGAAATGAAATCTCCAGATGCGACACATCCTCGGCTGCATACCAGAGTCAGGAGACCGGACTTGTAGATGTTAAAGGAACACAGGAAGAAATTCTGGAAAAAATGAGAGATTTAATCGGCATGCTTCCTCCAAACTACGAAGATGGTCCGGACTATGGGGAATGTACCGACGATCTGAACAGGGTCTGCGGTGATATTGAAAGCTGTGCTGAGGATGGGGTTCTGGCTATTTCACGGATTGCCGATGATCAGCTCTTTCTGGAGATAAAGGCGGACTATGGAAAGGATATGGCTGCCGGTTTTATCAGGCTGAACGGCGCCACCGTCGGAGCTGTGGCCAACTGCTGCAAAAGATATGACGCAGATGGAAATCCAGTGGAAAACAGCGGGAATGTAATTTCGTCCAGAGGGGCAAAAAAAGCAGCCCGTTTCGTCAGATTCTGCGATGCATACGGGATTCCGGTTCTGACCCTTACCAATGTAAGAGGATATAAATCGACAAAATGTGCCGAAAACAACATGGCTGAGGCGGTGTCCTCCCTGACTTACGCCTTTGCCCAGGCTACGGTTCCAAAGGTAAACGTCATTATAAAAGAGGCGTACGGAAGCGCTTATGCGGTTATGAACAGCAAAGCCCTGGGAGCAGATATGGTTTACGCATGGCCCGATGCAAAAGTGGGCATGATGGATGCAGGGACGGCCGCAAAAATCATGTATGAAAAAGATGGAATCGATGTGATTAATGAAAAGGCCAGACAGTACGAGAAGCTGCAGAACAACGTACTTTCAGCGGCAAGACGGGGATACGTGGATGCGGTAATCGCTCCGGAGGATACCAGGAAGTATGTTATCGCCGCCTTTGAAATGCTGTTTACAAAACGGGAAGATACTCCCCGGAAAAAACACGGAACAATATAAAGGGGGAGACATATGAAACGGACATTAAGAAAAGCAGCCGGTTTTTTGCTGATTCTGGTCATGGTCTTTGCGGTCTGCGCCTGCGGGACAAAGACAGATGAGAGCGCCGATGAAAAGCAGACGGCGTTCATAGAAAGCTGTGAAAACTTTATTGTAAGTTTTGCAGGGCTGTCACAGGAAGAACTTCAGACTGTAGCGACTCAGGGTGATTTTTATGGGCAGGCGGTTCAGATGTGGCAGGAATCGCAGGAAGAGCTGGGAGCTTTCATAAGCGTTAATGAGTCTCAGTATTCCGTCAACGGCGGTGTGATTACCATCGTATCGGATGTAAAATTTGAAAATAAGAATGCGGATGTGACCATTACTCTTCTGGAAGAGACGGGAGAGCCCACGTCTTTTAATGTGGAAATTGAAAAGACTATGGGAGAGAAGATGGAGCAGGCTGGCATGAATACAGTGCTTGGCATCGGAATCGTATTTTTTATACTGATCTTTCTGACCTTTATTATTTCTCTGTTTCGTTTTATCGGTGAAAAGGAGAAAAAACCGGAGGAAACGGTTCAGCCGGTCTCTGATGGACAGACCGAACCGATGGAGGCACAGATCGAACAGGCGGACGACAAAGAGCTGATTGCGGTTATTGCGGCGGCGATCGCCGCTTACGAAGGCGCTTCTGCAGATGATTTTGTGGTGCGCTCTGTAAAAAAAGTCAGAAAAAGCAGCTGGAAAAGAGCATAGGAGGATGAGGGAATGAAAACTTATACCATTACAGTCAATGGAACAGCATATGAGGTAACTGTAGAAGAAGGAACGGCAAAGGAGAGCCCCAAGGCGGCACCGGCGCCCCAGGCGGCTCCGAAAAAAGCCCCGGCGCCAGCGCCCGTATCACAGGGAAGCGCAGGAAGCATAGCCATCACGGCATCTGTTCCCGGTAAGGTTTACAAAGTGGAAGCCTCTGTGGGACAGAGTGTGAAAGCGGGAGATACGGTTGTGATTCTGGAAGCCATGAAAATGGAAATTCCCGTTGTGGCTCCCCAGGACGGCACTATTGCAGGCATTGACGTGGCAGCAGGTGATACGGTAGAATCCGGAGATACACTGGCATCCATGAATTAGGATTGGAGGGATTGAAATGTTGGACACATTATCAAACCTGGTGCATCAGACGGCGTTTTTTACATTGACATACGGAAATCTGATCATGATCCTGGTAGCCTGTATTTTTTTGTATCTGGCAATTAAAAAGGGGTTTGAGCCGCTGCTTCTGGTGCCGATCGCTTTTGGCATGCTGCTGGTAAATATCTATCCGGATATTATTGCAGAGCCTTATGTGGATGCGGCGGGCATTGAGCATGCAGGCGGCCTGCTTCATTACTTCTACGTACTGGACGAGTGGAGCATCCTGCCTTCGCTGATTTTCATGGGCGTGGGAGCGATGACTGATTTTGGACCGCTGATTGCCAATCCCAAAAGCTTTATTCTGGGTGCGGCTGCACAGCTGGGTATTTACGCCGCCTATTTCCTGGCGATTTTTATGGGATTCGGGCCGGCGGCAGCGGCAGCCATCGCAATTATCGGAGGAGCCGACGGACCTACTTCTATTTTCCTGGCCGGAAAACTGGGACAGACTTCGCTGATGGGCCCCATAGCGGTGGCCGCCTATTCCTATATGGCGCTGGTACCCATCATTCAGCCGCCGATTATGAAACTGCTGACGACGGAGAAGGAAAGAAAGATCAAGATGGAGCAGCTGCGTCCCGTATCCAAGCGGGAAAAGATTCTGTTCCCCATTATTATTACCGTTGTGGTATGCCTGATTCTGCCTACGACAGCTCCCCTTGTGGGTATGCTGATGCTGGGTAATCTCTTCCGGGAATCCGGTGTGGTGAAACAGCTGACGGAGACGGCGTCCAATGCGATGATGTATATTGTGGTTATACTGCTGGGGACTTCCGTAGGCGCCACCACCAGTGCAGAAAACTTTCTGAACTGGGATACCATTAAAATTGTCATTCTGGGACTTGTAGCTTTTGCCTTTGGAACAGCGGGGGGCGTTCTCTTTGGAAAACTGTTATGCTTCCTGACAAAGGGCAAGATCAATCCGCTGATCGGTTCGGCGGGAGTATCGGCGGTGCCGATGGCAGCCCGTGTTTCTCAGAAAGTGGGAGCGGAAGCAGATCCCACCAATTTCCTTTTGATGCATGCCATGGGACCCAATGTCGCCGGTGTTATCGGAACTGCGGTGGCGGCTGGAATGTTCATGGCCACATTTGGCGTGGGATGATGCCAGAATAACAGATGAAAGGCAATAAGCAGACGGGAGGTAAATCATGTCAGATACAGAGAAAAAACCAATTAAGATAACGGAAACCATATTAAGGGACGCCCATCAGTCTTTGATTGCAACCAGAATGACCACGGAGCAGATGCTCCCCATTGTGGAAAAGCTGGATCAGGTGGGCTACCATTCAGTGGAATGCTGGGGCGGCGCCACATTCGATGCGTCTTTACGGTTCCTGAAAGAAGATCCCTGGGAGCGGCTGAGAAAATTCCGGGATGGCTTTAAAAAGACAAAGCTGCAGATGCTGTTCCGCGGGCAGAATATTCTGGGATACCGTCCCTATGCCGATGATGTGGTGGAATATTTCGTACAGAAGTCCATCGCCAACGGAATCGATATCATACGTATTTTTGACTGTATGAACGATCTTCGCAACCTGCAGACGGCGGTGACGGCGGCCAATAAGGAAAAGGGACATGCTCAGGTGGCTCTTTCCTACACGCTGGGGGATGCTTACACACTGGACTACTGGACTGAGACGGCAAAGAGAATTGAGGAAATGGGGGCCAATTCCATCTGCATCAAGGATATGGCGGGCCTTCTGCTTCCCTATCAGGCCACGGAGCTGGTAGGGGCGTTAAAAGAAGCCACCAGCCTTCCCATTCAGCTGCATACCCATTATACGTCAGGCGTCGCCTCCATGACTTACTTAAAGGCGGTGGAAGCCGGCGTGGATGTCATTGACACGGCCATGTCTCCCTTCGCGCTGGGTACTTCCCAGCCAGCCACGGAGGTTATGGTAGAGACCTTTAAGGGAACGCCTTATGACACCGGATTCGATCAGAATCTGCTGGCCGAGATTGCAGATTACTTCAGGCCCATCCGTGATGAAGCTTTGGACAGCGGCCTTTTAAATCCCAAGAATCTGGGTGTCAATATCAAGACGCTGCTTTATCAGGTTCCGGGGGGCATGCTTTCCAACCTGACTTCCCAGCTGAAGGAGCAGCATGCGGAAGATAAATTTTATGAAGTGCTGGAGGAGGTGCCAAAAGTTCGCCAGGATCTGGGAGAGTGTCCTCTTGTTACGCCTTCTTCCCAGATTGTAGGTACACAGGCGGTATTCAATGTAATCATGGGAGAACGGTATAAGATGGTGACGAAGGAGACCAGAGCCGTGCTGTCAGGAGAGTACGGAGCCACCATCAAGCCTTTTAACCCGGATGTGCAGAAAAAATGCATCGGAGATAAAAAGCCCATCACATGCCGTCCGGCCGATCTGATTGACAATGAGCTGGATACTCTGGAAAAGGAAGTGGCGCCCTGGAAACAGCAGGATGAGGATGTATTGACTTATGCGCTGTTCCCCCAGGTTGCAAAAGATTTCTTTGAATACAGGGATGCGCAGAAAACGAAAGTGGATGCGGCGGAAGCGGATAAGGAAAACAAGGCTTATCCAGTGTAAATCAAATAAAGAATATGTCCATGGCACGGATCTTTCCGGCGCCGTGGGCATGTTTTTTTCGAGGAGAAAAGGTAAAATGGAACAATCAGAAAATCTGCTGTACAGAATCAATCAGCAGTACAGTAAACTGAGCAAGGGGCAGAAACGTCTGGCTTCTTATATAACGGACAACTATGACAAGGCAGTTTTTCTGACTGCAGCCAGGCTGGGGAAGAAAGTGGGGGTCAGTGAATCCACCACAGTACGTTTTGCAACTCAGCTTGGTTATTCGGGATTTCCGGAGTTTCACAGAGCGCTGGAAGAACTGGTGATCAATAAACTGAATTCTATTCAGCGGATGGAAGTGACTTACGGGAAAGTACCTCAGGCGGAAATCCTGGACAAGGTGCTTCAGGCTGATATCGACAAGATCAAGCAGACCATGGAATCTTTGAATCACGAGGTTTTTGATCTGGCTGTGGAAACGCTGCTGGGAGCAAAAACCATTTATATCATCGGTATCCGCAGCTGTGCCCCGCTGGCCCAGTTTCTGAGCTTTTATCTGAATCTGGTATTTGAGGATGTGCGCCTTATTCAGACAAGCTCGGCCAGTGAGATATTTGAACAGATGATCCGGATCGATGAAAAGGATGTAATCATAGGGATCAGTTTCCCCAGATATTCCATGAGGACACTGAAGGCCATGGAATTTGCCAACAACAGAAATGCAAAAGTAATTACTTTGACGGACAGCATCCATTCCCCTATGAATCTGTATTCATCCTGCAATCTGATTGCCAGAAGCGATATGGCTTCCATCGTGGATTCCCTGGTGGCTCCTTTAAGCGTCATAAACGCGCTGGTGGTGGCCCTGTGCATGAAAAAACAGCAGGATGTGGTGGATACTCTGGAAACCATGGAGAAAATCTGGGACGAGTATCAGGTGTACAGCAGTGATGAAATAAATTCGGTGGATGATACGGTAAAGCTGAAATTTACCGGCATGGGAGAGGAAGATGAGTAAAGCAGTTATCGTAGGCGGCGGTGCTGCGGGAATGGCCGCCGCTGTATTTCTGGCCGAAAAGGGCCACAGGGTTCATATTTTTGAAAAAAATGAGAAACTGGGAAAGAAAATCTATATTACGGGAAAAGGCCGGTGTAATTTTACCAATGCCTGCACCATGGAGGAATTATTTGACAATGTGATTCACGGCCGTAAATTTTTATACAGTGCATTTTATGGGTATAATAATTTTGATGTGATAGATCTATTTGAGAGTCTGGGAGTGAAAACAAAGGTGGAAAGAGGAAATCGGGTATTTCCTGTCTCCGACCATGCTTCCGACATTACGCTGGCGCTGGAAAGGCGCATGAAAGCGCTGGGAGTAAAAATTCATCTGAAAAGTCCGGTGAAAGAAATACTGACAGAAGATCAGGCGGCAAAAGGCGTGACGCTGGAAAATGGCACCAGAGTGGAGGCGGATGCAGTCCTGGTGGCTACAGGAGGGCTGTCCTATCCGACCACAGGTTCCACAGGCGATGGCTACCATTTTGCAAGAGAGCTGGGACACACGGTGACAAAGCTTTCCCCTTCCCTGGTGCCGCTTCTGACCAAGGAGCCGTACATCACCAGTATGCAGGGACTTTCTTTGAAAAACGTATCTCTTTCTTTATATTGCGGCGGCAAAAAATGCTGGGACGGTTTCGGCGAGCTTTTGTTTACCCACAGAGGAATCAGCGGGCCGCTGGCTCTTACGGCCAGCGCCCAGGCGGGGGAATATCTGGAAAAGGGGACGCTTACAGGACAGATTGACTGGAAACCGGCTCTGACTGTCCAGCAGCTGGATGAGAGAATGCTGCGGGAATTTGCAGGGCAGGAGAACCGTCAGTTTAAAAACGTTGTCCCCGCCCTTCTGCCTTCCAGGGCAGTACCGGTATTTTTGGAAGAGGGCGGTATCCGGCCTGAGAAAAAGATTCACGATATTACTCGACAGGAAAGAAAACATTTTATAAAAATTTTAAAGAGTTTTCCATTTACGGTGACGGGGCTGGGAGGGTATAATGAAGCAGTCGTGACCAGAGGCGGGGTTTCGCTGAAGGAAATCAGACCGGGCACGATGGAGTCCAAACTTGTAAGTGGACTTTACTTTATCGGAGAAGTGCTGGATGCGGACGGTCTGACCGGCGGTTTCAATCTGCAGATTGCCTGGTCTACGGCCTATGCGGCGGCGTCTGCAGTTCAATAAGTCTGTAAGGAGGAAAAGGATGAGTTTTAACATTGCAATTGACGGCCCGGCGGGAGCGGGAAAAAGTACCATTGCGCGGCAGCTGGCCCAGCGCCTGGGTTTTATCTATGTGGATACCGGCGCCATGTACCGGGCCATGGCCTGTCATCTTCTGAGAGAAAAAATTGACCCCGGCGACCGGGAAAAAATTGAAGAAGCATGTAGGCATGCGGATATTACCATCAGTTATGAAAACGGCAGCCAGCAGGTGCTGTTAAACGGCGAGAATGTGACGGAACGCCTCAGGGAGGAGACGGTGGGCAATATGGCTTCTCTGGTTTCGTCCTATCCGGTTGTGAGAGAAAAACTGACGCAGCTTCAGAAAAAACTGGCGCGAAGCGCCGATGTGGTTATGGACGGGCGGGATATCGGTACTGCTGTTCTTCCCCATGCCCAGGTCAAGATATATCTGACTGCATCCACCGCCGTGCGTGCAGGAAGACGGTATGAGGAACTGAAAGCCAAAGGAATTGAAAAAGACCTGAAAGATATTGAAAAGGATATTGAGGAGAGAGACTACAGGGATATGAACCGGGAGATTTCCCCTCTGTGCCAGGCAGAAGACGCCGTACTTTTGGATACGTCGGATATGGATATCAAAACAGTGCTGGAGAGCGCAGTGAGAATATGCAGGGAGAAAAGCAAAGCATTATGAAAGTGACAACAGCCAAAACCGCAGGTTTCTGTTTCGGCGTCAGACGGGCGGTGGAGACGGTATATGAGCAGGTAAATATGGGCCGGCAGCCAGTGTATACTTACGGTCCCATCATACATAACGAGCAGGTAGTGGAAGATCTGGAATCCAGAGGCGTCCGGGTCATTCATTCAGAGGAAGAGCTTGGCAGGCTGAAAGAGGGAGTGGTGGTAATACGTTCCCACGGGGTTCCCCGATCGGTATATCAGCTGGCTAAAAAGCAGGGGCTTGTTCTGGTGGACGCTACCTGCCCGTTTGTAAAAAAAATTCATAAGATTGTGGACCGGGAGAGCCGGGAAGGGAAACAGATCGTTATCATTGGAAATGACAGCCATCCGGAAGTGGAAGGAATAAAAGGCTGGTGCGCATCGCCGGCGGCGGTGATTGGGAATGAACAGGATGCAGAAAATTTTTTTGTAAATTCCCAAGCCAGACTTTGCATTGTGTCTCAGACGACATTTAATTACAACAAATTTCAAGATTTAGTTGAAATTCTTGCCAAAAAGAGGTATGATAGAAGTGTTTTAAATACGATTTGCAGCGCTACGGAGGAAAGACAGCGGGAAGCAGCCATGCTGGCCGCTCAGGTGGATGCCATGATTGTCATCGGCGGCAAAAACAGCTCCAACACGCAGAAATTGTATGAAATATGCAAAAATGAATGTAAAAATACTTACTATATACAGACACTCGTTGATTTGGAAACCAAGCCTTTTCAATCTATCAGTCATGTAGGTATTACAGCAGGGGCATCGACCCCAAATAATATAATTGAGGAGGTTCAAAAACATGTCAGAATTAAGTTTTGAACAAATGCTGGAAGAATCATTTAAAACGATTAGGAATGGAGAAGTGGTTGAGGGTACAGTCATCGACGTAAAGCCGGATGAAATAATCCTGAACATAGGCTATAAAGCAGATGGTATTCTTACAAGAAACGAATATACCAATGAACCCAACCTGGATCTTACAACAGCTGTAAAACCAGGCGACACCATGGAAGTAAAAGTTCTGAAAGTAAATGACGGCGAAGGCCAGGTTCTGCTTACTTATAAAAGACTGGCAGCTGAAAAAGGCAACAAGAGACTGGAAGAAGCTTATGAAAATCATGAGATTTTGAAAGCAAAGGTAGCTCAGGTGCTGAACGGCGGTTTAAGCGTTGTAATTGATGAGGCGCGTATCTTCATCCCGGCCAGCCTGGTATCCGATACTTATGAAAAAGATCTTTCCAAGTATGCAGATCAGGAAATCGAATTTGTAATCACTGAGTTCAATCCCAGAAGAAGACGGGTAATCGGTGACAGAAAACAGCTTCTGGTTGCCGCCAAAGCTCAGATGCAGAAAGAGCTGTTCGAGAGAATCAATCCGGGCGATGTAGTGGAAGGAACTGTTAAGAATGTGACAGATTTCGGAGCTTTTATCGATCTGGGAGGTGCAGACGGACTGCTTCATATTTCTGAAATGTCCTGGGGCAGAGTGGACAATCCCAAAAAGGTATTTAAAGTGGGTGATCCCATCACTGTACTGATCAAAGAGATCAACGGAGACAAGATCGCACTGAGCCTGAAATTTGAGGATCAGAATCCGTGGCTGAAAGCTTCTGAAAACTATGCCGTTGGAAACGTTGTGGAAGGTAAAATTGCCCGTATGACAGATTTCGGAGCATTTGTTGAGCTGGAGCCGGGTGTGGATGCTCTTCTTCACGTATCACAGATCTCCAAAGAGCATGTGGAGAAACCCGCCGACGTTCTCAGTGTTGGACAGGAAATCACTGCAAAGGTAGTAGATTTTAACGGTGAAGAGAAGAAAATCAGTTTAAGCATGAAAGCGCTTGAAACTGCTGCGGAAACAGAGGAAGAATAATAAAGAGATAAAAAAGGGCGGCGTTGCAGACAGCCGTCCTTTTTTGCGCGATACGCCCGGAGGGCGACCGCCGTGCTTGCACGGGCGGGCATCCGACGGGCAACGGTCATCGAGCGGTTTACCGCGAGATGGACGTGGTATCGCGGTATCGGATAGGGAAGAAGCTTCCCCTATCCGATCGGGGACGGAAAGAAAAACTCCGCCTGATTTACAGACGGAGCAGATACTGCAAAGTCAGATGTACATACTGCCTGGAAGCCGCAGGATCTTTGGCAAGATCATCTCTGAGACAGAACGTTTCCTTATCTTTGTATGAGCGTGCAAACAAAGGGAGCAGGGAAAAATCAGGCGGCGCAGTTACAAATATGTCCTTTTTTTTCTGATAGCAGGTAGCGGCGGAGGCGCGCTGACGGTGGGATTTGTCCACAAACTGTCCCACGCTTTTATGGATGGCCATATCTTCTTCCGGAAGATAGTAATAGTCCCTGTAATTTGAAAAAAACAGTTTTAAGGTTTCCTCTGTTCCCGCGGAAATAAGTTCCATACCGTCTTTTTGTGCGTGAAATGTAAAGGGACCAGAGGCAAAAGAAAGGGGAAAGGGCAAATCCGTCTCCTCCTGGCTGTGAAAAATAAGATCGCTGCCGTTAAGGGAAGTACTTACGGAGCAGCAGCGGTTAAAAAAGCGTTCCAGTGACAAAAGGGGCAGAATTGCTGCCATACCTGCGATATCATCCTGATTATGAAGCAAAAGCAGTTCCAGGGCTGTTTGATCACGGGTCATGATATACTTTTTATAGTAATCTGAGATTCGGTTGCTCTCCAGACGGTCCCTGCGGGAGAAGCCTGCAGGAATTTCCAGATCTTTCTGCTTCATGGACGGCACGGGAAAAAATTTCCGGAAGGGACGCAGCCTGCGGTAGAGATCCAGATTCTCCTGATTTTCAAAAGGAAAATCCAGGTTGTACATGGTGCTTTTTCCGCTCAGATAAGGGATATCGAAGGTGCTGCCGTTATAATGGATCAGCAGTGAGCGGGAGGACAGCAGGGCGAGAAAAAGCTTTAGTGCTTCTTCTTCCTCCAATGGAGATTCCAGAAAAATCTGGGTAATCTGCCATTTCCCTTCTTCATAGACTGCTGCTCCCAGAATGCACAGATGACTTCTTTTAAAGGAAAGTCCTGTTGTCTCGATATCAAAAAAACAGGCGTCCTGAACGTGGGAAAGCGCCGGAAATATGTTTCCCTGATCCGATGAAAACGGCAGCAAAGTATGGTATATTTTCATGAAATCAATGTCCTTTCTGTTCCATTGCATTTAATTATATACTTGTTTTTGGGAAAAAAATAGTGATTTTTGCATAAATTTAGTTTATAGTAAAAGAAATATGAGTTTATATATCTGTATGGCTTCAGTCTGTACAGACGTCTAATTAAGGAGGGTTCTGGATGGGAATTTTAACATTTAAGGGTGGCATACATCCTTACGACGGCAAGGAATTGTCAAAAGATAAGCCGATTCTGCCGTTGAATCCCAAAGGTGATCTGGTGTATCCGCTGTCACAGCATATCGGCGCGCCGGCGAAACCTGTGGTTCAAAAAGGAGATCATGTGCTCATGGGGCAGATGATTGCAGAAGCCGCCGGCTTTGTATCGGCTCCCATTTACGCCAGTGTTTCCGGCACGGTAAAGGGAATTGAGCCGCATCTTACCACGGTGGGTTCTGTGGTGGATGCAATTGTCATTGAAAACGATGAAAAATACGAAACAGTAAAGTTTCAGGGGGCAGATTCCCTTGACGAGCTGTCAAAAGAGGAGATCCTGAAACGGATTTCAGCGGCCGGCGTTGTGGGTATGGGAGGCGCAGGTTTTCCGACTCATGTGAAACTGTCGCCCAAGGAGCCGGACAAAATCGAGTACATACTGGTAAACGGCGCAGAGTGCGAGCCGTACCTGACCAGCGACTACAGGAGAATGCTGGAAGAGCCGGAAAAGGTGGTAGACGGTCTGAAGGTGATGCTTCGTCTCTTTGACAGAGCGAAGGGCTGTATCTGTATTGAGGACAACAAGCCGGACTGCATCGCAAAGATATCTGAGATGGTGAAAAATGAACCGCGGATTGAAGTGAAAGCGCTGAAAACGAAATATCCCCAGGGCGCTGAACGTATGCTGATTTATGCGGTGACCAAAAGAAAGATCAATTCCTCCATGCTTCCGGCGGATGCGGGATGTATTGTGGATAATATTGACACGGTAGTGGCCATTTACAAGGCCGTCATGCTGGGAATGCCGCTGATGCACCGGATTGTGACGGTGACCGGCGACGCCGTTACAAATCCTCAGAATTATTATGTACCGGTGGGGACCAACTACCAGGAACTGATCGACGCTTCCGGCGGGTTCAAAGCGGAGCCGAAAAAACTGATTTCCGGAGGACCCATGATGGGCTTTTCCATGTTTGATATGAACGTGCCGGTCACAAAGACCACATCTTCCCTGCTGTGTCTGGTAAAAGACGATGTGGCCGATATGAAAGAGACGGCCTGCATCAACTGCGGCCGCTGCGTCAGCGACTGTCCGGAAAATCTGGTTCCGTCACGGTTGGCGAAAGTAGCGGAGCACCATGATTATGCCAGATTTGAGAAAATGAACGGAATGGAGTGCTGTGAATGTGGATGCTGCAGTTATGTCTGTCCTGCAAAACGGCCGCTGGCACAGTCTATCAAATCCATGCGTAAGGAAATTCTTGCAAACCGCAAGAAAAAATAGAGGAGGAGACAGAAAAATGAGTGAATTAATACACGTATCATCATCGCCTCATATCCGGTCAAAGGTGAAAACAGATTATATTATGCTTATGGTAGTCATCGCACTGCTGCCGGCGACTGTTTTCGGCATTTATAATTTCGGACCCAGGGCGCTGATGCTCATCTGTATCAGTGTCGCCACCTGCGGACTGACAGAATATGTTTATGAGAGACTGATGAAGCTTCCGGTTACCATCGGAGACTTCAGCGCCATTGTCACGGGACTTTTGCTGGCGCTGAACCTGCCGGCTTCTGTATCCTGGTATGTACCGGTAATCGGCGGTGTTTTTGCAATTATTATTGTAAAGCAGCTTTTCGGAGGTCTGGGACAGAATTTCATGAATCCTGCCCTGGCTGCCAGATGTTTCCTTTTAATTTCCTTCTCCGGTCAGATGACGGATTTTTCCGTACCGGAGGGAGCTTTTGGAAAAATTGCGGTGGATACTGTTTCAGGAGCTACACCTCTGGCCCTTCTTAAAAGCGGCGAGTCTGTGGATGTGGTCAGTCTTCTGGTTGGAAATGTACAGGGAACCATCGGAGAGACTTCCGTTATTGCAATTTTAATCGGAGCGATTTTTCTGCTGTGCCTGAAGATCATTGACCTTCGTATTCCGTTGTCCTATCTGGGCAGTTTTCTGGTGTTTATCATTATTTTCGGAGGGCACGGCCTGGATATCAACTATATTCTGGGTCATCTTTTCGGAGGCGGTCTGATGCTGGGCGCCTGGTTTATGGCTACGGACTATGTTACATCTCCCATCACGAAAAAGGGGCAGATTGTCTATGGTATTATCCTGGGAATTCTGACGGGACTGTTCCGGATTTTCGGCGGTTCGGCGGAAGGCGTTTCCTATGCGATTATCTTCAGCAATCTTCTGGTACCGTTGATTGAGCGGGTGACGATGCCGACGGCATTCGGTAAAGGAGGTAAGCGAAATGGGTAAAATTATCAAAGATACAGCGGCCCTTCTGGCCATTACAGTTGTAGCGGGATTTTTACTGGGACTGGTGTATAAGGTTACGCTGGAACCCATTGCCCATCAGGAAGAGCTGGCCAATGCGAAAGCCTGTCAGGAAGTGTTTGCGGATGCTTCTGAATTTCCGGATGCGCAGGTTGATATGGATGCTATTGCGGCCAATCTGGAAGAAAATGGTCTGGAAGCCGTTACGGTGGACGCTGTGATGGAGGCCCAGGACGATAAAGGCCAGCAGCTGGGCTACGTGATTACGGTGACAGACGGGGAAGGCTACGGCGGAGACATTCAACTCTCCATGGGCGTACAGATGGACGGAACTTTAAACGGTATTTCCATCTTAAGTATCAGCGAGACGGCAGGTCTTGGCATGAAAGCGGATACAGATGAATTTAAAAGTCAGTTTGCGGACAAAAATGTGGAACAGTTCGCATATACAAAATCCGGCGCCGCAGCTGACAATGAGATTGACGCCATCAGCGGCGCCACCATTACCACCAATGCGGTGACGAACGGTGTAAACGCCGGGCTTCTCACATTTCAGTATCTGAAAGGAGGCAACTAAGATGAAACCAAATACTCCTCTGGAGCGTCTGTACAACGGTATTATAAAAGAAAATCCTACCTTTGTGTTGATATTGGGCATGTGTCCCACGCTGGCCGTCACCACATCAGCCATGAACGGCCTGGGTATGGGACTTACTACCATGGTGATTCTGGCCATGTCCAACATGATGATTTCCCTTCTGCGGAAAGTGATTCCCGACGGTGTGCGTATGCCGGCCTATATTGTGGTGGTGGCCTCTTTTGTAACCATTGTGGAGCTTTTGCTGGAAGGTTTTATTCCCAGTCTGTATGATGCGTTGGGTATTTACATTCCGCTGATTGTGGTAAACTGTATCATTCTGGGTCGTGCGGAAGCTTATGCTTCCAAAAACAAAGTGGTGGCATCCATTTTTGACGGTATCGGCATGGGCCTTGGTTTTACCATCGCGCTGACGCTGATCGGCCTGTTCCGGGAAATCCTGGGGGCGGGACAGATTTTCGGCTTTACTGTAATGCCGGAGGCTTACGAACCTATCACGATCTTCATTCTGGCTCCGGGCGCCTTCTTCGTGCTGGCCATGCTGATTGCTTTTCAGAATAAATTCAAAATCGGCAGCGCCCGCGTAAAGGAAGACGGAACCACAGCCTGCTCCAAAAGCAGCTGCATGAACTGTGCCAATACGCTGTGCGCCGGCAAAACAGCAGCCGGACTGCAGGATGAAAAAGGAGGTAGCGCGAAATGAGAGAATTACTGATCATCGCAATCGGAGCTGCCATGGTGAATAATGTCGTATTAAGTCAGTTCCTGGGATTATGTCCTTTTTTGGGCGTTTCCAAGAAAATCGATACGGCGGCCGGCATGGGCGCGGCGGTTATTTTCGTAATTACGATTTCTTCTCTGTGCACCGGCCTGATTTACCAGTTTGTGCTGACTCCGCTGAATATGACCTATCTGAAAACCATTGCTTTTATTCTTGTGATTGCCGCTCTGGTGCAGCTGGTTGAGATGGTTCTGAAAAAATCCATGCCCGCTCTGTACCGCAGCCTGGGGGTGTATCTTCCCCTGATCACTACTAACTGTGCGGTTCTGGGTGTGGCGCTCACCAATGTTCAGAACGGGTATAACATTCTTCAGGGTGTTGTCTGTGGTTTTTCTACGGCGTTAGGTTTTACGATCTCCATTATTCTGATGGCAGGTCTTCGGGAAAAAATTGAGTATAACGACATCCCGGAAGCATTTCAGGGAATGCCCATCGTCCTTCTGACAGCAGGATTGATGTCGATTGCATTTTTTGGATTTTCCGGTCTGGTATAGGGAGGAGCAGGTGATATGGAAATAATTATTATATCAGCAGTTATCATCGGCGGAATCGGTCTTGTCATCGGTCTTTTGCTGGGGCTGGCCGGCAAGAAATTTGCAGTTGAGACCGATGAAAGAGAAGTGGCAGTAAGAGATGCCCTTCCCGGAAATAACTGCGGCGGCTGCGGATATCCCGGATGTGACGGCCTGGCGGCAGCCATAGCAAAGGGAGAAGCGCCGGTGGACGGCTGTCCGGTAGGCGGTCCGAATGTGGCTGCGGTCATCGGTGAGATTATGGGACAGAAAGTGGATGCTTCTGCCCGGAAAGTGGCCTTTGTGCGCTGCGGCGGAAGCTGTTCCAAAGCGAAAAAGGATTATGAGTATTACGGCGTGGAAGACTGTTCCATGATGATTTATGTACCAAATGGAGGCGCCAAGATCTGCAATGAAGGGTGTCTGGGATTTGGGACCTGTGTAAAAGCATGTCCCTTTGACGCTATTTCTATCGTGGATGGTCTGGCGGTGGTGAACAGGGAAAAATGCAAAGCATGCGGTAAATGTGTGGCAGCCTGTCCCCAGCATCTGATTGATCTGGTTCCCTATGAGCAGAACAGTCTGGTGAAATGCAAATGTTCTGACAAAGGAAAAGTTGTAATGACAGAATGTGACGCCGGATGTATCAGCTGTATGAAATGCGTGAAAAACTGTCCGGAACAGGCCATGGAGCTGAAAGACAATATTGTCCGTATAGATTTTGATAAATGCACCAATTGCGGTCAGTGCGTGGAAAACTGCCCGCGTCATTGTATTGTTAATGTTCAGCAGGTATAAAAAAACAGCGGTATTTCTGACAGTGCTTATTCTGGCGCTGTCAGGATGCCAAAGCGTTTCGTCCCAGAAGGAGCCTTTTGTAAAAAAAGGTTTTTACTTTGATACAGTCATTGAAATTCAGGTCAATGGAGACAGAAGCGAAGAGGCGGCGAAGAGGTGTTTTGAGATCTGTGACGAAATAGAGCATACCTTCAGCAGAACACGCAGTGACAGTGAGTTGTACCGGGTTAATCACAGAAAGGAAGACCGGGTGCAGGTGTCGGATGATTTGGCGTATGTTGTAAAGAGAGGGCTGGAGTTTTATCAGATGTCAGAGGGAAAGTTTGATATCACCATAGCTCCGGTCAGCTCTCTTTGGAATTTTAAGAGTGAAGATCCGCAGATCCCCGAAGAAAGCGCCATAAAAGAAGCTGTAAAAAAGGTGGATGCATCAAAAGTACATGTGCAGGGAAACACCCTGGTATTTGACAGCAGCGAGACCATGCTGGATTTGGGGGCGCTGGTAAAAGGGTATGCGGCGGATAAGCTGAAAAAGTGTCTGAAAGAGTACGGGATCAGCAGCGCCATGATCAATCTGGGCGGGAATGTGATGACGCTGGGAAATAAGCCGGACGGGACCGACTGGTCTGTTGGTATTCAGAAACCTTTTTCCAGGAGAAATGAAGTGATTACCACAGTAAAGGCCCGGGACTGCTCCGTGGTATCCTCCGGTGTGTATGAACGGTATTTTGAAAAAGACGGTGTTCTCTATTCCCATATTCTGGACGCATCCACCGGATATCCGGCCAACAGCGATCTGTGGCAGGCCACCATCCTTTCTGATTCTTCTCTGGAGGGAGACGGGCTTTCCACAGTCTGTATGCTTCTGGGATATGAAAAAGCCAGGGAGCTGATTGACGGCAGAGATGGAACTGAGGCAATATTTGTACTGGATGGCGGTCAGCTGGCAGAAAATTAAGGTAAGAAATGAAAAAAAAAGAAATCATGCTTGCAGCCGCGATTCTTCTGGCTGCATTGCTGTTATGGGGAATTTTGACTCTGATAAAGCCCTCAGGCGGCGATACCCTGCGGATTACGGTAAACAACCAGCTTTATGGAGAATACTCCCTTAAGGAGGATCAGACAATCCGGATAGGGCAGACCAATATATGTGAGATAAAAGACGGGGCGGTCAGAATGGTAAAAGCCGACTGCCCGGATCATTTATGCATGAAATCGGAGGCTGTGACCGGTGAGGGCGGGACCATTGTGTGTCTTCCTAATCGTGTGATTCTGGAAGTGATTTCATCAAATTCACAGGCGCCTGATACGGTGGCGTCCTGAAGGGGAAAAAGATATGAATCGTAAAACGGCCATACTGGGGCTGTGCGCGGCGCTGGCCATTTTACTGGGATATGTGGAATCTCTGATTCCGCTGTTTCCAGGCGTATACGGGATCAAACTGGGGCTTTCCAATCTGATGATTGTCTTTATGCTCTATCTGTACGGCATGAAAGAAGCTTTTCTGGTGTCCATGATCCGCGTTTTAGTGATTGGATTCCTTTTTGGGAATCTGTTCAGCATACTTTTCAGCCTGGCCGGAGCTGTGGGCAGTCTGGCGGTGATGGGACTGACCATAAGAATAAAGGGTATGGGCGTGATTGGCGTCAGCCTGGCAGGAGGCGTGGCTCACAATATGGCCCAGATGGCGGTGGCCATATTTGCAGTGAGCAGTTTTTATCTGGTCTATTACCTGCCGGTGCTTATGATATCCGGTGTTATTACGGGGATTCTGATTGGCATTGTCAGCAAAGAGATGATTCGCAGGCTGGGACCGCTGCTATTGAAGGAAAAGAGGAAAAAAGTATGATTGTATATATAAAAGGCCGGGTGGCGGGGATTGGAAAAGATTACGCTGTTGTGGAAAACAGCGGGATCGGCTACCGGATATTTATGCCCGGTTCCATGCTTTCTGCTATCCATACGGGGATGGATACAAAAATTCATACGTATTACCATGTCAGGGAAGACGCCGTACAGCTGTTTGGATTCTTAAGCGAGGAGGAACTGGGACTATTCCGTCTCCTGATAGGAGTCAACGGCATCGGACCCAAAGCGGCTCTTGGGATTCTCTCGGTACTGACCTGCGAGGAAATACAGTTTGCTGTTTTGTCAGATGATATAAAAGTTCTGGCCAAAGCGCCGGGCATCGGGAAAAAGACAGCGCAGAAGCTGATTCTGGAATTGAAGGATAAACTGGATCTGGAAGAGATATTTGAACAAAAAGGAACAGAAGCTGCGGGAGCAATGGATGACAGGGGACAGGGCAGCCCTCATGCACAGGAAGCGGTGCAGGCTCTGATGGCGCTGGGGTATTCCAATACGGATGCTCTGCGGAGCGTAAAGCAGGTAGAAGGAGCAGAAGAGATGGACACAGAGGAGATTTTAAAGGCTGCGCTGAAAAAACTTTTGTAAAAGAACGGGAATGGTATCATGGACAGACGAATAATTACCACAGACGTAACAGAGGAAGATATCCAGGTGGAAGGCAGTTTGCGGCCTCAGTTTCTGGATGAATATATTGGACAGGAAAAAACAAAGGAAAATCTGAAGGTATATATTGAAGCGGCTAAGCAGAGAAATGATCCGCTGGATCACGTTTTATTCTACGGACCTCCGGGTCTTGGAAAGACGACGCTGGCAGGGATTATTGCCAATGAGATGGGGGTTAATATGAAAGTGACCTCAGGACCGGCCATTGAAAAACCAGGGGAGATGGCTGCGATTCTGAACAGCCTGCAAAAAGGAGACATTCTTTTTGTGGATGAGATTCACCGGCTGAACCGCCAGGTGGAAGAAGTGCTGTATCCGGCTATGGAGGATTATGCCATTGATATCATGATCGGAAAAGGAGCTACAGCCCGTTCCATACGTTTGGATCTGCCGCCTTTTACACTGGTGGGCGCTACTACCAGAGCGGGACTTTTGACGGCGCCTTTGCGGGATCGGTTCGGTGTAATCCATCATCTGGAATTCTATACGGAGAAGGAACTGGAAGCCATTATTTTTCACTCAGCCAGAATTCTGGATGTGGAAATTGATAAAAAAGGCGCCAAGGCGCTGGCGCGGCGTTCCAGGGGCACGCCAAGACTGGCAAATCGGCTGCTGAAGCGGGTAAGAGACTTTGCCCAGGTGAAATATGACGGCGTCATTACAGAAGAGGCGGCTGTCTATGCGCTGGATCTTCTGGAAGTAGATCAGTATGGTCTGGACAGTCTGGATCGGAAGATTCTTCTGACGCTGATTGAAAAATTTCAGGGAGGGCCTGCAGGGCTTGATACGCTGGCGGCGGCTATCGGAGAGGACGCGGGAACACTGGAAGATGTCTATGAACCATATTTGCTGAAACACGGATTTTTAAACAGGACCCCCAGGGGGCGATGCGCCGCTGCGAAAGCCTATGAACATCTGGGATTTGAACTGCCGGAAAAAGCAGAGTAAAAGAAAAGGTTGTTTTTCCTGTATTTTCTATTATAATAGAGATAGAGTAAAAGGATGGAGGTAAGCCAAGTGCCTACAAAAAATACGACGCAGGTTCTGATTGGAGGAAAAATTGTTAAGCTGAGCGGATACGAAAGTGAAGAGTATCTGCAGAAGGTGGCTGCATATCTGAATCATAAAATATCAGAGCTGAGTGAACTGCCGGGATATAACAGACAGCCTGTGGAGACAAAAAGCACCCTGCTGAGTCTCAACATCGCAGACGATTATTTTAAGGCGAGACGACAGGCGGAAGTGTTTGAAGAGGATTCCCAGGAAAAAGACAAAGAGGTCTATGATCTGAAACACCAGCTGATTGATACTCAGATCAAGCTGGAAAATTCCATGAAGGAACTGGAAACTTTAAAACAGGAATATGAGATGCTTCAAAAGGAGAAAAGAGACAGTTTAAAATGATGAATATCAGGGGGATTGCTTTTGGGTAATCTCCTTCTTGCTTTTTAAGGAGAGTTGAAAAATGATGACAGAATTACTGGCGCCGGCAGGTTCCTATGAGGCCATGACTGCCGCCTATGCGGCGGGAGCAGATGCGGTCTATATCGGCGGTGAAAAATTCGGAGCGAGAGCCTATGCGGACAATCTGGATGAGGATATGATGTTGGCCGCCATCGATTATGCCAGGCTGCACGGAAAAAAACTGTATCTGACGGTCAATACTTTTCTGAAGGAAAAGGAAGTGGGGAAGGAACTGTATTCTTATCTGCTCCCTTTTTATGAAAATGGTCTTGATGCGGTAATTGTCCAGGATTTCGGCGTATTTTCTTTTATCCATACCTGTTTTCCCGATCTGCCCATACACTGCAGCACCCAGATGACGATCACCGGATACAGAAGCGCGGCCCTGCTGGAAAGACTGGGCGCTTCCCGCATCGTGACGGCCCGGGAACTGTCGCTGGAAGAGATAGGGAAAATCCGCAGTCACACCAGCCTGGAGATTGAAAGCTTTGTTCATGGCGCCCTGTGTTACTGTTACTCCGGCCGATGTCTGTTCAGCAGCATGCTGGGAGGACGCAGCGGCAACCGGGGCAGATGCGCACAGCCCTGCCGTCTGCCTTATCATGTTTTGGAAGGGGACAGGCATCTGAATGACAAAAAAAGCGCCTATCCTTTAAGTCCGAAGGATATGTGTACGGTTGATCTTCTTCCGGATATCCTGAAAGCCGGTGTGAATTCACTGAAGATAGAGGGAAGGATGAAGCGGCCGGAATATACTGCGGGCGTGGTGCGGATTTACCGTAAGTATCTGGATCAATGTCTGCGCGGTGAGTGGACCGGCGTACAGGAAAAAGATAAAAAGGAATTATTTGACCTTTATAACAGAGACGGTTTCCACCAGGGATATTATAAACAGAGAAACGGGCGCGGCATGATGGCCCTGAAAAATGAAAAGGCTCTGAAAAAGAATGCCCACAATGAACAGCTGTTTCTTGAACTGTATCAAAAATACGTGGAAAAGAAGGATCCTGTGGCGGTTCGGATGCAGGTTGATCTTAAGAAGGGAAAACCCTTCCGGATTGAGGCGAAGGGCTGCGGGCACAAGGTAATCCTGGAAGGAAATCCGGTTCAGGAGGCAAAAAACCAGCCTCTTGCAAAAGATCGGATAGAAAAACAGATAAGAAAAACGGGAGCCACTCCCTTTTTTGTGGAGGAGCTTAAGCTTTCCATGGACGGCGATATTTTCGTTCCCATGCAGGAGGTGAATGAGCTGCGAAGGAATGTTCTGGAAGCTCTGGAGGCCCAGGTGAAAAAGGCCAATGAAAGACAAAGTATCTTACCTGAAAAGGAAGAGGAAAAGGAATTTCTGCCGGATCACAGGGAAAAAATCTTTTTTTCTGCCTCCGTGCAGCAAAAGGATCAGGTTGAGGCGCTGATGAAATTTCCACAAATCAGGCGGATATATGGTTCCTGGCAGATTTTCGGTGAAAATTTTATTAAAAAATGTAAAGAATATGGAAAAGAGCCCTGGTTCATGCTTCCCTTTATGGTGCGTGAGGCGGAGATGAAAAAGCTGACAGAGCAGATTTCAAAGGCACTTTCACAGGGAGCCGCCGGTTTTCTGGTCCATACGCCGGAACAGTATGCGCTGCTAAGGGAAATGGAACTGGAAGAAAGGACGGTTCTGGATGCCGCCATGTCCGCCTGGAATAAAAGAGGAAGCGTATTTTTTAAAGAGTTGGGAATGGAAGGCGATACGGTTCCGGCGGAGCTTAACGTACAGGACATCGCCAGGAGGAATAACAGTCTTAGTGAACTGACCGTATACGGTTATACACCCCTCATGATTTCGGCTCAGTGCGTCAAAAAAAATCTGGATCGGTGCGTAAGGGAAAACAGCACGCTCTTTTTAAAGGATCGGTATCAGAAACAGTTTCGTGTACAATGCTGCTGCGAATACTGTCACAATATTATTTATAACAGCGTGCCAGTTAGCCTGGCAAAAGAGATTTCTGCGATCAGAAAGCTGCCGGTGAGGGGACTGAGGTTTGATTTCACCTTTGAAGATGGAAAAACAGCAGCTTTGCGGACAGAAGAATTTTTAACAGCATATGAAAATAACGGCGCTTTTGAACCCTCATTTGAAAGCACAAAGGGGCATTTCAGGCGCGGTGTATAGGCAGGTGAGTGTAAATGATTAATATCATCGTTGAATTATCAAAATATCTGATTGTTATACTGATGACGCTGTTTACCTTTCAGTGTTTTACCGTTTTTAAAAAAAGTGATGAGGAAGACAGAAAATATGTGCTCAGAAAGCAGATTATTCTGCTGCTCTTTATTGACACGGCCGCTTATCTTGTGATGTATCTTCAGACGATGGACTTTAACATGCTGATTATGTATCTTCAGGTGGCGGCATATGTGGTTGTGATTCAGGTCATCTACCGTATTTTTTATAAAAAAGCGTCCATGCTTCTGGTCAATGATATGTGCCTGTTATTAAGCTGTGGGTTTATCATACTTTCAAGGCTGGATTTTGAAATGGCGGAAAAACAGTTTGCCATCGTGGTGGTGGGCACTGTTCTTTCCCTTCTGGTACCGGTCATCATCCGGAAGGTGAAGCTTTTAAAGGATCTGACCTGGCTCTACGGTATTGTGGGAATCCTGCTGCTGGCTGCCGTGCTGGTGCTGGCGCCGGTAACAGGAGGCGCCAACCTGGCTCTGAAGCTGGGAGGAGTCAGTTTTCAGCTGTCTGAAGTGGTAAAAATAACATTTGTGTTTTTTATGGCAGGTATTCTGCGCAGGAATACCGGTTTTAAAAATGTGGTCATCACCACTGCGGTGGCAGGGGCGCATGTGCTGATTCTGGTACTTTCCAGGGATCTGGGAAGCGCCCTGGTATTTTTCATCACTTACGTGGTGATGGTATACGTGGCCACGAAAAAACCGCTGTATGCGCTGGCGGGTCTGGGAGGCGGAGCAGCCGCCTCGGTGCTGGCATACTATCTGTTTGGTCATGTCCGTCAGCGTGTGGTGGCGTGGAAAGATCCCTTCTCTGTTTATGAGACAAACGGGTATCAGATTGTACAGTCACTGTTTGCCATATGTGCGGGAGGATGGTTCGGGACGGGACTGTTTAACGGTTCTCCCGATACGATTCCCGTGGTAACCCAGGATTCCATATTTGCAGCCATCTGTGAAGAGCTGGGAGGGATCTTCGCCATCTGCATGCTGCTGGTGTGCATGAGCTGTTTCCTGATGATTGTAAATATTTCCATGAAAATGAGCAACAAATTTTATAAAATGATTGCTCTGGGACTGGGAACCGAGTATGCGTTTCAGGTTTTCCTCACGGTGGGAGGAACCACAAAATTTATTCCGCTGACGGGAATTACACTGCCTCTTGTCAGCTACGGGGGCAGTTCTGTGATCTGTACGATCGTGATGCTGGCAATTATTCAGGGACTGTATATTTTAAGAGAAGATGAAGGAGTACAACTTGAAAGACAGAAACAGGAACGAATTCAAAGACAGGAATGGGAAGACCAGCCGTCGCAGTCAAAAAGAACTGGAGCGGCAGGAGAAAAAAGCCTGGAAGAAAAAATCGAAGAAGAAACAGAAAAAAGCCTCCGGTGGTAGAGAGTATGTGGTGGTATCTTACACCTTCGTGGCTATATTCCTGGCGCTGATCGGATATATCGTTTATTTTAATACCAGACTGAGTGAAGAATTTCAGAACAGTCCTTACAATAAACGGCAGGACTCCTATGAGGAGCAGGTGGTAAGAGGAGACATCACAGCGTCAGGCGGGGAGATTCTGGCCGAGACCCAGATCGATGAGGAAGGAAATGAAACCCGCGTCTATCCTTATGGCAATCTGTTTTCCCACGTGGTGGGTTATACCAGCAAGGGAAGAAGCGGTCTGGAATCATCGGAGAATTATCATCTGCTGACTTCTCATGCAGGAGCGATGGAACAGGTGCAAAAAGAGCTGCAGGACGAAAAGAATATGGGCGATACCATCGTGACAACACTGGATGTAAAACTGCAGCAGACTGCCTATGACGCACTGGGCGGCAATAACGGAGCTGTGGTGGTGATGGAGCCGGATACCGGAAAGATACTGGCCATGGTCAGCAAACCGGATTTTGATCCTAATACGCTGAATGAAATCTGGGATTCCCTGGTAAGTGAAAAGAGCAATACCAATCTTTTAAACAGAGCGACGCAAGGGCTGTATCCGCCGGGATCCACCTTTAAAATCGTGACGACTCTGGCCTATATGCGCGCAGGGGGAAATCTGAATGATTTTTATTTTGACTGCCAGGGCGAGGTGACAAACGGCGGGTATACCATTCATTGCTACAACAACAATGTCCATGGAGCGGAAGATTTTGCGGCGGCCTTTGCCAAATCCTGCAACAGCGCTTTCGCGCAGCTGGGAGTGGACCTGGACGGAGACAGTTTCCGCAGTACGGCGGAAGAGCTTCTGTTTAATGAAAAGCTCCCCATTACGATTCCATACAGCAAGGGAAGCTTTGTGCTGGATGACAGCACTCCCGATGCTCTGGCGATGCAGACAGCTATCGGTCAGGGCGATACGGTTACATCGCCGTTTCATATGGCTCTGATTACCTGTGCGGTGGCCAATGGCGGAAATCTGATGGAGCCTTATCTGGTGGACAGAATCGAAAATTATAACGGAGAACAGGTGAAAAAATACACGCCCAGCGCTTACCGGGAGCTGATGAGTGCAGATGAGGCGTCGGTGATCAGTGAACTGATGCAGGGGGTAGTTGAAAGCGGAACAGCGTCCAGGCTGTCCGGGAAAAATTATACCGCCGCCGGAAAAACAGGAACGGCGGAACACGGAGATATGAGCGGCTTGCCCCATGCCTGGTTCGTGGGATTCTCCAATGTGGACAACCCGGATATCGTGGTCAGCGTTATTGCTGAAAGCGCGGGAACAGGAAGTGACGTCGCCGTTCCCATTGCAGAACAAATCTTCGATGCATACTACAATTAAGGTTGCATGGCCGGAAAAAAAGGGGTATACTAACAATAAGTAGACACTACGCATTACAGGAGGAATTGCAATGATTGAGGCAACGAGCTGTGGCGGGGTGGTAATGTATCGGGGCAAGATTCTGGTTCTTTATAAAAGTTATAAAAACAAGTATGAAGGATGGGTTCTGCCTAAGGGAACTGTAGAGTCGGGAGAAGATTATAAGGACACCGCAGTGAGGGAAGTCCGGGAGGAAGCAGGTGTACAGGCTTCCATCATAAAATATGTGGGGAAAAGTCAATACAGTTTTTCTGTTCCGGAGGATACGGTGGAAAAAGATGTGCACTGGTATCTGATGATGGCCAACAGTTATCACAGTAAACCTCAGAGAGAAGAATATTTTGTGGATTCAGGGTATTATAAGTTTCATGAAGCTTACCATCTTCTGAAATTTTCCAATGAAAGACAGATTCTTGAGATCGCTTATCAGGAATATCTGGATCTGAAAAAATCAAATCTGTGGGGGACACGCAAATACTATTAACAAAGACCGGATGTTCCGGGTCTTACAATTCACAAAATAAGGGAGGGATGCAGCTATCTCTCCCTTATTCTGAAATCAGAGAGGAGGGAGCACTATGTTGGAGCAGATTGATCTGACCAAAAAGCTGAGTAAGAAAGAGTATAAGGAGAAAATGGAATATCTCCAGCCCCAGCTGGCCCAGCTCCAGAGGACCTGCAAAGCGATGGGGATTCCTGTTATGATCGTGTTTGAAGGGTTTGGAGCATCAGGGAAGGGTGTTCAGATCAGCAAGCTGATCCAGTCTCTGGATCCCAGAGGGTTCTCCGTTTACGCTACGGGTTCGGAGAGTGAAGAAGAAAAGATGCGGCCGTTTCTGTGGAGATTCTGGGTCAAGACGCCCCCAAAGGGAAGGATCGCCATCTTCGACAGAAGCTGGTACCGGATTGTACAGCTTGACAGATTTGACAAGGTGACTCCGGAAGACAAGCTTCATTATGCTTACGGCGAAATCAATTCCTTTGAGGAGCAGCTTACGGCAGACGGAACGGTTATTATCAAGCTGTTTCTTTGCATTGATCAGAAAGAGCAAAGGAAAAGATTTCAGAAGCTTATGGATGATAAATCCAGCGCATGGAGAGTCAGCAAGGGCGATTTAAAGAGAAACGACCGATATGAGGAATACAAGCAGATCAATGATGAGATGCTGGAAAAAACGGATACAGAATGTGCTCCTTGGACAGTGATAGAGTCCACGGATCGGGAGTTTGCCACTGTAAAGATCTACATGGCTGTTATCAAGGCTATGACAGAGCGGATCAAGGCGGAGCAGATGAAGCAGGAAATCAGGGAGTCAAAGACATCGGAAGAAGTTTCGGCAGAGGAACCGGCGATGCCGCTGCAGATGGATGTGCTGGATGAAAAGGTGATGCGCACCTCCAGCCTGGACAGTGTGGATCTGAGCAAATCCTACACCAAGGAAGAGTATAAGAAGAAGCTGAAAGAACTGCAGGAAAAGCTGACTCACCTGCACGGAGAACTGTACCGCCAAAGGATACCGGTGATCCTGGGATTTGAAGGCTGGGACGCGGGAGGAAAAGGCGGCGCCATCAAACGGCTGACGGAACCGCTGGATCCCAGAGGATATCAGGTGAACCCGACGGCGTCTCCCAACGATCTGGAACGTTCCCACCATTATCTGTGGCGTTTCTGGAACAATGTGCCCAAAGCAGGCCATATTGCCATATTTGACAGAACCTGGTACGGGCGTGTAATGGTGGAGCGGATTGAAGGCTTCTGTACAGAACAGGAATGGAAGCGGGCCTATAAAGAGATGAACGACATGGAGGCCAGCTGGACCAATGCGGGAATCATCGTCCGGAAATTCTGGCTGCAGATAGATAAGGACGAGCAGGAGAGACGATTCAGGGAAAGAATGGATAATCCGCAGAAGCAGTGGAAAATTACAGATGAAGACTGGCGCAACCGGGAGAAGTGGGATCTTTATGAAAAAGCGGTGGATGAGATGCTGATTCATACTTCCACAACGTATGCACCCTGGATTATTGTGGAGGGCAATGACAAATACTATGCCCGTGTTAAAGTTCTGCAGACGGTTGTGGATGCACTGGAAGAACGGCTGGGACAGAGATGACGCCGGATAAAGGACGTTTTTATGTTGAAATGGTATAAGAACCTGTATGTTGGAAATACTGCAAAAAAGAAGGAAAAGGCGATCCGGCGGAAGATAAACTGCGGTCTGGGAACTTTTGACATTTATGTGGTCACGGTGGCGGCAGGCCGGGGAAATAATCTGGATATTTTTTCAGCAGGACAGCTTTTAAAGGCGCAGGTGAGAAAACGGTGCCCCATGATAGTGGGGATTGCCGTGGGATATGAGGAGGCTCTGGAGATTGTGGAACAGATTGTCAAAGATGTCTGGGAGAGGACGGGTACGGTAGAAGTACGTTCCTGGCTTCTTTCTGATCAGGAAGGATAAAAAAGATGCTACATATCATTTTTGTGATCCTGAAAATTCTGGGTATACTGATACTGATCCTGCTGTCTTTGCTGCTTCTGATTTTGCTTAGTATTCTGTTTGTACCTGTTGCCTATCGGATCAAAGGAAGCAAAAATGCCGAAAGCGGTCTGCAGGGTCAGGTTATCTTGGGCTGGATGTTTGGGCTGATCAGAGTGGCGGCTGCCTACAAAGACGGGACGTCTTCGATAAAAGTCCACCTTCTTGGCATTTCACTGGAGACGTATAAAAAAATAGGGCAGAAGCTGAAAAGAAAAAAGAAACACAGCAAAAAAGTAGTTCCGGAAGGGAAAAAGACCCTTGAGGAATCAGCGGCGGAGCAAAACCCGGAAGATATACTGCATCAGTCGAAGGAAGAGGACAGCCGGACAGGGGAAGGCGCCCGGGATGGAGAGGAAAAGAAGTCACAGGAGAATGAAAAGCTTTCAGCCTTACAGCTTTTTTTTCAAAAAATTTCCAGGTTGATTGGAAAACTGATCCGTCTGCCATCCCGCATTATTCAGCGTATAAAGAAAATACAGTTAACATTGCGCCGGATTTATGATAAAATAAGGCAGTGGAAAAAATTTCTGAGAGACGAAAATACAAAAGAGGCGTTTCGATGTCTGAAGGAAAATGCGGGAGATCTGATCCGTCATATGCTGCCTCGCAAGGTGAAGGGGTACGTCAGATATGGATTTGATGATCCGGCCCTGACTGGACAGACTCTGGGCGCGGTCAGTATGATTCTGCCTCTGTACAAAAGCGGATTTCAGGTAATTCCCGTATTTGATGAAGAAATTCTGGAGGGAGACGTGCTGCTGAAGGGCAGAATATTTGGATTCGTACTATTAAAGGCGGCATGGAGAGTGTACCGCAGTCAGTCTGTGAAAAAGACAATCAGAAAATTCCAGCATAAGGAGGCATAAAAGATGGCAGATAATACATTTCAGAACACTGTGGAGGCCCTGTTTCGGGGAATGGAAAGCTTTATTACCACGAAAACAGTGGTGGGAGAGGCGATTCATATCGGCGATACCATAATTTTACCGCTGGTGGACGTTTCTTTCGGCGTGGGTGCCGGGGCGTTTGCAGAGAATGCAAAAAATAACGGCGCAGGCGGTATGGGCGGAAAGATTTCTCCTTCTGCCGTACTGGTTATCAATAAAAATACAACCAAGCTTGTAAACATAAAGAATCAGGATGCAGTGACCAAGATTCTGGATATGATCCCGGATCTTGCAGATCGATTTACCAAAAAAGACAAAGATGAGGAGTATACAAAGGAAGACATCGAGCAGATATTGAATCAAGAGGAGAACTCATAAAGTTTAGAAGACAGGCTTTGCTGCTTATAAAAATGACCTCTGTGCAAATTTTTGCACAGGGGTTTTTGCATGCCAGAAGCATAGAAAAACTGGAAGAAAGCCAGAAAATGTGATATAGTAAAACCATGCCGAAGAGAGCAGCAGAGGAGATGCAATGACTGCAAAAAGCAAAATAAAAACAGATACCGTGTTAAAAGATTTCTGGCGGGATAACGCCAGGTTTGCAGACCTGTTCAATGCGGCATTATTTCAGGGAAAGCAGGTGATTCATCCGGATGAACTGGAAGAATTAGATACTGATTTTTCATCCATTTTAAAATGAAATGGACATATGGAAACGGTGCAGAAAATCCTGGATGTGGTTAAAAAGCGAGCACATGGGGTAGATTTTGTAATATTGGGGCTGGAAAACCAGCAGCGCGTTCACTTTGGGATGCCCCTGCGGATTATGCTGGGAGATGCGTTGGGGTACCTGAAGGAATACCAGGAGATTGCGAAAAAGAACAAAGCGCGAGGAAATTGGGAGGATTCGGATGAGCTTTTGTCCGGACTTCGCAGAGAAGACCGACTGCATCCCATGGTGAGTATCTGCGTATACTATGGTGAGCGTGCATGGGACGGCCCTCACTCTCTTGTGGATATGCTGAAAATTCCAGAAGAGCTGCGCCCGGTGGTGAGCGATTACAAAATGAACCTGATTCAGGTGGGGGAGAGCGAAGGACTTGTATTCCGCAATGGTGATGTGCAGACTGTTTTCGAGATCAGCCGGAATATCTACAAAAAGAACTATAAAAAGATCGAGGAAGCGTACCAGGATAAGGAATTTTCCTCTGAACTGGGTGTTGTAATCGGAGCGATCACAGATTCCCCGGAACTTGTCAACCAGGCCTTGGAAAGAAAAGGGGGCAGGATGAATATGTGTATGGCATTGGAAGAGTTGAAAAAAGAGTTTGAAATCAAAGGCGAAATCAAAGGTGAGATCAAAGGGAGAATACTGACTTACTATGAGTTCGGTGTATCATTGGAGGAGATCGCAAAGAAAACGGGAATTACGGTAAATGAAGCAGAAAAGATATTAGAAGAAAACGGAGTGCTGAATCCGGCATAAAAAGCTTTCAGGTATAGGTTCCGGATCTTACGGAATGGTATACAAAAAAGACAAAGATGAGGAGTATACAAAGGAAGACATCGAGCATATATTGAATCAAGAGGAGAACTCATAAAGATTAGGAGACAAGAATGTGCCGGATTATCGGTTTCATGCTGTTCTTTATCGGAATCGGTATGCTGATTGAACTGATTATTCCCACTACGGTGTGGACCGTTATCGCGGCCCTTGCCTGTCTGTTGGTGGGATATCATATGTTTTGCTGCTCATAAAAGGGGCAATCGGCTAATGCCGATTTCTGACCCGATTATAAGGAAATAGCGAT
>CAMMBV010000030.1 GCA_946494335.1 uncultured Ruminococcus sp. | reverse complement strand
TTAGGAGCCTGCCGGCAGGGGATCTGTTTTGTCCCGGTTATTTTGATACTCCCAGCATTTTGGGGAATAAACGGGATTCTTTATGTGCAGCCGATTGCGGATGTGATTTCTGCCATTATCACCATATTTATGGCATTACATTTGCGTAAAGAATTGGCGTTTGCAAAACAAAAATTTATTCCTCAGAAATAAAATGAAAGAAGAAGTAGGTGATTATATGGAGAAATCATGATTTTGATGTTTGAAAAAGGGAAGTTCGGTATCTTTCCAGCAATTTCACGGTAAGATGCTATTTCATATTTCTATGCTTTTACAGTAAGACGTGATTTTTCTATTTGCTTGGTTAGTCATGACACACTATAATTCAAAGTGGGTTCTATTTGGATTTAAAATCCTGCTGATTGGAGCGGTGCAATATGAGAAAAAACTATATAATAAAAGATGCCAGAAAGACTCTGGCACAACAGATAAATAATATAGATACATCGGAAAGGACATCTATGGAGAATACCCATTTTTCATCAACAGGGTTATCTGCAGTTATTCCGAAGGACAATGACGGTTATTGTACTGTCTATAAAATGGATTGTGCGGATGGCCTTGGACTTATGACGGTCTATCAGGTCTATCCTGGAATACAGCTTATCTATAATGACTTTGAAGCAACGAGCTGCTATTGGGATGGGAACATTGATAAAAACATATTGGAGATCAATCATTGTCGGGAAGGCCGGGAAGGGTGCCGCTTAGCAAGTGGCTCTTGCCTTTACCTTGGAGAAGGCGATTTGTCAATCCATACCATGGATAATTGTGCATCGGAAATGTCATTTCCATTAAAACACTATCGAGGGATTTCCGTTGTTATCAATCTATCTGTGGTGGTGAAGAACATGCCTGAAATTCTAACGGACAGCGGCATAGATATTCTGCAATTCAAAGATAAATTTTGTTCTGATGGAAACTGTTTTATCATGCGGGCGAAGGATGAGATTGAACATATATTTTCAGAGCTTTACTCTGTGCCGGATTGCTTACAGAAACCATATTTTCGATTAAAGGTACAAGAACTGCTTTTATTTTTGTGTATGGTTGATGTATCCAGAGAGAAAAGGAGAGAGCTATACACTTCTCCGCAGGTGGAGATTATCAAGACTATCCACAAAAGGCTGACCTCAAATCTTCAGGAGCGGCCAACGATTGATGATCTTTCTAAAGAATATTTGATAAACACTACAACCTTAAAGGATACATTTAAAGGTATTTATGGACAGCCTATCGGAACTTATATGAAAGAATACCGCATTAAACAAGCTGCAATCTTATTGAGGCAGACACAGGCAACCATAGCTGAAATCGCGAATCAAGTTGGATATGAAAATCAGAGCAAATTTGCCACAGCGTTTCGTGATGTTCTAAAGATTGCGCCAGCGGAGTATCGTAAAGAAAATAGTAATAATTAAGTTTGAATTTAGTTGTCAAGTTAATGTGTGAGGGTATAACTAAAATAAAGGCAGATAGGGTATTTTCTGCCTTTATTTTATAAATCAGTAGTTTCGCTATTTTGAATTTCTAACAACTGTTCAACTAAAAAATTTAGAGAATTGATAATCATTTTTTGATTCTGTTTGTTGCAGGACTGAAGTTTTCCTAAAAAATATTGGAGCGCTTCGTCATCGACCGCAGAATTTGAAGGAAATAAAGAATTTCCAGAAATTCCGAGCCGCTGCTTGCACATTCTATGTAAACGGCTTTCCCTCCGATGATAAACTATGCTTCCTGAACTTTGTGACAGGCAATAGCCAGTAATTCCTGTCCGGGGATTGAAGCTGACAGAGAAGGATTAAAATTTCTTCCCAGTTGTGCAATCAAAGGCATGGACACCAGGAAACGGTCAAGTTCTTCGTCATATTGGGAAAATTTTGAAATACGTTTCTGTAAAGTTTTGCTTAAAGCGTTTCCGGCAATGGAAATAAATTTGTTCGCCAAAGTGAAATAGCCGACCAATTCCGGATTTTCTCCAGCGAAATAGACCAGATACGTCATGGCGAGTCTCTAGCGGGCAAAAGTGACAGCCTTTGACTGAATGAAATTTTCTACGTCAGTATTTTGAGGACACATGAAACGGGAGAGGACAGCCTGCAGCTTATCCTCTCCGTAAGTGTCGAGCATTTCTAAAAGGTTCAGCTCTATATAATCCATTACAGTTTATTTCCGAAAAAATCCTTAATATTTTTTGCGCCTTTTAATTCCTTTACGCTGTAATCACGGGAGGTTGGCTTTGTCGCAATAGCTGCGGCCTTTTCCAGTGCTTCCACAAAAACGGTGGCGGAGTTTTTGTCATGGATTACGATATTCTTTTTGATACTCTGTGTTGCCATGTGCATCTACTCCTTTCAAATTTCTTCATAATCAGTATAGCCGATTTTTTTAAAAATAGCAATGATTTCATTTTAGTATATGCGGATGTGATTTCCGGTTAAATTTCAGATCACTGGTGTTTATAGAAAGCTTCTATTGCCTGTGCAAGAAACTCGGAAGCACCTTCGCCATATCGTTCATCTATCATCGGCTTAATTTTTTCATTGCGGTAATATTGCGCCAGCGCCAGCATCAGCCCATCTTCACTTTTTATCTGCGATAACTGTTTCATGACAAATCCATATTCTCCAACCACTTCTTTAACTTCAAAACTATTTACGTCACATTCTTTCTTGGAAATCAACTTTTGCAAAATCGCTTCAATCCGTTTATTGTAGCTTTTCGCAACTTCTTTGCTAACAGGATTATTAGCGACAGACAAAAAGTTGTCTTTCCCGCCATACCACTCAACAACCTTTGCATAGCCTTTCTGCATTTTTTCTGAGGAAACTGCCTCCATATAATGTTTTTTCCATTCTTCAACACTTCCAAATTCTTTAACAGCAAGTTCTCTCATGTTAGTGGGCATGTTGTCAAACATAGTTTGAAACATTTCTTCAATTTCTGTGTTGTTGAAAATCGCAAAATCCATTTTATTCTCTCCTTTCAAAATATCATCAATACTGGAAATCAGTCGTTCCATACGTTCCTTCTTTGCAACCAACATTTTGCGCTGCATTAGCAAAATCTGATTTTTTTCAAGTGCCGGATTATCCATAACAGTTTTGATTTCTTTTAAGGGGATATCAAACTCACGGAAAAACAAAATCTGCTGTAATGTTTCCAGTGCTTTATCGTCATAAAGCCGGTATCCCGCTTCACTCTTTTCTGTCGGTTTTAATAATCCGATTTCATCATAGTAGTGAAGCGTGCGCACGCTGATACCTGTTAAATTTGATATTTCCTTTACTGTTCTCATCACTGTACCTCCTGCTCCTGATATACTCACTTTAATCTATTACGCACCGTGAGGGTCAATAGGTATTTTCAAATTTTTTTTGAGTATATCATTTTTCTGACCGTATCGAAATAAGCAACGCAGAACCATATAAAACTTGCTGGCCGACAAGTCCGCGCCGGATGGAATTGTCCCGCTTCTGGATAAAGTGTTGCTTCGTATCAGCGATAAAGCGGCGGAACATCTTTTTATTTTTAGAGCATTCTTGCGCAAAATCGGGGGTAGGTTCTGTATTTTCCTTATAATTTCCTTAGAATTTCTTTTTATACTGTATTTTGTAAGGAGGCTGAAAATATGGAATCAAATATCGTTACAATAAGAAATCTGAGAAAGAAATTCCGCAGTCAGGAAGTGCTCAAAGGCATTACCATGAATATACCGGAGAATCATGTTTATGGGCTTTTAGGCCCCAATGGAGCGGGAAAGTCTACGCTGCTGAAAATGCTTACCGGGCTTTCCAGGCCCACAGAAGGCGCCGTTTTTTACCGGGGGCATAAGTGGACCAGACAAGATCTGAAGGAAATCGGCGCGTTGATTGAGACTCCGCCTCTCTATGAAAATCTCACTGCGTGGGAGAATATGAAGGTGCGCGCCTTGCTTTTGGGAGTAGAAGATGAAAGGATTCAAGAAGCCCTTGAGACGACGGGTATTGCGGATACGGGAAAGAAAAAAGCAGGCGCCTTTTCTCTGGGAATGAAGCAGCGTCTGGGGATAGCCCTGGCCCTCTTGAATCATCCGAGGCTGCTGGTGCTGGATGAACCCATCAACGGCCTGGATCCTCTGGGGATCCAGGAACTGCGGGGGATGATCCGCAGTTTCCCAAAAAGGGGAATCACCGTAATTCTGTCCAGCCACATTCTCAGCGAAATTCAGCAGACAGCTGATTATATCGGTATTATTGCCGGGGGCCGTCTGGGATATGAAGGGAAGATTGGTGAACAGGAAGATCTGGAGAAACTGTTCATGGAAGTCGCGGCGAAGGGAGGGGCTGAATGATGGGAAATTATTTTCAGGCGGAAAGAATCAAATACCGTCATACCACAATGTCGGTCATTACCTTCCTCATGCCGCTGGTCTGCGTCCTTTTGTCTGCTTGGCTGACGCACCATTACTTTTTGGTGGACAGCTACAATTGGTGGTATATTGGTCTGTATCCCGGATATGTCGGAATCCTGTGCGGTATGCTGGGAAGACGGGACAAGAACAAGAAGAACTATACGATCTGTTCTCTGCCGTGCAGTATGGGGAAAATCTGGGATGCTAAGATTTTGCTGGGAGCGGTAATGTCAGGGATTTCCACGCTTTTTATTGTGATTTTGACAATTCTCGTGGGAAAAGGAATCGAGACAGGTCTGCATATGGAGTTTCTCGCGTCGCCCGCGGTGACAGTGCAGATTCTCGCAGGAATTCTTATGTGGCTGACCGCCTTGTGGGAGATCCCGTTTTGTCTGTTTTTGGTACAGAAAGTAGGTACCTTCCTCACGCTGGTGATTCATATGGGATTCTATACGATTATGGCGGCGATTATATCCCTGAAACCGTGGTTCCCGTTATTTCCCGGAGCGATCACGGCGAGACTGATGTGTCCGGTTCTGGGAGTGATGCCCAATGGTCTTTTGCTGCAGCCGGGACAGATGGGTTATTCGACGCAGTTAGCAGCGCCTTGGGTGCTTCCGATCGGTATTCTGGGCTCACTGATCTGGTTTGGAATACTCTGGGCCTGGAGCAGAAGGTGGTTTGAGAGGAAGGTGGTCTCCTGATGAGGGAATTTCTGGGAGGAATAAGGGCGGAAATACTAAAAATGAGGCATACTTTTCTTTATCCTCTGCATATATGCATTCCTGTGCTGGGAGCCGCCGTTTTTTTGCTGTACTGCCGGCTTACCGGGCGGTACGGCATCGGTCCGCTATCTGCTTATGCGGAAGTGATCGGCGTGGCCCTTCCTTTCATGATCAGTATCGTCTGTGCTGGTAATATCTGTCTGGAAGAAGAAACCCATTTTCAGGTTTTTCCTGGGGGGTATACATGCAGATGGAAAAGCTTACTGGCAAAGATTACCGTTTTGGCCGGGCTGGGATTTCTGGCGATCGTCGCTGCGGTGCTGCTTTTTGGTACGGGATTAGGGATGATTGCAGGAGAATATGTTTTTTCGCAAATGCAGTATCTGAAGCTGGCGGCAGTACTTTTCCTGGGGAGTGTTCCCCTGTACCTGGAACACCTGTTTTTAAACTTGAAATTTTCGAAAACCGTATCGGAATGTGTGGGAGTGGCGCAGTTTTTATTGTCGGCGCTGTTCCTCACCGGCCTGGGAGATGGAAAATGGCAGTTTTTTCCCTGTACCTGGAGTGCGAGAGGAGCCATGCTTACGCTGAGCGGGATTGGCCAAAAGGGCAGCTTGGTATATACAGAAGGGATCATGGAGACGACAGGAATCTGTCTGTTGCTCCTGGTGCTTATTTGTGCCATAATCGGGATATGGTTTTATTATTATGAAGGAAGGCAGTGCAATGATTGAAATACTGGCGGTTGATGATGATACAGGAATATTGGAAGTGATCCGGAAATCTCTCTCCAGAGAAGGCTATACGGTGACGGCGCTGGATGACCCTGAGAAACTGGATATGAAAAATCTGGGGAAGTATCAGTTGATTCTTCTGGATGTGATGATGCCGGGAACAGACGGTTTCAGCCTTTGCCGGGAAATCCGGGATCTGGTGGACTGTCCGATTCTTTTTCTCACCGCGAAGACGGCGGAAAAAGATCTGATGGAAGGGCTGGGGGTAGGAGGAGATGACTATATCGCCAAGCCTTTCGGGATCGGAGAACTGCGGGCGCGGGTGTCTGCCCATATCCGGCGGGAGAACCGGGAGAAAAAGCATACCGTGTGTATCGGAGAGGTACGTTTTTCCATGCAGGAGAGGAGAATCTACTGTCAGAACACAGAAATTGCCTTTACAAAAGCGGAGTACGATATCTGTGAATATCTTGCGCTGAACCGCGGGCAGGTCTTTTCCAAGGAGAGGATCCTGGAGCATATTTTCGGGTATGACGGGGAGAGCTGCGATTCGGCGATCACCGAGCATGTGAAAAATATCCGGGCAAAATTTCAAAGATTCGGGATAAATCCCATTGAGACGGTGTGGGGGATTGGGTATCGATGGAAATAAAAAGAAAACCAAAAACACTGACAGGACTGTTTTTAAAATTTGCAGTCCTGTTCTGCGTAAATACATTTTTGATTGTCATGAGCTGCACACTCCTGGTGATCGGCGCCGCATATGCAGGGCTGGTGCTTCCGGCAAATTACGCGGAGACTCAGCTGACGAAACATACAGAGGAAATACAAAAAGCCGGGAATGACCCCAAAAAATTGATTCCAAAAACCTGCACATACGGGATCTACGACGGCAGCGGCGAATGGGTAACAGGGAATTTTACCGCTGAAGAGAGGGAAGATGCATGGAGACAGTACCAAAATGAGAGCATCTATGCAGGCAGACAAAGTTATTACCGGTTTATCCGCCAGGATAACGGGAATATCTGTATCGTTCAATATGACCTGTACATGAGGTATTCCTGGGATAAATTGAATAAAATACTGCCGGCGCCGGAACCCATGTCCATGATTCTGGCAGGGATTCTGTTTGTGGTTGATGCGTTCCTGCTGTCCAGACATTTTGCCAAGAAATTAAACCGGCAGCTGGAGGGACTTCGGACGATCACAGATAAAATCGCGGAAAATGATCTGGAATTTCAGACCGAGCCGTCAGATATCCGTGAGGTTGACGCTGTCATGAGATCCCTGTCTCATATGAAGGATGCCCTTCGGAAATCCCTGTCTGCGCAGTGGGATATGGAGCAGCAGAAACAGGAACAGCTCGCCTCGCTGGCGCACGATGTGAAGACGCCCCTTACGGTCATAAAGGGAAACGCGGAATTGCTGGCGGAATCAGAGCTGTCCGCTGAGGATAGAGAGTGTACAGAGTATATCCTGTCCAATGTCAGTGATATCCAGCAATATCTGGACCGTATGAAGGAGGTGCTGTATGGGATTCCCTCTGCGCAGGAAGAAAAAATATTTTCCTGCGCCCAGCTGATAAAAATGTTTCAGGAGGCCGCCGTTCAAGTGGGAACAGCGGAAAAAATGCCAGTGTCCTTTTATGAAGAAGGGGCGGAGTCAGAAGATATAGGGCAGGGGGAGCCGACAGATGGGATTTGCTGCTGTTCGGAGAGTATTCTTCGGGCGTGGAAAAATATACTCAGCAACGCAGCGGAGTATACAGATAAAAGCAAGGGAATTGCCCTGAGTTTCAGCCTGCAGGACAAAATCGACGGAAAATATCTGGAGGCGGCTGTCCGGGACTATGGTCCGGGATTTTCCGCCAAAGATCTGGAGCACGCAGACCAGGAGTTCTACAGCGGGGATGCCAGCCGTCATGATCGGAGACACCAGGGGCTGGGGATGGCCATAGCCAGAAAGTTTCTCGAAGAACAGGGGGGCAGGCTGGAATTCGGGAACCGTAGGGATGGCGGTGCGGAAGTAAGGTGTCTGGTAAAGGCGGGGATTTCTCACTGATCTTGAGAATGGTTCAGGTTAATCCGTTTCTGTGGAATCATCATTTTGCTAAGAAAGCAGCCAATCAATCAGGTACAAAGACTTAATGCCATCGTAAGAATTGATAAAGTTTCTGTCCATCGACAATACGATTTTTTCGTAGTTATCAGGAATCATACGCAGCGGCCTGAGTTCTCGTTCACGGGTCTCAGGTGACTGCATGCTTTCTGTCACTTGGATATAAAGTTTATTATTTGGCTTTTCTGCAACAAAATCAATCTCCGTTTCACCGACTTTGCCGATGTAAACGCGGTAGTCACGTCGGATAAGCTCTAAGAATACGATGTTCTCGAGGATGTGGCCGCGGTCTGCGTCACGATAGCCGAGAAGCATATTGCGGAAGCCCATATCAATGATGTAGTTCTTTCCCAATGTTTTCAGTAATTGTTTACCCTTTATATCATATCTTCCAATATAATAGAAAATAAATGCGCTGCGCAGCATGGTGATATATTTATCTACCGTTTTGCCAGCAACATTTTTTCCTTTGACGTTTTGAATATCGCCTTCATTAGACAAAGCATTTCCGATACTGTTTGGAGAAGTGATGCTTCCAATATTGGAACAAAGGAACAGTATGATCTTTTGCAGCATGCTCTGATCAGTTTGATTGTTTCGCTGAAGAATATCACGCAGTACGACGGTGGAATAGATGCCTTCCAGGGCTTGCATACTTCGTGCTTCGTTGAAATGATATTCTCTCAAAATGGGCATGCCGCCGAACTGCAGATATCTCTGAAATTTTTCTTCCATCGTAGCAGTTGGCAGAAATTCATAGAAAGTTAAAAATTCTTTGAAAGATAATGGCAGCATACGGATTTCCACATACCTGCCGGAGAGCAGCGTGGAAAATTCCGTGGAGAGCAGGTAGGCGTTGGAGCCGGTGATATAGATATCAACATCAAAGTCAAGCCGGAAAGATTCAATGGCTTTTTCCCAATGTTCTACTGCCTGAAGCTCATCGAATATCAAATAAGTCTTACCGGTCTTTGGGATATGCGCACTGACGTAGTCATAGAAAGCAAGGTAGTTGGAGAGGTTTCGATAACGCAGCGATTCCAGATTCATATGAATGATGTTGGTTTCGGGTACTCCGATGTCAGTCAGATATTGATGAAACAGATCCAGCAGGGATGATTTTCCGCATCGGCGAATGCCGGTTACAATCTTGACTAAATTCACATCTTTATTTTGAATAAGCTGGCTCAAATACTCAGGTCGGTTTATAAGTTCAGTCATGATGTACCTCCTGTTTTTTTATCTATATTATACTCAAAAGCTTGGAAAAGTAAACAGTTTTGGAATTAGAAGTCGGAAATTTTATAAAAAATTAAAGTTTTTGACTTTATCAGACTGAAAAACAGAGACGTTTTTGATATTTCTTATGTTCTTCTGCCCGAAACAGGACGTGGCCTCTATTGACAGAAAATGGTAGGTTCATTCAATTTGAAAAAGAATGGCATCCATGATATGATAACAACAGTTTCAGAAGAAAAATTTATTTTGATTATTGATTGGATTGTACAGCCGCATTAATTATCTGATTGATTCTCTGGATGGAAACGGATATTTCACAGGTTCTATTGCGGAAGCGTCACGGATCTGTCAGGTGGAGTTAAGGGAAGCTGAGTATTGTCTGAATCAGCTTCGCTGCATGGAGCCGCGGGGAATTTTCGCTGCCAATTTAAAAGAGTGTTTATTAAACCAGTTAAAGGCACAGGAGCCACCAGATGATATTTTGCTGCATCTGCGTCCTTTGGAAAGGGAAATGAAGACTGCGTGTATTAGAAGAGCGTAAGGTGATGAAGCTGGGAAGTCCTGAAGAGACGGACATTGATATCCGCGTGATCAGCAGTACCAACGAACTGCCCATGGAGGCCATTGCCAACGGGCATTTACGGGAGGATTTATTCTACCGCCTTGCCGTCATGCAGGTGTCCATTCCTTCTTTGTGTGAACGATTGGAGGACATTCCCGAACTGATTCAGTCATTCATTGAATCCAATAATCAGCGTTTTGGCAAAAACATAAAAGGAGTTGCTCCGGAAGTTATGGAGCAATTTTTGACTTATTCCTGGCCGGGAAATGTACGGCAGCTGAAAACCTGCATAGAATCCGCAATGCATCTGGCAAAAGACAATACTTACATCCATATCTCTGATCTTCCGCCTTATGTTTTGGAAATGATTACTGCCTCAAAACCTCTCGATGCTTCATTGGCAGCGTCCGCTCCTTTAAAGGAGTCCGATATGAAAGAATCGCCGGAAACAGCCGATTCCCCGGATGCCGCTATGAAGATTCCATTACCGGCATTATTTCCTTTATTGCTTTTCTTCCTGATAATGCAGTGGCGCCTGTCTGTGGAATCTGGCTTGACCAGGCTGTGGAAGCAGGCAATATCACGGCTGGTTTCAATAAAATTTTTATTTTGATGATTGGTCTTGCCCTTGTAGGGGTGATCGCCGCTTTTTTGCTCACGAAACGCACGAAGAAAATACAGACCATAAATCAATCGCAGTGATTGATAGGTGAGTTGTAAAAACCGGGCGCCGCTCTAAAAGCAATTTTAGAGCGGCGTCTACTATTTGTTCCCGTAATGCCCACGGCAGTGTGCGATGAAGATGCAGCCGTTGCGCTCAATATCTTTTATGAGCTTGTTAATGCGTTTGACGGTTTTTTTTGTCCTGGGCCTGCCAGTAGAGGTAGTCTTCCCAGGCATCGTCTGACCAGATTTTTTCACTCATCGTCCACCTCGATCAGTTCGTGTGCAGTGCCTTTCCCTTCTCTAAGCTCCTGGACAGATTTCTTTACATAAGCCATGTTGGCCTCGGAGTAAAACGGGTCGGGAGCCTGGGCGATCTCAAAGGGGATGCGTTTTTCGCGTAAAACTGCTTTCACAAAGAGATTGATGGCGGTGGAGGTATTTAATCCGACATTGGAGCAAAAGGTATCGAAGTCGGCTTTATCTTTCTGGTCTACTCTTGCGGTTAATGTAGTAAGTGCCATAGAAATCTCTCCTTTCGTGTTCTGTTTGAGTTAATTATATCACTATTGTATGCGGATAGCAATTATATGTATTACAATTTAGGATTTCTTTATCAATGATTTATTTTTCAATATCCCGCATAATAATTCTACTGTTAAAAATATAACAATATGCACAAACACGGCATAAACAAATTGTAAACAATCACTAAATTTAAAAAAAGATTGATAGTTAATTGACAAACAAAGGAAAAACAAATAAAATATGCTTGTGACAGCAAAAAAATATGTGGAAATGTTACAAATTTTATGAAAGGGTTTATGGATTATGAAAATTGCAGTTGTTGGTTCTGGCATTATGGGATTGGGTATTGCACAGGCTTTTGCTCAGGCAAAAGGATATGAAGTTAAGCTATGTGTAGTGTCAGGAAAGGGCTTTGAAGAAAAATACATGAAGTTCCAAAAGCCCATTAAGAAATTATTGGAAAAAGGAAAAATCAGCGAGGAGCGTTTTGAAGAAATTGTAAGTAAAGTTGAAGTGACGGATATAAACGGCGCTGCTGATTGTGATCTTATTATTGAGAGTGCGATAGAAGATATCGAAGCAAAAATTACATTGCTGCAGAAACTGGAAGAAATTTGTAGCGAAGAGGCGATTTTGACTTCCAATACCTCTTCACTGTCCATCACCGAGATCAGTTCTGCATTAAAGCGTCCGATTATCGGAATGCATTTCTTTAATCCGGCGGCGGTTATGAAACTGGTGGAAGTGATTCCCGGTTTGACGACGAGCGAAGATACCGTGAAAAAGATAAAAGATATTGTCTGTGATATTGACAAGGTTCCCGTGGTTGTCATGGAAGGTCCGGGCTTTGTGGTTAACCGTTTATTGATTCCCATGATTAATGAAGCCATTATCATTGCTGAAGAAGGCCTTGCTACGGTGGAGGGAATCGATATGGCAATGCAGCTGGGCGCTAACCATCGTATGGGTCCCCTTGCTCTTGCCGATCTGATTGGTCTGGACGTATGTTATGCGATTATGGAGGTTATGTTCCATGAAACACTGGATTCCAAGTATCGTCCGGCACGTCTTCTGAAAAAAATGGTGCGTGCAAAACGTCTCGGACAAAAAACAGGAAAAGGTTTCTATGAGTATGATGGAAATGGAAGAAAGATTGAAGGATCTGCTATGGTTATCGGTCCTGTTGCACAATAGAAGGAAGGAGAAATTGATATGAATGTATATATTTGCAGTGCGAAAAGAACACCCATTGGATCTTATGGTAAAAGCCTGAAGGATGTCAGTGCAGTTGAGCTTGGTACAACGGCGGCTAAAGCAGCCATTGAGATGTCTCAGATAGCACCGGCGGATATTGATGAAGTCATCGTTGGATGTGTGCTGCAGGGAGGCCTGGGCCAGAACGTTGCCCGTCAGATTGCCGTTGCCGCAGGGATCCCGCTGGAGGTTCCATCTATGACGATCAATAAAGTATGCGGATCGTCAATGCGGGCCATAAGTCTGGCACAGCAGATTATCCGCGCAGGCGACTGTCAGTGTATCCTGGTAGGCGGCACCGAATCCATGTCCGGCGCGCCTTATACGGTTCCCAAAGCCCGCTGGGGAGCCCGGATGAACAATGTTCTGATGGAAGATATGATGGTTCATGATGGTATCTGGGATATCTTTAATGATTATCATATGGGAGTTACGGCGGAAAATGTGGCTGAGCAGTATGGAATTACCAGAGAAATGCAGGACGAACTGGCCTGCGCATCTCAGAACAAGGCAGTTGCGGCAATCCAGGCCGGAAAGTTTAAAGACGAGATCGTTCCTGTAGAGGTAAAAGAAAGAAAGCAGACGGTGATTTTTGATACGGATGAACACCCCAGGGAAGGCGTGACCATAGAATCACTTACAAAACTTCGCCCGGCATTTAAAAAGGACGGAACAGTAACGGCAGGAAATGCGTCCGGTATCAATGACGGCGCTGCATTTATGGTGGTTGCATCAGAGGATTTCGTGAAAGCTCATGGTCTGAAACCCATGGCAAGGATCCGTTCCTGCGGATCAGTAGGCTGTGATCCGTCTATCATGGGAATAGGCCCCATCGCTTCTTCCAGACAGGCCCTGGAGCGCGCGGGATTGACGGTGCAGGATCTGGGACTGATAGAAGCAAATGAAGCATTTGCCGCTCAGGCGTGTGCCGTTAACAAAGAGTTGGGATTGGACGTGGAAAAGGTAAACGTCAACGGAGGAGCCATTGCCCTTGGACATCCCATTGGCGCAGCCGGCTGCCGGATATCTACGACACTGTTATACGAGATGAAACGCCGTGAAATTCAGTTTGGTCTTGCGACCATGTGTATCGGCGGCGGTATGGGTGAAGCGGTTATCCTGGAACGCGATGCCTGCTGTGAATAGTGATACATAACAACTTACTTCTACTTTTCCATTTATATTTATAACATGTAAATGTGGCGCCATCGGATAATATACGTCCGACGGCGCCACGTTGTACGTTCCGGCTATGGCGGGGGATGCTGTTCTGAATAAAAAGGAGCCTGCTTGTATCTGAAAAATAAATATGGTAATATATCCATAAGTTTGTCCATTTTCTGACGGCTTTTTTCGTATAACAGGAAGGGGATGGAAATGCATTCAAAAGGAAAGAGGATTCAAAACAAACCGGAGAAGAAAAGAAGGAAAAAGGGCGCCTTAATCCTGCGTGCTGTTTTTTTGACGCTGCTTGTCATTCTGGCAGCGGTCTGCATCCTTGGTGTGATTGTATACCACAGGGTGATATCACAGACGCCGGATATTTCAACCATTGATATATCGCCCGACGGCTATGCCACCTTTGTGTATGACGATGAAGGGGAACTTATGCAGAAGCTGAATTCTGCGGAAGGAAACCGTATTTTGGTTTCCATAGATGAGATTCCAAAGAATATGCAGCATGCCGTAGTGGCCATAGAGGACGCCAGATTTTATCAGCATAACGGCGTGGATGTAAGAGGAATGGCGCGGGCGCTGTTCAATGCGGTTCGCAGTGGATTCAGCCGCATGGAAGGAGCCAGTACCATCACGCAGCAGCTGCTGAAAAACAACGTCTTTACAGACTGGATGGAAGAGGGAACCTGGGACTCCATAAAGAGGAAAATCCAGGAACAGTATCTGGCGGTGGAGCTGGAAAAATATCTTGCCAGGCAGGGTCAAGACGTGAAAAGTGTGATTATGGAGAATTACCTGAATACGGTAAATTTCGGTTCCGGAGCTTATGGGATTCAGGCAGCCGCTCAGACTTATTTTGGAAAAGACTGTACGGACCTGACGCTCTCGGAATGTGCGGCGCTGGCCGCCATCCCCCAGAATCCAACCCGGTGGAATCCGCGGACGAATCCGGAGGATAATGCCGGGCGCCGGGAAGTGGTGCTGGAATATATGGCGGAGCAGGGATGGATTACAGAGGAAGAGAAAAAAGAGGCCCTGGCGGATGACGTATATTCCCGCATCCAGGAGACGGCCTCCCTTGAGATTGAGGAAAAACCATATTCCTATTTCATTGACGGACTGATAGCCCAGGTGGAAGAAGACCTGATTGGGAAAAAAGGTTATACCAGGGAAGAAGCTTCCAATGCGATTTATAACGGCGGTCTGCGCATTTACAGCACACAGGACACGGATATACAGGAAATCATGGATGAAGAATTTCAGAATGAGAACAATTATCCCGATACGGTGCAGGTGGAGCTGGAGTGGGCGCTGAGTGTGGAGCATTCAGATGGAACCCAGGAAAACTACAGCCGGGAAATGCTCCGGAATTATTTTCGGGAGAGTGATTCCTCCTTTGATCTTCTGTTTGACAGCCAGGAGGAGGCGCAGAGCTGCATTGACCAGTATAAAGCGGCTGTTTTAAAGGATGATGATACGATTATCGCCGAGAGAAGTAATTTTACCCCTCAGCCCCAGGCTGCTATGACTGTAATTGAGCAGAGCAGCGGACAGGTGAAGGGAATTGTGGGAGGCAGAGGAGAAAAGACGGCCAGTCTCACGCTGAATCGGGCCACCGATGCTGCCCGTCAGCCGGGGTCTACTTTTAAAATACTTTCCACTTATGGACCGGCGCTGGAAGCAGGGGAAATTACGCTTGCCACACAGATTGAAGATGAGCCTTATAATTATGCGGACGGAACAGCACTGAAAAATTCGGATGACACCTACCATGGTTCCGTTTCGATCCGGGAATCCATACAGTATTCCTATAATATTCCGGCGGTCAAGGTTCTCACGGAGCTTACGCCGCAGACCGGTTATCAGTACCTGACCCAGCTGGGATTTACCACTCTGGATCCGGAGTCTGATGTCTATCAGTCCCTGGCTCTTGGCGGCATCACCAACGGTGTTACCAATCTGGAACTGACGGCTGCTTACGCGGCGGTGGCAGACGGCGGCAATTATACGAAACCTGCATTCTATACTGAAGTTACGGATCAGGAGGGGAATGTTCTTCTGGAGAATTCACAGGAAGAGGTCAGAGTGTTTGAGGAAAGCACGGCCTATCTTCTGACCAGCGCCATGGAAAGTGTTGTGGAGGAGGGGACGGGAACGCCTTTTGCACTTTATGACATGCCTGTCGCCGGAAAAACGGGAACCACCAATTCCTATAATGATCTTGTATTTGCAGGATATACGCCTTATTATACAGCGGCTGTCTGGGCCGGGTTTGATACGAATCAGGAGCTTCCGGAAGAATACAGGACGTTTCATCAGACGCTGTGGACCAATGTGATGAACAGGATTCATGAAGATCTTCCAGGGAAAGATTTTGAACAGCCGGATACGGTGGAAGAAGTGACAGTGTGTGCCGAAAGCGGTCTGCTGCCCGGGTTTGGATGTGATAAGATTACAGAATATTTTGCTGCATCCACCGTACCCACCACAAGGTGCAGGGAGCACGGACTGTTCTCCAGACCGACGCCCACGCCGGAAGAGACACCGGAACCGGAAGAGCCGGAGGAGAAAGAAGATGATGATCCCTGGTGGTGGGGCTGGTGGAACTAGAGGTGGTCTGATTTACTGGTGCACTGCGCCATTGTCGCAGCGGTTTCCCCAGGAATCAATCAGCTTTCCATCCTGATAAACACAGATAATTTCACAATGGTTGGCGCATTTTCCGCAGGTGACCTCACGGGTTTTAAAATCCATTTTGGCCACATCGAAGGAAAATGCGCTTTCCTTTTGTTCTTCACCTGCAAGAACGGCGATGCCGAAAGCGCCCATCAGATGGCCTTTTTCATCTACCAGTACCGGCATTCCCAGTTCTTTTTCAAACATATGGACAACGCCGGCATTTTTACTCACACCGCCCTGGAATACCACCGGCGGTGTGATTTTTTTACCCTTTGCCACATTGTTCAGATAATTTCCCACCACTGCCTTGCAAAGACCGGCGATGATTTCATCTTTGGGACAGCCCACCTGCAGTTTATGTACCAGGTCAGATTCTGCAAAGACAGTACACCTGGCCGCAATGGGAGCCGCTTTTTTGGCCTTCAGGGCGATTTCTCCAAATTCCTCCACTTCCACGCCCAGACGGTGTGCCTGGCTGGATAAAAAAGCGCCGGTGCCGGCGGCGCATAAGGTATTCATGGCGTAGTCTACGGCCACGGCATTTTCCACGCAGATGATTTTGGAATCCTGTCCGCCAATTTCCAGGATGGTCCGCACGTCCGGGTGGAGGGTGGTGGTGCCCACGGCGTGGGCGGTGATCTCGTTTTTAACCACCTGGGCTTTGATCATGCTGCCCACCAGTTTCCGCGCGCTTCCTGTGGTTCCGGAAGCCGTGATTTGATAGGCATCGGCGTCGAACTGTTCTTTCAGCGCCCGGAGAACCTTTTTTGTCGCCTCGATGGGGTTGCCCTCCGTCCACAGATAGCTCTCGGCCAGAAATGTATTGTTTTCGTCAATGATGACGCCTTTTGTCGAAATAGAACCGATATCGATTCCAAGGTATGCTTTCTTTTTCATCGCAGTATTTTCTTCTTCCTCTCCAACATGTCGTAAAATGCTTCCAGTCTGGTGTCCAGGCCGGTATCGCTTTCCTGCAGATCATAACTTAAGTATAAAATGGGAATGTGGTAATCTTTGCTTATATTCTGCAGAACCGGGATGGCGTCCATCTCCGGCGTGCAGCCAAAAGATTTTACATGTATAATACCGTCAAATCCCTGTTTTGCGTAATCCAGCGCCGCATTGAGAGTCCAGGTAGTGGTAGTGCCCATGTTGAATCTGACGTATTCGTCGATTCGGGGGCGCAGCGCCGGTTCCTTCGCCCGGAAATGGCAGTTGGTCACGTTCAGAAAACGATAGACGGATGCGCCGAGCCCCACCAGCTTTTCCTGCAGGAACTGATTGGAATGTTGGTCCATGACGGTAAAATATTCTCCTACGATACCGATGCGGATCGTATGTTCCGGAAGCTTAAGCTCCAGATCTTCCATCTGCTGCTTGGCATTTTGATAGGCATCACGGATTTCCCTGCGGTTTTCCGCCGTCTGCATCTGCAGAAGAAATTTCCGGTACACCTTTTTAAAGCTTCCCGGCTGGACTTCCAGACCGGCGTTCTGGTAATAGAGAGCCTCTATTTCATCCATGTACTCTGCCATTTTTACGCCTTCATAAGCGCCGGTGAACATTCTGGCCGGGTTCATTTTGGGAGTCAGCCGTTTGGCCAGCTTCAGCCAGCTGCTCTTTTTCTGGCCCATGTATTCCGCCAGATTGATAAATTCAAACTGATAACCCAGTTCCCGCAGGATTTCCTCCTGCAGTTCACCGTATGCGTCCAGTCTGCACAGACCGCCGGTCTCCACCAGGATATCCGCGCCGGCCTCCAGCGCCTCGATCAGGCTTCCCAGCGTGTGCTTGAATGGCGCACAGGCATAGTCCGGGCTGTATTTGCTTCCCAGTTCCATTGTTTTTCTGGTAGCAGGAGGAAGCAGCACATAATCCGCCGCCAGCCCCTGTTCCACAATATATTTGATCGCGTAATTATAATGGCTGATTCTGGGAAATGCGATCTTTTTTCTGTCGTCAATTTTTAATTCCATAACCGCCCGCCTTCTGATATTTGATGATGTCAATAAAGCTTTCCAGTCTTGTCTCCATCCCTGCCGTTCCGTTCTGAGCGTCCAAAGTCAGACTGAGAACCGGCAGATCTTTTATGCGCCGCACAAGCAGGTCGCCTGCCAGGGAATCGGGTCCGCAGGGATAGGCGCTGACCAGCACAATGCCGTCCGCCTTTTCTTTTAAAAGAAGAGATGCACCGATGATTTCCCTGTTGATAAGCCAGGGGATGACGCCGGAAAAATCATAGCTCTTTTTTCGTGCGTTTTTTCTGTTTACATAATCCGTATACAGAACTTCCACACCCATCTTTTCCAGCATTTTTCCAAGCTCTCCGCCCATGCATGCGTCATGGAGTACGTAGGGGTGTCCTGCCAGCAAAACTTTGTTTCCCGGGCTTTCCAGCTTTAAAAGCTGGCGTTTTTCTTTTGCTTTATACCATGCATCCTGCGTCTTCTTTGCATAAGCGTAAGCCTTTTTTCCTTCTTTCCTGCTTTTTCCCAGAGTTTCCGCCAGTTTAAGATAGACGTTTTCTTCCGTGGTTTTGGAATACCAGTCATAGCTTACGGTCAGCAGAGGTATCTGTTCATCGCGGAAGATATTGCTGATCAGATCCGGAAGAGCTTCGTAGCGGGTGCACATCTTTTCACGGGCGGTATATCCGCCTTCTCTGGGGATAAAAACTGCATCACATTTCCCCATCAGCCTTTGTACGTGCCCCAGATACATCTTAAAGGGAAGACAGGTTTCGTCTGCCGCCCGCGCAGTTCCTTCTTCCAGGATGCTGCGGTCGCTTTTTGGACTCAGCACACAGGAAAAGCCCAGCTGTTTGAAGAATTCTGTCCAGAGAATTCCTTCCCGGTATGCCATGAGGCCTCTCGGGATTCCGATTGTGTGGATATGTTCCATGAGATATTACCTCCTGTTTTCCTTAGGGGTAATTGTACATCAACTGATAAAAAAAAGCAAAGCTAAGCGGATGGGATGCTTTTTTGCAGGTTTGAATGAATTTTATGTTGACATAAACTTTATTTGCGTTTAAAATTATGTATAAATAAATTTAACTATACATAACAGGAGGTAAATATGGGGAAAATTGAATTTTCAGAGCAGGAAATGGAGGTTGTGGACAGCTTCATATCCATGGGTACAGAGATACGGGAACGGCGTACGCCTCTTACACCAAAGGAAAACTTTGAAGCCATGCTGAACAACGGGCCGCACTGGCAGACGTCTATCTATGACTACATGTATCTGTTTCCCAAATGTGTGCCGGACAATCCGGCTAAAGGAAATGTTTCCGATGAGAAACTGCCGGTGTCCATGCTGGGGGGAAAGGATATGTTCGGCATTGAATGGGAATATGTGGAAGATATCGGCGGCTCCACTGTACGGCCGGGAAATCCTCTTCTTTCCGATGCCAACGAGTGGTATGACAAAGTGGTATTTCCCACCAAAGAAGTCATCGACAGCTGGGACTGGCAGGGCTGCCGGGAAAACGCAGAAAAGAATATGAGGACTCCTTATATGTGGGAGCCGGTTATCTGCAGCGGCTGGTTTGAACGTTTGATCTCTTTTATGGATTTTGAGGAAGCCGCAGTAGCGATTATCGATGAAGATCAGCAGGATGCCATCAAAGATCTGTTTGACCGTCTGTCCGATCTTTATATCATGATGATTGACAAATATATGGAGGTATTTCCCGGCAAAATCGGCGCCGTCTGCCTCCATGACGACTGGGGACATCAGCGGGGCATCTTCTTTTCGCCGGACACAGTGCGGGAAATGATCGTACCGTATATGAAAAAAGTGACCGATTACTGCCATTCTCTGGGTCTTTATACGGAATGCCACAGCTGCGGCAAGGTGGATGTCCTGCTTCCTTGTTACATTGAAGCCGGTTTTGATATGCTGGAATGCCAGCCGCTGCTGGACTTTGCAAAGGTGGTGCCGGAATACGGCGACAGACTGAAGATGCACGTGGCGCCGGATGTGCCGGAACCAGGTGCGTCAGAAGAAGAATACCGGGAGGCTGCCCGCAGATTTATCGATCTGGTATGCAGTTATGGAAAACCGGTTATTATGGAAGGATATTACTCCAACCCCATGACCCCTGAATTTATGGAAGAGATTTACCGTTATTCCCGGGTGAGGTTTGAAGAGCTTTTCCATTGAAAATGGAGGAATGATCGTGGAAGAAGAAAAGGTTTGGGAGATTGACTGCCGTCTGGGAGAAGAGGAAATCAGCGAGGCGGTGCTGGCCGGCCAACCTGGAAAAGGGAGAAAACGTATGGCCGCAGCCTTGGGGATCCTGGGCGTCCTGATGCTGGTTCTTTACGCTGTTTATCCGGAAAACATAACCTATAGCCTGTTGGCGGTGCTGGCAGCGGCTGAGTTATACATGGTACTGGCCTGGCCGGCCAGACAGGCCAAAAAAGCGGCAAAGCGGTTTAAAGGAAAGCGCTGCAGGCTCATATTCACAGAAAATGGATATCTGTATACCGGAGAAAAAGAATGGCTGTCCAGCGGAAATAAAATAACCGCGGCAGAGACAGAGGCGGTATTTGCAGTCCGGCCCGACAGACAGAATCTGTTTATCCTGCCCAAGCGATGCCTGAGTCCGGAAGACTGTCAGGAGATCCGCAGGGCGCTGGAGAACAGGCTGAAGAAATCTTCCATGAAAAGCTCCGGGAGGTGTGACAGATGAGGAGTAAAAAGAAAATCCGCTGGAAAATCTTTCTGCCGCCCTGGCTGATTATGATCGGAGCTGTGGCTTTGAACATGGCAAATTATGATCTGTTTGTAAAGACGCTGGATGGGATGGTGAACTGGATTCTCACCAACTTTTCCTGGATGTTCAGCGGGGTGTCCCTGCTGGTGCTGATGCTGGTAATCGCAGCATACGTCTCACCCTTTCGCAACGTGCGGCTGGGAGGATCCAAAAGCCGCCCCATGGTGAAATATTCCAGTTACACCTGGATTGTGCTGTGTACGATTATGGGAGCAGGGCTTATGCTGTGGGCCTGCGCGGAACCGTTATATCATCTTCATTATCCTCCGGATAACGTGACGGCCGGCGCTATGTCGGATCAGGCGGTTATCTGGGGAATGGAAAATATTTTTCTGGAATGGACTTTTACTCCCATGGCGTTGTACGCGCTGCCCTCGGTGCTGTTTGCATTCTGTTTCTATAATATGAAGACATCCTTCACGGTGGGTTCCATGTTGATTCCCGTGATGGGGAACAGATATGCGGCCAAACTGACGCCATGGGTGGACGGAATCTGCCTGTTCTGTCTGTGCACCGCCATGGCGGGAACACTGGGCAGCGGTATTATGGTAGTTTCAGGAGGAGCGGAGGCCATATCCGGAGGCGCGCTGCAGATCGATGTCAGGATGTGGCTTGTCAGCGGCGCACTGATTGTGGCAGCCTTTGTAATTTCAGCCGCTTCCGGGCTGAACAGAGGAATCAAACATCTGTCCACGATAAATTCTTACTTTTATCTGGTTCTTGGAATCCTCGTATTTCTGGCCGGGCCCATAGCCTATCTGCTGAATCTGTGTACCGAAAGTTTCGGCGCTTATCTTTCTGATTTTTTCAGACTCAGTCTGTGGGCTTCCGCATCTACGGGGGACGGATGGGCCCAGTCCTGGCCTGTGTTTTACTGGTGTATGTGGCTGGCCTGGATGCCGGTATCCGGGGTGTTTTTGGGAAGAGTGTCCCGGGGCTATACCGTCCGGGAGGCGTTAAATGTTCTTTTTATCATCCCGTCCCTGTTCAGCGTGGTCTGGATGGTACTGTTTTCCGGATCTTCCATTTATTATGAGCTGAACGGCGCAGGAATTATGGAGATCATAGAAAGCAGAGGAATTGCCTCGGCCACCTATGCGGTGCTGCAGCAAATGCCCTTTTCCGTGATTATCGTTCCGCTGTTTCTGATCACTGCTTTTATTTCCTATGTGACATCGGCGGATTCCAACACCAACGTAATCGCAGGGATCTGCACAGAAGGGTTGGACACAGAAGACAGCGAGGCGCCTGCATGGCTGAAAATCGTATGGGGAATCACGGTAGGTGCGCTGAGCATAATTATGCTTGTCACTTATGATATGGAAGGAATGAAGAAGCTGGCTACCATCGGAGGCTTTCCCACAGTATTTCTCATGCTTCTGTTTTCGTTTTCCTTCTGGAAGATCATGAAAAATCCCTGGAAGTATGACGTTCACAGGGAAGATTATGACAGGGAAGGAAGGCCGGTTTGGTCCAGAAGAAATATAAGTGATGAGGAAGAAGAAGGAGAATGGAAAAAGCGTAGAAAAAGAAAATACTAGGAGGCAGTATTATGAATTTACAATTGTCAAAAACAAAAAGGATCTTAGCATTAATTGCAATCCTGTTTTCTTCTGTAGTCGTAATGGCGGATCTGGTCATGGTGCCGGTGATCGGTCAGATCTACGGCTACTATCCGGAAAACATGAATGCGGTAAACTATATCGTTTCTGGTCCAGCGCTGATCTTGCTGGTGGCGTCCCTTGCTACGCCGCTTCTGACCAGAATAATCGATAAAAAGATAGTGTTTATCATCGGCGCTGCAGTTTTTGCCGTGGGGGCGGTACTGGGCGTAGCCATTGATAATCCCTATTATATCTGTTTTACAAGGACACTGGTGGGTGTGGGAGAAGGTATGGTTAACGTCATCGGCGTGGCTTATATCGCAGATCTTTATGAGGATGCAAAAATGCGGGCCCGCATCAACGGATTTTACAGCGCGGCATTAAGCCTGTCGGGAATGATATTCAGTTATTTTGCCGGTATCCTGGGAACACAGGGCTGGATGGCTACTTACAAGATTTACTATTTTACGGCCATTCCCATGCTTGTAATGGCGATTCTGTTTGTTCCATCTGTTAAAAGGGATAAAACAGGTGAGACTGCGGACAGCGCGGCTAAGGATAAAAGTAAAAAAGAAAAGCTGGGCTGGAAGTTCTGGCACATGTCCATCGGCTGGTTTGTGATGAATATTGCCCTTGGCGCAACGGTGCTCTACTTTATCTCTTCTTATGTAACGGAAACAGGAATCGGAGATTCTGTAGCGGCTGGAAATGCGGCGGCGCTCAAATCCATTTTTGGTTTTCTTCTGGGTCTGATATTTGGCTGGATGCTGGAAAAATGCAAACGGTACACCATCACCTGGTCTTATCTGATTGCGGCGGTGACACTGGTTCTGCTGGTTATGTTCCCGTCACAGTTCATGCTGTATGTGATCGGAACGGTCTGCGGCCTGACGTATAAGATCGGAATGCCCTACAATTATTCTCATGGATTTGAGATCGTACCCGCTTCCCGGGCAGATGACGCAGTCTCTATTACTACGGCGGTCTATGGCCTTGGTACCTTTTTATCCACCTATTGTGCAAACTGGCTTGTATCATTGATGAAGACAGAGGGAAATCTCCCCACCTGGTGGGTTTGGGCGGTTGTGATGGCGATTCTGTTTGTTGCGGATCTGATTGCAATTGCAAAGGAAAAAGCGGAGGAAAGAGAAGTAAAGCAAGCCCATTGATTAAATTAATGGTAAAAAGGAGGAAAATTATGGCAAAAACTGGAGTAATGTATCGGGTGTTGGAAGAAAAAAAGTGTGAGGAAATCGCAGAGTCCTGTTTTCGCATTCTGGAAAATACAGGATGTATCATGCGCAATCCGCAGGCGAGAGAAATACTAAAGGAAGCTGGCTGCCAGGTGGAAGGGGAGAAGGTAAAAATTCCGGCCTCTCTTACAAGGTGGGCGGTGGAAAAAGCGCCTTCCACAGTCTGCATCTATGACCGGGAGGGAAATCCTGCGATGACGCTGGAGCCAGGGGCGGTATATTTCGGACCGGCTATTTCTATTACAGCGATTGATGATCTGGAAACCGGAAAGAGACGTCCGTCCAGGAAACAGGACTGCGCGGATGCAGCTGCCGTCATGGATACGCTGGAGCATATATCCTGGGTGAGCCCCTGTGTTGCTCCTCTGGATGTACAGGGGGAAATCACGGATCTGGAAGAGCTGCACGCCATTCTTCCCCAGACCAAAAAGCCTGTTATGTACTGGGCGGCAAATGTAAAGAATCTGGAATATGAATTTGAGATGTTTGAAGCGGTGGCGGGAAGCAGAGAAAGGCTGGACGAAAAACCCTTTATGATCAATCTGGTGTGCCCGGTGGATCCGCTGAGTCATACGGAAGATGGTCTTGCCCAGATCATGTATCTGGCCAGGAGAAAAGCGCCGGCAGTTTATATCGCTGGAATCGGCATGGGTCTTACGGGTCCGGCCACCATTGCCGGAACAGTTGCACTGGGGATGGCCGATACGCTGGCCGGCCTGGTGGTGAGTCAGGTTGTAAATCCGGGAACACCTTTTATCGTCAGCAAGTTTACCGACAATGTGGATATGAGGACCATGGGTGTAACACATTCCAATCCGGAGATGCTTCTGGCCAATGGAGCGACGGCGGATGTGTTCCGTTTTCTTGGCTTGCCCTTCTGTCTGAACTTTGCCGGCACGGACAGCGGTGTTATGGATCAGGTGGCGGCCTTTGACAAAGGAATTCAGATCTATACGGCGCTGCTTTCCGGAACTAATATGAGTTTTGCGATGGGCGCTTATGAGAGCGGAGCCTATGCCCGGCTGACAGATCTGGTGGTCGGAGATGAAATGATCAGTTTTCTTAAAGTTCTGACCGGGAGTGTGGAAGTGACGGAAGAAACGCTGGCGGAGGATGTGATCGATGAAGTGGGGCCGGGCGGGGCTTTCTTTACGGAGGAGCATACGCTGGATCATCTGCATGATTTCTGGGAAGCCAGGCTGATGTATCCCAGAACCTCCAAGCAGGAAAATCCCACGGACGTGGAAGAATGCGCCAGAGAAAAAGTAAAAGAGATCCTGAAGAAGGGTACTGCACATCCGCTTCCGGCACAGGTGAAAGAAAAACTGGACGCAGTATTGGAAAAAGCCATGCGGGAATATAAGAATTGATGAAAATTGTTCCTTTACCTTTTCAAAAAGATAGGGTAAACTAATGAATGTGTATAATGAACATTCAGGAGTATGCCATGGCAAATTACGAAAACGGACTGGACACAAAAGAAAAAATTCTGCATGCGGCGCAATGCCTCTTTTATGAAAAGGGATACGATGCCACCACATTCAAGGACATCAGCGGCTATGCAAAGGTCAATCAGGGGCTGATTGTATATCATTATAAAACGAAGGCCAGACTGGCAAATGCGATTTTCCGGGAATTTATCAAAGCATCCATGGGCAGCATAGAGGAATATTTTGCCGGTGCGGATATGCTGACCCAGTATTTTATCGGCGACTATCTGTACTTTCGGCTGCTCTATGAAAATGAGCCCTTCCGGAATTTTATGGATACCTGCTGTGACAATGGACTGCTCAAAAGGAAAGAAGATACCATCAAGGATGATGTTTATCTGAAATACTACTGGGCGTTGGCAGATTGTATTACGGAAGATGCAGGACCGGACGGGATCATGCTGGAGGGACTTCTGACAGTATATGACGGGTTAAAGGACAATTACACCTGTTATATCTGCCACAATTTTCATCGGTTCAGCATGAGGGAGGCGGCTGAGACATACATATTTATCTACTGCCGTCTGTTTGGAATTTCCGAAGAGCATTACGGAAAAAAGATGATGGAGGCCCAGATATTGGCCAATCAGGTGGAAATAGAATTTCAGAATTTCGAATACCGGCTTCACAAAAGAAAATAGGAAGATGGAGCGGCAGCTTTTCCGCCTGTTGAAAAAGCACTTTCTGTACTGTATTTATCAGGTGCAGAAAGTGCTTTTATTAATGGCTTTATGCATTCAGAATCGCCATAAATTCATCGCCTGTGATCGTTTCCTTCTCATAGAGATATCTGGCAAGTTCATCCAGTTTAATTCGGTTTTCCTGCAGAATCTGTATGGCTTTTTGGTGCTGTTTTTTCACCAGCGCCACCACCTGACGGTCAATCTGTGTCTGGGTTTCAGCGGAGCAGGCAAGAGAAGTATCCCCGCCCAGGTACTGATTGCTGAGCGTTTCCATTGCCACCATGTCGAATTCTTCACTCATGCCGTAGCGGGTGATCATGGCTCTGGAAAGTCTGGTGGCCTGCTCGATATCATTGGAAGCTCCGGTGGTGATGGAGCCAAAGACCAGCTCTTCCGCAGCCCGGCCGCCGGTTAAAGTGGCGATTTTATTTGAAATCTCTTCCTTGCTCATTAAATAGTGTTCCCCTTCTTCCACCTGCATGGTGTAGCCTAAAGCTCCTGAGGTACGGGGGACGATGGTAATCTTCTGAACAGGTGCGGAGTTGGTCTGTCTGGCGGCCACCAGGGCATGGCCGATCTCATGGTAGGCCACGATCCGTTTTTCTTTGTCCGTTAAAATGGCGTTCTTCTTCTGATAGCCGGCAATGACCACCTCGATGCTCTCCTCCAGATCAGCCTGGGTGGTGAATTTCCTGTTGTCCCGCACGGCCCGCAGAGCGGCTTCGTTGATGATGTTGGCCAGTTCCGCGCCGGAAGCGCCGGAAGCCATTCGGGCAATTTTGCCAAAGTCCACATCATCGGATAGTTTGATCTTTTTGGCGTGAACTTTCAGGATTTCTTCACGGCCTTTCAGATCCGGAAGTTCCACGGGGACTCTCCTGTCGAAACGTCCCGGACGGGTCAGAGCCGGATCCAGGGATTCGGGGCGGTTGGTGGCGGCCAGGATGATAACTCCGCTGTTATCCTCGAAACCATCCATCTCTGTCAGCAGCTGATTTAAGGTCTGTTCCCGTTCATCGTTGCCGCCCATATGGCCGTCGCGCTTTTTGCCGATGGCATCAATCTCATCGATGAAGACGATGCAGGGCGCCTTTTCTTTGGCCTGTTTAAACAGATCACGCACTTTTGCTGCTCCCATGCCTACAAACATCTCCACAAATTCTGAACCGGATATGGAAAAGAAGGGAACGTTTGACTCACCGGCCACGGCCTTTGCCAGCATGGTTTTTCCGGTTCCGGGAGGGCCCACCAGCAAAATGCCTTTGGGCATGGAAGCTCCCACTTCTTTATATTTGCCGGGGTTGTGCAGGTAATCAACCACTTCCGCAAGATTATCCTTTGCTTCATCTTCACCGGCCACATCGGAAAACTTGATTCCCTCGGAAGATTTTACGTATACTTTGGCATTGCTTTTTCCCATTCCAAAGGCCATGGAATTGGCGCCGCCGGCTTTTTTCATTATTTTTTTGGACATATACTGGCCGATGCCGATGAAAATGGCGATGGGCAGTACCCAGCTGATGAGAAAGCTCAAAAGGGGAGACATCTGCTCCACAATTTCACCGGAGAATTCTGCACCGGAGTCATAAAGACGCTGTGTCAGATCGGGATCGTCCACGATTCCGGTCTTATAGACGGCAGTGTTGTCTTTGTCGGTGAACAGAATCTGATTATCCTGATTCTTAATCTCCACCTGACCGATCTCTTTATTTTCTGTCATGGTAATGAATGTGCTGTAATCCACCTGCCGGATCTGCCTCTGGGAGATCCAGGGCATGGCCAGAACATTAAAAAGCAGCAAAACCAAAAGCACGATAATGTAATAATAAATCATAGGTTTTTTCGGTTGTCTCACTTCATTCATGTATTTTCTCCTCTTTCCGGTATTTTATCTGTTTTAAATTGTATCAGGAGAAAAGGGAGCGGGACACTTGCAGAATTGGAAAACTGTATGTACAGAAAGGGAGAAATGTCAAAAAGACAGACACATTTTGTTTTTTGTCCATTGGATCAGCTTTTGGGGCGCTCGGAAAGAAGCCGGCAGATCTGCCGTGCCAGTTTTTGGGCATCTGTCCGCTCCTCAATGCAGTGCTGGAACAGGATTCCCGTTATTCCAAATGCCCAGAAATCCAGAAGAAGCTCCATATCGGAATAATTCAAAGAAAGCTCCGGCGCTTTGTTTAAAATAAGCTCCTGGATATATTTTTTAATCATCTGGACGAAAAGCTTTTCCACCTGATCTCTTTTCTGGGAATTCATCAGTTTCCGGATAAGCTGATGATTTTCGGCTGCGGAAGAAAGGATGATGCTGAAAGCCTCTTCCGGGGTGCCGGCTTTCAGTCCCCGTTCAAGCATAGCCCGGGCGGCCTGTTCCATAGACCATGCGATGACATCCATCATGTCCTGAAAATGATAGTAAAAAGTCTGCCGGGAAATATGACATGCTTCAATCAGGGCCTTTACGGTAATTTTATCGATTTCCTTTTGTTTTGCCAGATCCAGGAAGGTCCCGGCAATCATACTTTTCATATCTATGGGCATGTAAGATACCTCGCTGTAAAATTTTGCATTTATTTTACCATTTGTAAGGGAAAAAGAAAAGGCGTTGTGTTGACAAATTTTTATAACGTGTGTTAGAATGACATCGCTTGCTCGGAGGGCGGATCATTCAACGGAAATGATAGGCTGGATAAGGCACAGATTGAGATATCTGTTCTTTGTCCGGCTTTTTTTTCGGGAAAAAGTAAGATACAGGAGGAGAAAAATGGACCTTTTAAAGGGAAAAATCAAAGATATTTATTTTAAATACCTGGCGGCGGCCTTTGGAAGTGCATTGATTACTTCCATATATTCTATTGTGGACATGGCCATGGTGGGTCAATATCACGGGCCGGAAGGTTCGGCGGCGTTGGCGGTGATAGCGCCGATATGGAATGTGATCTACAGTCTGGGACTGCTGATGGGAATCGGCGGATCCGTGCTTTTTAGCGCAATCCGCGGGAAATCGTCCGGACAGGAGGAAAAATCCAATGAGTATTTTACAGCGTCCGTCATTGGCTCGGTAATTCTGGCGGTCATCGTCTGGCTGGCAGTGATATTTTTTGACCGGGAGCTTCTGATACTGTTTGGAGCCTCTGATCAGCCCCTGTTTCTGGCGTTGGAATACATAAAGCCCATTAAGTTTGCGGTGCCGCTGTTTTTGTTCAACCAGATGCTGGCTGCCTATCTTAGAAATGATAAAAATCCCGCACTGGCTACGGGAGCTGTCCTGGCCGGCGGAATTTTCAATATTTTCGGAGACTATTTCTTTGTGTTTACCTGTGATATGGGGGCATGCGGCGCCGGACTTGCCACGGCCATAGGCTCAGCTATTACATTTATCGTTATGCTGGCGCATTTTTTCAGAAAGGAAAATACGCTTCGCCTGGTTTTTGTCCAGCATCCGGCACAGAAACTGAAAAATATCTGTGTGACAGGATTCTCCACCTTTTTTATCGATGTCGCCATGGGTCTTCTGACCATTTTGTTTAACCGCCAGATCATGAAATACCTGGGAACGGACGCCCTTGCCGTCTACGGCGTTATCGTCAGCATCAGCACCTTTGCGCAGTGCTGCGCTTACAGTGTGGGACAGGCGGCCCAGCCCTTTATTTCCATCAATTACGGCGCCGGAAAAGGCGGCCGGATAAAGGAGGTTCTGAAATATGCACTGGGAACGTCGGCATTTTTCGGTATCCTGTGGACAGCCCTTGCCGTGGCCGTTCCCAACCTGTTTATCCGTATTTTTATGACTCCCACGCCGGAAGTATTGAAGATTGCTCCGGCGATCTTGCGATGCTACGGAATATCCTTTATTATACTGCCCTTTAATATTTTTTCCACGTACTATTTCCAGGCGCTGATGAAGCCGCAGGCGGCTTTTGTGGTATCAGTAGCCAGAGGGCTTATCATCAGCGGAATTCTCATCTGTCTGCTTCCGGCCTTGGCCGGTGCGGACGCCATCTGGTTTTCCATGCCCGTTACGGAGTTTTTGGTGCTCCTTTACGGAAGCCGGATGGTGATGAGATATACAAAGGAACTGAAAACGGTTACTGACGGTAATAGCTGAAGAAATCCGTGATCTTACGGGCGGCTTCCTTCAATACCTCAATACGGGGCAGGTAGACTACCCGGAAATGATCCGGCTGTTTCCAGTTAAATCCTCCGCCGTGAATCAAAAGGATTTTCTTATCGCGCAGCAGGTCAAGGGCAAACTTTTCATCATCGGTGATATTGAACTTTTCAATATCAATCTTGGGGAACATATAAAAGGCTGCCTTTGGCTTGACGCAGGTGATGCCCGGGATATCGGTCAATGCGTTATAAATAAATTCTCTCTGTTCATAAAGTCTTCCGCCCGGCACCACATAATCGTTGACGCTCTGATGACCGCCCAGGGCAGTCTGGACAACGGACTGAGCCGGAACATTGGAGCAAAGGCGCATGTTGGAGAGCATCTTGATTCCCTCAATATAGTCTGCTGCAATTCGTTTGTTGCCGCTTAAAATCATCCAGCCGATACGAAATCCTGCGATCATATGTGACTTGGACAGTCCGCTGTAGGTGACGCAGAACAAATCCGGTGCAAGGGAGGCGATGGAGATGTGCTCATGGCCGTCCATAACCAGCCGGTCGTAAATTTCATCGGAAAAAATGATCAGCTGATGCTCTCTTGCAACATCCACAATCTGCTGAAGGATTTCCTTTGGATACAAAGAACCGGTAGGGTTGTTGGGATTGATGATGACGATGGCCTTTGTCCTGTCTGTTATTTTCTTTTTGATATCGTCGATGTCGGGATACCATTCGGACTGTTCGTCGCAGATATAGTGGACGGCTTTGCCGCCGGCCAGATTGGCGCAGGCGGTCCACAGCGGATAGTCCGGAGAGGGTATCAGAATCTCATCTCCATTGTCAAGCAGGGCGGACATACACAGATTGATCAGCTCGCTGACGCCGTTTCCTGTATAGATGTCGTCCATGGTGACATTGGGGATTTTCTTCAGCTGAGCGTACTGCATGATTGCTTTTCTGGCGGAGAAAAGACCGTTTGCGGGAGAATACCCTTCGCACTGGGTCAGCTGTCTGCGCATATCGTAGATCACTTCATCGGGAGTATGAAAGCCAAAGGGAGCCGGATTGCCGATATTCAGCTTTAAGATCTGCGTACCATCCTCCTCCATCTTCGTCGCTTCATCTACAACAGGTCCTCTTACATCATATAAAACGTCATCCAACTTTGATGATTTTTTAAATTCACGCATTTTTTTTCCTCCTGAAACTTCACTCGTTTTTATATTTCCTCTGAGCCATTCTTCTTCCACCTGCAGCGTCTTTGCCAGAAAGTGCAGGATCTCCGGGCGGGGAACCGTCTTTCCGCTTACATACTGGCTTACGTGGCTTTTGCCCAGTTTAACGTTTTGTGCAGCGGCGGCATTGACAAGATCCACCTGTTTTAAGCCCTGTTTTTCCATGGACATCTTTAGTCTGTCTGCAAAAGTAGCTTCTGGCATTTTTGTCTCACCTCTCAAATAAGTTCAAAATAAAATATGCAAAAGTTCAAAGCGATGGGTAAAGTATACCATGACAAAAAGAAAAGTTCAATATAAAATTGAACTTTTCTCCGGAAACTGTGTTAAATCTTCGGATTTGTAAAAGAACAGGGGACGCCGCACATGCATTTGCCGCAGGCATCGCCGTCGCCAATGGGGTACTTGGGGACGATTTTATCATAAATCTGTTCATTGCACCGGAAACGATCGTACACGATTTCGTGACCCTGTAAGGAGAAAGCCTGATTGACGCATCTGTCCATACATTTTTTACAGATTCCTTTGCGTTTATAAAGGCAGTATTCCTCTTCCTTTCGAAGGGTGGGGGAAAGTTCCATATCGGTTATGACGCTTCCGATCCGACCGCAGCAGCCCTGGCTGGTAATCAGAAGCTGATGGATTCCGAATTTTCCGATGCCTGCGATATAGGCGGAGCTTTTATGGGACCATTTGCTGACCAGTCTTTTCTCATCGTACTGATAGGTGGGCGGCAGATTGGAGGCATGCCAGCCCATATCTGTTATGGTCCGGTACAGCTCATGACATAGATCCCGGATCAGCTGATTGGTTTCAATACATGCATAGTCCCACTCCCGAGAGCTTTCCTCGCCGGAAATATTGCTGTTGATAATCTCTTCGGAGAAAGGAATGAAAAATACAATTACGGATTTTGCACCGGGGACAATCTCTGAGGGAAGAGCGTGGCCGGGGCAGATTTTTTCTTTCAGTTCCCTGTACAATGGGTCGCGGGCATCCGCCACTCCAATGACAGGACTGCGCCAGTGTGTTTCCGTGTGATGGAGCTTCTGATAAGCGGTTACAAAATCTGTGATCTGCTGTTCTATCATCAGTTGTTCGGGCTGAAGATGCTGTGTCATTCTAAAGTACCTCCTGGAGAAAATAAGGATTGTCTTTTATTAATATCTTTTATTATATTTCCATCATAATATATGGCTATTTCATCTTCAACCTTAAAATTTGTCATAACAGAAGATTGCAGAATTATGTATTTTAATGTAATGTTTCTCTTGTAACGAAGGAAAGTTTATGCTATAGTAAATCCACTGTGAAAAATAAATTCTCTGGAGAGCTTTCTGTAAAACCCGGGAAACGGGGAAGGAACAGGAACGCCGAAGGTGTAAGGCAGTAAAAACTGCTGATCTCTCAGGCAAAAGGACAGGGTATTGTTCATCTCTCTCGAGAAAAATCAGAGGGAGGTAAAACATGGAAGCACTATTAAACTGGATCGATTCTGCCAACGATATACTATGGAACACTCTATTGATTGTGATGTTGTGCGGGACCGGTATTTTTTATACCCTGAAATTGAAATTTATCCAGGTGAGAAAGTTTAAAGAAGGACTGAAGATTGTATTTGGAAGCTTCAGTTTAAAAGGAAAGAAAAGGGACAACGGAGAGATGACGCCTTTTCAGGCCGTTGCCACTGCCATTGCAGCTCAGGTAGGAACGGGAAATCTTACAGGTGCGGCCACGGCTTTAATCGGAGGCGGCCCTGGCGCTATTTTCTGGATGTGGCTGTCTGCCTTTTTCGGAATGGCTACCAATTATGCGGAAGCGGTACTGGCTCAGCAGTACAAAATTACGGAAAACGGCGAAGTGACGGGCGGTCCCATTTACTATATCAGACAGGCCTTTAAAGGAAAATTTGGAAAAGTGCTGGCTGGCTGTTTCGCTGTTTTGATTACTGTGGCGCTGGGATTTATGGGAAATATGGTACAGTCCAATTCCATCAGCGAAGCGTTCTCCGGCGTTCTGAGCGCAAGAAATGTACAGATTTCTCCGGTGATCATCGGCGTGATTATTGCAGTCTTTTCTCTTTTTGTATTTTTAGGTGGAACCAAACGTCTCGCCAGCGTGGTGGAAAAACTGGTGCCCCTGATGGCAGGAGTTTATTTTGTGGGAAGTTTGATTCTGATTGCGATAAATATTACGGCAGTTCCGGCTGCTGTTAAGATGATCGTTGTGGGAGCATTTTCACCTAAGGCGATCCTGGGAGGCGCCGCCGGTATTACAATCCGGGAGGCAATCCGGTACGGAGTTGCCCGCGGTCTGTTTTCCAATGAAGCCGGTATGGGTTCCACTCCCCATGCCCATGCCCGGGCGGCGGCCAAAAATCCCCATGAGCAGGGTCTTTCAGCCATGGTCAGCGTATTTATTGACACATTTATCGTACTGAATCTTACGGTATTTTCCATCCTGACGACAGGCGTTCTGGACAGCGGAAAGGACGGAATCGCCCTGACACAGACGGCATTTGCCGCAGGATTCGGAGGATTTGGAGATATATTTGTGGCCGTATGTCTGTTGTTCTTTGCACTGTCCACCATCATCGGCTGGCATTTCTTCGGAGCAGTCAATGTGAAGTATCTGCTGGGTGAAAAAGCGGTGAAGGTATATTCCGTGATTGTAGCGGTCTGCATCATCGTTGGTTCAACTTTGAAAGTGCAGCTGGTCTGGTCGCTTTCCGACTTCTTCAACGGACTGATGGTTATTCCCAATGCCCTGGCGTTGTGGGCTCTGTCCGGTGTGGTAAACAGCATAAGAAAGCAGTATGGAGAGAAAAAGGAAAAATAATAAAAACGGGGTTGACAGTTTTTCCGTTGTGTGATAATTTAATAGCAAATTTAATCTGATAAACCGTTGAAGCGGAGATCAAAGTAATGATGCGCGCACAGAGAGTCCGGGAGGGTGAGAGCCGGATCGAGATGCAAATTACCAAATGGACCGCGGAGGGCGCAGTCAAAGGCTTCGGCCGAGTATTCTGCGACGTGAGGCATACGTCAGTTGCCGGAAATATGTTGGTATTTCGCAAAGTGCACGGGTCATTCCGTGAAACAAGGTGGCACCGCGGGTGAAGAGTATACGCTCGTCCTTGACAGACATTCCATGTCTGCCAAAGACGAGCTTTTTTGCGCGTAAGCATTGAGCCGTGCACTCCCAAAAAGCGCTGATTCCCGTGCTTGCACGGTGAAGCAGAAGCTTTTTAGGGAGTATAGGGCGAAAGCCCGCGACCGAGCGGAGCGAGGTGCACGGCGAAAAGAGCCGAGAAGGCGGACCCACTATAAAATCCAGGAGGTGTATCCATGTATTATCCATCATTCGACACAATCAGACAACTGGCATCCACAGGAGAGTACCGAAGAATTCCCCTCTGTCGGGAGCTGTATGCAGATTCCTTCACTCCCGTAGAGGTGATGCGGATTTTAAGAGGAGCCAGCCGGCACTGCTATCTGCTGGAGAGCGCCGGCCAGACGGAAGTTTGGGGACGTTATTCCTTCCTGGGGTATCATCCCGCCATGGAAATCACCTGCACCGACGGACAGATGCAGATTCGGTCCACAGACCGGGGAGACGATGAAAATACCGTCACTCATCAGGTGAAACATCCCGGCGAAACACTTCGCAAAATCCTGCGGGATTATAAAACGCCGGTGCTGGAAAATATGCCGCCATTCACTGGTGGCCTGGTGGGATATTTTTCCTACGACTACATTAAATACAGTGAGCCCAAACTTAAGCTTACAAAAGAAGCAGATCAGGATTTCCGGGATATGGATCTGATGCTGTTTGACCAGGTGATCGCTTTTGATCACTACCGGCAGAAAATATTCCTGATTGCCGGGGTGATGACACAGAACCCGGAAGAATCATACCGGGAAGCTGTAAAAAAGCTGGAAGAGATGGCGGATCTTCTGAAAAACGGAAAGAAAGAAAAGTTTCCTTCGCTGAAGCTGCAGTCCGAGATCCTGCCCCAGTTTCCAAAAGAGAAATACTGTCATATGGTAGAAAGAGCCAGGGAATATATCCGGGAGGGAGATATTTTTCAGGTGGTTCTGTCCAATCCCATGCGCGCAAAGGCCAAAGGGAGCCTGTTTGATACCTACCGTGTCCTGCGCACCTTAAACCCTTCGCCCTACATGTTCTATTTTTCCAGCGATGATATAGAAATAGCAGGCGCTTCTCCGGAGACGCTGGTGAAACTGGAAGCAGGAAAACTGAGCACATTCCCTCTGGCCGGTACCCGCCCCAGAGGCAAAACGATGGAGGAAGACAAAGAACTGGAAGAAAGTCTTTTAAAAGACGAAAAAGAGCTGGCGGAGCACAACATGCTGGTGGATCTGGGAAGAAATGATATTGGAAAAATCAGCAGCATCGGAACCGTAAAGGTGGAACAGTATCTTGGGGTGGAACGTTTTTCCCATGTGATGCATCTGGGTTCCACTGTAACCGGACAGATACGTCCGGACAAAGACGCGGTGGACGCAGTGGACGCCATTCTTCCGGCGGGAACTTTGTCGGGAGCGCCCAAATTCAGAGCCTGTCAGATCATAGAAGAGCTGGAGGGCAGCAAGCGGGGAATCTACGGCGGCGCTATTGGCTATCTGGACTTTACCGGAAACCTGGACGTCTGCATTGCCATCCGCCTGGTCTACAAAAAGAACGGCATGATCTGCATCCGCTCCGGGGCGGGCATTGTAGCGGACAGCGTACCGGAAAAGGAATTTGAAGAATGCTGCAATAAAGCGGGAGCCGTGCTGGAGGCCATCCGCCGGACAGAGGAGGGACTGGACTTATGATATTGTTAATTGATAATTACGACAGCTTTTCTTATAATCTGTATCAGCTTTTGGGGGCGGTTACACCGGATATCCGTGTGATTCGAAACGATGAACTGTCGCTGGAAGAAATAGAGAGCATAAAGCCGGAAGCTCTTGTGCTTTCGCCGGGTCCTGGCCGGCCGGAAAATGCAGGCATCTGTATCCCGGCCATTCACCATTTTGCCGGGAAAATCCCCATACTGGGCGTGTGCCTGGGGCATCAGGCCATCTGCGAAGCCTTTGGAGGGAAAGTTTCCTATGCGAAAGAGCTGATGCACGGAAAGAAAAAAACCATATATCAGACTGACAAAAACCTTCTGTTTCAGGGACTTGGCCGGGAATTCCCGGCGGCCCGGTACCACTCTCTGGCCGCACTGGAACAAAAGCTGCCCTCCTGTCTGAGGGTGACGGCAAAGTCAGAGGACGAAGAGATCATGGCGGTGGAACATAAAGAATATCCTGTATTTGGCGTCCAGTTCCATCCGGAATCGGTAATGACGCCGGACGGAAGAAAAATGATAGAGAATTTTATGGAGGTAGTGAGAAATGATTAAAGAAGCCATCGTTAAATTAAGCAAAAAAGAAAATCTGTCTTATCAGGAAGCGGAAGCGGTCATGAACGAAATCATGGGCGGCGAGGCCACGCCGGTACAGATGTCCGCCTATCTGACCGCATTATCCCTGAAAGGAGAGACCATTGAGGAGATAACCGCGTCTGCGGCCGGCATGAGGGCCCATTGTATCAAACTGCTCCATGATATGGATGTGCTGGAGATCGTAGGGACGGGCGGAGACGGATCCAACTCCTTTAACATCTCCACCACAGCTTCCCTGGTCATCGCCGCCGGAGGCGTTCCCGTGGCAAAACACGGAAACCGGGCGGCGTCCTCCAAGTCCGGCGCGGCGGATGTGCTGGAAGCGCTGGGGGTGAAAATCACTATTTCTCCGGAGCGCAGCGCACAGCTTCTGAAAGAAATTAATCTCTGCTTCCTGTTTGCTCAGAATTACCACATCGCTATGAAATATGTGGCGCCGGTGCGCCGGGAGCTGGGCATCCGGACTGTATTCAACATTCTGGGACCGTTGAGCAATCCGGCAGGCGCCAATATGGAGCTGATGGGTGTTTTTGATGAAGCTCTGGTAGAGCCGCTGGCACAGGTTATGATGAAACTGGGAGTGACAAGAGGCATGGTGGTGTACGGCCAGGACAGCCTGGACGAGATTTCCATGAGCGCCCCCACGTCCGTATGCGAAATTCGGGACGGATGGTTCCAGTCTTATGTACTCACCCCAGAGCAGTTCGGATACACACGATGTGAAAAGGAAGAGCTGCAGGGGGGAACTCCTGAAGAAAATGCGAAAATCACCAAAGCCATCTTGAACGGAACAGAGCGGGGAGCAAAACGGCAGGCAGTCTGCTTGAATGCAGGCGCATCTCTTTACATTACGGGAAAAACAGGTACAATAGAAGAAGGCGTAAGGATGGCCGAAGAGCTGATCGACAGCGGCGCAGCAGCCGCCAAGCTGGAGGAATTTATCCGGGAGAGCAACGCATGAACATACTGGAAGAAATAGAAAAAAAGACAAAAGAACGGATTCGGGAAGAAAAGCGGCAGGTTCCCTTAAGCCTGCTGAAGACGAAAGTAAAAGAACAGGAAAAGGAAAGATTTTTAAAGGCGTTAAAAAAAGAGAGGATGTCCTACATCTGCGAAGTGAAAAAAGCGTCGCCCTCCAAGGGACTCATTGCTCCTGATTTTCCTTATCTTTCCATTGCCAGGGAGTACGAAGAAGCCGGCGCCAGCGCCATCTCCTGTCTGACGGAGCCCTTTTATTTTCAGGGGGCGGACCGGTATCTGGAAGAGATTGCCGCATCTGTGACGATTCCTGTGCTGCGAAAAGATTTTACGGTGGATGAATACATGATCTATCAGGCCAATGTGCTGGGAGCATCAGCGGTCCTGCTGATCTGTTCGTTGCTGGACGATCACCAGCTGAAAGACTTTTATCAGCTGGCGAAAGAGCTGTCTTTGGATGCGCTGGTGGAAACCCACGATGAGAGAGAAATGGAGCGGGCCCTGAAGGCAGGAGCAAACATCATCGGCGTCAATAACCGGGATCTGAAAACCTTCCAGGTAGATGTGAACAACAGCATCCGCTTAAGGCGTATGGCCCCAAAAGACGTGGTCTTTGTGTCGGAAAGCGGCATCCGCAGCTTTGAAGATATCAAAAGACTGTATGAAAATGAGGTGGATGCGGTTCTGATCGGAGAAACGCTGATGAAAAGTCCGGATAAGAAGGCGGCGCTGAAAGCGCTGGACGGTCAAATGGGATAAAGGAGAAAAAGACAAATGTCAAAAGGAAGATTTGGAATACACGGCGGCCAGTATATTCCGGAAACGCTGATGAATGCGGTTCTGGAGCTGGAAGAAGCCTACAATCACTATAAAAATGATCCGCAGTTTAACCGTGAGCTGACGGAACTTCTGAATGAATATGCGGGACGGCCCTCACGGCTGTACTATGCAGAGCACATGACAAAAGATCTGGGAGGAGCGAAGGTATATCTGAAACGGGAGGATTTAAATCATACCGGCTCTCACAAAATCAACAACGTGCTGGGGCAGGTGCTGCTGGCGAAAAAAATGGGAAAGACCCGGGTGATTGCGGAGACAGGAGCCGGTCAGCACGGCGTGGCCACTGCTACAGCCGCCGCCCTGATGGGAATGGAATGTGAAATATTTATGGGAGAAGAGGATACCAGACGTCAGGCGCTGAACGTATACCGGATGCGTCTGCTGGGAGCAAAGGTGAATCCTGTGACCTCCGGAACCGCCACCTTAAAGGATGCAGTATCGGAGACCATGCGGGAGTGGACCAGCCGGATTGAGGACACGCACTATGTGCTGGGCTCCGTCATGGGTCCCCATCCTTTCCCCACCATTGTACGGGATTTTCAGGCCGTGATTTCCCGGGAAATCAAAGCGCAGATGCTGGAAAAAGAAGGAAAACTTCCGGATGTGGTAATGGCATGCGTAGGAGGCGGCTCCAATGCAATCGGTACCTTCTATCATTTTATTGAGGAGAAAAACGTGCAGCTCATCGGCTGCGAGGCGGCCGGCCGCGGGGTAAATACGGCGGAGACGGCAGCTACCATATCCACCGGGAAGCTGGGGATTTTCCACGGCATGAAATCCTATTTCTGCCAGGATGAATACGGTCAGATCGCGCCGGTATATTCCATTTCCGCCGGCCTTGATTATCCGGGAATCGGACCGGAGCACGCTCATCTGTATGATACAGGAAGAGCTCAGTATGTGCCGGTGACGGATACAGAAGCGGTGGAGGCCTTCGAGTATCTTTCCAGAACAGAAGGGATCATTCCTGCCATTGAGAGCGCCCATGCAGTCGCCTATGCAAGAAAGCTGGTGCCCACGATGAAGAAAGATCAGATCGTGGTTATTACCATTTCCGGACGGGGAGATAAAGACTGTGCGGCCATCGCCCGTTACAGAGGGGAGGATATCTATGAGTAGTCAGATCGCAGAGGTATTTAAAAAAGGGAAAGCATTTATTCCCTTCATCACATGCGGGGATCCGTCCCTGGAAGTGACGGAGAAACTGGTATATGCCATGGAAGAAGCCGGGGCGGGACTTATCGAGCTTGGCATTCCTTTTTCGGATCCCACGGCGGAAGGACCGGTCATCCAGGCTGCCAATGTCCGGGCGCTGTCCGGCGGCGTCACCACAGACCTGATTTTTGACATGGTGGAGAGAATCCGAAAAAATACTTCCATACCTATGGTGTTTATGACCTATGCCAACGTGGTATTTTCTTACGGGACAGAACGTTTTATCAAAAGGGCAGCCGGACTTGGCATGGACGGCCTGATTCTGCCGGATGTGCCATTTGAAGAGAAAGAAGAGTTTGCGCAGGTATGCAGCAGCTATGGTCTTGATTTTATTTCACTGATTGCGCCCACTTCCCATGAACGGATCCGGATGATTGCGAAAGAGGCACAGGGCTTTGTATACTGTGTTTCCTCTCTGGGCGTTACCGGGGTACGATCCTCCATTACCACCGATGTGGACAGTATGATACGGCTGGTAAAGGAAGAAAAAGATATTCCCTGTGCGGTGGGCTTTGGTATTTCTACGCCGGAACAGGCGAAAGAGATGGCAGCCAGCGCGGACGGCGTGATCGTGGGATCAGCCATCGTGAAGCTGTGTGAAAAATACAAAGAAGACTGTGTTTCCCAGGTAAAAGCGTATGTAAAAAGCATGGTGGAGGCGATCGGTTATGATGGAGCAGATGAGTCTGTTTGATAATCGGGAAACAGCAGCGCCGCTGGCCAGCCGATTAAGACCCGAGACGCTGGAAGAATACGTGGGGCAGAAGCATCTGATCGGCCAGGGGAAAATTTTAAGAACGCTGATTGAGAAGGATCAGATTTCCTCCATGATTTTCTGGGGACCTCCCGGTGTGGGAAAAACCACCCTGGCCCGAATCATCGCCCGGCAGACCCGGGCGGATTTTGTGGAATTTTCCGCTGTGACCAGCGGCATCAAAGAGATAAAAGAGGTGATGAGTCAGGCGGAGGGAAACCGCAGGATGGGGATTCGCACGCTCCTTTTTGCAGATGAGATTCATCGTTTTAATAAGGCGCAGCAGGATGCCTTTCTCCCTTATGTGGAAAAGGGAAGTATCATACTGGTGGGGGCCACCACGGAAAATCCATCCTTTGAAATCAACTCTGCGCTTTTGTCCAGGTGTAAGGTGTTTATCCTGAAGCCGCTGGAAGAAGAGGATCTGTATGAACTCCTCAAGCATGCCATGAGAAGTCCCAAAGGCTTTGGCAATCTGAAAATTGCGATGGAAGATTCCTGGCTGCGCTCTATCGCCCGTTTTGCCAACGGAGATGCAAGGACCGCGCTGAATACCCTGGAGATGGCTGTGCTGAACGGACGTATGGACAGTCAGGGAAGTATCTGCGTGGATGAAGAAATTTTGTCTCAGTGTATGAACCGAAGATCCCTTCTGTACGACAAAAACGGGGAGGAACACTATAATCTGATTTCCGCTCTTCACAAATCCATGCGAAACAGTGATCCGGACGCGGCTGTTTACTGGATGTGCCGGATGCTGGACGGGGGAGAAGACCCGCTTTATATTGCCCGCAGGCTGGTACGCTTTGCCAGCGAGGATGTGGGCATGGCGGATTCCCATGCGCTGCAGGTTGCGGTGGATACTTATCAGGCCTGTCATTTTCTGGGGATGCCCGAGTGCGATGTGCATCTGACCCACGCGGTGGTTTATCTGTCCATGGCGCCAAAATCCAACGCACTGTACCGAGCTTGTGAAAGCTGCAAGGAGGATATCCGGAATATGCCGGCGCAGCCGGTTCCGCTGCAGATCCGAAATGCGCCCACCGGACTTATGAAGGAACTGGATTATGGTAAAGGATATATTTACGCCCATGATACCAAAGAAAAGATAAGCGCCATGCAGTGTCTGCCAGATGGGCTGAAAGGCAGAAGGTATTATGAGCCCACGGAAGAGGGAACGGAGCGGGAAGTGAAAGAAAAGCTGGAGAATATTCTTCGCTGGAAAGAAGAACATAACTCGATATAAAAATAAAAAGAAGATGCGCCCAAGCAGGATAAATGCTATAATTGTGACAAAGGAAGCAGACGACAGCAGGATACTGGGAGGTTGGATATGTTCTTTAATAGGAAGAAAGAAGTTTTTTTGACCAGTGATGTGGAACTGTTTGGATTTGTCATAAGCGCTCTGAAGCAAAAGAAAATTCCCTATGAAACCAAAACAGTGAATATGGGGACCCAAAACCGCAGATCCGGCACCCTTCTGGGGCAGATCGGCGAGAAAATTGATCTGGAAATTATGTATTATGTGTATGTCAATGAGGAAGATGTAGAAACAGCACAGTACATAATCCGCCAGTGCCAGAGACAGGCAGCAGAATAAAAGAGAATACAGTGAGAAAAAAGGCCGCCCTTCGAGAAAATCAAAAAATTGAAGGGCGGTTTTTCTGCGGAACGAAAAATATATTGCGGTAGCATTTATCAAATAATTATGATATAATGCAAAAAAGCATTTTGTTTCTGGCGTTTCATACAGAAGCTAATCTATGAAATCATATCTGTAAATATCAAGTCTTCCGGGATGTTTTATATATAATAAGAAAAATCCCGGCCATGTCTGGAAATCTCAATGCTTATTTAGTTCCCATTTAAAAAGCAGAGAGATTTCCAGGAGAAGACAGACAGTTTTCAAAGGTGAAATCTCCTGCGCCCATGCAAAAGGAGGTTTTATCTTATGGTTAATCGGTCAAATGAAAAACGGCGGAGGTGATACATGTGAGCATATACGAATACGATGCAGAAAAGCATATGAGGCAGGAGAAAGAGGAGAGCTGGGAAGATGGGCACCGCCTGGGTCTGGAGGAAGGATTGGAAAAAGGCCGCCTTTTTGGACGTGAGGAGATTTTGAGAAAACAAATCAGAAAAAAACTGGAAAAAGGTCTGACACTGTCGGAGATAGCGGATATGCTGGAAGAAGAGGAGAAGACGGTAAAAAGGCTGATGGAAGAGGAAGAGAAATAAAATCAGAAAATAACAGACACTGACAGATACAGCTGATTGGTTACCAAAAGAAGCAATCAGCTGTATTTTTGCGTAAAAATCGATAAAAGATAGTTTGTTTCTGAACGAAAATCCGATAGTATATCGTCTAATATATGTAAGATTAAACGGATCCGTGTTTCTGAAATAATGTTATCTGGAGAAAATGAAATGAAAAAATTAGTAAACAAAGCTCTTAGAGGAGACAAGGATGCATTTGTTGCCATTATTGAAAAAAATAAGCTTCAAATGTATAAAATCGCCAGGTGTTATCTTAACTCGGAGGAAGATATTGGGGACGCTTTACAGGAGACGATACTGTCTTGTTATAAGAATTTACATACTCTGAGAAATCCAGCTTTTTTTAAAACCTGGATGATAAAAATTCTTATCAACCATTGCAGGGATATTCTGCGAAGTAATCAAAGGAGAGTATGCGTGGAAACGGACTTTACAGACAATCAGTCGGAAATTTATGATGAACATTTAATAGAATTTTGGGATGTCATCAATCGCCTGGATGACAAATATAGAGCTATTATTGTTCTGAATTGTGTCTATGGTTTTCGTATTCGGGAAATTTCTGAGATTCTGGAAATAAATGAAAATACAGTCAGTACAAGACTGCGGCGCGGAAAGGTTCTTTTAAAAAAAGCGTATCGAGTATCCAATGTTTTACCTGATCATGAGGAGGTTAATGAATGATGATGCATTTGATTTTTTATAAAGCAAAGTTAAAAAAAACGTTTCCTCTTTCTGCCACTGTGGAAGAGCATATCAGTGATGCTTATCAAACTATCCGGGAAACAAATATGGTGAAAGCTGGAGGAACGAAAAGCAGCCGGAGAATGCGCAGATATATAGTACTTGCATTCTGTATGGTCTTTCTTGCGTCAACAATTATATATGCGGCGTTGGAAGGGGGAATAGCTGACCGAAGCAGCAGAATAAAAAGATATGGAATAGTTTCTGATGTCACATATTCCGGGAGCTATCAGACTTCTCCGGAACATCAGGCGGCTGCGGAGTGGGAAGACTATGTACAGGAAGTGTGGGAAAATGACGAGATGTATAAGATAGATTCTGCCGCATCTTTGGAGAAGTACGGGGCATTAGACACTATTTATGGAGTAGTTACGGATGAAATGGAGGAGAAATTATATTCTATTGCTGATAAATGGGGACTTCGACTGCATGAAGATAGAATTTTTTATGAAACGTATGAGGAACTGTTGGGGAAAATGCAAATCGATTCCTTTATTCCGGAAGCAAAAGACCGTGCTGTATGTGTTGATTTTGCCAGTCCTACTATATATGGATATCCGGACGGAAGTTTCCTGTATAGCCATCAGACTTATTGTGAAGATAATTTAGTGGGATTCCAGTTTAAGTGCACGGCTAAAGGGGTTCTGGATACGGTAGGCCTGTCTGTGGGTGACGTGTCTGAGTATGAGGAATGGGTGTATACAAATGCATATGGAGACGAAGTCCTCCTGTCTTATAAAAAAGAGAATGGAATTATTATGTATGAGACAGATGATTTCTGGATTATAGTTAACGTTATGGCGTATTACAGTGATGAAAATCTCCGGAAGTTAGAAGAAAAAATGGAAGGGCAACCTGTTCCTGCTCCTGAATTAAGTAAAGATGCCCTGGAAAAGCTTGCTGATATTTTTTCTTTTCAGGCATTGGAGTGATTATATTTCTCTTTCCATAGAAACACATGCATTGTAGTAGCATCTGTCAATCAAATATGATATAATGCAAAAAAGCATTTTATTTCTGGCGTTTCATACAGAAGCTAATC
>CAMMBV010000029.1 GCA_946494335.1 uncultured Ruminococcus sp. | reverse complement strand
TTCCGATGCCCACCGTCGACAAGAGGATTTGAACCTCCGACCCTTCGCTTAGGAGCTCCCGGTATGCAAAAGCAGTGTATCCTTCCAGAAAAGTATACCAAAAATACCCCAGCCACACAACGCCCGGCATCTCCCATTTTCAGCATTTTTAACTATCACAGGGTAACTGTCCGGAGAACACCGGACAAATGATTTGAAATGTAAGGACAGTATAGCAGACTTCCCATCCATCAGCAAGAAAAATTTTACCCGGGTCATACAGAAACGCGGCAGCTTGGCCTTTTGCCTTCCTTGCCGCAGCCGCATGCACACAGGCCGCGATTTCCGCGGCCTGATGCCGGCAGCCCTTCTGTACAGCCCGGGTTTTTTATAAAAGTTTTTAAAGCACCGGAAAGTTCACGAAGCGTTCTTTCCGATATATTTCCGGTATTACAGTTCTACCCGGATAGCGCCCTGCGGGCGGATGTGCATCACATAAGCGGAGCCATCTCCCAGCGCCTTGTTGATGTATTCGGCGTATCCTGCCGTTTTGTCTTTCGGAAGGAATGCGGCGATGACACCGGCAAATCCGCCGCCGTGTACACGGCAGACGCCGCAGCCAATTTTATCCAGGTACAGTTTGGTGAGGGCCAGCGCCACCGTGATGGACTGTTCATCGGGTGTCTCGTTGCAGTAGCAGTTCTGCAGCCATTTCCAGGAGGAATCTCCGGACTCAGTAACTTTCCGGAAGAAGGTGTCGAAATCCTTCTCTTCCAGCGCCTTCATCTGTGCGTCCACCCGTTTGTTCTCCTCAAAGAAATGGAACGCTCTCAGCACCGCCCGGTCACCGGCCGCCTTGCGGATGGCCTGAACATTTTCAATGACAGCGTCCTCATCCACCTGCTGCAGCACTTCTTTTCCGAAATACCGGGCAACCGCCTTCATCTCATTGGGAACCGCGGAATATTCCGCCGACAGATCCGCATGGCCTTTTCCGGTATTTACGATCACCAGATCGTAGCCCAGCTCATCGAAATTGCAGTTTACCTCCCGGATGCTGGGATTTTCAATGTCCGCGAAATCAATGGTGATGATGCCTCCCACGGCACAGGCCAGCTGATCCAGCAGGCCGGAGCCTTTCATCCAGTATTTGTTCTCCGCATACTGTCCCGCTTTGGCATAGGTAACCATGTCCCGCTTTCCGCCGTTGAACAGATAATCCACCATCACGCACACCAGCATCTCAAAGGATGCGGAGGAGCTGACGCCCGCGCCGCCGATCACGTTGCTGGTCACATAAGCGTCAAAGCCTTCCACCTTCATGCCGCGGTTTTTCAGGCCCGCGAAAATGCCTCTCAGCAGCGGCTCTGTCCCTGTGGTTTTCTCCATGGGCTCCAGGTGATCCAGATCCACCGTCAGGTACTGATGATACGTCTCACTGATCAGCTTCACCGTATTGGTGCCGTTGGGCGCTGCGGCTGCCACGCAGTCCAGATGTACGCTGCCGGCCAGAATCTTTCCATGGTTGTGATCCGTATGGTTTCCACCGATCTCCGTTCTTCCGGGAGCAGAGAAAAATTCAAACTCTTTATCGCCGAACTCCTTTACGAAACCTTCCGCCACCATCTCATACCGCTTCGCGTTTTCCTCCACCCGGCTCTCTCCATACATCTGGGTGAAAAGCTGTACCATTTTTTCATTTTTCACATGCTTTACCAGTTCCTTAACCTCCGTTGCTTTCATATCCCTTCTCCTCTCGTTGACTTTTCTTTTTTTATGATTATAATGAGATCATAAGACAGTTACAACAATTATTTTTGCATCTATTATCAATATTTTGAGGTATTCCATGCAGTTACAGCTAGATCCCAACAAAAAAGAGGTAAAAGCCCACGGAACGTACGGATTTCCCGTCAATGTCAGCCTGGAGCAGCTTTCCCGGTACGAAAAAAACAGCTTTCTCTGGCACTGGCACCGGGAAGTGGAACTGACGCTGGTGCTGTCAGGGGAAATGTGCTACCAGCTCAATGAGACGGTTTATCATCTGAGCGCCGGCGACGGTCTTTTCTGCAATTCCAACACCATGCATACCGGCTTTCCGGATGCGAGAGGCGATGACTGCAGTTATATTTCAGTAACCTTTCATCCCCGTTTTCTATGCGGCTATGAGGGCAGCGTGCTACAGACCAAATATGTGGAGAAAATCACGGAAAATCCGGCCATACCGGGGCTGCGGCTTTCTCCTTCCTCCCCCTGGCAGCTGGAAATTCTCACACAGCTGAAAAACATTTTCCTGCTGTCGCGAAAACCCCCTCAAAATTATGAGCTCCTTCTGCAAATCGACCTGCTGTCCATCTGGAATGTGCTCTGGGAACACGGTGATTTTCAGAATGTTCAGAGTCCCGCCTCCACGCTGCGCCACATGGACCGCCTGCGGAAAATTCTGGAATATATCCAGCAGCATTACAGCGAAAAAATCACCCTGGAGGATATCGCGGCTCAGGCCAGCATCTGTCAGAGCGAATGTTGCAGGTTTTTCAAAAAGCATATGAAGGAATCCCTGTTCGACTATCTGATTTCCTTCCGGATTGAAAAAAGCCTGCCCCTTCTGCGGGAGACAGATCTGCCGGTGACGGAAATCGCCGGGCGGGTGGGGTTTTCCACCTCCGCCTATTATGCCAAAGTATTCCGGGAACGTATGCGCTGCACGCCCACCCGGTACAGAGAGATGTAAAGTTGTATATTTTCCCTTGTAATCAAAGGGGAATCTGCTATGATATAGGTAATCGTCCATTTTTTTCAGAAAGGCAGGAAGACAGTTATGAACTTTCTTACCTCACTTGCACAGCAAATCCTGCCACAGTGTGAGCTGGTGCTGAGGATTCTTCTGGCAGGTATTTTGGGCTGTGCCATCGGCTTTGAACGAAAAAACCGTAACAAGATGGCAGGCGTCCGCACCCATGCGGTGGTAGCCTTCGGGGCGGCGCTGATGATGGTGGTATCCAAATATGGATTCTACGATGTGGCTGACTACGACGCCTCACGGATCGCGGCGCAGATTGTCAGCGGCGTGGGCTTTCTGGGGGCGGGCATTATTTTTGTGCGGCACAACAACTCCGTCAGCGGTCTCACCACTGCGGCGGGAATCTGGGCTACCGCAGGTGTGGGCATGGCCATGGGCGCCGGCCAGTATTTTATCGCTGTATCCGGAGGCATGATTCTGGTGCTTCTGCAGGTGCTTCTCCATAAAATCGGGTTTCTGGGACGCGAATCCTATTATGCCAACCTGAAAATCATCGGAGACAGCAAACGCGTCAGTGTCCAGCAGTTGGAGCAGTATTTTCTGGAGAAGGGAATACATATCACCGGGCTGAAGGTCAGCAAGGCGAACCGGGAGCAGACTAAAATTGAATTGGAGCTGCTTCTTCCGCCCTCATGCAACAAACCGGATCTGATCAGCGAACTGGCAGAACGGAAAGATATCGTTAGTGTAAAGGGCTGATTTCAGCCCTTTGCACGGAACATCGGTTAGTTTCAACTAATATCAAAAACAAGCGAAGGGAGATAACATATGCTTTTAATGAACAAAACTCTGATCCGCATGGCGCGGGGTTTGTGGGGATGGATGGGAGCCATTGTTCTGTGCCGTCTTCTTACGTTGGTGGGCACTGCATCTTTTGCCCGGACGGTTTCCGGATTTCTGGGAGATCTGACCTCTCCCGCCATGACACTGGCAGAAGCCGGATCAGCCATTGCCTCGGCGCTTATGGCAGCGGCCGTCATCCTGGCGGCGGATCTTCTCACCGGGGAGGCGGAATACCGCTGTACGTCCAAAGCCCGTCAGTCGCTTCGAACCGGTATTTTCTCCAAAGCGCTGGAGCTGGATGTGGGAAATATTGAGAAAATCGGGCCCGTTTCCGCCATCACCTCTTCCGTGGACGGGGTGGAATCCATGCAGATTTATTACAGCAAATATCTTCCGGGACTGATTTACTGTGTGATTGCTCCTTTTTATCTGTTCTTCCAGTTAAAGGACAGTTCTCTGCCCACCGCTCTGGTGCTGCTGGCAGTGTCGCTGATCCTGCTTCCCGCCAACAATCTGTTCCGGAAGCACATTGAATCGCTGAAGACGGATTACTGGCAGTCCATGGAGGATCTCACCGGCTATTACCTGGAAAGCGTCCAGGGCCTGACCACCCTGAAGCTGTTCCATCAGGATGAACGCCGGACGGAAGTGCTGCAGGACAAGGCGGACCGGTTCAACAACAAAATCATGGATGTGATGCGGGTGAATTTCACTTCCTTCCTGTTCACGGACGGCATGATCTACGGCTGCGTGGTGCTGGCTGCTGTCACTGCCTTTTGTCAGCTGGCTGCGGGAAGTATTTCTTTCTCCGCCGCGCTGATGGCGCTGATGCTCTCCTACAGCTTTTTCGGCTCCTTCCGGCAGCTGATGAACGCCACCCACTCCGCGCTGGCCGGTGTGGCCGCGGCGGAAAAAGTGGAGCAGCTTCTCTCCATCGACACCAGCCGTCCCTGGAATCCGGATCTGCCGGCAGAAAAAGAGCCCTTTCGGGGCATCCGCCTGGAGCATATTTCCTATGCCTATGAGGGGCGGGCTGCCGCTCTTACGGATATCTCCTTTGACATCCCCAAAAGCAGCGTCACCGCCCTGGCGGGCCTTTCCGGCTGTGGAAAAAGCACCGTGGCCGGCATGCTGATGCGTTTTTACGATCCCGCTTCGGGCCGGATTCTTCTGGAAGGAAAAGACTATATCTCCATGACCCCGGAAGAACTGCGCCGTCATATCATCATGGTTCCTCAGACCGTAAGCCTTTTTGCCGGTACCGTCCGGGACAATCTGCGGATGGCCGCCCCGGACGCCGCGGACGAACAGCTTCTGGAAGCACTGGATCAGGTGATGCTGGGGGACTGGATCCGTTCCTGCCCGGAGGGACTCGACACCCAGGTGGGAGATTCCGGCAGCCGCCTCTCCGGCGGTCAGCGGCAGAAAATCGGCATCGCCCGGGCGCTGCTGTGCCAGGCGGAGTACATCATTTTCGATGAAGCCACCTCCAGCGTGGATATCCGCAGTGAACAGGAGATCTGGCACTGCATCGAACAGCTGGCCCACACCAGGACCCTGATCATCATCTCCCACCGGCTGTCCACCATCCGGAATGCGGATCAGATCCTGGTGCTGTCCGGCGGACAGATTGTCCAGCAGGGAAGCCATGAGGAGCTGATGAAACAGCAGGGACTTTACGGCCGCCTGGTGACGGAGCAGGAAGAGCTGGAACAGCTGGGAAATACCCCCGGCGCCGCTGATTTTTCACCGTTTGCCAGTCACGCGGGAAAGGAGGACATGCTTCATGCGTAGAAAATTTCAATATTCCATCCCTGCCATGACCGGCAGGCTTTTGAAAATCGCTGCTCCGTTAAAGGGCACGCTGCTGATCTCCACCCTGGCCAGCATCATCGGCAATCTTTCCCAGATGGGGCTGATGGGCTTCGGCTCTCTGCTGCTTTTATCCTGCGCGGGATGGATTTCGGCGGGATCGCCCCTCCTGTATGGCCTTCTTACTTTTGTGAGCGGCGCGCTGATCGTGATCTGCCGGTATCTGGAGGGTGTGGTTTCCCATGTGGGCGCCTACGGGCTGCTGGCACATATGCGGGTGGAGCTGTTTCGTTCCATCCGCCGTCTGGCCCCCGCCTGCCTGATGAACCGGGAAAAGGGAGATCTGATGAACATCGCCGTGTCGGACGTTGAAACCATCGAATTTTTCTTTGCTCACACCATCGGTCCCATGTTCACAGTGATTCTTCTTCCCTGCGTGACCCTGGGAATCGCCATTGCCGTTGACCCGCTGTTTGCGGCGGTGCTGCTTCCCATTTATCTGGTGGTCAGCGTGGTGTTCCCCTGCATCGCCGTGAAAGCGGGGCGCCCCATCGGAACCCGCTACCGGGAGCGGCTGGGAAAGATGAAATCCCTGGTTCTGGAAAGCATTTACGGTCTCCGGGATATCCAGATTTTCGATTTCGGCCAGAAGCGGCTGGCCATGGTGCAGGAGCAGAACCGGGCCATCAACCGGGCGGCCCACGGCCTCACCCTGCATCAGCAGACGGTGCTGGCGGCCCCCGCCTTCTTCGTGTATCTGGCACGGATCGCCATTCTGGCGGCAGCTTCTTATCTGGCGGCTTCCGGCATCAGCGAACCGGCGGGAACCATTGTGCTGTCCTTTGTGGCCATGGCTTCCTTCTCCTCCACCCAGTCCCTGACCACGGTGGTCTCCAGCCTGCTGGAAACGTACGCGGCGGCGGAACGGCTGTTCCTCATCGAGGATACCCGGCCGGAAATCGTGGAGTGCGAACATCCGAAGACCTGCGGCCCCATCCGCTCTGTCCGGTTTGAACACGTCTCCTTTGGTTATCCGGGATCCGGGAAAGAGGTGCTGAAGGATTTCCATCTGGATGTGGAGGGCAATGAAAAGGTGGGAATCGTGGGGGAAAGCGGCATCGGAAAATCCACCGTTCTCCGGCTGCTGCTCCGCTTCTGGAATCCGCAGAAAGGGCAGATTCTCATCAACGACATTCCCATCCAGGAGCTGTCGCTGGAGGAACTGCACAGGCGCATCGCCGTACTGGAGCAGGATACGTTCCTGTTTAACTGCTCCATCGCGGACAACATTGCCATCGGAAAGCCGGAGGCTTCCCGGGAAGAAATCGTACAGGCGGCCAAAAAGGCGGGGCTGCACGATTTTATCACCACGCTGCCCGACGGCTACGACACCCAAATGGGCCAGATGGGGGCCCGGCTCTCCGGCGGCGAACGGCAGCGGGTGGGCATCGCCCGTACCATGCTCACCGACCCGGATGTGCTGGTGATGGATGAACCCACCAGCAGCCTGGATGTGCTGCATGAGAAAGAGCTGCTGAAAACACTGCAGGAGGGATTTCAGGATAAGATGATTTTCCTGGTGTCCCACCGGCCGTCCACGCTGACGGGGTGTACGAGGATTGTGCGGCTGGGAAGGTTATAGAAAGCAAAAGTGCAATGTATTATAATAAATTTTAAAACTTATTATAATACATTGCGCTTTACAAAAAACTATGCTATATTTTCGGAAGGAACAGCCGTGTTCCAGGGTGGCGACGACCTCATTCTACATAGAATGGGGGTGGTGCTTATGAAGAACCAATTCAGTTTTAACGATCTGATGCAGTTCGGATTATTTCTGATTGCACTACTGACATTCATTTATATGATCAGTCATTAGAAACACACAGAAAAACCACCCTTGAAACTTTGGCCGAGTGAATAGGGTGGTCTTTCTACCAAAAATCAGGTCAAACCACTTGTGGGCGGTTGTTCCTTTACATCATCATAACAGATTGAAAAATAATATGCAAGCTCATCATCTGATTATTTATGATTTTGATTTGATCATTTCAGCGCTTAAATATTCAGTATTTGATACTATGTCGGTACAAATTTCCGCATATTATCATACCAAAACAGAATATCCTTTCCCTGGTTCAATATATTCTCCACTTCTCCTTTGCCGAATGGAATCGCCCAATATACGGAGGAGAGGGTATTACTGGAGATGTAAAGGGCTAGCAATCTCCAAAATTCCATAGGAACATTATTATCAAAATATCCATTCACCATGCCGGCGGCAAAGAGCGGAGCTTTTTGAGCACACCATACAATACGGTTAAATTCCTCCCATGGATCACCGTAATCATTACGATCAAAATCAATGATCTGCAGCTGCCCATTCCGGTCAATCATCATATTCCCGATATGGTAGTCACCATGCTGATATACTTGCGGCCGGTTTTTCAGCAAATGACGGTTCCCGTTTATGTAGTCGATAAATGCCTGTCCGTTCTCATACTTGACAGGACACCCACTGTATTTTCTGATTTTATCATTCATTTTGCGGTTAAAACGGATTTCCCAGTTTTCCTGATCCGCAGGAGCAGGGATGGAATGGATCCTGCGCAGAATGCGTCCCGCCTCAAGGCCGAATATATATTGCTCTGCATCTGAGCAACCCGACATAACCAACTCTGCATTTTCTCCGTCAATCCAGCTTTGAACCGAATAAACACCTTCCTTACAGATGCCAAACTCCATGGGCTGGCACATAGGTACTCCTAAAGAAGCAACCTTTTTCATCATGTAAAACTCCGACTGTTTTGCATCATACTGCGTAATATCAGACACACGCAGAAGATACCGTGTACCGTTTACGTCTGTAGCACAGTATTTTTTATCGCCGGACCAGCCCTTGTTTATTGGTTCCATTGCCACAAAATTCATGTGTTCATCCCCATTTATTCCGTATTTTCTGTTGAAGCCTGAATGAGCTTTCGCAGGGTACCAATAAATTTTACTCATGTATCATTTAGTCATTTACGATTTACTAATTTATGATTTACCAATTTATGTTTCCCTAAAAGATATTGGAAATCTGTCAAAACAAGAAATACCCAGATCTCCCGTTCGCGATATCCCGTCTTCACAAGCCCCAAAACAGCTGCCCCATGAAGGCAAGGCCGTCTGTCCTTTCTTCCGGCAGACGGTCTTGTCCTTCCTGATTATTCTCAGTTTTTATAACCTCTCCGCATTCTTCCCTTTTACCAGTTCAGCAGCCTGATAAACAGCGCTCCCTGCACCGACCGGTTCTGGAAGCCTTCCGCCACGGCTTTCTCCGTGTGATACCAGTCGGGGAACGGCGCTCTCCGGTCCATGTCGCAGACTGCCTCCCACATGGTGTCGATGATCTTATCCCGGTATTCCACGTTGTCGGTGAGCATGGTGGTCCACATCTCCCAGTCGCTCTTCGTATAGTCGCAGCGGGAATCCAGCGGGATTCCGTAGGGATTCATCTTTGTCAGATAGTATTTCACTTCCGTCTCGGCCACTTTCCGGTCAAATACATGCAGATCCAGCAGGGTATCCCACACCAGGTTGTATTTCAGGCTCCAGGTGCCTTCCCCGTCGAAGGTGAGCCGGTAATGGTCGCCGTCGAAGGCGGCCTTCTCCCATTCCCGCGCCAGTTTTTCCGCCTCGACCCGGTATTTCTGCTCCTGCTCTTTCTCTCCCATCTGCCCCAGCAGCTTGGCCCAGGCGGCGATACCCAGGATGCCCTTGATGGACAGGTTGCAGTTGTGCGCCAGGTGTCCCGCGAAATCGTCGGTGCACAGCTGATTTTCCGGGTTCCAGCCCACGGATACCAGGTAATCTGTCCATCTGGTCAGGATCTCTTTGTGTTTCACCGCGTACTCGATGGAATTCTCCGCCTTGCAGACGGCGGCCACGCACAGCAGCATATTACCGCTCTCCTCCACCGGCATCTGGTATTTCTCATCCAGCACATGGGTGTGGTGATTCAGGCCGTACAACTGGCCGTTGGCCAGCGGATACTGTCCCACATCGTGAGGCGCGTAGGGGAAGGGCCACTGAACGGTATCCGACAGATGGAAGATGGGGTTCATCATGCCCTCCATCAGCTGCGGGCAGTATTTCAGGTACAGCGGCATGGAGGGATAAGTGAGGTCCACCGTGCCGATGCAGCCGTTGCTGTAGCACTCTTTGGAGAAGAATTTCAGCTCTCCGCTTCAAATACAGGAAAAATCCAATGCCTATCTTTTGATAGTACAACGCATAGATCCTGTTATTTCGCAATAGATTTGCTCCTATGCAGAACTATAAAATTACATTTAAATATAACTAAATATTTATATAGCTATATATTTCCATAAGATCTGAGATTCGTTTTACCCCAATCGGTAATGCTTCATTTCCTATTATACTATTATATAAATTCCTATAATTAAACACATATTTTATACCAACTTCATAAGCATCCACACAATGCCTAATATTATCATCGATAAACAAGTCAAATTTATTTTGCAAAAGAAAATTTTTCTTTAATTTATAGCCCACTTTAAGCAAATCGAAAGGGATATCATAAGAATTTAACCATTCATAAGTAATCCTCCATACATCCTCGTTGCTTCTCTTCTCCCTGGAGGATAAAATCACTAACTTATTCTCCTTCGATTTCGTTACTCGTTTCAAAAATTCTATAGAACTTTTACGAGGTTTGCATTCTTTCAAAAAGAATGGATATCTTTTTTGAAAAAAATATACCAGATCTTCCTCCGACCAAGCTAATATTTTTGCAAACCAATAATAATCTCCTCTCGCCTCTTTAATATTGAGAGGCATAGAAACATCACCTCTTTTTAATTCATATTTATGAAATTCCACAGCATTTTTCAATAATACGGTATATGTTTCGCAAATTACATCATCTAAATCAATACATATATTCATTTTACTTAACGCTATCTTTCTATATATCCTTCACAATTTATCATTATTTAACAATCTACCAATTTTGCAAATTACATTTTGTATGATATAAATCGCTAATATTAGAAACCAATCTGGTTGTAGTCAATATAAATAAAAGCTAAATTTGATGAACCTCAAATTATGCATAAACTGTCAGCATATTCCTCTTGGAATATGCTTAATTGTAGTATAGCCAATTAAATATGCGTTATCCAATTAAAACTATGTACTCTGTCTTTTCTAAAAATTAGAATGATAAGCTTTTTCTTAACGTTTAAAAGCCATATGTAGTCCAAACACGACAGCGGTAAATATTTCTTTGACAATTACAGATTTTAACTAAATAATCTCCAGTGATTATTATATCGCGGCAGAGCCACCTGTCCGACAAAGTCAGAGCCATAGTTCCGGTAGTACAAAGCCACCTTGATTTTGCTTGAGTGCCTTAAATCGGCTCTTATTCTCCGAAATAGTGGCTCTCAAAATACAATTCGATGGCTCAAAGCGATCCGATATAATCACTCCAACTATCTTAGTCATATTCGGACTACATATCTTTATTGACTTGTTAAGCGCAAAAAAGCAATCGTTTTATACTACTATCTCTGAGCTGATCTGCTTTCCTAGCTGATCAAGATAATCAATAGCTTGTTTTTGATCATCTTGTGTTATATTATCATTTCCCGACATATATCTTAATACCCAGTATGTTTTTCCTAAGGTTGCGTTATTAGACAAATTTTTTATAGGAAATTGATGCAAATAATATCTACCGTTCTCTTTCATTTTAGTATAAATTAACTGATTAATTTTATTCAATGTCTCAACTTCGTCAGGATTATACTTCCCTTTCCATATAAATACGACTGAATTATAATCCACCTCATTAAGTATTATAAAATTGCTATTTTCTAGTAATAAATGTTCAAATGAAAGTGCCATATTCCTTCTCTTCTCTATCATCCTTCCAATTCCATTTATTCCCAGATTTTTTAATACAAACCATAATTTCAAAGAAACCCAACTCTTACTTCCGATAAATGGAGTAATTTTTCCAAAGGCTAAGGGTTCATTCATAATTAGGTCCGATTCCGATGAGATTAAATTAAATTTATTAGGGTTCTTTAATAAAAGAGCACCACAACAATATGGTATAGCCAATACTTTATGTGGATCACAAGAGATACTATCAAAATTCTGCACACCATTCATTTTATATCTTAACTCTTTTGAAAATAAAAGTGAAAAACCATGGCATGCATCGGCATGACACCAGATAGAATCATCGTATTTTTTTACTAACTTCGAAACTTGATCTAAATACTCAATTGTCATAGTTCTACTATCTCCGGCATAAGCAATTATGGCTGCAATATTTCCCTTCTCTTCAAGAAGAACTTTTTCCAGAGCATGTAAATTATATCTATATCCATTTGTTTCTATTTCAATTAGTTCTCCACTTCCTAACCACCGCAAACTACTTCCAATACTATAGTGTCCAATTCCTTTAGGGATGATTACCTTATAGTTATTACTTTTTTTATGTAATTTCCAATATTGATTTCTGGCTAATAACATTGCAATACAGTTGCTTCCTGTTCCACCGTATGTAATAATTCCGCCTACGTCCTCAATTTTATTTATATCTCTTGTTATGTCATACCCAGCTACTTTTCTTAATGTCTTTATTACTTCTATTTCCATATGTGTAGCCATTGGAGCGCAATAAGTCTCATTAATCAGATTTTGTTGCATAAAATCAGCCAATACTGCACCTAATGTTCCCGCAATTGAATTGCCTGCATCTGGAAATCCCATAAAATTTGAATTAGAAAAATTTATACAAGAAGGGGCAATTTCATTTTGAAATATTTTTAATAGTTCATAATTGTCTACTCCATCATCCACAATTTTTAAAGACTCATCAGAATATTGACGACTCTGTAACACTGGAGAATTAGTTTTAAATTCCAATCCAATATCGACAGCCATTTCAACCAATTTACGCACCGTATCACAATTATTCTCTGATATAAATTTACTATCCGAAAATTTATTATTAATGAATTCTTTTACTTTTCCTATCTCATACTCAAAAACAATTCTATCGCAATATTCCTCAAAGCGCATAAGGCCAGAAAACCATTCTTCAATTAAATTCAAATAAACTATATCATTCCAATGCTTTTTGAATAGTAAGCATCTAATCCTTAATCCTTCATTACAATTTGAATCTCCACTTACATGTTCATCGCATTCACCTTGATGCAAAAGTATCTTATCAATATAAACACCCTTTCCAATTTTTCCAATCCTTAGGCTCAGATCATAATCTTCTATATTCCTCATACCAGGGTCAAAGCCATCCACCTTATTAAATAAATCTTTTTTTAATAGCAATGTACCCGTTGTAATTAACGGTCTTTTTAACAGTTCTTCATATAAATTTTGCATTTCAAAAGAATTATTTGGCCATCGTTCTCCATTTCGTTCGAATGCTGTAAAACAAAAATCATTTTCACCAAGATTTTCTATCTGAATTTCTAATTTTTCAGAATCCCATGTATCATCATCATCTTGAAATGCAATAAATTCGCCATGCGCAAGGCCCACTCCTAAATTCCTTGCATATGACTGCCCCGCATTTTTCTGCAATCGATAATATCGAATTCGTGGATCTGTATATTCTTTTATAATACTAAAAAGATCGTATGGAGAAGCATCATCAATAATAATCAATTCAAAGTTTTTATAACTTTGATTCAAGATGCTATTAATACTTTCTCTTAATAAATCCGGTTTATATGCAGCCATAATTATACTTACCATAATATTACCTCTCACAAATAATTTTTCATATCACCTGCTTAAACATCTGCAATTTTTCTCTTTTTAAAGGCAGCACCAAAGCCCCAAAGCATCGAGTGCTGCCTAAACACCAAATTTAATTCAATTTATATCACTTTTCCAGCTTAAAAAAAGATATAACTTGATAACCTGGTTCTGCCGATATTGATGGATCAAAAATCACCTCTCCGCGCCAGTCTAAACTAGTCGGTAATTCCATAGGTTTTTTATGTGTCCACAAGTTTTCCTTTATTTGCCTATAAAAATGATAGTATCCTTTTCCTCTTTCGCGCACCAAACAAACAATGAAATCTTTTCCCAAAAAATCTTTTACTATCGATCCCTTATAACCCCATATGGTAATCTCCTTCATTATTGTATCTACCAACACTTGATCAGTTACATTTGTATCCAATCTCTTATCATATAATAAATCTCCAACATAAATTCGTTGATTAGTATAAATGTTAAAAGCATAAGTATAACAAGTAGCGTTAATACAAGATTCCCACTTTTCGTCATAAACTTCGCTTCCTTTATTTAGTTTCATATCGTACTCCTACTTTTATTTTTCAGAAGCCACTACCTTTTAATCTATCAAGCTCGATATTTACTCTTTTTTTATCAATTCTTTCATACAGCAGTGTAACTTTAGGTATTTTCCAACCAGTAGGAACTTCTTTAATTGCCCATTTGTTATCTATTCCAAGCCATTTTTCGATAGTTGAAGAACTTTCTGGCGTAAATGGATGAAACATCACAGCCAAATTAGCTATTATCTGAATGCAATTAAATATTGTATTACCACAAATTTTAGGATCTTCAGTACGTGTAATCCACGGTTTGTTTAAATCATAATATTTATTACCATAATTAACAAGCTCAAACAGCACCTGAATAGCATTACGAAAAGATCCTCTCTCAATACTATCGCTTACTTTTTTATAAGTATTATTAATAAGAATTTGAATTTCCGTTTCTAATTCACCGTCATATACAATATCATCATTATATTTATTTACAAATGCAAGTGTACGATTAACAAAATTGCTGTATGCTCCCAACAACTGACTATTGTGAAAATTAATAAACGAACTCCATGAGAAGTCAGAATCTTTACTTTCTGGGCCATTAGCCGCAAAAAACAATCTGATTGAATCCGAGTTATAATTTTCCAGTAAGTACGGCATCCAAATTGCCCAATTCTTACTAGTTGATATTTTTTTCCCTTCTAGTGTCATATATTCACTAGATACAATCATATCAGGTAAGTGCAAATTACCTTTTGAAAGTAATAATGCGGGCAAAATTATAGTATGGAATGGAATGTTATCTTTTCCATGAACATAATAGTGATAACTGTTATTCCAAAAATCATAAAAATCCATACCATTTTTCTCACAGTATAACTTTGTCATTGAAAGATAGCCCAAAACAGCCTCAAACCATACATATATCTTTTTTCCCTCATAATCAGATTTAGGCACATCAATTCCCCAGTCTATGTCTCTTGTTGCCGCTCTATCCTGAAGGCCTGATTCAAGGTATTTCAATGACTCATTTTGTGCATTTACTCGCCAATTCTCATGTTGCTTTACAAATGCCTCTAACTCTGTTTTAAACCTTACGATATCCAAGTATAGCTGTTTTGATGGTTTTAGCGATGGTGTATGTCCACAAATAGCACACCTCATTTTAACTAACCTTTCAGGTTCAAGCAATGCTCCACACTCATCACATTGATCACCACGCGCTTCCGCGCCACAAACAGGACAAATCCCTGTTACATAACGATCCGGCAAAAACTTTTGGCATGTTTCGCAATATACTTGTTGTATTTGTTTTTCATACAGACTTCCGTTTTCGATTAGTTCTCTAAAAAAGTCTTTCACAAATTCTTCGTGGTAACCTGACATTGTATTTCCATACATTTCATACGTGAAATTTAATTTTTCAAAGCACTCTTTAAATTCACGATGATAATCTTCTGCAATATCTGCTGGAGGTCTCTTCTCCTTTTGTGCTCTAATAGCAATTGGTGTCCCATGGCAATCACTTCCCGAAATATATATAACTTGATCTCCATTTGCTCTATGATATCTTGCCAAAATATCCCCCGGAAGTAAGGCTGCCATATGTCCAACATGAAGGGAACCGTTTGCATATGGCCATGCTCCTCCGATTAACACTTTTCTATTCAATATTATTACCTCCCTACCTCATATAATTATTATAACACATTATAACAATATATAGATATACATATTTATTTTATCATTTGGCTCATTTTTAGTCAAGGTGTTTCCATTTTTCCTCATTAACAATTCCTTTAATCCAATTTCTTAATAAATAAATATTATTTAGTATATTAAGCAGATCCTTATTCTAAATAGTGTAAGCGAGACTGCTCTTCACCCAAAGCCCAAAAAGCCTAATTGAAATAACAGCCATTTAAGGGCTTTTCTATGTTTAATCTCCTCCCAAATTCAAGATAATGGAGTTGTCTTGGAAATCTATTTACTAGTAAATATCAGTTCTAGGAATACACCACCTGGCATCTCCGCTGTTTGCTTTATATAGTATATCCAAACATGGTAATTATAGTTTCTAAAATCATCATATTCACATGCTATCGTACATCTCAAATTTTCTTCCGTAGCATCCCACCTCACTATTTCTACTAAACAATGCATTTTTGTATAAAAATCGCAAAAAATAATCTCCAGTCAGAGTAAAAACACCAAGTTCATCTAGAAACTCTCCACCTAGATTAGTATCCATTTTTATTTTTGAGTATGGAGATTCATTTAGATATCCCAAACAATATTTCTTTAAAAAATCTAAGTCCACCGCTTTTTTATATGCTACCATTTGAGGAATTCGGTTGATATCTGGGTGCCTTAACAAAGCAAAATATTCTATTTTAGCCGATAATTTATCAGAAAGATACGCATAAACATATTCTAAAGTTTTTCCAGTCATGACATTATCATCAATAACAATATATTTTGGACCATCATCTATTTGGGGGGAACATCTACTAAAGTTCATTTCTTGTCTGTTCAAATAATCACAAGGCATACTGATAAAAACAACCTTACATTGTCCCATTACATAACTTCTAAGCATAAAGGTTAATTCCAATGCACCACTTAATACACCACATAAAGTCAAAGCAGAAACATCATCTAACTTATTCAAAATAATATCTGCTACATATTTCATTGTGATAGAATTTTCAATAAAGCTATCCGCTTCTCTATGCAATCTAAAACATTTAGTATTTATATCCTTATCATTTAATTTTAATACATTACTATAAATCCGGTTAACCATTTGCCTAGTCGTTTTACAACAACTCATTATTTTTTCATATAATTCAGGAATACAAATACCGCCGAAAACAATTTCGTGCATCTGTTGATGTATAGTTTTTAAATTCTTTTCAAATTGCACAAAAATCTCATGATCGTCACAAATTATATGAGGATTTTTTAATTCTATATTTATCAATACACATTCTGCATTTATGCAATGCAATACTAAATGACGTAGATAATCAAAACATCCCAAAATAAATTTTAAATAAATAAAACTACGACCAAACAAATTATTATTAAAATCATTCTCAATTGCCATTTCCATATTTTCTAAAAAAACATTAATATGTCCACGCCATTGTTCTACTTCCTTTGAAGTTACTTTTTTACCTTTTTCTTTAAAACAAACAATATAATAATAGACCATAGGTCCTCGTAAAAGCAGACCATTATCCAAGGGGCATGAATACCAATATGAATTTCCTTTACTAAAACAAAAGATTCTTTTTAGTTCACTATCCATCAATTGACATTCGTAATCTTTTATGTATATCCCCCCCGTAACCCTATCAAAGATATCGTCGCAAAAGCATTTATGTTTTGAATAAATAATATCATCAATCTTTTTCTTTAAATGACTTCTTTTATTATCTAGCTCTTCTAAGATACGAGCTAAATGTTTCGTATACACTTGAACATTTTTAATATCACCAGAAATTAAGCATACATCACTCATCATTTTATTTTCTCCACTATACACAAAACTTTTCAAAAACATCTCATATTATAACAAATATTGATACCTGGTATCTTTACCCGTCAAACAGAAATATTCCAACATTTTTTCAGACATGTCCCCGCATAAATTTGCTTTATTATAGTTTTTACTTATCAGAGCTTGAAAAGTTCTATATTATTTTAAGTATTTTTCAGTAAATTCATTAATTATTTTTGCCGTTATTACCATTTCCTCAATTCGCCCTGCAGATATTCTTACAGCATTAGATCCCATTTCAGGATAAGCTGATCGCAAATTACACACTATGACATTGTGCTCGTCCAAATAAGCTACTAATTCATTGATACATATTTCATCGCTAAATTCTACTATTATGTAAATAGTTTTACCACCATATATTTTCTTAATATAGTGTTTATTTAATAAGTTTTCAAAGGTTTGCAATGCCTCTTGTATCTTAAATTTATATGATTTTTCATTTAAGATATTTTTTAAATATTTTCCAAAAATAATTTGCCCCCAAATATTTGTTGTGTATAAAGCACGATTATCACCTAAATCCTTTACTATTTCTTCATTAGAAAATAATAATCCACATCTCAATGCACACATTCCAGAAATTTTGGACATCGAAACCAGAACCGTTATATTTTTATTATCACGAACCAAAGAAACAGCTGTATCTTCTCGGTAATTATTTCTAAAGCATAACATTGTTTCATCAATAATAAAATGGCATTTGGGATATTTTAAAATTATTGCTCGTAATTTATCAAGCGTAACATCATGTAAAGTAGGGTTATTGGGGTTACATATAATAATACAATCATAATTCATAGCAACACAAGAAATTTGTTCCTCCCAAGGGATTTCTTTATTTATATCGAATTCAGTATAGTTGCATTGTCTTATCTCAAGACGATTTTTATATCCCCAAAATGATGGAGAAAAAATTGCTATATGTTTCTTTTCCATTTTAGTGACCATCAAGTGCAATCCCTCTAGCACACCATTCGTAATCAATATACTTTTTCTGTTGACACCAAAACACTCACTTACAACTTTTATCAAGTTGGAGTCCTTGTTTTCTGGATATATGCTTACTTTATCAATATTATTATATAATATTTGCTTCATTGAAGGAGTAGGATAATAAGGATTCAAATTAGTGGACAAATTAATTTTTTCTTTCAAAAGAATAGGCAGTATTTCTTCAAGTTTCTCTATAAGATATTCACTTTTTTCAATTTGGTTTTTATATCCTAAAAAATATTCCCCTTCACATTTTGTTTTCAAATTAGTCTGCATTCCTTTAACATAATCATCTATACTATTTAATTTATTATCATAATATAGGTCGAGTGATCGTATAATAGTTTTCCATGCCTCATATTCGCAAAAACTTATCAATTGCTTATTTCCATATACAACCACATGCTTTGTTGTTAAAATATTTAACAATAACCTATGTTTCATTGTCCTTGAAGCTAAAAATTGTTGTGTTTTTTCAATATCTGTAATCATACAATTACCCTTAGAGGTAATAAAAGGATTACTCATAACAAACTCTTCTACTTCATTCAATGTATATAATAGTTTATTTTTATAAGGAATTTCTTCGTCTATCCTTAATCCATGGCGTAAGCTAAATTCCCTAGTAAAGTCAATAATGGATATTTCCTCATCCTCATGCAAATGGCCTTCAATTACTATACATACATCTAGGTCATTAAAATTATCCCCGTAACTATTAGATCCATATGTAATTATTGTCGGTTTTAGATCACGGTAATTGTCTCTAAAATAGTTTTTATATTCTTTAATAATATTATTCATTGATATTATTGTTCTCCTTTCAAATACTCTTCCTAAAAAGCTACCTTTTTACACGGTTTAGATTTAGAGATTGTTATTCGATATATTTTCTGTATTTTTTGCATGATATCTAATTATTTTTTAGATTTATAGCTGAATTCCCAAAATATTTCAAAATATTTGTTATGATTTTCCTCAAACTGTCCTTGACATTTATAATTATCTAGTTTATACTATGAACACGGCGGGATAGCTCAGATGGCTAGAGCACACGGTTCATACCCGTGTTGTCGAGAGTTCAAATCTCTCTCCCGCTATTTTTATATCTAAAAATATTTTCGGATTTTTCGTACACCGCTCAACACATTTCTAATTTATTTACTTCATTACATATTTTTTTTGCCAAACATAACTTTCCATTATTTTTCCATCTTTTGTCTAAAATAATTCTTCCATTTTTGAATTCTCCAATCTGAAATTCTTTTTGTATAAGAAACACACACGGATATACTTTATTATCTGGTGTTATAACAACCAGATCGTCTCCCGCTATGCATCGAAAATTTGACGGAAGCTTTCCGCTACCAAAGCTTCCACAACGTTCTATCAATAATGTTGTTTTATCAATTTTTTTTCGTATTTTTTCTATGCTTTCTAGTGCTTTTATTATATCTAGTTCGTCAAGAGGAGTAATGCTACTATCTTCAAGTGCATTTCCTTGTTTTATTAAATTTGTAAACTTTATACCCTCTACACCTAGTTTTATAGAAGTTTCAATGATTTGTTCAATATTGTTGACATTTTCTTTACACAGTGTAGTGAGTAGACGCACTCTCACTTTTTTCTCATTGCACATATTAATAACTTGTCGTACTATATCAATTTCTACAGCAGAAATTTTACTTTGTATCCCAAAATGGCACGAAAGAGATACTGTATTAATCCCATTTTCCTTAAGAAAAGTAATTTTTGAAGGATCCATATATAGAGCCATACCGTTTGTCATAATATAATGCTGATGCACAATTTTAAAAAGAGGTAAATATTCCATATTGACTAATATCTCTGCCCCGTTTAATCTAACATCATACTTATTTTTTAATAAATTCAATTCATTCTTAGCAATTTTCGAATCTTTTCTACCGCGAAAATTAATGTAACAATGTTTACAGTTAGCATTGCAATCAGAACATAACATATACTGTACTTTCCTGCCATTATATTCTTCCATAATTGTTCCTCGCCATTTCAACTATATTCCTCAAAAAAGTTTTTGAGCCAAAACTCCAGAAACTCATTTTCTAAGCTCCATACTTAATAAAATGATATGTTCGTTTCCAAAACATCTCAGCTATTCCCATTTGGTTTGATATCTCATGTATCCCCCCAAAAGTCTCAACTTATCAACGACAAGTTCAAAAATACATATTTGAAGACATCATATACTTTCTTTATACTTATCTTCTATTTATCTTTAAAGGTATGGGGCCCCATACCTTGTGCAAAACTGTTTTCTCCATCACATAACCCAAGGTTAATTTAGGAAATTCAAAGCACTCCGACATTCCAACTTATTTTACTTTTAGTAAGGCAAACCTCTCGGGATTTCCGTTTTTTACAATTTTTTCATTTCAACCCAGAATATTTGGCTGTCATATCATAATATAGCAATATTCCAATTACTCCTTCATAATATACATTATAAAAAATGTCTAATATCCATCTTCATCATATAGTTTGCCATTCAACGCCACGCCATCTTTATTTTTTTAGAACAGTTCTTATTCGGTCAGAATCCAAAACTTCAGCCAAAACTACAGTTTATAGATCCATTCCAATGCTTGTACAAGTTATTTTCCTCCATCATACCTCACACAGAGCTCCCGATGGTTTACCTTTCCCTCAGAACATTTAAAAATAGCATATTGAATTTAGTCGGCGCTTCCCATTACTTAGCCAATTTACAGGGTTCGCAAAATTGTCTTTCTGTTTTTATTTTTCTTTCGTCATAATATCAAATTCATACTTTCCACTTTTCTCCATCATTTTACAAAGCAAGCCTTCACAAATTGATTTTTAATAACGGATTCTGAATTCTTGTAGTAATTAGCCCCTGTCATTCTCCTCAAAGCAGATAGCACTCCCCTTTTACCAGTTCAACAGCCTGATAAACAGCGCTCCCTGCACCGACCGGTTCTGGAAGCCTTCCGCCACGGCTTTCTCCGTGTGATACCAGTCGGGGAACGGCGCTCTCCGGTCCATGTCGCAGACTGCCTCCCACATGGTGTCGATGATCTTATCCCGGTATTCCACGTTGTCGGTGAGCATGGTGGTCCACATCTCCCAGTCGCTCTTCGTATAGTCGCAGCGGGAATCCAGCGGGATTCCGTAGGGATTCATCTTTGTCAGATAGTATTTCACTTCCGTCTCGGCCACTTTCCGGTCAAATACATGCAGATCCAGCAGGGTATCCCACACCAGGTTGTATTTCAGGCTCCAGGTGCCTTCCCCGTCGAAGGTGAGCCGGTAATGGTCGCCGTCGAAGGCGGCCTTCTCCCATTCCCGCGCCAGTTTTTCCGCCTCGACCCGGTATTTCTGCTCCTGCTCTTTCTCTCCCATCTGCCCCAGCAGCTTGGCCCAGGCGGCGATACCCAGGATGCCCTTGATGGACAGGTTGCAGTTGTGCGCCAGGTGTCCCGCGAAATCGTCGGTGCACAGCTGATTTTCCGGGTTCCAGCCCACGGATACCAGGTAATCTGTCCATCTGGTCAGGATCTCTTTGTGTTTCACCGCGTACTCGATGGAATTCTCCGCCTTGCAGACGGCGGCCACGCACAGCAGCATATTACCGCTCTCCTCCACCGGCATCTGGTATTTCTCATCCAGCACATGGGTGTGGTGATTCAGGCCGTACAACTGGCCGTTGGCCAGCGGATACTGTCCCACATCGTGAGGCGCGTAGGGGAAGGGCCACTGAACGGTATCCGACAGATGGAAGATGGGGTTCATCATGCCCTCCATCAGCTGCGGGCAGTATTTCAGGTACAGCGGCATGGAGGGATAAGTGAGGTCCACCGTGCCGATGCAGCCGTTGCTGTAGCACTCTTTGGAGAAGAATTTCAGCTCTCCATCCACGGAAATCAGCTTGTGGGCGGCAATGCTCTCCCGGTAGGCCACCGACAGGATATCATAGTATTTCCTGCTGACCTGTTCCGCCTCTGCCTTCAGTTCCTCGTCGAAGGCGGCGGCCCGGGCATTGATCTCCTGATAATCATGGATGGCAGTGTCCAGGGCTTCTTCAAAGGTGGTGCCGTCCACCTTCCAGTAAGCGTCCGCATTCTGACCGAAATACTGGATGGATTTCAGGTCATTGTAAGCCAGGCAGACCATGCCTTTTGCGGGATTTTCCGGAGAAACCGTATGGATTTTCCAGCATCCCAGCGCCGGATATCCGTCCCGCACTTCATGCCAGAGACGGATGCCTTTTTCCATGATGCCTTCCAGACCGTCAAATTCCAGTGGGTTCTCATACCAGCTGGGACGGCAAATCCAGCGTTTTCCCTTTGTGGAAAGGATGATGTATTTATGATCCAGGGCTGCCAGATGCAGCCAGCCCCAGTCGATGCGCATATCATCGCCGGATTTGGTCAGCATGCCCTCATCGCCGCGGCCGCAGTAAATGCTTCTTTCATCTTTTCCGAAAAGCACGCTCTGGTCACTGGTGTTGACCGCCGCCTCCGCGGTGATATCCAGGTACACCAGCACCTCATGCTCCCGGCCGTCTCTGGACTCCACCTGATAGGAAATATAGGAGACCGGACGGCTCATCAACTTCAGGTCTCTCAGAAGCAGCGGGGTCATGAACTCCACGGTCAGGGCCACCTGCTGATTTTCAAAGCGGTAAATGGTTCTGGTGGGGCGGATCTCCACCTCTTTCTGGGGAATCACCTTCGTCTCCATATAGTAATCCTCCGCGTTCAGCTCCAGCTTTCCCATGAACCGCAGCCATTCACCGTCCACCCGGATCACACCGGTCATGGCATTTCGCTTTCCCGTCCAGTGGCGGGGCGCATCGTCATAAAGGTGGTCGTCAAAGGACCAGATGTTAAAATACGGATCCACCGTCACCAGCGGAATCGCTCTCGGTAAAAATGTTTCTCTTGCCATAATCTTGTTACCTCCTGTTTTTTCTTGTTATCTGTACCACGGAAACTGGGATATCCGCAGCTTCGTGCATCCAAAAGGCAGCAGCCGGATTTCCTCTTCCGGCCCCGCGTCAGAAACGGGGCTTTCCGGCACCGGCCCGGCGCTGTTGTCCTTCATTTTCCACCGGTCAACCCGTCGGCCCTTTCCGGTGAGAACCACGGGCGCCTCCTCTTTGGAGAAAGGAATCTCTCCCACCCGCCGTTCCTCCACGGAAAATTCTCCCCGCCATTTCAGGGCGTAATTCCAGGGGCTTTCCGGATATACATCGTAGTCCGAAAAGATTCCGGTCTCTTTTACCTTTTCCCACCGTTCCCGGATATCCTGCCCGTAAACCAGCGGTCCCCGCTCCACAGCCAGACTGCCGCGGGCCCACCGGGTGGTACGGATCTTCATCTCCGGGAAAAATTCCACCACATCGCCCTTTTTCCATTCCCGGTCCAGCACGATACAGGCGCCCACCACCTGCCATTCCATATTTCCTTTCGCGGCCCGGCGCACCTCGGTGTCGTCCCCGTTGTGAATCAGAAGCCGGTAATTTTCACACCAGCCCGGTGTGCGGAGGCGAAGCCGGAATTTCACAGGCTCCTCCTGCTCAAACCGGAAGGCGATCCGGTTTTTGAAGGGATACTCCGTCTCCTCCACAATCCGCACCGGTTTCCCGGCTATCTTTGTTTCGATCCGGCAAGGCGCATAGACCATGGCTTCCAGCACGTCCTCCCCCTCCCGGTACCAGAGGCTTTTCAGGAACTTTGGCCAGCCCTGATGCATGTTAGCGGTACAGCAGCCGAAATGGGGCTCCAGTCCGAACCGGTTGGCCTCGTCATTGTTGTTGAACCAGTTTCTGGGGGCCTTGTTTACCAGCACCTGATTGGCCTGCTGCAGATACTGGTGGGCCATGAACTCCTCGGTGATGGTGGCCGGAAGGGCATTGTACGCCAGCCGTTCCAGCCGGTCGGCGGCATCCCTGTCCCCAAAGGTTTCCAGCAGGATCTGCAGGCTGAACATATACTCCACCACAGAGCAGAGCTCCGCGCCCTGGGAAGGATCGTTGCCGCTGATGTGTTCGTCGCCGTTCAGCACCCCGCTGGCCACTCCGTGATACTTCTGGGCAGCCCGCACACCCTGGCGGGCATTGGCGGCAAAGTCCATGTCGCCGTAAAACCAGGACAGCACCGCAGGGTACTTGAATCCCATGGTCAGGTTGACGATGTGGGTGGCGTGATAATTCATCACCCTGTCAAATTCCTCTCCCTGGTGGCGGGTGACCACATCCTCCCAGTCATAGTAATATCCCGCGCTCCGCACAAAGGGAAATTCCGCGAACAGATCCGTCCAGTCCAGCGCCTGACTGCGGAGCAGATCCACCAGTTTCAGGATAGCTTCGGAGGGCCGCTGTTCATAATACCAGCCCAGACAGTACATCAGATCCCCTGCCCTGGCCCGGGACCACTGGGTCAGCGGTCTGCAGGGAAGCTCCCCATTCAGATACCTCACATAACCCTCAAAAATGTCATACACCCGCAGATCTTCGCTGATTTCAAAATACTGCACCAGCACCTTCAGCATCACAAACCGGGACCAGTAATCCTCCCGGCTGGTCACCGGGCCGAAATTCCCGTCCTCCATGGCGCTGCCCAGCGCCCACTCCACAAACCGCATGGCCGTCTCATAATGCTCTCGGTCCCCCAGATAATAAGCCAGGGGCAGAAGGCCGTCCAGATAATACGGCCCCCTCTCCCAGTTTTCACCGGTGCCGCCCAGCCAGCCGGAATAGCTCCCCACACTGTCCCAGCCCTCATACAATTTTCCCGTCATGCCGTCCATCTGAATCTGAAACTGCCGCGCAAGCCAGCCCTCCGGCCGTATTTCCCGCATGGACAGGGTACGCCTCGTTCCTCTGTGAAATTCAGCCATACCGTCACCTCCCTCACATATTTCTCCCTCTCCGTTTTGTCCGCCTTCCGGTCAGCCCGGATAGCTTCCCTCCGGAAACGGAATTTTTTTGAAATAATAGTTCTTATCCTCTTCCGTGATCTCCCGGAGAATCCGACAGGGATTTCCCACGGCCACCACCCCGGAGGGTATATCTTTCGTCACCACGCTGCCGGAACCGATCACCACATCATCCCCGATGTGCACGCCGGGATTCACCACCACGTTGGCCCCGATCCACACCCGGCTGCCGATGGTGGTCTCGATCCCGTACTCATACCCCAGCGTACGGGGCTCGGGATGAATGGGATGACCGGCGGCGGAAATGGTCACGTTGGCGGCAATCATGGTATCGTCTCCGATGATAATGGGGCCGCAGTCCACCATGGTGCAGTTATAGCTGGCGAAAAAATTGTCGCCGATCTGGATATTTTTTCCGTAATCGCAGTAAAACGGCGGGAAAAATTCAATGTTCTTCCCGGCTTTCCCCAGGATTTCCCGGATCAGCCGGTCCTGCTCTGCAAGATCTTCCGGCGGGCAGGTATTAAACTTTCGCAGCCGGATTTTGCAGGCCATCCGCAGTTCGGGCAGGCCGTCCCGGTATGCGTGATAGGGCAGGCCCGCCAGCATTTTTTCATGTTCATTCATTTCCGTGTAGCGTTTGCTCATATTCCTTCTCCTGTTTTTTTATTTGTTTTCTGATGGACCAGAGATAATAAGGCACCAGCGGGATCAGGCAGGCCATCCAGGCAATGGGATCCGCCAGGCAGACGGCGGCGAAACTTCCCCAGTCCGCCACGATCCACACCACCAGGCACCGGGCCAGCAGCTCCGCCACGCCTCCCAGCATGGGAACCCAGCCGTTTCCCATGCCCTGGATGGTATTCCGGTAAAGGCAGAGGCTCCCCAGGAAGGGATACGCCCATCCGGAAACTCGGAAGAACACCTGCGCCGCGTCGATCACCGCCGTCTCGGAGGGATCCACGAACAGCCACAGCATGTACCGGCCCGCCAGGTACACCAGCGCGATGGCCACCACACTCCAGGCCAGAATCATCCACTGGGCCGTCCGGACCCCCTGCCGGATCCGGTCCATGCGCTTTGCTCCCATATTCTGTCCCACATACGTCCCCACCGCCGTGGTCAGGGAAAAATAGATGACCCAGATAATATTCTGCAGCTTATTGGCGGCAGAATAACCGGCCATACAGACGGCTCCGAAGGTATTGACCGCCCCCTGCAGGATCACCGTGCCGATGCCCGTGATGGAAAACTGCAGTCCCATGGGAACCCCCAGCGCCAGAAGCTCCCGGACCCGCTTTCCGGAATACCGGAAATCCTCCCGGGAAAGCCGGAGAATCTCATACCGTTTTCCGATATAAACCAGGCAGCAGACCGCGGAAAATCCCTGGGCGATCACCGTGGCCCAGGCGCAGCCCTCCACGCCCATGTCGAAGCTTACGATAAAGAAAATATCCAGCACCACATTCAGCACCGAGGCCAGCAGCAGAAAATACAGCGGCGTCCTGCCGTCCCCCAGCGCCCGTAGCGCCGATCCCAGGGCATTGTACGCGCAGGTGGTCAGCAGTCCGGCATAAATCACCTCCGTATACCGGCAGGTCTCCCCCAGCAACTCCTCCGGCACATTCATCCATATGAGAATCGTCCGGTTGGCCGCCAGCAGGATGGCCGTGACCGCCAGCGTCACCACCACACTGAGCACCACCGACATGGCCGCATAGCGGCGAAGCTCCCGCTTCTCTCCCGCGCCGAAACTCTGGGACAGCAAAATGGCAAATCCGCTGGTGAGACCGTTGAGCCATCCGGTGACCATGAACATCAGCGGCCCCGCGCTTCCAATGGCCGCCAGGGCGTCCACCCCGATAAACTGCCCGGCCACCACGGAATCCGCCACATTGTAAAGCTGCTGCAGAATATTTCCCAGGGTCAGCGGGACGGCAAATTTGAGAATCAGCGGCAGCGGGCGGCCGGTGGTCATGTCATTGGTCATAAAGATCTACCTTTCTCCCGTCCTCTCCTCTCTCTATCAGAACCTGGTTCAGTAAGAAAAACGGTTCGTTCATCCATGTCCTTACAGCAGCCAAATGAAATTTGTTATAAATATATTCTTGTTTTACCCGAAGCCGCTTTACAAACTCATTTGGATTTGAGTTCTGCTTATTCCCAGAATTATGTGGATAATAAATAGAGCAAGCCTGCCGTTCTAGGATTGTTCTTCCTCCTGCCAAGAACACTCGGATTCCGAATTCATTGTCATCGGCACCCCAAGAATTGAAATTTTCGTCAAACATACCGATTTTTTTAACAAACTCTATGGGGGCTGACAGATTACATCCGTAGACCACCGCCCAAGGAGCCGGCCACTTGGAAAGCTCATCGCCATACATCTGGTACATTTCCTCTCTTGAATCCTTTTGACCAATTTCAGGCATTTTGTGGATCAGCGCATCCACATCCAGCTTTTCTGCCAACTGACGAATCTGTCCGGCCTCCTCCGGTTTCAACGGATAATTTGCATAAGTATATCCCAGCACAAGACAATTTTCGCCACTCTCCCGGCGGTGTACCTCTAAATGCTTCTGTACAGCCTGCGAAGAGAGAAGCACTCCACAGTCAATAAAAATGCAGATTTTCCCTCTGGCATTGCGGATTCCCATATTCCTTGCCGCCGTACATCGGTATCCCTGATCTTCCTGGTAAAAGTATCGGAGATTCAGCTGGTCACGATATTTCGCGGCAACCTCTTTCGTATGGTCATGGGAACCGTCATCCGCCACCAGAACTTCAAACGTGTACTCCGTTTTCTGCTTTGTCAATGCGTCGAGCGTCAGCCCCAACTCCAGTTCCCGGTTATATGTGGGAATAATTACCGATGCGTCATAACATGTTTCCATTTCTCTTACACCTCTCTTTCTGTCAAACACCTTCCTCATTTTGCCATCCAATACCTTCATCGGATCGTACTGCCGCACAGACTGCGATAGAAGGTATTATTCTTCATCAGTTCCTCGTGGGTTCCCCGGCCTTCCAGCCTTCCCCTGCGTATTACAAAGATCTGATCCGAATGTTCAACGGTATACAATCTGTGTGCAGAAACAATCACCGTTTTCCCTTTGAAAATATTCCGTATATTTCTCAATATCTCTGCCTCTGTCTCCGAATCCAGCGCGGATGTGGCTTCGTCCATAAGTACCACAGGGGCATCCTCCAGAATCGCTCTGGCGATGGCCAGCCTCTGTCTTTGTCCTCCAGAAAGCTGCATTCCTTTCGCTCCCAGTTTTGTATCCACTCCATCCTTCAGTGACTGAACAAAATCCTCCAATCCGGCCAGTCTCAATGCGTTTTCCATTTTTACCTCGCAGTATCCCTCCGGATTTCCCATAATCAGGTTGTCACGAATGGTTCCCTCCACCAGTGCGGGCATCTGCGGCACATAGGAACACAGCTTTCTCAGCTTTTGCGGCGCATATTCCCTCTGTTCCTTGCCAAAAATCTCAATCTTCCCGGAATCTGCCTCGTAAAATCCCATGATTAATTTTAATATCGTGGACTTTCCGCTTCCGGAATCCCCCACCAGAGCCACCGATGCGCCGTTATGGATTTCTAGGGAAAAATCATTAAGAACAGGAGCTTTCCCGGTATAGGAAAAATTCACGTTTGAAAACCGCACTGCCGGATCCACAGTTCGGTCTGGAAGCTGGGCCTTCCCCTCCTGTCCATTCACTGTTTCCACATCCGCTGCATCCAAAAATGCAAACAACCGTCTGGCAGAGACAATTCCCGACTGTATATATTGCATAAACGCATTAAATTCTTTGGTTCCCTGTCCCATAATCCCCATGACCGTTGCCGCCAGCACCGCCTGTGCCGCCGTGATTTCTCCATTCTTGAGAAGAATCACTGCTGTTAGAAGCCCTATTGGTTGCAGATAAAGGCTGAAAAAATCTACCAGCGCATAACCAATCCCATTGATATAGCGAAACTGTGTTTTTATCCGATATACTTCTGTATTCTGCTTGTCATATTTCTTTTCCATCTGATTACGAATAGGAAACAGCTTGATCACTAAAAGCCCGTTCACTGCCTCATTGATCAGTGCCATTAAATTTTCCATTCTTTCTTTCCCTTTCGCTTCCAACCGTCTCACTTTGGGATTAAAAACCAGTGTAAAAAGTAGCGAAATCAAGCACATAACCACAGCAACCAGAACCAGACGGATATCTGTCAGCAAAAGTGTTACAATACCAATGAACTCATACACCCAAAACTTGAAAAGGCCCACAATGGCATAGCTACAGAACATACCTCCTGCCTGATCCGCATCGATGCTAACGCGGCTTAAATATTCTCCAGAATCCTTTCCATCAAATCTGCTCATGGGAAGCTGCTGCATATGAGCAAATACTGCTTTTTTCATATTGCAGAGGCCATGGTAGCTGGCTGTTCCCATCCAGTAATTTCCCATGGCAATCAACGGAGCTGCCACAAGAAAAAAGAAAAAAATCACCAGAAGCGGCCAGATATCCGCGTCCTCCTGAACCACTGCGATCATACGACTGATAAACATCGGCATCAGGTACACCGTTCCCAGTTCAATAAAAGAACACAATGCACCCAGAGCATACCGCCCTCTCTGTCTTTCCATAAACCGGAAGGATTTCCATAGAATACCGAATACCTGACCAAGAGAAATGTTACCGCTCTGTTCCATGATCCGCCCCTCCTTCCTCTGCAAGTCCCTGCTTTTTCATCATTTCATAAAAATATCCATGCCGCAGGAGCAAATCATCGGGTACCCCCTCTTCTTCCACTCTTCCGTCCGCAATGCAGTAAATATAGTCCGCATGTTTCAGCCCATTCATCCGATGGGTAACAATCACTGCCGTTCGGTTCTCCAATAGCTTATCCAGCGCAACTTCCACCTTCGCCTCTGCCTGCTGATCCAATGCCGAAGTTGCCTCGTCCAGAAGAATCAGCGACGCATCCGCCAGGAAAGCCCGGGCAATGGCAAGCCGCTGCCGTTGTCCGCCGGAAAGATCTCTGCCGCCTTCGCCCACCTGCGTGTACATTCCCCGGGGAAGTCTTTTGATCTCCTCCCAGATTTGTGCCTGCCGAAGGGCTTCCCTGGCCTCTTCCTCTGTGATATCCTCCCTTCCGCAGCAGATATTTTCAAAAATACTCCCGGAAAACAGGAACGGATCCTGGGGAACCAGGGCAATCTGTTTTCTGATCTGCTGCCTGTCCGTTTCCGCATAAGCCTGCCCTCTCCAGAAAAGATGATCTGCGCCCCTGGCATACAGGCCGCACAGCAGCTTTATAATCGTGCTTTTCCCAAATCCACTCTCACCGATCACACCAACTCTGCTATGCTCCGGTACGGCAAGCGACAGGTTTTTCAGAACTGGTCGACCCGACTGATAAGAAAAATTCAGATTGCGGATTTCCGCCAGCAGTCCGTCAGAACTCCTATGGGGAGTAGGCAGTCCTTCTATTTGTTCTACCGCAAACTGACAGATTTCCTCGATTCGTTCTGCCAGAGCTGCGCCTTCCCGCAGTGTGGAAAGGATATAGGGACTCAGTTCCAGAAGAGAGCGTACATTTTCCGAAAGCAGCACAAAGGTGGCATACTGTCCAATGGTAATTATTCCAGCCTGAATACACCCGTATCCCAGTGCGAAAAGAATCAGCAGCTGCAAAATACTGACAGCATATTTCACAATCACCAGCCTGGCGTTAATCTTTTCCGATGCCTGATTTTCCTCCTGCGCACGCCCGATGCAGTCCTCATATTTTTTTCGGATATAAGCCTCCCCACATCCGGCTTTTATCACCTCTGCCGCTTCTACGAAATTCAACGCAATATTTACTGCATCTCCCATGGAGTCTGCCGCCTCAGTTTTCTGTTTTTTAATTCCTGCGCTGATTTTATCGGATATCTTTAAAAATACGGGAATCAGCACAAAAAACACCAAAGACAGCTGCCAGCACAGCATCAGGCAGGCCACAAGGGAAATCAGCCCCAACAGAATCGTTCTGGAAAACCAGGTAAAATTGCTGGTAAACATCTCATTGAGCCGGTCAGTCTCAGATGTAATTCTGGAAATCAGATTTCCCTTTCCATATGTATTTTCCAGAGAACCGTATTCCGAATTCAGCAGCCGATCAAAACACTGCTTCCGTATGGCAAGAAATGTCCGGTCAAAAGCCAGACCGATCAGCCGCCCTTCTCCTATGGTAACTACGGTCTCCATCAAAAGCAGAATACCGATTCCCGCCAGCGGTCTGGTGCATTTCTCCAGTTCTCCCGCCGTCACAAATCCAACGCTGTCACCCCACCAGGATGCCCGCTGTGCAGAAGAAAGTCCCACCAGCAGAGCCACCGCCAACAAACCTGCAATCGGAAGGAAATTCTTTTTGAACTCTTTTTTCAGATACATTGTTTTCCTCCCTGTTATCCAACTTCTGTTCTGTTAAAAGAAATATTCCTGCGCCACCTCCGTGGGCCCATCCACCTTTATCACATCCATCCCGTCCGCCCCTGGCACGAACCGCATCCGGTCCACGCACAGCCGCCGGGGATTGGCCCTCGTCTCATCATAGTGGCAGTGATAAAGAAAAAACCATTCCTTCCCATCCGGCGACCGGGTAATACAGTGGTGCCCCACGCCGCGGATGCTCTTCCCGGAACGCAGCACCGGGTTGCCCTGATATTTCACAAAAGGCCCCAGCGGCGAATCCCCCACCGCGTACCCGGAACCGTAATCCGTCTCAAAATGGCTGCCGGAATAGGTGAGATAATACTTTCCCTTATGGAGAATCATATAAGGAGCTTCGCACACCGGCCATTTCTGACACTCCCACGCCTCCTCCGGCACCAGCAGCCGGGTGAGAGTATCCTCCTGAATCCCCATAAGATCTTCCGTCATCTTCGCGCCCCAGATCTCATTGTCTTCCTGGAACCGGGCAAAATACAGATACCAGGTTCCGTCCGCGTCCCGGAAAAAATGGCTGTCGATCTCTTTGATCTCCCGGTGCAGCGGTTCCTTCACCGGCTGCACAAAAGGCCCCAGCGGCGAATCGCTCACCGCCACACACAGATGTTCCTCCACCGAATAAGACAGATAGAACTTCCCATCCTTCTCCACGATATCCGGCGCCCAGAACTGCTTTTCCCCCCAGGAATCCTCCGCCCGCAGAGCCATCCCCGCATCCTGCCAGTCCACCAGATTTGCGGAGGTGTAGACACGAAATCCCAGTGGATCGCCCTCCTTAATGGCCGTGTTGGTGGCGTAAAGGTAGTAGATGCCCTTCCAGAAAAGCACATCCGGGTCGGCAAGGCCGTTTAAAATGGGATTTTGAAAATACTTTCTGTTTTTTCTCTCCGTCTCCGCTGTTTTCAAAATCCGTTCGACAAAATCATGCTTTCCTTTCAGATATTGTTGCCTTCCGGAATCAACAGGAGCGCTCCGGGCAAGGGCTACCTTCAATGTCTCATACTCTTTCGCGTCGGAAGGATGGCTGTTCAGGTAATCCCTGAAATTCATGTAATTTGTCCATTCCACACCGTTCCATCGCACAACATGAATAAAATGGGTCTGCAAATCTCCCGTACCTTCATAATAATTTCCGGACGCAAATAATAACTGTTCTCCCAGATCCGTCTTGGGTATGTAATAAAAGCCTGCCTCTTTCAGCTCTGCTTCACAGGCAAGAACATCCGAAAAATCATCCACCGCCACTGCGATGTCGATGATCGGTTTGGCCTTTATCGAAGATATTGCGGTGCTTCCCACATGCTGAATACTTCTGGCAGTACTTCCCAGAATCTTCTTCAGCCGTGCGATGGTATTCTGAGCTTCCAGTTCCCATTCTTTTTCATGGTCATATAACTTTACCGTTCCTCGCTTTAATCCAATCATAGCGTTACCCTTCCTGGCATCTGAATCATAATATAGGATACTTCGCACACCGGCCTTTCCGCATCCGGCGCCTGAATCCGTTTCAACTCTGTCCGCTGATGTTCAGCAACTACAGTATCTCAATCTCTGTATCGAAATATTTTTCCTGGAAATTCGTGAGTCTTCGGATCTCCTCCCGGTCAAAATGAGAACCGGGCGGGGCCACCACCCATTTATCCTCCACATCATTCTTCCGGTGAATCACAGCGATCACTTCGCCGGTGAAAGCATCCAGCGGTACATCCACGCCAACGATATAAGCATCCTGTTCCTCCCCATCCTGCGCGGGGATTCCGCTGATATATCCATAATTGATTTCATAGAAAATATCAGGATGCTCGGGATGGAAAGTTCCCATCTTTCTGTCCACAGTTACCGTTACGATTTTTCTCATGTATGCACCTTCTTTATTGCGGGTTCTCTGGTACTTTCAAAAAGTCATTATCGATAAGCCACCGAATAGAGCGTTCCATATCTTCTAATCTATTGACCTCCAACGCCCAGATGGCATTCGGCGCATATTTTTCCAACGCATCACAAACCTGCCGGAAATCCATTGTTCCATTATCAAGTCCCAAATGCTGATCCTGAACTCCGTTGTTGTTATGTAAATGAACAAAATCAATTCTTCTGTTGCATTGCGAAATCCATTCCATCACAGGAGTTTTGGAATTACAGTTGGCATGGCCTACATCAAGACAGATCCCTACTCTGTGATCATTCACAGCATTTACCACCTCCAAAAGCAACTCCGGCGAATGTTCAAATTGATTTTCAAGATAGTAGCAGACATTGTCGTCCTTATCTTTTAAAAATTCATCCCAGAAATTTTTGGTTCTTTTTACCCAATACTTCGGTATACTTGTTCCCGGAATGTAGCCATGGTGCAGAATTATGTTACTGCAGTTTATCTTTTTTGCAATTTCATATGCGCTTTGAAATCGCTGCATTGTGACCGCTTTGATCAGCTTATCTTTACTCCCCATACATAAATCTTTATAGGGGCCGTGCATGGAAACCAGTTCGGTATTCTGATAAAACGACAGAACCTTCCGTATATTTTCTTCAAACTGATCACAGCTATCCGGTTCTGTAAAAACGTCTGTATTGAGCGGATATCCATATTTATGGTTTATCCAGGAACCCCATTTACAGTCCAACCCGTCACATATAATAAAATTTTTCATATTGCTCCTATTTATTATTCATTGCCAGAATCAGCCCCTTCATATAAGATACCAGTTCCTTATCTTCCATTTCCAGAATATCCTCCGGCGCCGCCCATTTATATTCTGTATGTTCTCTGGGATTCAAAATAATCTCGCTGTCATTGTCATATCCACACAAATATATCAACGTGGTGAATACCTGATTTTTCCGTCTGCCCAAATTGGAATGTTCAAATACGATACCCTTTATTGCTACTTTCAGCCCGGTTTCTTCTTCTGTCTCCCGCACTGCGGCTTCTCCCGGAGTTTCAAACATCTCAACCTTATCACCCGGAATATCCCACTTTCCGCCCTCGAAGTTACTTACACCATTGTCCTGCTCTGTTCTTTTGAGAATCAAAAGCTCCCCTTTTAAAAAGGATACTTTTCTCCTGTTTGAGGGCATCTTTTTTGATGTTTTTGTATTCAAAAAGATGCTTTTCCCTCTCCCGAAAGCATCTTTTCTGGCGCTTTTCTCTGAAAAGGATGCTTTTTCCCTGCCTGAGGGCATCTTTTCCGGCGCTTTTCTCTGAAAAGGATGCTTTTTCCCTGCCTGAGGGCATCTTTTCCGGAGCTTTCTTCTGAAAAAGATGCTTTCCATCTACCCGCAGGCATCTTTTCCGGCGCTTTTCTCTGAAAAGGATGCTTTCCACCTACCCGAGGGCATCTTTTCCGGAGCTTCCCTCTGAAAAAGATGCTTTTCACCTCGCCCGAAAGCCTCTTTCCCCCAATTTTCTGTCAAAAAAAGCAACGTGATACAAATTTCTCTCTATCACATTGCTTTTCCTGACATCCAGGCGCGGCAGCCTGCCGGATTTTCATCCGGCCCTGGCCGCTGCCTGCTGTCTGATCATGGCCAATACGGTTCCGCCGGTATCCCTCCCCGGAACAGCTTCCGCCGGAACCGTCCGCAGCCATGATTCAGTTTACATAAAGGATCTCCAGTATCCTACTTTTCTCTCATTGATCTCCTTGATCACTTCCGGCTCTACTTTGAAGTTCCGGTCAATGTCCATCAGTCCGTTGATCTCCTGCTGTACATCGGAAACCTGAGTGTAGCAGAAGCCGCAAACATAAGGAAGCTCCTTCACTGCCGTGGTGATGTTGTCAAAACGGCGGATGAAGTCCTCTTTGGTATTTACCTTGTTTCCATAGCCCCATCCGGAATCATCGTTGTTGAAGGCAATTCCGCCGTACTCACTGATGATCACCGGCTGTCCCTTGTAGGCGTAGCCATTGGCAAAAGCGGACTTATGGTTGCTGTGGTATACCTCGGTGGTCATGATCTCGTCCTTGAACTGGGTATAACGCTGTTTCAGGATTTCACCCACTTCCTCGTAGTCATGCAGGGTGATGATATCGGACACCGTGTGCTCCCATCCGTCGTTGACGATCACCGGACGGTGTTTGTCAAAGCTCTTGGTGAGATAGTAAATAGCCTCGGTAAAGTGCTGCTCCATCCGTCTCGTCTCCACCTTGCTGATGCCCCAGGATTCATTGAAGGGCGTCCAGGTGATGATGCAGGGATGGTTGTAGTTCTGGCGCACAATCTCCATCCACTCTCTGGTGAACTCCTCCACCGCGTAGTCGGAATACTGATACGCTGCCGGAACCTCGCTCCACACCAGCATACCCTTCACGTCACACCAGTACAGGAATCTCTCGTCCTCTGTCTTCTGATGTTTTCTCAGGCCATTGTAGCCCAGGGCGTGAATCTTATCGATATCTTCGATCAATGCTTCCTCGCTGGGCGGAGTCAGGTGAGACGGTCCCCAGTAACCCTGATCCAGAATCAGTCTCTGATACAGCGGACGACCATTCAGCAGGATGTTAGGTCCATCAATACGGATTTCTCTCATTGCAAAGTAGGAACCTACTTCATCCAGAACCTCTCCCTTATTCACCAGGCGGAACTCAATATCGTACAGATTCGGCTCCTCCGGGCTCCAGGTCTGTACCGTCCACTCCAGGCAGTCTGCTTTTTTCACATCCAGATCAATTTTGGTCTGCATATGACCAGCCATCATGGCGGTATAGGTATGGTTGATCACCTGATCTTTGAAGGAAACCACTGCTTCCACCATCAGATCACCATTCATCATACACTCAGGAGCATTCACGTCATACTCCAGTTCCAGGCTGTAATCCTCCAAATTCGGTGTCATCTTTACGGAAGCCAGGCTCACCTTCGGTACATACTCGGTCCATACGGTTTTCCAGATACCGGTGGTCTGTACATACCAGCATCCGAAATTGCTGTTGATCCAACGCTGTTTTCCTCGGGGCTGCTGCATATCAAAGGAATCTTCCACCTTCACCACCAGTTCATTTTCTCCGTCATGCACCAGGTTGGTGATGTCGAAGGTAAAACGGGCATAACCGCCTCTGTGGCATCCGGCATACTGACCATTCACCCACAGTTTGGTGATAAAATCGCTTCCCTCAAAATGAATGATATAGTTATCTTTTTCCAGCCGGCTTCCATCCACCTGTACCGTTCTCCGGTACCAGATATTGTCGTGACGGGTTTCATCCTGAATACCGCTCAGTTCCGTTTCATAAGTAAAAGGAACCTGAATCTTCTTGTCACCTTTGAAATTTTCAAACCATTTTTCCCGCTCGCCACAGTTGCTGTCATCAAATCCAAAATCCCAGGTTCCATTCAGGTTTTCCCAGTTACCTCTTACAAACTGCGGTCTCGGATAATCCTTCACATAGCACTTCATCGTGTTATTCCTCCATGAATTCAATCACTTTTTGCGGCAGTCCTTGTCTTTACTTCCCGGATGCACTGCCGCCGGCTCCGGTAGATATTGCCGGATCTGTCTCCGGTCTCTCGTTGTTTTTCTTCCCTTCATTTCTCAGCTGATGCAGGTAAGAGATCAGCAGAAGAATCACCGCAAATGCTCCGAAAGCATATGCTCCCGAACGGAAACTGAAAGAGGATCCGTCCAGCGCAAAAATCAGAAGATTGCTTAGGAGCAGATAATGAAGAGACGCCCTTCCGCATCTCTCCAGACAGCCGGACACCGCTTCCAATATCCGTGTCTTTTCCCGCAGCCTCTCCAGTCCGCCGGCAATCAGGTAATCCAGATATACGAACAGACTTCCTCCCGCGATATAGAAGATGGAGGGCGGGAATCGTTCAGGGAGATAACCATCCCTGATAAACTGTATGATACAAGGCAGGCTTATTACCAGAACCACTGCCAGAATCTGCGGTTTCCACCAGATCCTTTTTCTGGATATCCACGCCCCTGCAGCAAAGAATACCATATACTGCAGAATCGGAAAGGTGGTGAAATCTCTGGATCCGGCAAAGAGCGCCAGCCAGGAATTGTGAATACTGGCATAAGGCAGAAAGCAGGCTGCACCGCTGATGACAGCCACCGCTGCCACCACCCAGCCGTTTACCCGCTTCAATACGGGATACAACAGGATCCCTGCCAGCATCATGGCCGCAAAGGAAGCCAGAAATTCTGACCAGCCGGGATATCGTTTCAGCAGAAGAATTTCTGTGATAAAATCCCACCGGAAAATCTTATCCTCCACAAAGGCCATATAGGCAATACCGGACACATAGAAAGCGACCAGCAGACGTACCGCATTTTTTGCCAGCTTTACCGCGCTGGTCTTAAAGTTTCTGTTCTCATAATAGGCCAGATTGCTGACGAATCCGAAGCAGAACAGAAACCCGGAAAACGTGGTGAGATTGATGACATTCACAAGGATTTTCTGCACACCCTGTTCCTCAAATCCAAAGAACTGAATACAGTGGCAGAGGATCATGGTTACTGTCAGAATGCCCTTGCAGATGTCAATCTCTCTGTTTCTCCCCCTCGTCATCACATACCTCAGCCTTTTACAGCTCCGGAAGTAATTCCGGCAACGATCTGTTTTTCAAAGATAATGTAAATGATAATCATAGGCAGGGATGCTACCATACTTGCAGTCAATGGTACTACATAGTCCACCGTATACGTTCCTGCCAAAGTCGGAATACCGATGGGAAGGGTGAACAGGTTCTCGCTCATTGCACACAGCAATGGCCACAGGTAGTTATTCCAGCTTCCTACGAATGCAAAAATACATACAGTTGAAATGATGGTTTTTGAGAGTGGAAGAGCTACCTGGAAGAAGATACGAACTTCTCCGGCACCGTCAATTTTGGCAGCTTCCAGAAGCTCATCCGGAAGCCCCCGGAAGAAGGTTACCATGATAATCAGATTCATGGAACCAGCAATGGACGGGAGAATCATACCGGCATAGCTGTCAATCAGATGCAGGTTGTTTACCGTAATAAACAGTGGAACAATCGTAGCCTCTCCGGGAACCAGAATACCCAGAAGGAAGTACAGAAAGAAAGCATTGCTTCCTTTGAATTTCAGTTTCGCCAGTGCATAAGCTGCCATCGCAGAAAAAATAACCGTCAAACAGGTTACCAGCACCGCAATAATCAAGCTGTTAATCAGCCATGTGGGAACTCCGGAATTGGCGATAATATCCGGATAATTCTGTAATGTGTAGGGCGGAGTAAACCAGTCCAACACAGATTTGATCTGTTTTCCTTCATGCTGAAGGGAAACGAATAACGCCCATACCAACGGACCGAGACAAATAACTGCCAGGAGGATGGATACTACGTTCAGCGCCCAGTAACCAGGTGTTTTCTTTTTCATTATTTATCTTCCCCCCTTCTCTGCAGCAGCTGCTGTCCCAGAGAAAATACCAGCAGGATGCCGAACAGTACGTATGACATGGATGCTGCATAGCCCATGTTATTTTTCTCAAATGCATTCTCATAAATATACTGAATCAACGGCCTTGTGCTGGAAGCGGGGCCGCCTCCGGTGATCAAATAGATCTGTCCGAATACCTTAAAGCATCCGATCATCTGCAGAAGAAATACCAGCCAGGTGGTAGGCTTCAGCAGCGGAAGTACGATGCGGAACAGCTGCTGCGTCTTGGTAGCACCGTCAATAGAAGCCGCCTCATAGATATCCGTAGAGATGTCCTGCAGAGCAGACAGATACAACAACATGGGAAAACCGATTGTCCACCATACCGTCATCAGTGAGATAGTAAACCATACCAGATTGGGATCCTGCATCCACTGCAGCTCTGCATCTTGGGGCAAAATCCCCAGAGAATGAAGCACACCATTCAGCAGACCCGTATACGGCGCAAATGTATATTTTGCAATAAAAGACGCCACAGATACGGAAAGTATACTGGGCAGATAATAAATAACACGAAGGCCTCTCTTTATCTTTGTAGCACGGTTGGCCAGCATTGCCAGTACCATTGCAGTGACCACCAGCATGGGTGTGGTAATCAGGGTAAAGAATGTAGTATGCCACAGGGCACCCCAGAAGTTCTTGTCCCCGATGAACTTGGCATAGTTGTCAAAACCTATGAAATCTTGTTTGCCCATCAGTCCCCACTTGTGAAGGCTGACATAAAATCCCTGGATAACCGGCCAGATGGTAAATACCGTATAGAGAATAAAAAACGGAAGAATAAAGGCCAGCGCCACCAGGAACGTTTTTCTTCGTCTTGCTTTGCTCATGATCCTCCTCCTTACTAATCCTGTACCGCGGCGAGACACCGCAGAACATTTCGTCTATTGGGAAGTCCCGTATGAAAAGGGGGAAGCCTTCCGGCTCCCCCTAATATCAGCCACACTGTGTATCTTACTGCAGGTTGGACTCCAACTCACCATACAGAGCATCAATAGATGCAGCTGCATCTGCTGTACCAGTCCACAGAGTATCCAGGCTTTCAATCATACCGGCTTTCATAGCATAGAAATTCGGGTTCTTGGAAGGCAGCACTGCCGTCTCAAGAGCAGCAGCATAACCGGCTCTGTACGGCATGTCCAGATATTCCTGACTCTCACGAACAGCGTTTGAGGACGGAATCTGTCCAGAACCGGCCCATGTCAGACCACCCTCATTGGAAGCGCCTACCATGAACTCAACAGCTGCTTTGGTTTCTTCCTCGCTTCTGTCAGGATTAACCGGAAGAATCAGGGTATGGGAATCAGCCCAGCAGGAATCATTTCCAAACAGGTTCGGCCAGGGCTGTGCAACAAAGTTCAGATTCTCTGTTTTCTCAAATGCTCCTGTTGCCCAGGTTCCTCCGAAGAAGAATGCTGACTTTCCGCTCTGGAAGAACTTCTGGTGATCATCGATACCAGCTGCAATATATCCGTCATCATACAGAGATTTCACAAACTCGGCTGCTTTTACAGCAATATCCTTGTCCATGGTTACTTCTGTTCCATCTTCGTTTACCAGAGGAGTTCCTCCCATCTGGAAGTAGGTTGCCCACCAGATGCGGTACGGGTCATCACCGTTGTTAGGCAGAGAAATTACAGACTCACCATCTCCCATAACCGCTTTGCATTTATCCAGCATAGCTTTAAATTCATCCCAACTTCCGATATCCAGCTTGCCTTCGGCATTCAGCTCAACACCAGCCTCTTTCAGGATGTCGGTGTTATAATAAAGAATCTCAGCATGGGTATCCAGAGGAACTGCATAAATCTCACCATCAAAGGTTACAGATTCCAGAGAATTCTCGGAATACATGGTACTCAGATCAACACCCAGTTCTTCCAGGTATCCGTCGATGGGCTCTACAACACCCTGATCAACCAGCTCCGGAAGTTTGGAGGCATGAGAAACACCGACGTCCGGTCCTTTTCCTGCTGCAACTGCAGTCTGCAGTTTTGTATAATAGTCGCCCCAAACCAGCATGATGGACTGTACCTGTTTGGTAGGATCACCGGAATTGTACTCTTCAATGATCTTGTCCATGAATTCACCGTCACCACCGGAGAACAGAGACCAGAACACCAGCTTGTTCTCATCTACCTTAACGGCTTCCGGGTTGTTAACAGTACCATCTTCGTTTACGTCTGCCTCAGCCTCTCCGCCTTCTTCTGAAGCATCCGCACTTCCTTCTTCTTTCGCTGCACCGCCCTCGGACGTGCTTCCGGAATTGCTTCCACCACAACCAGCTAACATACCAACTGCCATACACGCTGTCAAAAAGGTAGCTAATACTTTACGTTTCATCTTTCTCCTCCTTGTTTCCATATTACTTTCGCTCGGCCAAGCTATGCAACAAAGCTGCTGTTGTTTTCATACCTGATCGGATGATATCACCGGTATTTATCAACAGCATTTCTGTTTCATTTGTTCTTACAATACCACTTTCTATAGTTTTGTCAACATGTTTTTCACGATTTTCCGTCATTTTCACCATTAATTATCACCTGTTTCATTTATTCCAACACTATTACTGTTATATTTTTCTTCAAAACAGGGCAGGCAATTATCACTTCTGTTGGTAATTGTATTTTTGCACAAAAGAGGGCTTCCCTTTTTAGTAATTAATTCGTAAGACATTTATCCACCCAAAAAAGGAACTCCACAGCCCGGAATTCCTTTTTCTTTTTCCGCTTTTCTTCAGCCGGAAAATTAATATTCTATTGTCATCACCAGATCCTGGTCATAATCTCCGAAATGTTTTCCGAAAAGGTTAAATCCTCCCACATATCTGGCATCTTTTCTGTTGCCCAGGCGTACTTTTATAAAGGGTTCTTCCATCAAAAGCAGCTGATCGATGGTGGTGTCTCCCACACGTTCCTCGCCGATCCAGCATCCCCCCCGGTCTACCACCCAGGTAATCCAGAATCCATACTGGGTACTCCCGTCAGGAAGACTGGGCGGATTCAGCCGGCCCCGGCGCGCTCCCATATCTCCCGGGCTGGTCCAGGTTCCACATTCCTTTCCGTTTATCCACAGGGTAATATCCGACTTCCAGTCCTCTCTATAACCGGGAGCCTCCGAACAGATTTCCCCGGAAAATGCCAGCCGTTTTGGCGTCCGTTTTTTGGGAACCTTATTGGGGAATTTGTATTCCACATAACCGGAGGATGTCCAGAGTACCCCTGCGCATATCCGTTCCGGATAGTAAAAGCATTGTTCCATATCCTCATTTCCCAGAACACCTTCCTCCGCCCACAGACCACAGGTCGGCGATACCCGGCAGCCGGTATAGGCGCCTACAGGCATTTCCATATTCACCAGCTCGTTGACCTCCGCATTTTTCTTCACCAGATTAATATGCAGGAAATCCACCTTCCGGGTACACAATTTTGTGGTGCCGCGGGTCCCCGGCTGTTCTTCCATACGGATCAGTCCTGCCTTTTCCATAATCTTCAGATGGAACGCTGTACTGGAAGCCGGAAGATTCATCTCTTTTGCAATTTCACCGATAATAAGACTTTTGTCATACAGCAGCTTCAGCATCTCCAGCCGTACCGGGGACGCCAGCGCTTTTCCCAGATCGTACAGTTCCTCCATTTCTTCAATGTCGTACTCTTTTACCTTTGCCATAGTATTCGTATTCCCCCGTCATCCGCGCAGTCCGAGAATCTGCGCCAGTTTTCGTATATAATCCGGTGTGGTACCGCAACAGCCGCCCACAATACCCGCTCCCGCTTCCACCAGGATTTTTGTATATCTGGCAAAATCATCCTCATTCATACTGTAAACAGCCTCTCCCTTTTCATTGATGGAGGGCATTCCGGCGTTCGGTTTGGCGATCACCGGAACCGTGGCAGCTTCTTTCATGTTCCGAACCACGGATTCCAGCTGATCCGGTCCCACGGAACAGTTCAGGCCCACGGCAGCCGCTCCCATTTCCTGCAGGGTAACCACCGCTTCCACCGCGTTCCCTCCATACATGGCGGTTCCGTCCGCTTCCAGGGAAAGGGTACACATCACCGGAAGCTGACAGACGGACTGAGCCGCGTCCAGGGCCACTATGGTCTCCTCCACGCTCAGCATGGTTTCCGCCACCAGAAGGTCGGCCCCCGCATTCGCCAGCGCCCGCACCTGCTCCTGGTAGGCATGGTACAGCTTCTCGTAGGTCATATCTCCTTTTGGTTCCATCAGCTGACCGGTGGTGGTCAGGTCTCCGGCCACAAACGCCCGGCCCTCCACCGCCTCTCTGGAAATCTTCACCAGCCGGGTGTTCAGCTGCTCCACCTGGCTTTCCAGCCCAAAATTGGCCAGGCTGATCCGGTTGGCCGCGAAGGTGGGGGCATAGACGATTTTGCTGCCCGCCTCCACATAGGCCCGCTGCAGCTCCTGCAGCACATCGGGATGCTCCGTCACCCACTGCTCCGCGGACACGCCCCGGGGCAGTCCGGCTTTCATCAGATTGGATCCGGTGGCCCCGTCCAGAAGAACCACCCCCTCCTGTGTCATTTTGTCAAATTCCTGTCGTGTCATAGATATTCCTTTCTCTTTGTGGCTTTGCGGCGGATACACAACGGCGCCTGATCCTGCCGAATCAGGCGCCATCGCGTATCCGTCCACTTTCCATGCCGTTTTCTTCCGGCCCGCAAGTGATCCGTTCTTATTCTTCCGCTGTTTCTTCGGCAGTTCCGTCTGTCTGAGTATCCTCGCCGTCTTCCGCGGCCTGGCCGGCATCCGTGCTGTCTGTGCTCTCCGCGCCGTCCGTACTTCCGGTACTGTCTGTTGTTCCGGTATCCTCTGTTTCCGCCTGTTTCAATTCATAAGGCTGGGTATCCGTCACCTTTACCTTATTCCAGACGCTGTTTTCCACTTCCATCTCAGCAGCGTCCGTCCACTCCTGCACCAGGTTTTCGTACTGGGTGTCCTCTCTGTCGCTGATAATCAGTTCTTTCTCATTTTCTGTGGCCTCTTCGTCAAACTGCTGCTCCAGACGAACCACATAGTAGGCGGTTTCTCCTTCTACCACCTGGGAAACCACCTGGCCGTCCTCCAGATCTGCCACCGCGTCCTTGATAGCCTGGTCTGTGGTTTCATCGCCCTCTCCGCTGGAGCTGAAAGTCCGCTCCACTGCGGACAGATTCTCGTCCACTTCCTTGGCCAGGGCATCCATATCCGCCGAAGCCGGATCCTCCGCAGCTTCCACCTTGTCCAGAATCTGCTGCGCCTGATCCATCTTCTCCGCTTTCTCCTCATCAGTCAGATCCACCGTATTGCCGTCCTCATCCGTCTCCGTTCCTTCCGTGGACACTTCCACAAAAGTCACGCGGGTCTGAGCCGCTTCCTCGTCAGAAACCTCCCGGTCCACATCGGCAACCATGGGTTCCCGCATCTTCTGGCGGATGGTGTACAGCTCCATATAAGTTTTCACATCCTCCTCGGATACTGCCAGCTCCTCCAGCACCTCCGCGTCGTTACTATCCATGAAGGTCTGGGCCGCCTCGTCGATGGATGCCTGTTCCTCCTCTGTGATGCTTACACCGTAATCCTTCGCATGCGCCCGCATAACATACAGCTCTTTGATGGTATCCATCACATTATTCTTGAGATCCTCTCCGTAGGTTATCCCATCTTCAGTCTCTGTACTCCAGTACTCTCCTCCGTCCATGCCATAGCTTTCCGCCAGCATACGGTAATAGCTCTCCATCTCTGCCTGGTTCATACGAAGCATATAATTTGCCAGTCCCAGCGTCACTCCCTCGCTGTCCACGGTGGCCACCGTCTGGGTTCCATCTAAGCTTCCGCATCCGGCCAGCCCGCCGGCGCCCAGCGCCGCCGCCAGCATACCGCATGCCAGTTTTGTACTTAACTTACTCATGTTTTCCTCCAGATTTTATGTCAACTTACGCTGTCCGGTTCCCTTTCCTACAGCGTCACTGTTACTTATTATATTCCATTTTGGGTGCGCGGGCAACCTATTTCATATTTTTTTCACAGGTGCCAGTTACAGCAGTACCGATTGCAACTCAGCCTCCCGGAGAAACGGCAATGGGATAGCACTGAAGAAATGCGATGCTTCACACCACGCTTCTCCAGGAGCGCTGCGCCTGTAATATGCTCTGGCATACGGCGCCATGGCAGAACTTATAGAAAAGGATCTCAAAAAGGCTGCAGCAGCGAGAAATAATGGTTGTCTACGGCGGAAAATAAAGAAACGCAAATTGTGCAGCAGAAAATCACCATGGGATTCGGCTGGATATCAAAAATCTCCTGTTCTGCCGTAGATTTCAGCGTATGACTACGGTAGGATTTACGGAAACTCTATTTTCTGCCGTAGATATATGCCCTTCTCTACGGGGAAAATTTCACTTTCTCCGATTCTGCCGCAGAACCTCCGCT
>CAMMBV010000028.1 GCA_946494335.1 uncultured Ruminococcus sp. | reverse complement strand
AATTACAAAAAGAGACTCTTGGATTACAAACGGGACTCTCGGACTACAATTTACCTATCGAAAACTCCTTTCCGGGTTCAGTGTTCCCATCTTCATCTACATTATACGCGAATGTGCGGACAAAAGCAATACATCCTTGAAAATTTTAAATCCCATAAGGAATCACATCGTCAATGGTCAGCTCCCGCTTCGGCTTTGAAATCCCCAAAAACTGCTTGTGGCACTCCCATAAATCCATTAGCAGGCCGAAGGGCATCAGCATGGTTTCCTCCACGGAAAGATGGAGCTGCGCGATGCCGTAATAAAGAAGGGGCTATCGGTCAATACCGATTTTTAACCCCTTACACGCAGGAAAGAGACAATCCCAGAGAATTCGGGCTTGAAAAAGCCCGAATTCTCTACGGAACTGTCTCTTCCTCTTTCTGTCTCCCTTTTTCAGGGCGCAAAAACCCCTTGTAATGATCTGAAAAAATTTTCCTCTGATTTCAAAGCAGTATATAATGCCCCGAATGAAACGGCAGCTTTATCGGAGCTGGAAAACATTAAGGAAAAACGGAGAAAGAAATATCCTTATGCCATCAGCAGCTTGAAGCAAACAGCTCGGACACAATCTGCTCATACTCCGTAAGGTTTTTGGCCTTTCTGATTCTTTTGCCGTATTTTTCCGCTCCCGTAAACAGATCAATCATGTAACTCCACAGTTCTTTCATCTTAAACAGCACGTTTTTATCGCCGGACATAACTTCACGGTAGCCCTCGCATACATCCTGGATAAAATCCCGGTATCGCTCTTTATCCGTTTCTTTTTCTTCTCCCTGCGTCTTTTCCAGAAGCGCCGGATCCCGCAGCAGACCCCTGCCGATCATAATCCGATCTACAGAAGGAAAATGTTCCCGGAATCTTTTCACATCATCAGCGCAAAACAGATCCCCGTTATAGCAGACCGGGTTTTTACTTATGGAAATTCCTTCACCAAAGACTTCCCAGTTGGGCCTGTTTTTGTAAAAATCCATCCGCACTCTGGGATGAATCATCAGGCTTTCCAGCGGATAGCGGTTAAAGATCCGAATCAGGTCATAAAATTCTTCCGGGTTCTCCCACCCCAGCCTGGTTTTGATGGAAATTTTCATATCCAGTCCGCCAAAAACTTCATCCAGAAAGCGCTCCAGCTCTTCTGGATACAGCAAAAAACCCGCTCCTTTTTTCTTGGCCGTCACCGTCTGGGAAGGACAGCCCAGATTCAGATTGACTTCCTCATAGCCATATTCCTTTATCCGGTTTGCCATCAGAATAAACTCCTCCGCACGTCCGGAAAGTATCTGCGGAATCAGGCGAATACCGTCGTTATGTTCCGGCAGAATATCATTTTTATCTCTGGATTTCAAAATCCCCTTTTGGTTGGAGGCAATAAAGGGCGTCACGTAACAGTCCGCTTTCTTAAAGTGACGGCTTTGAGCATTTCGATAGATATAACCTGTGATGCCTTCCATCGGGGCAAAATAAAACTGTTCTCCCATATTTTTTCTCCTCTGAATGTCAAAAAGGAGATGCCGGACCCCCTCCGGCATCTCCCGCTTATGAGATTATATGGTCTTTTTCCGCGCCTGTCAACTGACGCCGCATTATTTTCCCTCCATCAGATCAATGGCGCAGACAGCTGCAGTATTGCCTCCCTCGCTGCCTTCCTGGCCAACCAGTTTATCATAATCCGTCCTGCTCTTTTCTGTGGTTTTCAATACTACTGACACGTTGTTGTCGTGAGCCGCCTCAATCACCTGCTGCGTCTCCTTCTCTTCTTCGGCCGGTGTCAGCACGATTACGTCCGCCCCTTTTTCCAGCACGTCGATACATTCCGTCATCATGTTGCCTTCTGTCTCAGAAGCTACACAGGCATACCCTTCTCTGGCAGCTTCCTGCGCAATGCCTTCTGCAAAATCCTGATCCATTTCATTTCCAACGTATCCGATCACACCCTTTGTTTCTTCCGTACTTGCCATGCTGGTCACTCCGCATCCTGCCAGAATACCTGCCGCCATCATTCCTGCAACTGCCATCATCATTCTTCTTGTTTTCATAATCGTTCCTCCTTCTTGATCACAATTTGTTTAGTTGCTGTTTAGTTATTGTTTCTTTTTATTTTTCGATCTGTTTATTTCTTGATTAGAATATAATACAATTTTCCACTAAAGTCAACCACATTTTATGAGTATTTCCCTATTTTTTTCAACTTTGTTTATTATATACAACTAAACTGTTTAGTATTTGTTCCTTATTGTTAGTTTTTTATTTTCCTAAACATTTAATATGGATTTCAACAAGATTATGTGCTATGATGATACCAGAAACCATAAAACGCCTGCGCAGCCGCCCCACAGGACAGGCAGACTTCAAAACACAGGAGGCCGAATCACATGAAATTAACCGTAAGAAAAATTGCAGAATTGGCCGGCGTTTCTCCCGCCGCCGTATCTCTTGTATTAAATGATAAGCCGGGGGTGCGTCCGGAACTTCGTGAAAAGCTTGCAGAGCTACTGGTACAAAACGGCTATACAATCCGCAAAAAAGATTCTTCGGCCATGAAGAGGATTCTGTACCTTTGCTATAAAGACGCAGTAAGAGTACCCTATATCCGAAATGAATTTTCCCCGCTCATCATGGAAGGCATCGAACAGATCTGCCGCCAGCGGCAGCATTCTCTTTCCGTGGTAAACGCATCTGAAAATAATCTGGACGATATCCTTAAGGACGCCTGTGATTCTCAGTACGACGGCATCATCTTTCTGGGAACAGAATACCATTGTTCAGACTATGCACAGTATGAGCGTTTCCCTATTCCCATTATCTTCATCGATCATCATATCTATGGAAACGCGATCAACACCTTAAATAATGACAGTGAAACCGGAAGCTACCAGGCTTTGTCCTACCTGAAATCTCTGGGACATACGGATATTGGCTACATCACCAGCCGCCAGCCCTATGGAACCTTCCACGACCGGCGGGATTATTTCCTCCAGATGATGAGGCGCCTGGACATTCCCCAAAAGGATGAATACATGTATAACCTGGATTACTTTCGGGAAGATCTGCAGCTGGAATTTCGGGAACAGCTGGAGCAGCGGGACAGCCTTCCCACCGCCTTTATAACCGGCAATGATATTATCGGAGCCGCCGTATTCTCCGCTCTCATCCAGAAAGGCTACCGGATCCCGGAGGATATCTCCATCATCGGTTTCGATGATTCCGCCGCTGCCCGAATGACCTCCCCACAGCTTACTACCGTCCACGTAAACCTGAAACGTTTCGGCGAACTGGCCATAGAACGGCTGCTGCAGATGATGGAAGACCACACAGGTGAAATACTGAAAATCGCCACCGGAACCACGCTCACCATCAGAGGAACCACGGCGCCGCCGCGGCGATAAAAATCCTTAAGAAACATGCACCGCCAGGTGCACCATACCAAAAAGGAGGGCAAAAGCGACTCTACACTGAGTTTCTTTTACCCTCTTTTAATACTTCACTCGCCTTTTCCGCTCTGGCAAAAATTCCTTAACAATAAATTAATTCCCCATTTTTGTTTCTTTTAAAATGACGAAACCATTTCTCCCACACACGTTCATTCTCTTCATACATAGTTGCATGTGGCATCCCATCAACAATCTCCAAACGAACCATAGGAACGCCTTCTTTTCCCCATTCTTTCCCATACCAACGACCCTCTTTCCAATACGCAGGATTGTCTTTCCAATCACGTCCGATTGCATCCCAGTTGACAGGCTCATCAGTCCCATTCATCTCGCACCAGGCCTGCAGGGTTTTTCCAGATCCGTTATCCGGAAGCGGCGGTAGCGGACAAATTACCTTTTCCATTTCACCTGCCGTTCCAGTAATAATATAAACCGGTACACCTCCCGCATTTTGTACACGCTCCTTGGATCTTTCCACCTGCGAAATGCATTCAGTATATCCATGGAACATAAAACCAGAAAGCATAGCTGCTGCTGCAAAAACTCCTGGTGCATTCATACAAAGTGTATGGGAAATCTGAGATCCCCACGACACGCCTGTCGTATAGATGCGTCCGCGGTCAATCTGATATTTCTGTGCAGTATGATCAATCATATACCTAAAAAAGGAAATATCATCCACCCTTGTTGGGTCTGTGGATATATTCCAGTAAGGCAACGGAATGTTGCCTCCTGGTGTATTATTGTTAGGATGAGCAGTCGGAAAAACTGCAATAAAGTGATATTTATCCGCCACTTTATAAAACTGAGTTTGTTCCGCAAATAGTCCGCCATTTCCGGAATATCCATGATTGACAAACACTAACGGGACTTTTTTTGTTTCAGACGCAATATGATCAGGCACATACACATACCACTCGCGCATATATCCGTTTACTTTTTCATAATAACGACACATTCCTTTCTCTGCAATTGGATCTCGAGTCAATCGCAGATCTCCTCCGGGAGCATCTACCCATCGCCGCACGCCTGACAGAAAATCAAACCACACTGTCTCTTCCAGCTTATCAGGGATAATATCACTAACCCAAATCCGATACGCCTCTAGATCACGGTTTCTACCATGTAGAGTTTCTGTATCTCCATCCGAATCTTCCCACTTTTTTTTGCGAATATATTTCTTGATTTTTCTTTCATCCTCTGTAAAATCATCTGCATTAATCTTATTGGCCGCTAACCAATAATCTAAAACTGTCCGATCTGTTTTATCCCGTCCGTCAATAAACCAAATTGGCATAGGCAGCATTTTCTTTCGCATTTTACTTTCCGGATCTATATAATGATGCAGATGACAAGCGAACTCTTCTCCCCTTTCTTCCAGCCAACAGGAATTAACCTTACCCGCTCCAACAGTTACCAATCCTGCCCATATAAATTCTTCGGACGCATCAGCTGCAGCCATCTGCGCAATCGTTCCTCCTTCACCATACCCAACCAAATAGTGCTTGGCTTCACAGATACAGTAATGTCTGCAACTTGCTGCAACCATCTGAACCTTATTGATATACTCAATATCTGCAGCACGTTCTTCGCCTGTCGTTCCATATGTCATCTCATTCAAATAAATAACAATAAATTTTTCCTGCTGCCTGTTCCATATTTCATCTACTCTTTGTGTGTCTGTTTGATCAGCTAGATTTTTCCACGCCGAAAATCTGTCAGTGTTTTTATCCGGCACAACATAAATCCCAGATGTATTTTCTCTTGCTCCGTCCGGTACGTAAGATATAAAAGAACGTACTTCACCATTAAATAGTGTAACACTTTCAGCATGAACCCCTTTTTCCATTGTCTGAAACGGATTCTCAGGATCTACAATCGTACGAATAACCATTATATGTTTTTCAAAAACCTCTCCGCTCCGGTCAATCACTTCAATTTGAACACGCGCAAAGTCATTGTTCAGCAAAACAACTGCTTTCCCTTCTGTATCCAATAATTTTCCATTAACCAGGAAACGTATATTCTGATCTTTTGAGAACAAATAAACATAGGCGATACGACTGCCATGAGGAACCTCCGCTTTGAGCCAATTTAAATCAACCTTATCGCTTCCTATAGAAAAAACAATTCTGTTTTTTTTCTCCCCCGCAACAACTACACGAATATCTGATATCAGTGTCTCATTCACAAATTTCATGATTCTACCTCCCTCGTGCTATTAAATGTATACAGACAGTCCGATAATTCCACATAGAAAGCAGCATATGACCGGCATGGCAATATTAACAAACATGGTCGAAATATATCCTGGAAGCATCGGATCATTGTGCTCCCAGTAACCGTATCCTCTATTCAGCATAACGTAATTATTTTCCGCCATACACCAGAAAAATGACCCTGCAAAAATAGTGGGAAGCAACACTACCGAAGGGTTATACCCTAACGAAACACAAAGAGGCCCCAATACAGCCAGCAAAGCCAGCGCAAGATTAAATCCGGCATTAATGGTAACATTAATGATAATACCGGTAATTACCGATGCCAATAACGAAAATACAAATGGGCTTGTATGCTCAAATATTGGCGTCACAAATTCAGATATCCACTCGACAACTCCGGTATCCGTAATCAGATTAGCAATCATACCACCAATGCCCATTACAAAAAGCACCTGAATCGGAAGCTTCTCGAGTGCCTTGTTCATATCTACAACGCCAACACCAGGAGTCATGGCAATTGTCGCAAACAGCATAGCAATCAGAGCCATTGTTTGTCCTGCAATCATCAGCCCAATCATAACTGTCACAATAACAATCCATCTTATTTCGGCTCCGGAAATCCTGCCCAGTTCTTTCAGTTTCTGATCATAATGTTCTTTCGGCAACGCATGAAAGCCTTCATTGCTGACCTTAAAGCATTTCGCATATATTAGACAAACCGGAACCGTACATATCAAAAATGTAATTGTACCAAAGAATGCCCACTGACCATACGTTATCGTATATCCAGTCGCCTGCGTTAAAACACTGAGCATCATAGCGTTTCCAAACGGGCTGCCACTGAACAGAACGCAGCCTCCTAGCATTCCTCCCACTGTAATAATAAGCATTACCGCCTTACCAATCCGACTTTCTCCTGGTTTTTCGTCCATCTCTTTTAAAATAGTATCCGCGATACTGCTCATCAGTATAATGGTAGCCAAATTCGAAACCAGTGCCGATATCATAGTAGTTACTATACCAAACGCAATCACCAGCAGTTTAGGTTTTTGTCCAAAAAATTTTAAAAACAGATAAGCAACCCGCTTACCCAAAGGCGTAAATTCTACTCCCATAGCAACAATACTCATACCCAGCATAGAGTAAAAGTTTGACGAACCAAGATATGCAGATATGTCGTCCCATCCCCAAATGCGAAACGCAATGCCGACAAATCCCATAATCAAGCAGATCAACCACGTATTCAACCCGGAAAATACCATAAGCACAAGCGTAAACACAAACACCGCTAACCCTGCAGATGCTAAATCTCCGTAGCTGCTCATATCAATCTGTCTAATACCAAAAAGCAAAATTAATGCCCCAACTACACTAATTAACATTTTTTTGTTCAGACTTTTAAAATCCAGAATTTCATTCATACAAATAGTCTCCTTTTCGAATGTACCAATCACAACGTTGCTGCATTTATTAAATTCCATTTATTACAAATACGCGCATAATTATTGACAAAAACTTTTAGAAATGATACTTTAATTTAAAACAGTCTGTTTTTACTGGTATTCCGGAACTTTTTTATTGTATTTCATGGTTTTTTTATGTTTTTTTCTGTTGATTTATTATTACATAATATTTTATCCAATACAATTCAAGTTCTTGTCACTTTTATAACGGTTTTCGCCGCTATAGGTCAACTGCTTTCAGGTTTTTGCTTTTATGCTATTAATGAGGTGACTTTTATGTTTTTTTCCTGCGACTTCCCTATCCCTTCTAAAGACGAGCAATTATCTTCTATCTCTCCTCATTTGCTCAATATCTTTGACTACCGTTCCAAATCTGCCCAGGTAATCCACAGAGCCCCTCATTCTCACACTTCTTTCCTTGAGATTATGTTGCTCACAAGTGGTGATGGCACAGTATTCATCGACAACAAACCTTTTTATTGCCATAAAACTGATCTTATCATTTACAATCAGAATGTATTGCATGATGATTCCTATATCGGAAACGCTCTTCCCCGTGTCATCCAGTGTGATCAACTGCAAATTCCCGGCCTTCCAGAAAATCATTTAATACCTCCCTGTACTTTTCCGGTTATTTCCACAGGCACATTTTACCCACTATTCTTTCAATACTGGGAACAAATGTATAGTATTTTAAAGAAAAAAAATACTCAGAATATATCTGTTTTACATACATTACTAATTTCCCTGTTAAGTTTGATACACCAACTTGTTTTTGCACAGAAAGGATCTCTTATTTCTCCAGATTCTTTCAGCAATGAAATCGCTTCCTACTTGCATAAAAACATTCACAAAAATCTATCTCTGCGTAATCTTAGTAATACTTTTCATGTAAGTCAGTCTGTAATTTCACACAGATTCAAGGCAGAATTTGGGATTTCACCAAAGCAGTATTGGACACAGTTGAGAATGGGAGAAGCGCAAAATCTTTTATTCGAAACACAAATCCCGATCATGGAAATAGCTTATTTAGTTGGATATGATAATTTGAGTAACTTTATCTATTCTTTTAAAAAACATTGCGGAATGTTACCCTCTGAATTTCGCAATTATGCAATTGAGTCAAAAAAAATTAATTCACCATAAATTGCGCAAAAAAATGGGGCTGTCGGTTAATACCGATTTTTACCCCCTTACACGCAGGAAAGAGACAATCCCAGAGAATTCGGGCTTGAAAAAGCCCGAATTCTCTACGGAACTGTCTCTTCCTCTTTCTGTCTCCCTTTTTCAGGGCGCAAAAACCCCTTGTCTGGATTTTACGGAGCGCTCTGTCTGTTAAGCTGTTTTCTGCTCCTCTTTCCCTTCAAATTTTTTGATTTCATGATGTAAAAACCGATGGTATTTCATGATATTCCTGCCTATCGCATACAGCATGAATTCTTTATATACTTTCTCCTCTGACCGGTAGTAAAAACGCCGGAAGTTTTCATTTTCCTTGATGTCTCCAAAGTGGCCCTCTGTCTGGATAGAACGGGTCTGCCGCTTCAGAATCCCTTCTTTACTCTGGATATTTGCATTGGACTCTTTCTTTAGTTCTTCCCACCGCTCGTTGATCTTCATTACTTTATTCCGATCCGGATTCTTTTCCTCATTGTATCTATAAAGACATTGGGATTTATGCTCACAGCCGCTGCAGTCCGCACAGCCGTATACTTCCACTGTCTGTGTGTAGCCGTCCTGTTCTTTGCTTTCTGTCCGGATATGACGCAGATCCCTCCCGTCATGGCAGACATAATAATGCTCATCTTCAAAGATGGCGTATGTCATGTTGTAATACTTCCCGATGTCTTCTTTGTATGCCCGTGTCTTCCGTTTCTCATGATCCTGAAGCTTGATATAGCTCTGGATCCTGTTCCCTTTTAGATACAGCAGGTTTTTTTCACTGCAGTAGCCGCTGTCAGCAGTCACCGCCTCCAGGGAATCCCCAAATGCATTCCTGTGCTTTTCCAGAACCGGGATGAATGTATGATAGTCTGTCCGGTCATTGCTCACATATCCATGGATAATAAAGTAATTCTCCACCGCGATCTGGACATTGTATGCCGGTTTTAACTGCCCGTTCATCATATGATCTTCTTTCATCCGCATGAAGGTTGCCTCCAGGTCCGTTTTGGAATAGCTGTTGCGGTCTTTCCCCATGATCTCAAAGCATTCCTTATACTCCATCAGGCGGGCCCCGCATTCTTCCAGTTCCTCGTAAAGCTTCTGGATCTCCGGTTTATGCTTCCCTTTCCCATAAACAAACCCGATCCCTTCTCCCTGCGCGATCTGCGCCAGGTTCTTCTGCAGCTTCAGGATCTCAAGCGGGGAGCAGCAGCCGATCTCTATGATGGTGTTATTGGAGATCTTCTTATGCTTTGTCAGCTTCCGTTTCCTGTTTTCTTCAATGACTTTACGGACTTTGTCCATCCCTTCGATCACAAACATCCTGGCATCCCCGAAGTCGTATTTGGGGCCATATCCATTCTCAAGCAGGAAGGTATTATACTTTGTATAAAGAGCGTCTATCGTGTCCAGCAGGCCGGCAAGATGATAGTTGAGGCTGCCCCGCCAGACGAACGTATATCGGTTCGCGTTTGCCTCGATCTTTGTCCCATCAATGTAGAGCTCTTTCAGCGTGATAAGGCCTTCCTTTTCCAGGCGGCGCATAAACTGGTAATTCAGTTCATCCAGGACTTCTCCCGTCAGCTTTTTGCCTTTAAAATCGTAAAAAACATCCCTCTGTGGTTTCTGCCCTTTGGTCAGCCAGATAAAGGCAAGGTCTCTCTGGCATAAGTCTACAATACGGTCAACAGCCCGGACACCACGCATGTTTGCGTAGGTAACAACAGCATACAGCATGATCGGATTAAACCCGGTTCTTCCCTTATCCGAGTAACAGGCCAGCAGGCCTGAAAAATCTAAATCCTCCATAACATTTTTAAGGGTATAGACTGGATCGTCACCGGGTAATCCCAATTCGTAGAAGCTGAAGTTAATTTTCTGTTGCCCAATTTCAAAAAAGTCGTTATAATAATCTTGTTTAAGCATAGTTCCATTATAACATGGAACGCAGAGAAAGATGGTTGTCGTTAGCCATCTTTTTCTCTTTTCAGGGGATAAATTTCAGGGGCAGAGGTGACTCGCACGAGTCACCTCTGCCCCTGTATAGAACTATCTATTTCCCGATAGCCCCATTTCTTTTTGAAATCTTTTCAATTTTACTGCACGGGCGCCTCTTCCTCCACGTCGGATTCTGACTGCGTATCCGACGGCTCTGTTTCCCGCACGGGAGCCTTATATACAATGGCCGCCGTTCGGGACAGCACCCGATGGGTGGGACTGTTGCTCTGCTGAGCCACCGTCAGCGAATCCCCGTCCTCCAGGGTCACATCTCTTACCATCAAAAGTGTCGGACTGATATAGATCGTATCCTCCACCAGCTCCTTGTTGATCTCCAGTTTACTGGAAGCCGTAAAATTCTCACCGCTGATATAGTATGTCCCGCCGGTCATCTCATCAATGCCCGTGAAAGTGATGGGCACAACCCCAAGCTTAAGATCCGTTTTCATAAAGGGATCCTGGCCCTGGTAGACATACTGCTCTCCATAGAGGATATCATACTGAAGCGCTTCCAGGTCCACCTGATAATTCTTGGTTCCTTTCCGCGCCTGGTGATAGGTAAATACCGTGCCTTCATGGATGCCGATTCGGTCCATGACCTCCGCCGCCATCTGGTAAGCCGCCAGATTGGCGTCCTTTTTCTTCAGGCCCATATTGTCCCACATCACGTACTGCGTCTGGAACAGATAGCGGTTTTCTACGTCCTCCGCCTCCAGACCCATGGTGGGAAGATGATCCCCGTACATCACCAGGACCACCGGTTCCTCATAGTCTTCCAGAGTATCCACCAGTTCCTGGATGAAATCATCCATCTCCTTCAACTGATTCACATAATACTCCCAGGAATAATTATTCTTCTCCCGGTTCTGCGCCCCGCTCACAGTAATCTGAGGGTCTTCCAGCATCGGTTCCGTGGGATAATCCCCATGGCCCTGCACGGAAATAGTGTAGATATAGTCCGGACCTTCCGTGGCGTCCAGGCATTTTACAATTTCATCCGTCAGGATATGATCTTTCACCCAGTCCGTAGGCGTAGTGTCTGAAATATCCGGCATGTATTCCTCTGAAGTAAAAGTCTGAAATCCCAGACTGGCAAAGACCGATTTTCTGGAATAGAAATTAGCCTCATTATTGTGAATGGCATGGGTTGAGTACCCAAGCCCCTTCAGAACATACGCCGCGCTTTCGCAGGTTTTTTCCTTCAGGATCGTCTTATAGGGATATTCTCCCGGTCCAAAATAGTGCAGGCTCATGCCTGTAATAGTCTCAAATTCCGTATTGGCCGTACCGGCTCCGACGGAGGGCACCCGGAAGTATCCCGAGGAATACTCTTTCATCAGTCTGCGGAAGTTGGGGATGGGGTCCTCAGAAAGATTGAGAAATTCCACCGTCTTCGGATCGAAAAAGGATTCCAGCTGCAAAAAAACAATATTAACAGGTTCGTCAGAAATCGTCGTCTCCTCTTCCGTCTGGGTACTGCGGACAATTTCCTGCATCAGCTCTTCCCCGTAACCGTTGGGACATTCAATGCCTGTATTGAAAAAAGTCGTTCCCAGACAGTAAGGGAAACCGTAATCCTCATAAGCAAAGGCAATGTTTCCGAAATAACTGGAAAGCACCCGCTCCTTCAACGCCAGATTCGTTACCAGAACAAAAGACGCAGCAGCAGCAATGACAAGCGGAATATTCAGCCTGTAATACATCTTCCCCTTATATTTCGGAGCTTTTAAAGCAAGAAAAACCAGCCCTGCTATCAGCAGGAGAAAAAGGATGATGACCACGATCACCATGCCCACGGACAGATACTTGTTCAGGATCCGCAGACTCTCCGTCACAAGTTTTAAATCCGGACCTGTAAAGGGCGTAACCCTGCAGGCCAGAACCACGCCGTTGATGATCCCCAGAATCATCCACACGGACATAATCAGCGTACGGGCAAAAATCCTTCTTCTCGTCAGGTATACCAGTGTTGTCGTTACAAAAATCAGAAATGCATTGTACAAAAATACAAGCCTGCTTTCCAGCATATAATCCACCGCATCATATAAGGAATGGCGGCAGATCGCTTCCATAACCAGATACAACAGACATACTCCCAGAAACTGCAGCGGCAGCGAAAACCAGTTGCATATCTGAACCACTTTCCCCCTGTTGAATTTTATTTTTTTCATGATATTTACAGTTGTTTCAACCTTTCTTTAACCTGCTCCATCATCTTCATATATTTTTCCAGTTTTTCCCGTTCTTCCTGAACTTTGGCCTCCGGCGCCTTGCTGAGGAATTTTTCATTTTTCAGCATACCTTCCGACCGCTTCAGTTCTTTTGCAAGACGCTCCTCTTCTTTTTGAAGGCGTTCCCGCTCCTTTTCCTTATCCACCAGCTCTTCCAGCGGCAGATAAACCACAGCCCCGGGAACCACCACGGAAATGGCGTCGCTGCCGATGCCGCTCTTGTCGCCCTGTACTGTCACCTGTCCGGCTCCCATCAGCTTCTGATACATTTCCTTCAGATCATCCAGACGATTCTGCACTTTGGTTTCCTCCGGAACAATGATCACATGAATCTTCCTGGAAGGCGCAACGTTCATCTCAGAACGGATATTCCTTACGCCTTTTACGATATCCTTTACATGCTCTATGGTCTGCTCAGCCAGAGGATTGTCCCATTTCTCCTCATATACCGGCCAGCTGGAAATCATGATGGATTCCTCTTCCGGATGAAGGGTACAATAAATTTCCTCCGTGATAAAGGGCATGTAAGGATGCAGAAGCTTCAGCGCTCCCGACAGGACGGTTTTCAAAGTCCACAGCGCACAGCCTGCCGCCCCGGGATTTTCCTCTTTTGCCCAGATCCGCTGTTTTGCAATTTCAATATACCAGTCGCAGAACTCATCCCAGATAAAATCATGGATTTTGGATACCGCAATGCCCAGTTCGAAGTTTTCCATGTTGTCCGTTACTTCCTTCGTCAGTGCATTCAGCCGGGACAAAATCCAGCAGTCCGCCGTTTCCAGTTCATCCATGTCAGGCTCTGTTACCGTTATATTTTCCATGTTCATAAGAATGAACCGGGAAGCGTTCCAGATTTTATTGGCAAAATTGCGGCTTGCCTCCACCCGCTCCCAGTAGAAGCGCATGTCATTTCCCGGTGCATTTCCGGTGATCAGCGTCAGTCTTAACGCGTCCGCCCCATACTGATCGATGACCTGCAAAGGATCGATGCCGTTGCCCAGAGACTTGCTCATCTTTCTTCCCTGAGAATCACGGACAAGGCCGTGGATCAGCACATGCTTAAAGGGAGATTTTCCCATCTGTTCCAGCCCGGAAAATACCATACGGATAACCCAGAAGAAAATGATGTCGTATCCCGTCACCAGTACATTGGTGGGGTAGAAATACTCAAGTTCCGGCGTTTTGTCCGGCCAGCCCAGTGTGGAGAATGGCCATAAAGCCGAAGAAAACCATGTGTCCAGCGTATCCTCATCCTGGGTCAGATGGGTGCAGCCGCACCTGGGACATTTTTCCGGCATTCCTCTTTGTACTACAACCTCGCCGCACTCATCACAGTAGTACGCCGGGATCCGGTGTCCCCACCAAAGCTGACGTGAAATACACCAGTCCTTAATATTTTCCAGCCAGTGAAGATAAATTTTATCGAATCGTTCCGGCACGAAATTCAGATCGTCCGTTTTCAGAACTTCCATAGCCGCTTTGGCCATCTCATTCATCCTCACGAACCACTGAGGTTTTATCATAGGCTCCACAGTAGTTTTACAGCGGTCATGAGTACCGACGCTGTGTTCATGATCCACTACTTTCACCAGAAGTCCCTGCTTTTGAAGATCTTCCACCATGGCTTTGCGCGCTTCATAACGGTCCATTCCCGCATACTTTCCGCCCCGCTCATTGATGGTGGCGTCGTCGTTCATGATATTGATCTCTTCCAGATTATGGCGTTTCCCAACCTCAAAATCGTTGGGGTCATGGGCCGGCGTAATTTTCACGCATCCCGTTCCAAACTCCATATCCACATACTCGTCGGCAATCACGGGAATCTCCCGGTCCGTCAACGGCAGTTTCAACATCTTGCCAACCAGATGGGTATATCTTTCATCCTTGGGATTGACAGCCACTGCCGTATCACCCAGCAGAGTCTCGGGACGCGTGGTGGCAATCTCCACATACTGTCCTTCTTCTCCCGCCACCGGATACCGGATATGCCAGAAATGACCTTTTTGATCGGTATGCTCCACTTCCGCATCGGAGATAGAGGTCTGGCATACGGGACACCAGTTGATAATCCTGGAACCTTTGTAGATATACCCCTTCTCATAAAGATTCAGAAATACTTCTTCCACTGCTTTGGAGCATCCCTCATCCATGGTAAAACGCTCTCGCTCCCAGTCAGCGGAGGAACCCAGCTTTTTCAGCTGATTGATGATCTTTCCGCCGTACTCCTCTTTCCAGGCCCAGGCGTGCTTCAGGAACTCTTCCCTGCCGATCTCATCTTTGTCGATTCCTTCTTCTTTCAGTTTTTCAATTACCTTTACCTCTGTAGCGATTGCCGCATGGTCCGTACCCGGCTGCCACAGCGCCTCATACCCCTGCATCCTTTTAAAACGGATCAGGATATCCTGCATGGTATTGTCAAGGGCATGTCCCATATGAAGCTGTCCCGTTACATTTGGCGGGGGCATCACAATGGTAAACGGCTTTTTGTCCGGATTCACTTTTGCATGGAAGTATCCTTTATCCATCCAGTTCTGATAGATCCTATCCTCCATCTCTTTCGGGTTATAAACCTTTGCAAGTTCTTTACTCATATTACCTCCTGTTACTGAAAAACGCCCTTTACACACAACTGTGCAAAGGGCGAGTTTATCGCGGTACCACCTTTTTTATCCGTCAGAGGACGGATATCTCTTCTGTCCGATAACGCAGACAAGACGTGCCGGCTTACTTACCATTTCTCAGCCGGCCGGTTCCAAAGCTACCTTCCGCTTCTCCCCTGCCGGTGACGGCTTCCAGCCTGCGGCCGTCGCTCTCTGTCGGAGGTTGAAACGTACTCCTCTTTTTCACAACCTTTTCTGATCTAATCAGATTTTATCATAATCCATCTTTATCCTGCTTGTCAAGCCCTTTGTTTACATAAGAGGGATTAGGAGAAAAAACAGACGACAACGGCAGCCGGAAAGTTAAGCCGACTGCCGTCATTGTTTTGGAATGGATGATTCTCCCCGCGTTTCACGAGCAAACAGATGCCAGCTAAGAGGAAACATTGATATGATTGTCGTTGCGGAGGAAAATTATATCAATTTAACTGGTTCAGATCGGAGTATCACCCTGCCGTTTAATTTTTGCATAATCCGTATTATAAGGTCTCAAACCGTTGCATTTCAGCTATTCCATATTTTCTGGAATCATTTGGGAAATAAAAAATGCCTGCTCCGTACATAAAAGCAGACATACCATTTATCCAAATGACAAAACAGGATGTTAAACTTTACACGGAAGCTTCAACCTTGTACACAATAAGCAGGTTTCCTGACTTATAGATCATCGCTTTACTTCCCCTTCTCATACAATATGTACAATGGGATACTGAAGTATCGCTCCCTAAATACAGTGACCGGATCGCTTGGGATTCTCACCCAATTCCCTCTTCACCGGAAAGTAATCTTCCGATGCACTTACTGCGTTAATATGGAATTACACATTAGTATAGTAGCACTTCAACAGTCCTTTGTCAACAGGGGAATTCGAAAACTGAATTGTTTTTTTTATCCTTCTGTGCTATGATAACGAAAATTCTTTCAAAAAGAGGTTCTATATGAAAACACTGCTTTTTATCGGTGACAGTATTACAGACAGTCACCGCCTTTTTCTCGACACCCCGCACAGCCTGGGCGACGGATACGTCTCCATGATCCATGCACAGCTGCCGCAGGATGAATACACTGTGATCAACCGGGGCCATGACGGCTTCACCAGCGCCGATCTTTTGCGCTGCCTGAAAAGAGACTGCCTTACTCTCTCCCCGGATGTCATCACGATACTGATCGGCGTCAATGACATTGCCGCTCAGATTTATGGCCGGATCAACCGCATTCCCACAGAATTTGAAACCATATACAGCAGCATACTCGCAAAGATCCGCTGCTGCCTGCCCGGCGCCCGCCTCATTTTAATGGAACCCTTCGTATTTTCCCGCCCGGCAGAGTATCTGAAGTTTCATCCCCATATCCGTCAGGAAAGTCGAATTATTCAGAACCTGGCCGCTGGCTGCGGCGCTGTCTTTCTGCCTTTGCATGACAGGATGAACAGCCAAAATGATGCGCTGGGGGGCTCGCCTCTTACTGTGGACGGCATCCATCTGTCTGAAGAAGGTGCCCGGCTGCTGGCATCACTCTGGCTTGAGGCTGCCGCTTCTTGCCTCACTCCTGACTGATTTTTCTTTTGCGTTTCGTAACCAGGCCGCCGATCCGGCCTGTTTCTTTTGCGGAAAGCGTTTTCCATCCGTTTTCCAGCACCCGGTCCAAAAGGCCCAGCTCCTGCGCGATTTCATATTTCAGCTTCTCTTCCTGAGACAGCTGACTTATATCCACTTTCTTTTCTTTCTTCATAAAAAAGTCACACTCCTTTTCTTTTGGGAGTATGACCTTTTTTTCCTTTTTTATTCTTTATTTCGGGATAATAATGGCAGCTATAATATATGCCAGTACCCCCGAGCCGCCCAGACAGGAGAAGAGCACCCAGCCCAGCCGCACCAGTGTGGGATCGATATTGAAAAATTCTGCGATCCCGCCGCAGACTCCAGCCAGCATATAATTTGTAGATGAACGGTATAATCTTTTATTTTCCATAGTTTTCCTCCTTACCGGTCCGTAACTCCTATCGTCAGAGCGCCCAGACCGCATTCTGCGTCAATGATTCTTTCCGCCGTCTCGTCCCCATATGAGATATCGGAATTCAGATTCCAGCTTTCTTCCTCCACGGATAAATCGCCCAGACTGCACTCTCCGGTCAGATAGTAATCATCCCAGTTTCCTTTCATGGCAATATCCAGATTTCCCATGGAGCAGTCCAGATACGTCTCACGACTGTCCGCCTCAGCGATCTGGATATCTCCCATCCCCACACTTAAATCCAGCACATCGGCTTTCAGCATCTCATCACTTACAAATTCCCCGGCTCCCACTTCAATGGTAATATTTTCCGCCTGCAGACGGTCCACTTCCATGGTTCCGGCCCCCACTTCAAAATCCGCCTCCCGCAGATGAATATTTTCAGGAAGATACACCTTTACCGCACCTCCCTTGTTCGTCCATCTGCCCCGGCCTTTGATGTTCAGGGTATTTCCTTCCATCCAGACCTTCGTTTTCGTCCGGGTTTCCCCCGACTCCACCCGGATATTATCATAGCGTCCGTACTCCACAATCAGCGATCCCCTTGCCATATCCACGCACAAGGAATCTACATCCCTGACCTCCTCTTCTTCCGCATCCCAGACAGAAGAAAGAGTACCGTCCCATATCTTCTCAGGATCATTATCCCATACAACCACATTTTCCATACTTCCGCCCAGGAAAAAACCGGCGATGCAGATCACCAACCCCGAACCTGCCAGAGCAATGCTGATAATCAGCAAAATTTTATAAATTCTTTTCACGGCTTATCCCTTCCTTTCCCCGGTGCAGGATCCTGGAACAACAATCCACAACCATCCGGAACGCCCCCGGCAAAACGGTAAATATCATCCACAGAAGGAGTATGACAAATAAAAGCCCGATCGCCAGGGCCACCATCCCGGAGCCAATCATCATAAGACCGCCGCCGGGATCTCCAAAGCACCTGCCGATTCCCACTGCCACACTGGCAACTCCGCCTGCCAGACAGCCGATTCCTCCCCCAAAGGCAGCCGCCACAACGCCAAGCAGCGCTCCCAGAAGTCCCAGAATCAGACCGATGATACCGCCTCCGACTCCCAGAAGCACAGGAGCGGCAAATACAATCAGAACAATGATAAGCGCCCATCTGCCGGCGCCTCTTCGCTGACCATCCTGTCTTTTATCCGCAGGCACCTGCATTCTCTCTTTAAAGCGGCTGTCCTGATAACCCGCTTCCGTATACTCTCCCCGGCTGCTGTCCCGTCCCATACCTGCCATAATGGTGGCGGCCACCTTTCCCGGACTTCCCAGCTCCTGAATCACTTCCGCTTCATTTTCTTCCCCTGCCTCATCGAAATAATCGTGATAGTATGCAATGGCGTCCTCCCGGTCGCCGTCAGGCAGATCCGCCAGCAGCCTTTCCAGCTGCTCCATAAATTCTTTCCTGTTCATTTTCAGATTCCCCCTTCAAAGAGCTTTGTGATTTTCGACGAATAGCTTTTCCATTCCAGCTGATACAGCCGAAGCTGAACGCTCCCCTTTTCCGTAATCTTGTAATATCGCCGGTTTCGCCCTCCGAATTCCCGGTCATACACCATCAGGCATTCATCTTTCTGCAGTCTGCGCAGCACAGGGTACAGCGTTGACTCTGATACCTCCAGTACCTGACGGACGTCCTGGGTAATTTTATAGCCGTATGTGCCCTCATCCTCCTTTGACACAACCGCAAGAACAATCGCATCGAGAAGGACCGCACCTGTATTAAAGACCATTTTCTCACCCTGCTTTCTTTTATTATATGAGAGTTAATATTATTTATTTGCCAATATTATATATTATATAATATTATATGTCAATACAGTATTATATGACTGGAATTAAAAAGAGACAGACCTGCTGATCTGCCTCCGTCCTTTAATAATAGCATCCGTGTGCCTTCTGCCATTCATTCACCATATCAATATTTTCTTTTTCCACGGAATTCATATCCGCAATCAGGCTGTTGGGGTCGCTGTAGCCGCATTGCTGCTGAGCCTGCTGGTACCAGTCCTTACCTGCGACCCGGTTATAGATTTCCCGGGAAGTATCGCTGCCGTCAGGATTAAAGGAATAACCGTAACGTGCCAGAATTTCATTGATGGCCAGCTGCGACCGGGAATGCATCACTTCCACACTGCCATCCACCATGGAATCCAGTTCTGCCTGGGTCAGCAGCCGCTCACTGCTGTAGGGAAACATAAAGTCCGAAGCCGGAGCCTGCAGACCGTACTTCACCGCCACATACTCTACAGTCGGAGCCTGGGTGGGAACCGGCGTCACTTCCTGCGTAGGAACAGGCGTGGGAGCCTGGGTGGGAGCAGCTGTCACTTCAGGTGTGACTTCAGCCGTGGGAACCTGGGTGACTTCCTCTGTCGGTTCCGCCGACGGCACAGCCTCGTCCTCATCCGTGGATGATGCATCTTCCCCTTCCTCATCTGCTTCCTTAAGCAGAGCCTCCAGTTCTTCATCCTCTTTGTTATTGGTATCCATGCTGGTTTTTACCAACACCGCAGCCATAATCACAATCAGCACGCCCAGCACTGCAGCGGCGGCTATCAGAGGATATGGCTTTTTGGATGATGCCTTTTGTGGCGGCCTTTTGGGCGCTTCGGGTCTGAACCGGGGATCGGAATCTGGCTGGGGCTGAAAATGCGTCCCTCCTGCCGGATGTCCGTAAGACTGATTTCCCACTCCCTGCCCGGGCATCTGAATCTGAGGCAGCGGCGTACCGCACTCGCTGCAAAACAGGGCGTCGTCTTCATTTTTTGCTCCGCAATTTTCACAATACATCTTTAATCACCTCATTTTTTTATTTTATCAGCAGCATATGGCCTCTCCCATGGTGAAGGAATATATGATTTCCTCTTTCACCCTCATCCCTGTCGTTCTCTCCAGAGCTTCTTTGTAATAGTCCAGCTGCTTTTTATACTTCTCAGTCAGGAGTTCTTTTTGGAACACATGATCCGTCTTATAATCTGCCAGAACAATTCCGTCATCCTCATAAAAATAGGCGTCGATAATTCCCTGGATCAGGACGGCAGCATCCCCGTCAGGCTCTTCCTGCGGGGAGATACTCATGGTAAAGGGCCGTTCCCGGAAAAGCTTTCCCTCTCCCGCCGCCCTGGCCATCCGCTCTCCCAACGCGCTGTTCCTGAAACGCACCAGATCCTGTATATCAATGCTGGAACGCATTTTCTGTGTCAGCTTTCCCTGATCCATCATATTATCCAGCTGGCTTTCGATTTCTTCTTCTGTACCCGAACCGCCGTAATCCAGAAGTTCCATCACCCGGTGATAAGCCGTTCCTCTTTCCGCTCCCGTCATATCCGCCTCTTTTTCGCTGATGAATCCTGGAACCAGCGGAATGATATCCGGTTCAAAATAAAGCTCCTGTGTCACCTCCTCCGGCTCCTTCGCCTTCAGCTCCGACACCGTCATCTTCACCGGAAGGTTTCTCTGGCTCTCATAAGGGTAGACAAAAGAAAATCTTTCCTCCAGCAGGCTTTTGAACTCTTCATCATATACCGTATTTCCGTCCCAGGAAGACAAACGCTTCCTGCTAAGCTCCCTGCTTACTCTTCGTTCCAGCTCATCCACCGTCAGCTCCTGGGGCGTCACGATCTGCAGCGTAAATCTTTCATCTTCACCGGAAAAATCCGCGCCGACAGCTCCCAGGATTCCATATCGCTCAAACATCACAGCAAAATCCGGACATCGGGCCAGAGACGGAAGAATCCAGGCCCAGTAATCTCTGGCATTTTCCATCATCCACAGCGGCAGCATCCTTGTCTTTGTCTGCAGTAGCACGGAAAGTTCAGAGACTCTTTTTTCCAGACGGTCTATGGTTCCTGTCAGAATCAGTTTTTCCTTTGCCCTCGTGACTGCCACGTAAAGGACACGCAGTTCCTCGCTCAGGCTTTCTTTCAGAAGCTTCCGCCTGACCGCCTGCCTGAACAGAGAAGGCGTCTTTATCCGCCTTTTTGCATCAATACAGTCCAGACCCAAACCCAGCTGGGGATGCATCACAATGGAGCCGTTCAGGTCCCTGAGATTGAACTTTTTCCCAAGACCTGAAAGAAATACCACCGGAAATTCCAGACCCTTGCTTTTGTGGATCGTCATAATCCGGACCGTATCCTCCTCTTCCCCCAGCACATTGACTTCTCCAAAATCCACCTGGCTTTTCTGCAGCTGTTCAATGTAGCGGATAAAGTTGAAAAGGCCGCGGTAGCTGGTTTTTTCATAATCCCGCGCTTTCTCCTGAAGCATGTTGATATTGGCGTACCGCTGCCGCCCCCCTGGCATGGCCTGGGCGTACCGGCCATATCCCGTTTTATTAAGGATCAGCAAAATCAGCTGATGGATGGGCGTATGCGGCACCTGATCGCGGATTTCCTCCAGAAGCTTCAAAAATGTCTCCAGCTTTTCCCGCAGTTTCCCATCCTGACCATCTTTGGCATACTGCCGGACGGCGTCATACAGACAGCTTTCCGAAAATTCCATCCGCACCTTCGCCAGCTCTTTTGCGTCCAGTCCTCCGATAGGGGAAGACAGCACCGACGCCATGGGAATATCCTGTCTGGGATTGTCGCAGATATGAAGGTAATTCAAAAGGACAACCACCTCCAGCGCTGTAAAATATCCGGTCCGCGTCGTCACATGGGTGGGTATACCCATGGACAGAAGTGTTTTGGCAAAGGTTTCTCCCACGCCCGCACTGATGGAACGAAGCAGAATCACACAGTCCGAATAGCGCAGCGGCCGAACCCCCCCGCTTACTTTATCTGTCACCAGCTGGTTTTTCATCATATCTTTGATCTGTACTCCGATCATCCTGGCTTCCAGCTCCATGGCCATATCCCGGCCGCCTTCTTCTTTTACCTCTTCACTGTCCCGTTCTATCATCAGAATCTTAGTACGGCAGTCACTGCCGCCGGGATAATCCGCTCCCGCCACAAGAGCGGCCTGCCCGTCATAATCCACGCCGCCAAAGGATCGGCGCATCATCTGTGAAAATATCATATTGGCAAAGGCCAGCACCTCTTTGCGGCTTCGGAAATTCTGATGAAGGTCAATCCTTTGCCCCTCTTCCTCCTCTTCCTGGTACCGGTAGTATTTTTCCATAAACAATTCAGGATTAGCCAGACGGAACCGGTATATGCTCTGTTTAACGTCGCCCACCATGAATATGTTGCCCTGTTCTTCTTCCTGTCTGGAAATACTGGTCAGAAGCATTTCCTGCACATAGTTGCTGTCCTGATACTCATCAATCAGAATTTCTTCAAACTGACCGGCCAGTTCTCTGGCCGCCTGGGTTCTTGTGCATACGCCGTCCTTTTTTTCCACCAGAATGGAAAGGGCAAGATGCTCCATATCAGCAAAATCCAGAAGATTTTTCTGCCGTTTCTTTTCACTGAAACGTTCCAGAAAACGAAGGGTCAGTTCCGTCAGCCAGAACGCCATGGGGGCACAGTTTTTTGCCGTCTCAAACACTTCCTCTCTGGTCATGTAAAAGTAGGTTTCTTTCAGTGAGCCAATCGCTTCCTTTACCCGCTCCCGGCTGTTTTTCACCTGTTCCCTGGCGCTCTCAGCCACGCCTTTATCCCTTTTTCCGGACAGTCGTTCCCATTTATGACTGTGTAGCTTTTGATAAAAATCGTCATAATCCGAAAGAGCCAGCAGCTCCCGGATAAAGCTTTCATCAGACTCGAGGGCTGCGCGATACATGTAAGGTCCATCCTCCCGGTCTGTCAGGGAGAATCCAAACTCCAGAAGGCGAAGACATTCCGTAAGCTTTTCCCGGGTGTCCTTAAAAATCATCTCCATCCAGCCCGCGCCGTCCAGTTTTGCCGGATTTTCCAGCGCGTAGACGCTGCGGCAGGAAATGAGCCACTCCCTGGGCCAGGGATGACTCATGGACAGATCATAAAGCTCCATCAAACGCTCTTCCAGAACTTCGTCTGATTTGCCGGGAGCGCAGCATTCCACAAAATCTGTAAAATCCTGGCCTCCGATTTCGTAGGCTTCTTCCACTATCTCCCGGGCCACTTCCTTTTTCAAAAGCTTCAGTTCCCCTTCATCCGCCGTCCGGTAAGAAGGATCCAGATCAATCAGATGAAAATAGTTCCGGATCACATAGGCACAAAATCCATCGATGGTGCTGATCCTGGCATTATGAATATAGGAAGTCTGACGCATCAGATGTTCGTTGTCCGGCTCTTTTGCAAGGCGTTCTTCCAGAGCCGCCATGATGCGCTCCCGCATCTGAGCGGCTGCCGCCCGCGTAAATGTCACCACCAGCAGATGGTCGATATCCACAGGATGTTTTTTATCCGTCACCATCCCAAGAATCCGCTCTACCAGAACCGCCGTTTTTCCGGAACCTGCCGCAGCACTGACCAGTATATCGCCGTCATGCAGTCGGATCGCCTGTTCCTGTTCCTTCGTCCATTTCATGGCCGCCGCACCTCCTTCTCATCTGTTCCCACAGCTCTTCATCAGAAAATGATTTCAGTTTCCTGTATTCATATCCCCAGATTCCTTCATCAAAACCGCAGACCGCCCGGTAAGGACAGTAGTCGCATCCCTTTTTGCGGCCCAGCAGATAGGGATTTACTTTTACCTCTCCCTGCAGAATCCGGCTTCCAATCTCCTTCATCTTCTCCCGGGCATATTCCGACATCAGCCGGAAATTTTCCTCCCTGGTAACAGAGGAGCTCTTGGAGCAGCTGCCGTCCTTATTGTAGGACAGAGGGAACACAATAGAGCCTTCCTTTCCCTGAACCCGGTGATCCATTTTTTCCAACACGTCAGGGCTTTCACTGGCCAGCCCGTCCATCCGCAGTTCCTTTCGCATACTTTTTTCCACATCCTCTTCTCCCTGATTCCAGCTTAAGGAAAGAAGGGGATCCTGGATGCGGTAATAGAAAATTCCCGCCGGACGGATTTTTTTCTCCGGGTATTCTTTTTGCACAATCTCCATGGCCGCGTTCAAATAAACCACCAGCTGAAGAGACAGGCCATGATAAACCTCCGTCAGACTTAAAGCCTTGCTGCCGGATTTATAATCGATCACACGCACGTAGCATTCTTCCGTTTCCTCGCAGATATCGATCCGGTCAATCCGCCCCTTTATCATCATCTGCTCCTCCACAGACAGGGGCAGGGATAGGGTATACCGGTTATCCATCTCAAAGGCAACCTCAAAATCTCCCGGTTCAAAATCTCCGCAGGCAAGCTGCTCCTTCAGCGCCCAGACACTTCGTTTCAGAAGCCGCTTAAGTCTTTCTGCCATATAGCGGCTTCTGGCGCCCTCCCCCAGCATTTCATATCCTTCCGCCTCCAGTACGCTTTCCAGACTTGCCGTAAGAAGCCGCTCCTGGTCTTCCTCGGACACAGTTTTCCAGGAAAGGTTTTCCCTCTTTAAAAGCCGGGCAAACCGCTCCAGCGCTTCATGGAGCACATTCCCCAGATCCATGGCATTGAATTCATAATATACCCGCTCTTTCAGCCGCATCCCATACTGCAGGAAATGAGAAAAGGCACAGGAGGCAAACCGTTCCAGCCGCGTGGCGCTGTTTTCCATCACTTTACCGTAAAGGGCTCTGGCCGCCGCTTTTCCGATGGTGTCCGCGGCATTTTCATAAAATGCCGCCTCCAGAAGCTTTTGCATCCCGGATCTGGTCCCGGGATTCCTTACGTACCAGCCGAACAGTTCCCGGTACTCATCGTCTTCCTCCTGATTAAAAGCTGCTTCCAGTCCGTTCACCACCATGGCAAATCCCTGGGGACAGGTTTCCAGCCGGCCATAATCCGTCTTTTCTTCCGCACACTCTTTTATTTTCAGCAGGGGAAACAGCTTAAGCACCGTATTGATCAGATAGGCCGGACCGCTGCTGCTTCCGTCCGGTCTGACATGGGTATAGGAAAGATACAGCCTTTCGGAAGGCTTGGTCATATTCAGGTACAGATAAAATCTCTGGATTCCCACATCTTCCCGTTCCGTGGGAGCCAGCTCCACATCTTTATCTTTTAAAAATTCCCGCTCCGTCTCAGTGAGAATCCCGCCGTTTCTGCTCCTCTTTGGTATCACCCCGTCATTGACTCCCACAAAAAACAGGGCGCGGATCCCTGACAGACGGGTTCTCTGCACATCCCCCACCAACACCTGATCGGCAGCAGGCGGAATGATTCCCACCTGCACTTTCAGAAAGCCTGCTTCCAGAATCTGCTGATATTCCCGCAGCGTGACGGTTTCTTCTCCCAGCACGGCGGTCAGTTTATCAAAAAATTCCATGACGATACCGAATATCTGAGCATATTCTTTTACCAGCGCCTGCTTTCCCTGCTTCTGAAATAAAAGCTCCTGCTTTTTCAGCTTTTCCTGGATCTTGGACCGGACAATGAAATGGTAAAGAGCCGTCGTCTTCCCTGTCACGGTAGGACTGCCCGATCTTAATTCCTCCACCAGCGGTTTCAGCTCTTCCGTAAAAATCTCCCGGATCCGGTTTACCTCCTGCAGATCACCTTCCATCATAAAGCTGCGTCTGCCGGTGAACTCCCGGCACCATCTCCCAAAGCCCCGAATACCGAAAGCCAGTACGTAATTTTCCAGAAAATCCGCCTCATCCCGGCTGACTCCGGACATGCCGGTGCGCAGATAACGGAATACACTCTCATAGGAAAAGCCGCAGATCACCATATCCAGCACCGAACGAATATATTCCACGAAAGGATTCATCAGCACCGACTGCTTCCGGTCCAGAAAGTAAGGAATTCCCTCACGTTCAAAGGCCTGCATCACGTAGCTTTCATAACCGGGAAGATCGCCGGTCACCACGGCAATATCCCGATAGCGGTATCCTTTTTCCCGTATCAGACGGCGTATCTGAACCGCCGTCTCTTCCATCTCTTCCAGCGGTGTGGAAGCTGCCCGTATGTTTACGGATCGGGGCTCCTTTTCATAGCGCCCTGCACCGGTGCGGAACAGATTGGCTTCCAGAAACGCCATCTCCGGTGAATCCTGGAATCTTCCCCTGCCTTTATCGTTTATGTAAACCGGCTGGAATATTTCCACGCCGTTTGCCCTGGCTGTCCCATAAAGTCTTTCGATGGTTTCATGGCTCATAAAGAACAACTGTCGGTTTTTCTTTTTTTCCCGCAGACTTTTTTCATCGATGGTTACTGTCACATAAGTCCGGCGGCTCAGCTTTAAAATCTTCCCCAGCACCTGATTCTGCACCGGCGTAAAGCCCGTAAAACCATCCAGTACCACCGTACTGTCTTTGATCTGCTGGCTGCGGTCAATCACACGACACAAAACATCCAGAACCTCCTCCGGCGTCACATACCGCTCCTGCATATAGTCCGTAAACTGGCGGTAAACCGTCTGAATATCCAGAAGCTTGCCCTTAAGCAGCGTTTTATCCTCTGCCAGCTCAATCAGATGATCCAGATCTTCCGCCTTCAGTCTGTACTGCGTCAGCTCGGAAATCATGGATTTCATCTCATCGATATACCCCGGTTTTTTCAGGTTTCCGCCCAGATATTCCAGCTTTTTTTTGTTCTTCTGCGCTATTTTCTGCAGCACCAGCGTCTTTCCCGTATCATCCAGCAGCGGTTTTGGATCACCTCCCACCTCGTTAAAAACCCGGTAGGCGAGACGCTGAAAACTGACGACGTCAATATTTAAAAGCGCCCGGGCGGGGTGCATGACGGTGAGTTCTTTTTGCGTCTGCATGGTAAACTGCTCCGGAACCACCAAAAGATAGGTGCGCTGTGGATATTCCATGGACTCCTTTATTATTTTTTCATATATCCAGTGGGATTTTCCCGCACCGGAACTTCCTGCAATCAGCTGTAACGGCATAAAAAGCCCTCTCTTTTTCTAGCGTCGAATTAATTGCTTTCTGAAATATCATACACAGTGCACGGCCAAAAAGCAAGCCGGCGACGCATATTTTCACCAGCCTCATAATATGATATATAGAGAATACGCAAAGGGGTGTGAAAATGAGTTCCAAAACGAAAATCGTTGTATTACATATGAAAGAAGTCATCTATACGGCCATCTTCCTTGTTCTGGCCATCCTGACAGTGGTGCTTCTTTTTATCATGTTCGGCTCCCGAAAGGACGCAGACACAGGCGCATCCTCTGATGCAGTTGATACGCCCAGGTACGTGGCAGGAGTCTATACCACCTCTATTGAACTGAATGACAATACCTTTGACGTCCAGGTAACCGTGGACTCCAACCACATCAATTCCATTTCACTGGTAAACTTAAGTGAAAGCGCTACGGCTATGTATCCTTTGATGGAACCGGCGCTGGAATCCCTGGCCGCACAGATTTATGATACCCAGTCCACAGATAATATCGCTTTTGATGAAGAGAATAAATATACTTCCATGCTGCTTCTGGAAGCAATAAAAACGGCACTGTCCAAGGCAGTGCCGCAGGATTGATCTTATTTACCTTCTTTTTCCAGTCTTTCCAGCTCCTCCATCCAGATGCGGGCGCATGCATCGCTGGGCATCCGCCAGTCCCCTCTGGGAGAAACGGCCACGCTTCCCACTCTGGGGCCGTCCGGCAGACAGGACCGTTTAAACTGCTGGGCAAAGAACCGACGGTAAAATGTTTTCAGCCATTTCATGATGGTGTCGCCGTCATACTGACCTGCAAAGGCTTTTTTGGCAATCCGGTATATTTTAGCCGGCCCGAACCCTGCACGCAGCATGTAGTACAGGTAAAAATCATGCAGCTCATAGGGACCCACCAGGTCTTCCGTTTTCTGGGAAATCACACCGTCTTTTGGCGGCAGCAGTTCCGGACTTACCGGAGTATCCAGCACATCCAGCAAAATGGAGGACAGCTTCTCGTCCTGACAGGTATCCGCATAGTACCGTACCAGGTGGCGCACCAGTGTTTTGGGAACCGAGGCATTTACCCCATACATGGACATGTGGTCTCCATTATAGGTCGCCCAGCCAAGGGCCAGCTCGGACAGGTCGCCCGTGCCAATAACCAGACCGCCGGACTGATTGGCCACATCCATCAGCACCTGTGTCCGTTCCCTGGCCTGAGAGTTTTCATAGGTCACGTCATGGACATTGCTGTCATGCCCGATATCCCTGAAATGCTGTGTCACCGCCTCTTTGATGTCCACCTCCAAAAGTCTGGCTCCCAGACAGCGGGTCAGCTGGCAGGCATTTTGATATGTCCGGTCCGTAGTTCCAAAACAGGGCATAGTTACAGCCGTAATCTGGCTTCTGTCCTTTTCCAGCAGGTCAAATGCCCTGGCAGTCACCAGCAGCGCCAGTGTGGAATCCAGCCCTCCTGAGATACCCACTGTCACATTCTGGCATCCGGTATGCTCCAGTCTTTTTTTCAGTCCCATGGTCTGTATGTTTAAGATTTCATCACACCGTTTTTCCCGGTCTTCTTTCCTGCCCGGTACAAAGGGCATGGGATCGATATAACGATCCAGCTTTGTCTCTTCCACCGTCAGCGAGAAGGTGCTCACATGATACCCCTCCCGGTCAGCGGGCGGATAGGTGGTCATCTTTCTTCTCTCTCCCGTCAGTCTTTGCACATCCACATCAGCATAAATGACGGTGTTTTTAAACCGCTGTGCTTCCTTTAACACTTTCCCGTTTTCCGCAATCAGATTGTGGCCTCCAAAGACCAGATCGGTGGTGGACTCTCCCTCTCCCGCCGTCGCATAAAGGTAGGCACAGATCAGACGGGCGGACTGACCCGCCACCAGATTTCTCCGGTAATCGTCTTTTCCCGTCTCTTCATCGCTGGCGGACAGATTTGCAATCACTGTGGCCCCCGCCAGGCCATGGCGGATGCTGGGGGGCGCAGGAGCCCACAGATCCTCGCAGATCTCAGCCGCCACTGTAAGGCCGGGGACATTATCGCAGTCAAACAGCTGGCTGATTCCAAAGGGAACCTCCTGATATCCCAGTTTTATCATTTCCACGCCCGCAGGACCGGTTACAAAATGGCGGCCCTCATAAAATTCCCGGTAGGAAGGGATGCTGGTTTTGGGAACCAGACCCAGAATTTTCCCTCTGCAAAGCGCGGCCGCCGTGTTGTAAAGCTTCCCGCCATGTTCCAGGGGAAGCCCCGCAAAAATAAGAGCGTCCACATCCTTCGTCTCATCTGCCAAAATCATAAGCTGTTCTCTTGCCGATGCAAGCAGTGCTTCCTGACCGAACAGATCCCCGCAGGTATAGCCCGTAATGCAAAGTTCCGGCAGAACCATTATCTTCGCTTTGTTCTCTTCCATCTCCCGGATCAGCTTAACCATCTGCTCCCGGTTGTATACGCAGTCCGCTACCCTGATCTTGGGCGTACCGGCTGCCACTTTTACAAATCCCTGTTTCATATTCCCTCCTCTTATCTTGCCAGACGCAGCAGTTCTTTTAATTCTGCCACGGAAAAAGTATAATTCGTATTACAGAAATGGCAGTTCAGTTCCACTTCTTTTGCCTCGTCAATCATCTCCTGCAGATCTTTTTTCCCCACGCTGATCAGAGCCTTTGCCACTCTGTCCTTGCTGCAGTTGCACCAGAATTCTGCGGGTACTCTGTCGTTGATCTCCAGATTCAGACCCTCCAGCAGCCTCTCCAGGAGTTTTTCCGGTGTATAACCTTCATTTAAGAGTGTTGTCACAGAGGTGATGCCCTTTAGATTTTCTTCCAGCCTGGCAATCGTCTCTTCCTTAGCAAAGGGCATCAGCTGCACAATGAAGCCCCCGGCCTGTTTTACCGTATTGTCCGGCGCCATCAATACGCCAAGCCCCACCGAAGAGGGCACCTGCTGGCTGGTGGCGAAATAATATGTCAGGTCCTCCGCAATCTCGCTGGTCTGAAGCATGGTCTGACCGCTGTAGGGTTCCTTCAGCCCCAGATCCATGATCACATTGAGAAAGCCTGGCCCAACTGCCCCGGCCACATCCAGCTTTCCTTTGCTGTTGGCCGGCAGCATCACGCCCGGATTGCCCACATAGCCTTTTACTCTTCCTTTGGAATCGGCTGTCACCGTAATTCCGTCTATGGGTCCTCCCGACTTGATCTGCAGGGTCAGAAGATCCTTGTCTCCCTTCATCATCACACCCATCATGGCTCCTGCAGTCAAAAGCCTTCCCAGGGCCGCAGTCGCCACGGGGCTGGTATTGTGGGCGGCTCTGGCCGTCTCCACCACCCCGCGGGTGGTGGCCGCAAACGCCCGGATCTGACCTCCCGCCGCAGTAGCCCTTACTATATAATCTTCCATTTTACTTACTCCTTTATCCTGTCTTTTCTTACTTTTCCTTGTTCCCGGGCAGTCACACAGATTCTCTCGCTGTCCGGGGCGGGAGGTTTTTTTGTAAAGCCGTCCCAGGCTGACAGAAATTCCAGCCCCGCCTTTTTTAAAAGTTCCTTAAATTTCTCCAGAGTATAGCCTCTCTGGTAATGAACCTCTTCATATTTTCTAAAGAGTTCCCCTTCTCCCTCTCTGATAAAAAGCGTCAGATCGTATTCATTGATCCGCTCTTTTTCATCATAATAGTTTTCCCAGATAAAGCTGGCTTCAGGGCGATTCTCCGCTATCGTCGTCTCTCCCATGGTTTCATACTTATGTATGGTGTTGAAATCAAAGATAAAAAGCCCCCCGGGATCCAGGTAATTGTTGACCAGACGGAAAACGGACAGAATCTCTTCCTCCTCCAGAAGATAATTCAGCGAATCGCAGACGCAGATCACCGCCCGTACTGTGCCGTACAGTTCAAACTCTGTCATATCCTGCAGAAGATACAAAATATCGCAGCCGGACTTTTCTTTCTTTTCCTGGGCGATCTGCAGCATCTCCTCCGAGATATCCACTCCGATCATATCATATCCCGCCTGTGCCAGACGCAGCGTCATACTGCCTGTCCCGCATCCTAATTCCAGCACCAGTCCGTCCCGGATATCCGCCTCTTTTAAAAGACCGGTCAGATATGCGCTCCATCTGTCATAATCCACATTGTCCATGAACATATCATAGACTCCGGCAAAACTTCGGTACGCTTCCATTCATCTCCTCCTGTATCCAGCAGCGCCGGCATGCTGAATCCGTCTTTGGCCGGCGCTGTGTTCCATTTGCATTTTATCACCGAATGCTTTCTCCGGCAAGGGGGTGCTCCCTATTCATAAGGACACAGGACGATAATTTTCTGAGGTGAGGTCTGGGGCGGGATACTGAAGGTGGTGACGGTATAATACACCAGAAGCTCTGTATTGGCAGGACTGCACAGATACCGCTGGCCATTGGAAGTGACGATATTAGTCATCCCGCTGACATTCAGCTGCAGCGAATTATCTTCCGCCGTCAGATTTTCATCAAAATAATTGAGTGTTACATTCTGATCTCTTCGAAGGGCAGTAACGATTTCCGCCCGGTACTGGGGCGGAAAGACAGCCGGTGTGGGCAGCGATGCATCATAAAATACCGCAACCCGCATTCCCCTTCTTAAACGTACATTATCCACCACCCAGGTCTCCCCGGTGACAATCACATGCACCAGGTCCCGGTTAATTCTCAGGGTTATTCTCCATGTACAACAGGATTCTTCCTGACTGATCTCCAGGATGGTCCCCGTCACCTTCTCAAAATTTTCATATGCCATAATAAAAACCTTTTTTCTTTTATTATATGCCGATATGAATACAATGCCATTTCTCCTGATATAATGAAAACAGGTACCGACAGGAAAGGAAGAAATTATGGTAGCGGTAATTATTATAATCGTAATGCTTTTGCTGGCTCTGCTTTGTTTCGTCTGCGTTTCCGCCTCCAAACTGGACGGGGAACAGGAAGTGTCCGATCAGGAGCAGATCCGATTTATCGAAGAATACAACCGGAAAAAGAAATCACCATAACTGTCCGTGAATTTACGAAAAGGAACGGAATACCCCGTTCCTTTTTAGTCTGTCAGTGTCACTTGATTTTCAGCGAAATCAAATCAGATAAACTGATTTGTTCCTTCGTCATATTCATAATCAATCGAAAGCATTTTCCGGCGGATATCCGCCTCCTGCACGTCTTTTTCTCTGCACAGTTCTGAAAGGCTGCTGTAATAATCCCGCAGCTGTGTATTCAGATAACTGAGCAGCATATATGGGTCTTTCGGCATCATCTATTCTACTTCTCCTGTACATTTTACAACAGCTTCCAGCTCTCCGTCTCTCTCATCCAGAGAAATGATATCACCGGCTTTCACATTGCCAGACAGAATCATTTTCGCAGTCAGCGTTTCCACATATTTCTGCAGATATCTCTTAAGAGGACGGGCGCCGTATACCGGATCGTAACCTCCCTCAATTACGTGATTCTTAGCGGCCGGCGTCAGCTCCAGTGACAGTTCCTGGTCTTTAAGGCGCAGATTCAGTTCTCGGATCTGCAGATCCACAATTCTGCCGATATTTTCTTTCGTCAGAGGTTTAAAGAGAATGATCTCATCCAGACGATTCAAAAATTCCGGCCTGAAATGCGCTCGCAGATCCTGATGCACCATCTCTTCGCATTCCGGTTTTATATTTCCCTCTTCTGTGATACCCTCCAACAGGTAGGAGGAACCGATATTGGAGGTCATAATCAGAATGGTATTTTTAAAGTCCACCGTCCGGCCCTGAGAATCGGTGATCCGGCCGTCATCCAGCACCTGAAGCAGTACATTGAACACATCCGGATGGGCTTTTTCAATTTCGTCAAACAGAACGACAGAATACGGTTTCCTGCGCACCGCTTCCGTGAGCTGTCCCCCCTCTTCATATCCCACGTATCCGGGAGGCGCTCCGATCAAACGGGATACGGAGTATTTCTCCATATACTCACTCATATCGATACGTACCATATTCTGTTCATCATCAAACAGATTCAGCGCCAGCGTCTTGGCCAGTTCCGTTTTTCCTACGCCGGTGGGACCCAAAAACAGAAAGGAACCGATGGGCTTGGTGGGATCTTTGATTCCCGCCTTGGAGCGAAGAATAGCGTCCGTCACCCTGGTCACAGCCTCATCCTGACCGACAACCCGCTGGTGCAGGATATCCTCCAGACCCAGAATTTTATTTCTTTCTCCTTCCGTCAGCTTCGCCACCGGTATGCCAGTCCATCTGGAAACGATGCGGGCAATCTCCTCATCTGTCACACTTTCATGCACAAGACGAAGATCTGCATTCCGGACTTTTTCCTCTTCCATACTCAGTTCTTCCTGAAGTCTGGGCAGCTCACCGTATTGCAGTTCCGCCGCTTTTTCCAGATTATACTCACTCTGAGCTTTCTGCACCTGACGGTTTATATCTTCAATCTGTTCCCTCAGTCTGGAAAGCCGGTCCACAGATGCTTTTTCATTTTCCCACTGAGCTTTCTGTACGTTAAACTCATCCCGGTGCTCCGCCAGATCTTTCTGAAGAGCCGCCAGACGATCCTGACTCAGTTTGTCCGTCTCCTTTTTAAGGGCCGCCTCTTCAATTTCCATCTGCATGATTTTACGCCGCATCTCGTCCAGTTCTGTGGGGAGAGAATCCATTTCTGTCTTAATCAGAGCGCATGCTTCATCCACCAGATCGATGGCTTTATCAGGCAGAAAACGGTCTGAGATGTAGCGGTGGGACAAAGAGGCCGCTGCCACCAGCGCGCCGTCTGTGATCTTCACACCATGGAAAACCTCATATCTTTCCTTAAGTCCTCTTAAGATTGAGATGGTGTCCTCCACGCTTGGCTCATCCACCATTACGGGCTGAAATCTACGTTCCAGTGCCGCATCCTTCTCAATATACTGACGGTATTCATCAAGAGTAGTTGCGCCGATACAATGAAGTTCTCCTCTGGCCAGCATGGGCTTTAGCATATTCCCCGCGTCCATAGCGCCTTCTGTTTTCCCGGCGCCGACAATCAGGTGAAGCTCGTCGATAAACAGGATAATATTTCCCTCGCTTTTACGCACTTCCTCCAGCACCGCTTTCAGTCGTTCTTCAAATTCGCCCCGGTATTTGGCGCCTGCTACCAGCGCTCCCATATCCAGTGCAAAGATCTTTTTATCTTTCAGACCCTCCGGCACATCTCCCCGCACAATACGCTGCGCCAGACCTTCTACTACCGCAGTTTTTCCCACGCCAGGTTCTCCGATCAGCACCGGATTGTTTTTCGTCTTTCTTGACAGAATGCGAACCACATTCCGAATTTCGCCGTCACGTCCTATTACCGGATCCAGTTTCTGATTTCTGGCTTTCTCCACTAAGTCCTGACCATATTTTTCCAGGGTATCATAAGTGGCCTCCGGATTGTCACTGGTAACTCTTTGATTGCCTCGCACAGTACTCAGCGCCTGAAGAAATCTTTCCCGGGTAATTCCATATTCTTTCCAGATATTCTTCACGGAAGGACTGGGATACCGAAGCATCGCCAGGAAAAGATGTTCCACGGAGACATATTCATCTCCCATGCTTTTGGCCTCGTCTTCCGCACTGACCAGTGCTTTGTTCAGGTACTGTCCAACATAAGGATTTCCACCGGAAACCTTCGTCCTGGCCTCCAGTGCCTGCTCAAGCCTGTCGAGAAAATGTTCTTTCTGAATTTCCATTTTCTCAATCATTTTCAATATCAGACTGTCGTCCTGATGTAAAAGATTATAAAGCAGGTGTTCCTGTTCTATCTCCTGATTTCCAAACTCATAAGCTGTTTTTTCCAGATCCTGAACGGCCTGCAGTGACTTCTGCGTAAATTTACTGATATTCATAATAACATCTCCTTTCACTGCTTTTATCTGTTCTATAACTACTATAACATGTTTTTTTAAAATTGCAAGGGTTTTTTTATTTTTTTACACGTCAAAAAGCGGTACAGCCTGAACTGTACCGCCATACATTACTTCATATTAGATTACACGTCTTACAGAAAGGATGGTTCTGTATGCTGCGTTGCCGCTGATCTTGATTCCGTCTCTCTCATTACTTGCATGAACGATGGAACCTCCACCCAGATAGATTGCCACATGACCTGAGTAACAGATGATATCGCCCGGCATAGCTTCTGAGTAGGATACTCCTGTTCCGCAGGATCTCATCGCTGCTGATGAATGAGGAAGGGAAACCCCAAATTTCGCATATACGCTCATGATAAATCCTGAACAGTCAGCGCCATTCGTAAGGCTTGATCCGCCCCATACATAGGGATTGCCGACAAACTGGCATGCATAATCTGCAACTGCCTGACCTGCTCCGCTGTAAGAAGCACCTGAAGAACTTTCCTCTTCGTAGGAGTCATCGGACTCTTCTTCATAGTAATCTTCCTCATCAGAAGATTCTTCCTCGTAGTAATCTTCATCATCAGAGGAATCTTCCTCATAATAGTCTTCATCATCGGATGAATCATCATTATAGGATTCATCTTCATTGTAGGAATCCTCTTCATAATCGGAAGATTCATCATAGGATTCTTCTGAGTCATTATCTTCATCACTGTAAGATTCGTCGTCAGAAGACTCTTCGCTTTCCTCTTCAGCTCTTGCTGCCGCTTCAGCTGCACGCTGCTTTCTGGCTGCTTCTTCCGCTGCTCTTCTTGCAGCTTCTTCAGCCGCACGCTGTTTCTCAGCCTGGATTGCCTGAATCTCTGCTGTCTGCTCTTCAATCAGCGCTTTGTACTGAGCTGCCTGCTCCTGAGCAACTGCAATCTGATTTTCATAATCTGCAGAAGTAGCTTTTTTCTCCTCGAGAGCTGCTTCCAGTGTACCCTGCTGTTCTTTATAGTCGTTCTGCATTACTTCCAGATCCGCTTTTTCAGAAGCAAGACGGTCGCCAAGATCTTTTACTTCCTGAACAATCGCTTTGTATTCTTCCAGGCTTTCTCTGTCGTAATCATATAATTTCTGCGTATATTCTGCTTTATTGAGAATAGAAGTCAGATCATTTTCCGCCAGCAGCATCTGAGCCCAGCCATCGCTTCCGCCGTTCTCATATATGTACTGGATACGCAGTTTCATATCTTCGTACTGCTTGTCTCTGTCTGCCTCTGCATCCGCAAGTTCAGCCTTTGTCTCCTCGATGTCTGCTTCTTTCTGAGAAATCTCGTCTGTCAGAACATCGATTGCCACCATAATGTCTACCAACTGTGCATCCATCTGGTCGATCTCTGCCTGCAGCGCCTGTTTCTGTGATTCCAGTGCATTTATCTGGCTGTTCGTCGCATCAAGCTGACTGCTTGTAGTTTCTCTCGCACTTCTCAGATCCGCTTCCCTGTCTGCGAATACGGATACGATCTGTGCTGATGAAATAACGGCTGCCAAAAAGAGGCATAAGACTTTTTTCTTCATACTACACTCCTTATTGTAATGTTGTTATATGTTCCACATTTTATATATCTTTCTGTAACAATTACGAAACATAATTTTCCATTCCGTTTACAAGTGTACCATACTTTTTTCACATATGCAACCTTTTTGGCAAAATTTATTGCCGTCCCTATTCAAAATTCAGTGTCAGATGGGTAACTGCGCCCTCCTCATTAACCGTACTTACATATTCTTCTTTTACTTCGGGATCGCCATCCACAATTTTTGTAACAATTTCATTATACTGATCCATGGTAAAGCTTTTGAAAACAGACTGATCCATGGACAGCCCCACCCCGTCATTGGTCAAATCCATATTTTCCTGCTTGCCGCCGTCGTAGCTCTTATCAAAGGCGCTGCCGATGGCATTGTAGACAATATCATTGACATCCTTTACCGCCGTTGACACCACTGCCTGTTTTTCTGAGGTCTGCACCACATCGGATGCAATCACTTTTCCGTTTTTCTGTTCCGCCGCCTTTATCACCGCCGTCGGTATGGAACCGCCGCTGGCAAAGATCAGCTCACAGCCCTCTTCATACCACTGACTGGCTTTTGCCATCACAGAAGGTGAAATCTCATTCGTCTCCAGATAATCATACCGGATTGTCACCTCATCCTTTTTAAGCCCCAGCTGTGCCGCGGCATACTCCGCTCCCTGAACAAAGCCGCTGCCGTAATATGCTACGCTGCTCTGCTTCTCGCCGCCCAGGAATCCCAGACTGCGGTATCCGTCTGCCACTGCCGCATAGCCTGCCAGAAAACCTGCCTGTGCTTCATTGTACACTACCGCCCGGGTATTTTTGCGGACTTTCGCCTTTTTCCCCTGCGCCTTTCTGGGTGCGCCGTCCAGTATCAGAAACTTGACGCCTTTGTATTTTTTCTGCATGGTGTACAGCGGTTCTTCAAATTTTTCCCCGTAACCGATAATAATAGAAGCCCCGCCTTCAGCCGCCTCCTGAACCGATACCATATAATCGTCCGGCGTATCGTTGGCCACAGCGTGTTCTTTAAGCTTCAGCCCGTTGTCAGCCGCATACTGTGAAGCCGCATCGGCAATGGCATTCGTCATATAACCTGCCTGCGACGCTTCCACAATAAGCGCAATATCCTCCGTGCTCTCTTTCTTCCCGCATCCGGCAAGAAAACCCGCCATCAGCAGTATGCCTGCCAGTTTTAAAATTCTTTTCTTCATCTTTCGTCCCCTTACTGCTTATTTCATTTGTCGCTGCCGGAATCATACCATTTAACGGTTTTTCCATCCACTTCCGCCAGTATCAAAGGTTTTCTCTCTATCTCCCCTTCTCCAATCGTTACAGCCTCAAGAAATCTTTGCGCAGCTCCTTCCAGCAACTCTTTGCGGGAGGTATGCAGTATCGCCAGAGTCTCCCCTTTCTCTATCTTACAACCTGTTTTCCTTTTCAGAACGATTCCGGCGCTGTAATCAATTTTGTCCTCTTTTCTTTCTCTTCCCGCTCCCAGCATACAGGCAGCCATGCCGCATTGATGGGTGTCCATATGCAGGATACGTCCCGCCGCCGGCGCTTTTACTTCCATCGTATACGGCGCTTTTTCCATTTTATCCGGATCTTCCAAAACACGGCGGTCTCCGCCATGGGCCTCAACCATGTCCAGCAAAGTTTCAAAGGCTGACCCGTCCGCAAATGCCTGCCGCACTCTTTCCTGACATATAGAAAGCGGCTCCTCACCGGCCATCTGTACCATCCTGGCTGCCAGTTCCGTACACAGAACCGTCAGATCTTCCGGTCCTCTGCCCTGCAGTGTCATAGCAGCCTCCCAGACTTCCAGAGAATTCCCGATACAGTTTCCCAACGGAACATCCATATCGGTAATTAATGCAGCGGTCTTTCTGCCGGCATGACTGCCGATGGACACCATCTTCCGAGCCAGTGTTACCGCTTCTTTGGCTGTCTTCATAAAAGCCCCGCTGCCGGTTTTTACATCCAGCAGGATACAGTCGCTGCCCGCCGCCAGCTTTTTGCTCATGATGGAGGCGGCAATCAGCGGAATGCTTTCTACCGTAGCGGTCACATCCCTGAGGGCATACATCTTTTTATCCGCCGGCGCCAGATTGCCTGACTGGCCGATTACACTGATGCCGCATTTTTTTACGATGTCAAAAAATTCCTCCCGGTCCACATTGGTTCGGTAGCCGGGAATGGATTCCAGTTTGTCCACCGTACCGCCGGTATGCCCCAGCCCTTTTCCTGACATCTTTGCAATTTTCACACCGCAGGCTGCTGCTGCGGGACAGGCAATCAGTGTCGTCTTATCCCCCACCCCTCCGGTGGAATGCTTGTCTGCTTTTACCCCGGGAATCCCGGACAGGTCTACCATCTCTCCGGAATGTGCCATCCGGTCTGTCAGCGCAGCCAGCTCCTCATCCGTCATTCCCCGCCAACAGACAGCCATCAGCATGGCTGCCATCTGATAATCCGGAATACGTTCCTGCACATACCCGTCCACCATATAACGGATTTCCTCCGGCGACAGCGGATATCCGTTTTTTTTCTTTTCTATCAAATCATACATCCGCATAAGTAAGTCCTCACTTCCTATCTTTATAGTATAGTGTTACCTTCAAAAAAAAGAAAGGACTTTTTCTTAACATTTTTATTGCAAATTTTTACCTGTGAAACTGTGAGGAAGAAGTTCTGCCAGTGTATATTGGCGGTAATTCTCCGGCGACGTACCTGTAAACACCAACATACTTTCGTCTGCGAATTCCGCAAGCACCTGGCGGCAGATGCCGCAGGGCGTACAGTCCTCCAGCTTTTTCATCCCTTCCATTCCTCCCATAACGGCGATGGCTGTAAATTCTCTTTTTCCCTCTGAAACGGCCTTAAATACAGCTGTGCGCTCTGCACAGTTGGAGGCCGGATATGATGCATTTTCCACATTGCATCCCGTATATATGCTGCCATCGCCGCACAAAAGCGCAGCCCCTACTCGAAAATGCGAATAGGGTACGTATGCCTTTTCCCGGACTTCCAATGCCATCTCTATCAGCTTTTTTATCTGTTTTTCTTCCATATTAACAGTATATCCTCCTTTTATATCAAAATGCAGGGTTCCTTCCAGGAACCCTGCACCTTAACAGAATAAGTCTTTCAATATTTCTTCCGCACTCATGGATGCATAACCGTCAGGATCCTCGATGATGCCCGAACTGCCAAGATCCCACCGGAAACGGTACAGTGTGGTAGAATTGGAATCTTTCAGATATGTATTTCCGCACACCAGTCCGTCTGAGGGGAACTTATCCGGAAATGCTGAAAAATATTTATCCATATATTGGTTGGCCAGCGAAACCGCCTTGCTGTCACTGCTTCCCGTGGAGGGTTTTACCGTACCCGCCAGTTTTACTCCCTGCGGCGAACTGTGTATGATAACGTAGCTTCCATCGCTGCACTTTCCCAGAACCATCCATACATGGCCGTTATACCCCACCACGTCTCCAGGACGGAAGGAAGGAGAAGAAAAGCCCTCTTTATAACTTCCCCAGCCCCGGTTGGCATACAGCTCTCCCGTGGCGCCGGAGGTGGTGGTACAGGTACTCTGCCCGCTTTTTTTATAAATGGTATTATAAACGCTCCAGCCTACATATCCGGAACAATCCAGACCGTAGCCGTAATAATATTCCCCGTTTTCATCCTCCCTGTACTTGGTATAGGTATAATCAGAGCCCTGAGAATCAAAGAATTTCTTCCACTGGGGATTGACCCCGTACCGTACTGCATCCCCGCCGTCCCAGGAATCATGGCCGCCGCCCCAGATATAAAGCGTATATCCCATAGGTTTCATCGCGTTGGCAAGCAGCCCCTTCAGCGTCCGGTAGCCTTCTTCCATCTTACCGTCTTCACTGAAGAAATACTTCACGCCGTCTATGGACTGAGCTCCCGTCAGCATGGCCCCTTTTATTCCTTTATCGCCCGTTCGTTTAAAGAAGTATTTCACGCCGCCGATGCTTTGAAGCCCTGTCAGCATCTTGCCCTGCCAGGTTCCGGACTTCATAAAATAAAACCGGTACTTTCCAATATCCTGCCAGCCCGTGGCCATCCGTCCCTTTACTCCTTTATCCCCTTCCGGCTCAAAGTAGTACGGTACGCTGTTGACATTTTGCCACCCGGTGAACATGCACCCTCTTGTTCCATATCCTCCAGTCGCTTTAAAATAATATCGATAACCGTTGATATTCTGGAAGCCGGTAAACATGGCTCCTATCAGATCACCTGACTTTTTAAAATAGTAGGTCTTGCCGCCGATGCTTTGCCAGCCCGTAAGCTGACGGCCCATAATTCCATCCTCACCGGTCTGCTTTAAATAATAAATCTGACTATTCTGTTTCAGCCAGCCCTTCCAAACGCTGCCTCTTGCACCGTAAGTTCCGCTGGCTTTAAAGTAATAGCGATGACCTCCGATGCTCTGCCAGCCCTCAAACATCTGCCCCATGGAACTTCCTGACTGCTTAAAATAGAAACGTTCATTATCAATATCCTGCCAGCCGGTCAGCATTCGGCCCATAATTCCTTTATCTCCTGTACGTTTCAGAAAATAAATCTTTCCATTTTGTTTCAGCCAGCCTTTCCATACACTGCCCTTTACTCCGTCTGTGCCGCTGGCTTTAAAGTAATAGCGGTGACCTCCGATGCTCTGCCAGCCCACGAACATCTTCCCTTTTGAAGTGCCGCTGGCCTTAAAATAAAACCGCTGGCCGCCGATATCCTGCCAGCCGGTCAGCATGGCACCGATAATCCCGGGCTCCCCTGTTTTTTTCAGATAATAGGCAGAACCATTGATGGTAAGCCAGCCCGTCTTCAGATATCCGGAACTGTCAAAATAATATCTTCTGTTCCCAATATCCTGCCAGCCGTTTTTATAATAGGAATTGCTGCTGTAATAATAACGATATTTCCCATCTGACAACTGTTTCCATCCGCTTCCCGCCGCCGGTTTGGTCCCTGCAGCGCTGTCCTCCGGTTCCGGTGTGGGTGTCACAGTTGGCTCCGGCATCTCTGTTATTTCCGGTGTGGGTGTCGCTGTCGGCTCCGGTGTTTCTGTCACGGTTGGTTCCGGTTGTTCCGTTATCTCCGGTGTGGGTGTGGCCGTCGGTTCCGGCGCCTCCGTCACCTCCGGCGCTTTTTCGCTCTCAGCCCTTTCTTCTGTTACTGTTAAAACAGATGTTTCCTGCGGCTTTCCCTCCGCCAGCACACTTGCCGGCGCCTGTAACCCCAGCACACAGCAAATAAACAAACTGGTTAGGATCCGTCTGATCCTGGATAACTTTTGCTGCACTTTCATTCTCCCCTTCGTGTCTTTTTATGCATATTTCGATAAAAAACCAACTATATTATACATTTATTACGAATAAATTACAACTCATTTCAAAACAATTTTCCAGATATTTAAAAAGCGCATCTTATCATAATATTCTGCTTTTTTGTAAAATTTTCAACTATCCTATGCACTTTTATTTTCCGGAAAAGTAGCTGTTGACTTTCCCAATTTCCCATGCTAACATGGGGCTAGAAAATAAAAAGGGTTTTGACAACTGACGGTTAGATGTGGAGTACCACAGTGTTGTCATTACTTTTGTATCAGCCGACCGTCTGGGCAGCAATTGTAAGACTGATTACACTTGTTGCCTTTTTTATTCAGCAGAAATCCTTTCTGGATACAAAAAGGCACCTGTGAATCACAGTGGAAATAGCGCGGTACACCCTGAGATAAGGAAAGGAGAAAAATCATGGGATTTAAATCAGACATTGAGATCGCTCAGGAAAGCACAATGATGCCAATTACTGAAATTGCAAAGAAGGCAGGTATCGACGACAAATACCTGGAGCAGTACGGCAAGTACAAAGCCAAGATTGACTACAATCTGCTGCAGGAGTCCAAAGCACCGAATGGAAAATTGGTACTGGTGACAGCAATCAACCCCACACCGGCCGGCGAAGGTAAAACCACCACCACAGTAGGTCTGGCCGACGGCCTTCAGAAGTTGGGCAAAAACGTCATGGTAGCCTTGCGCGAACCGTCTCTGGGACCTGTATTCGGAGTAAAAGGCGGCGCTGCCGGCGGCGGATACGCACAGGTTGTGCCGATGGAAGATATCAATCTCCATTTTACCGGTGATTTTCATGCGATCGGAGCAGCCAACAACCTGCTGGCAGCCATGATCGACAATCATATTTATCAGGGGAACGCACTGAACATTGATCCCCGCAAGATCACCTGGAGAAGATGCGTTGACATGAATGACCGCCAGCTGAGAAACGTTGTGGACGGCCTGGGCGGAAAAGCCAACGGAACCCCAAGAGAAGACGGCTATGATATCACCGTTGCCTCTGAGATTATGGCGGTTCTGTGTCTGGCAAGAGACATCGATGATCTGAAAAAACGTCTCGCCAGCATTATCGTTGGATACACATATGGAAACAGTCAGGAACAGCGGCCTGTCACAGCCGGCGACCTGAATGCCCAGGGCGCTATGTGCGCACTGCTCAAAGATGCGTTGAAACCAAACTTGGTTCAGACCCTGGAACACGTTCCGGCAATTGTACACGGCGGACCCTTCGCCAATATCGCTCACGGCTGCAACTCCGTTATCGCTACAAAGATGGCGCTTAAGTTGGGAGATTACGCTATCACAGAAGCAGGCTTTGGCGCCGACCTGGGCGCAGAAAAATTCCTGGATATCAAATGCCGAATGGCTGGACTGACACCTTCTGCAGTAGTTATTGTGGCGACGGTACGTGCTTTGAAATACAACGGCGGCGTGCCAAAGGATCAGCTGAATAACGAAAATCTGGAAGCCCTGGAAAAAGGTCTTCCCAATCTGCTTCAGCATGTGGGCAACATTAAAAATGTATACGGTCTTCCCTGTGTGGTTGCCATCAACGCATTCCCCACAGATACAAAAGCAGAGCTGGATCTGGTGGAAGCAAAGTGCAAGGAACTGGGTGTAAATGTAGCGCTCTCTGAAGTATGGGCAAAAGGCGGAGAAGGCGGTATCGCACTGGCCGAGGAAGTTATCCGTCTGGTGGAAGAGCCCAGTGAGTTCCATTACTCCTATGAGCTGGAAGGAAGCATTGAAGATAAACTGAACCAGATTGTTCAGAAGATTTACCACGGAAACGGCGTTGTACTGACAGCTACCGCCAAAAAACAGGCCAAAGAATTGGAGGCTCTGGGATTCGGCGGATGCCCCATCTGCGTTGCCAAAACTCAGTACAGCTTTACGGACGACCAGAACAAACTGGGCGCCCCCAAAGATTTTGAAGTTACAGTAAGAAACCTGAAGATTTCCGCCGGTGCAGGATTTATTGTCGCGCTGACAGGAGAAATCATGACCATGCCGGGTCTTCCCAAAAAACCTGCTGCGGAACGTATTGACGTAGACAGTACCGGAAAGATCTCTGGTTTATTCTAGTTCACTCACTATATAAGCTTTATAATAAAACGGGAATATTGGTCAGACAATATTCCCGTTTTTGTTTTTTCACTACTTATTACTGCTTTACATATTTTGGGAGGTACTTATATGTTTCATTCTTATTACACTAACGTCACTGATGCTGCCAGAAAAAAAATGGCATTTCTCAAAACCAACCCCGTGGGTTATTTTACCGCTTCCATGATCGCCGGGATTTTCATATCCTTTGGAAGTTTCGTCTCCATGACTGCCGGAGCTTATCTCGTTCTGGAAAGCACATCCGCCGCCAAACTGCTGTCTGCCGTATGTTTTGCCTCCGCTTTAAGTCTCGTCATCATGTCCGGCTGTGAGCTGTTTACCGGCAACAACTTTGTCATGGCTGCCGGTTCTTTCCGCCGCTGCGTACGCTGGCGGGACACGATAAAACTGTGGATTATCTGCTATATTGGAAATCTTGCGGGAAGCTGGCTTACTGTTATCCTTTACCATCTGACCAGCCTGGATCGGGATTCCACCGTATCTTCCTATTTTTTAACCACCTCCATCAAGAAGCTTTCGCTGTCTCCTCTTGAAATGACTGTCCGTGGAATCCTGTGTAATATTCTCGTATGTGTTGCTGTCTGGTGCAGCATTAAGATGGCTTCCGAATCCGGAAAACTGATCATGACACTTTGGTGCATCTTAATTTTTATGGTATGTGGATTTGAACACAGCGTTGCAAATATGAGTATTATCGGAGTGGGAATGCTCAATACCGCCGGTTCCGGCGTCACCATTACCGTACTCTCCTACATAAAAGATCTTCTCTTTGTCACACTTGGAAACATGATAGGCGGTGTTCTTCTGGTGGCACTCCCTTACTACCTGATGTCCTATGAAAAAGCAGCGGATAAAAAGAACTGAAAGTATTAAATGAAAATGTTGAAACAGCCCAATAATCGAGTAAGAGGAATTTCATATATCAACAGATTATCTTTTAGGTCTTACCGATACAAAATAAGCGGCTCTGTCCCTCAGAATTGACGGATGCCGCTCATTCTCCCAAACCAGATACATTGACTTCACCAGATTTCGCAGTAATGGAAATATACTCCGACTCTGCATTTTTCCATGTTACATATCCAGACGATGTGCTTCAGGAAAGACCTTTCCTGGCAGACAGAACAGGATAGAGAAAATACTCGTTCATAGAAGAAACGATTTCTCTGCATTATTATTTTAAGTGTGCATATACTTAAAATAGAGCTAAATTGCGGGATTGACTTTTTGCGTCAGTTTTGCTATATTTAGTTCAGTGATCGTGTTACGGAAACTTGCGAAGCCCGTGACCGGGGGAGAACCTGCGGGTCTCTCCCTCTTTTATTTTGAGGAGAACCAAATGGCATCACAAAAAACTTTTACGACCTTTTCCGAGCAGATTGACCTCCTGAAAAATGAGAAACATCTTGTCATATCTGACCCTCCATCTGCAGAAGAAATTTTGAAAAGAATTGGATACTTTCCTTTATTCGGCGGTTACAAACATTTATTCCGGATACCGCTGACAAAGAAATATAAAGACGGAACTACCTTTGATGAAATCGTGGCTCTTTATGATTTTGACTCTGAACTGCGGGAACTTTTCTTCAAAAACCTGCTTCAGATTGAGCGTCATTTACGATCCCTCATGTCCTATTATTTTTCAGAAAAATATGGCGAAGCGCAGACGGCTTATCTGGATCGGCATAATTACAACAACAGCCGCCAAAATCAGAAAATTATTGTACGCCTGATGGCCACTTTGCAAAGAGCAGTCACAACCACTGACTATGTTTATATCAACTATTACCGGACTACTTATGGGAATATCCCATTATGGGTACTAATCAATGTGTTGACTTTCGGAAATTTATCAAAGATGTACAAAGTATTTCCGCAGTCTCTGCGTTCAAAGATTTGCAAAGATTTTGGAATTATCAACCAGCGTCAGCTAGAACAGTTTTTGTCCGTATTGACAAAATTCAGAAATGTATGTGCTCACGGAGAAAGGCTATTTACCTACCGGACAATCGATAATATCTCCGACCTTCCATTACACCAAAATCTGTCCATCCCTAAAAACGGTATTCAATATCTATGTGGAAAAAATGATTTATTCGCCGTTGTGATTGCGTTCCGCTACCTTCTGCCAAAAGAAGATTTCTATTTATTTAAAAGAAAGCTGAACATTGAAATTAGAAAAGCCAATAAAAAGCTGATACATATTACAGAATCTGAACTTTTAGAGCATATAGGTTTTCCTGCAAATTGGAAAGATATTTCCCATTGCCAGATAACCCCTTAAAAGAAAAAGAGGAAGATGCCGCCGCAATAAGGCCAACATTTTCCTCTTATTTTATTTCCTTCTCCGCTCCAAATCTTCCTCTGCCGCCATCTGCGGCGCTGGTTTCACACTTTTTTCTGCAATCTCTGCCTGCTTCACTTTGTGTCTCCGCCCGATGAATCCTATTAATCACCCGCTAGAGCGCGCCCATGGCGCGCATCTAGAGAAAAGGCGCCAAACTTTCGTTTGACGCCTTTTCCTATTGTGAGAATGAATCTTTATGCTTTTCTTGCGTTCTTTCTCATATCCAGCGCTACGGCTCCGATGATGAT
>CAMMBV010000027.1 GCA_946494335.1 uncultured Ruminococcus sp. | reverse complement strand
ATTCCGCGACTATCTTGTCAAGGTACAAAAAGCCTGTAAAGGCGAATGGCCATGCTGGCACTAATCTATCGTTAAAGCGGCGGCTGTCCTGGGGAATACTAAAATCATTCCCCAGGCGGCGTAGCCGCAGATGAAATCATGACATTTTTTTAAACAACATACATGATGCAGAAACAAGAACACTGATCTGGTTTCCGAGAACACTGATCTAAAACCCCGTGACAAGTGATCTATTTATCCGTGAGCAATGATCAGTTTATTCGAAATATACACAGGCGCTCCAAAATAAACGGGAGTTTGACGAGAGGGCAAGGGAAAATAACTATGATTTGCTCTATAAAAATGAGTGCCAGAACTGGCGCAACAAGATCAATAAGGCGAAGAAAACAGCGGGCTTCCCCGCTGACCGGCTGGAAGAAATGCTGACTGCCTTTGAAGTGTTCAAGAAAGAAGCGTTGCAACGAAAAAAGGCTGTGAAAGAAAGAACAGCCAACCCGAAAGAATTTACGGATTGGCTGTATCAGCAGAGCGATATTATTATCAAACTATGTGAACTTTAATTACAAAATAATCCATCTTCCCTTTTGACTGGAACCTTCTCTCTTAATTACACCGGATTTTTTCATAGACTCCATATAATACTTTACCGTACTATATTTCTCTCCAATAATATCGGCAATTTTTTTCTGGGATAACATAGGTTCCATTTCAATCACTTTCAAAATACGAGCCGCCACGGAATTATCCTCATCTTGGTTAGTTTGGTCAGTAGCTTGGTTAGTACCTTGGTCAGTATGACTAACCAAGCTCTTGAACATAACCATAATGTCCTCACGCTTAATTGTATATTCCGGCATAGGATTTCCGGCTTCTTTGCAACTGTCTTTGATTTTTTCAATTCCACGTCCCCATGCCTCAATAAAACCGGCTCTGAAAAACGTATTTGCAATCAACGGATTATATGGTCTTGACCGATGCTTCCCCATCAGATCGTCAAGTGTCCAATCCTCCGGGAAAATGCAATCATTCGCAATATAAAGCCTATCTGCATACACGCCAATTTGTATAGGAATCAATGCTCCATAAAATTTGTGTGCAATAGCATTAAAAACCGCTTCTCTGATTGCGTCCTTGGGGAAAGGATAGGTTTCTACCCTCGTTACTCCCCTGTAAGAAATATCTGCTTTCAAATATTTTGTAAAAATAAGATCAACCACTCGGTCTGCCTGCGATATTAGAGAACCATGAATTTCATCCTGATACCGCAATTCAGAATCAGATTCAAAATATCCAATCTTAACATAAGCTCCTGGTATCCACTTTTCCGGATTATGATGAAAAAGTAAAATAGCAGCCCTTTTTAGTTGACCATTTTCAAGCAAATTAAGGCTGTCAAGCAGTTGCTTGTTTGTAGCGTCAACATTTTTGCGATCTATTCGTTTGCTGAGTATTGCTTGTTCCCGAAAAATATCAAAACTATCATTTCTTAAATCCTGCACCGTTACGCCCTGAACCGGAACACTGTCCCATGTAATTCCAGTCTTTTGTAACAGAAATTGATTAAGCGCCTGCCCTTTTAACTGTTGTTTGGTGCTGCCGCTCCGATAGTGATATTCTCCCTTATAATTAACAGGATAACTGTTCGGATTCACACAAATTTCAATGTAGTCCTTTCCATCTTCTGTCAGCAAATTCACATCCACAATTATGCCAAGAACATCTCGTACTTTATTCGGAATATCCTCCATCAGCTTTTTGCTATCTTGCACGCCGATTACTGTACCATCATCATTTGTGCCAATATAAATCTTTCCACCCTGTGCGTTGGCAAAACCGCATATCCATTTAAGATATTCGTCCCGCCAAGATTCTTTCCATTCAACATTTTGGCTTTCTGCCACCGACAGACACCTCCTTAGATATTCCCTTCCGCAATGTCTCGTGCAATGCTATAATATGACAATACATCAAGAATTTCTTTATCTGTACATTCATAATCTCCTTCCTTAAACTTATTTAAAGAAATAATAGACTTAGCAATCTCTAGTTTTTCAGCAGGAAGTGAACAGAATTTTGTCCACCACTCATTTGCCAAATCACAATCTTCACTCGAATGGTTTTGGTATCTATCCGCAAGCCGTTCTCTCAATTTTTTATCATATTTTCTCCTATATATAATAAAAGTTTCTGGCATCCACAAGATTTTATAAAATTCGTCCAAATCACGTCCAAAAGCTTCTTCAAAAAATTCAACGCCTTTTCCTATTTTCCCTTTTGTAGAGTTCAAAACTGCCTGCACCGCACGAATGAATTTTCTATTCCAATGTTCCCCTAAATAATCTCTGTTCTTAAAATATTCCGGATCGCTAATTGGATGATATTTCATTGGAAATGAATATATTGTAACGCCTAGCTCTTCGCAAAGGTCAACATTGATTCTCATTCGGTAATACAGTTCTTTGGGTTCATCCTCAAAATTATAAAGAAGATAATTTGATAATTCCATTATGCCATACTTTGCCGCTCTTTTTACAGCCGCAATATAAACATCCCTCTGTTCATAATGGTCAAATGCTATACGTAACGGTCTAATATTTATTTCTGAAAGTTTTTTCATTCTTTTGTCTGTTGCCAGTCTTGCATCTAATCCTTGATTAAAATCAATATACCTTGCTCTCTTAGATTTATGAAAAAGCTTGTCATACAAAGGTCGAACCGTTTCATCGAACGTACATATCTCCTTACATGTTGCCGTTTCCACATATAGAAGCCCACGTTCTTCTCTCCGTAAATAAAATTCCCCAGATTCATCCTCTGGTAGTTTCTCCGCAATTTTATCATAAAGTTTTATTATCTTTTTAATATATGCTCTAAGATTATAGCCCGCCTTCAAATTTTTTATAGCAACGTCATATTCATTTGGCGGAATATATGTGGCTCCTTTTCCAAAACCACACTCTTTAATTTCGTCAATTATTTGCTCAAAACAATTAGATGCAAATACATTATTATCCATCAATAACAAATCTTTCTGTGCGCCAAAATGTTCATCAACATATTCAATCTGATGCTTTATCCCTATATAATTTTTATATTGTGGCTCCAGTGTTTTCACAGCGCAAAACGCGCAATTACGTGGACATCCTCTTGTCATATATCCAAAATAAGCATTATGTGCCGGATATTCATAATCAACTTCTTCTAGAATTGAGTAATCTAATGGCAACTCATCTATAATATCAGTATTACCTTCATCAAGATCACCTTCTTTATCAAGAAGACCTATATGTGGTTTGATTCCAGTTTCCTCATATATATAGTCTGGAAGTATAGTAGATGCAATACCGCCAACGAGCATTTTCCCTTCTGCTTTACAAAAGTTTTTGGCATAATTTATCGTGTCTACCGTTTGCTTCCAATAAAATGTAAACAGCGTTGTTACTCCCACAACATCAAATTGCGGAAATTCTTTATTCTTGTATTTTTGGCGATATGTTTTAATTATCTCTTCATATTTGCTTCCTCGAAAATCAGAAATCTCATCAAGAGAGGAATATTTTCCGACTTTAATATATTCAGTCAGTTTAGGAAAATATTTTCTAAGAGAAAATTCTCCTATTTCTGAACAAAACTCTTCACAGAGCAACTGCGCTGCAAATTTTTTTAAGTCGCCTTTAAAAAAGCGTACATCATCGTTACATCGCCGATAATATGTCGCAATTTTCATCAATCCCATAGGCGGATACTTATTTTTATAATTAGGCTCGATTAATAACACCTTACGATTCATTGTAGCTCATCCTCTATTTTCCGGATTATTTTTTCAGCAGTCTTCTCGTCAGTGGCTGCCACAATAATTCCAAATATTTTAGAAATCAGCTTTCGTTCGCTTTTATTATATGCAGACAATTTATCTACACGCCGACTTGTCAAAGCAGACTGTTTAGACTCTTTAATCGGCTTTTCTATCTTCACTGTTTCTCGTTGTACCCGCTCTTTTTCAATACGCGTAATAACTTGCCCAACTACGGAATTCGGTTCATTTTCTGTCTTTGTTTTCTTTTTTTCAATTTCATTGGCTGCCCTTTTTGCTGTTGCTTTTGCTTTTTCAACTTCCGCAAGTGCGCTCTGAAAATGATTTTCGTCTACAAAATCTCCTCGCTCTTTTTTCTCTTGTAATTCAGCCTCTTTCTTTTTATAGCTGTCAATTTTACTAAACGCACTATTAATTGCAGAACCTTCATAATATATCTTAGAAAGTTCTCCATTAAAATATTGACGCATTTCTCTTTCAAATTCCATGCGAGTAACATTTTCATTGAAATAATCTCGTTGCGAATTAGGTATTAAGTCCTTTGAAACAGCAAAAACCTCGCCAACAAAATAGTGATGACCTCGGTCTTCCTTAAATAGTTTCTGAAGGGCATCTTCACTACCAATCTGGATGTTTTCTTTACGCAAACGCAGCCCTCTCATTTTACATTCTTTAGATATTACAGCTTTAAAATGAGATACCCCTATCCATAGCCACGCCAATAAATTGTTATGTGAATCATATATTTCTTTAAATGCAAGATTAAAAACCTCATCTTCACCTTTGCTGGTTTTAAATGTGGTTTTATATTTCTTAAATATCGGTTCTCCATTTAAAAAAATATTGTATTCATCAATATTACATCCAATTTCTTTTGCATGTTTATATACCTCGGTACGAAAAATAAAGGTGTTTTGATAAGGAACCGGCGCAACAAAAGAAAGATACTCTTTTATTTGAGCAAAATCCAGTAAATCCGTATTTTCATCATTTATTCCTATCATTTCCACTTTAAACCAATGTGATTCCTTATCTCCCGTATTCTTTGAATCAAATTCATAGATACTACTAAGCACTTCACTAGCAGTATATTTTTTCCCATTTTCACTTGCAGTTATTAATTCACGCATCTTGATTGCATCACATCGCATAATGGAAATAGTATTTTCGCCTTCTGCCGTGGACGTGAAAACAAGTTCTTTACAATATGCAAGGCCACAAAGACGCCCTATACCACGAAATCCTTTATCCTCGCCAAGCTTCTTATCCGAATTTGCGATATCAGCAAGAGTCTTTTCAAAGTCCGCCTCACAAATACCTGTAGCATTGTCCTCTATGCTGATGGTACGTTTATCTGCATCAAGCCATATATCGATGCGACCACTTCCCAAATCACTCAGACTGTTCGGATTGCCCGGATGTAAAAGTCCTATACCATAAGCCTTGTCAATCTGATCACAAGCATTCTGAATGTACTCACGATATATAACTTTGGAATCTTGATACATTCCTGTGGTTAAATTTTCCAGTATATTTGCGCCAAAAATATATTCTCTCATTGTCTTGGCCCTCATTTCTTAAATTGCTTATAGATTGGTTTTGGAAACCGTATTTTCAACAAAGATCGGAAAATTGGATTCTGAATGAGATAATCTCCCTGTTCCAATCGTGTAAGCATATTTTTGTATGTGCTTGGTAAACTACCATAATCTTTTGTTGATGTTTCTATAGAATTTGTTCTTCCATAAGCATGTGTAGAACAATTTCCTGTAACTCTCTGATGAATGTTAGAGCGAAATTGCTCTGCCCCAAATAAAACCACTCCCAGAGAACGACCTCTTTCTGTAACATCAAGTATCTCTCGCAAAATAGGTGAGGACTTCGGTGTATCTTTAGAAGCATATTTGTTCAACTCATCAATAAAAACAATAATACGAGAGGGCGGATTTATTCCGTTCTCGCCATCATATTCCCCAAGTTTAAGATTATAAATAGTACGTACAGCATCTCCAAATACAAATGCCTGCTTATCCTCCGGAAGTTTTGCAACATCAATAACGTAAACATCATTATTGGAAATGTGCTTAATTGCATCAGCAAGCCGACATTCGTGTCTACTACTATCTGCACGATTCGCAAACATATCATCGTTTTTTGTTGCCTTATTAACAATACGTTTAAATTTGCGCCAACTTAATACAGATATTTCATTAGAAGTGCGCTGTGTTCCCCTTCCCTGCGTCTGTGACTTTTGTGATAATTCGTCAACTTTCTCTCTAAAGCCTTCCCATGTATTTACCTGACCACCTCCAAAATCAGGATCGGTAGTATCAATTATCTTGCTTATAATTGCCTCCATAGTCTGCTGAGGATCATCTACATCTGCAAACAACATTTCCAAACTTTCTTTATCATCCTCATACGAATACTTAAATTTCTGAAGTTGTCCTTCTCTAATATATTCTTCTATATCTTCTTTAGGCAAATATGTACTCTGCTTTGCAGAAGAATTACTGGAATAAGGAATAAAATATTTGACTTTCTTAAACGGTTCTGTACTTAAACCCAAACCTTTATATTCCTGGTAAACTCTCTCCTTTTCTCCCTCACTATCATCTTTAAAATCATTAGGACTATGAATAGCCATTAAATCTTTTCCCTTGACATTAAAAATCACAAAAGCAACACTTTCCTCGCTATCCACAGGCATTTTTAAATATTGTTCTTGAACAGCCTTCATCAAAAACATTGCATACGAAGTTTTTGATGCCAAACCAGAAATACCAGAAATATTGAGATGGGCGCCTTCTGGTCCAAGAATAAACTTAGAATTCAAATTCACTGGAAGTGTAATTTCTTCCGATGTACCTTCGTACATTTTTAGCGAACCACACACAAGCGGATTTTGAATTTTATCCAACCCAAGTGCCATAATTATTTCATCCGCAGACGCTAAATATACTGGTGCATTATTATGCACCGGCGTATAAAGATTTTTGCTGTTATATGAAACTGAGGCTTCCACATAATTCATACCAACTCTAAGTGTGGGTTCATCCACAGTAACATCCCCAAAATCGCTTGATATAAAACTTGTCAGAAAACTTTGTGCATCAGTAATATGGGAAATGTTTTCTATTACGCCGAAAGAATACGAATCATCAATATGCTTAACTTTTACAATATCAAACGCATGTAGTTTCAAGTCCGCATCTGTCCAGAATGTAAATTTGTCCATAGTTGTCGGCACTTTTTCAGTCGCTATGATTCTTCCTATAGGATTTTTCATGTTCCCCCTCCTTAAAATAAATGCAAAAAACTTTCTGCACTAAGGTATCTTGATTTGACGTATGCTTCTGTAAGATAGATCGGATATAAATGATTCGCCCACCGTAAATCCGAGCCATAACATACAGGATTTCTCTCATTAATAAGATAAGCGCTCAACTGATCGACAAGCGCACTATCAATTCCATCCTCAATTTCTTCTTGCGTAACTAGTATCTTCTCGACTTTAATAATCCCATCAAACGGTGTCCGTGTACGTTTCTTATCTCTAATCCTTATATACCATACTGCAAACTCTGTATCTCCAAACCAATCCGGATTTTTAAAACAGGCCACCGGAGTCCTATGATATAAAGGTAAATCCGCAATAAAACCTGGATTTGATTTTCCATTAATGTCCACACAAACTTCTGGATTAAAATTTTTGGAAACACCAAGAACCCAATTATAATTATTTTTAAAAATCTGGTACTTTCTTTTATCTGCCTTATCTTCTTTTGTAGGACGATATTCTAAAGATCCGTCTTTTACAAGATAATTATCCTGATTTAATTTTCCTTCTCTTACCAATTCAGCCACCAGTTCCTTTTCTCGTTGTGACATCCTATCTTGAATACATGCCGTACCGAGATCCTCAAACTTCTTTTCCGCATTCTTCGCAGTACGATACGGAATAATTGTTGCGAATTGAATCCCAAGTCTCTTTAATTCCGGTGATTCATTCAGTTTTAGAGCAGTTGCAGGAAAGAAACCTGCTTTCCCGTCTGCATTTGCAATATCTGGAATCGAAAGGACAAATTCTCTCTTAAACTTCTCTGGAATCATACGTTTATTTTCTCTTTTGCAACACCCTACACCTATCTGTCCGGCAACAACAGGATATATTACGCTTCGTCCTCCAGATTTTGTATATGCTATATCATCAACTTTAAAAACTCTGCGAGAACCATCCAAAAAGTATGTAAGTAACTGCTCTTCTCTTGCAGACAACTTCTTACTTAATGTTTCTAAAGGCACATACTTTCTATTTGTCTTATTTGTTTCTGCCGTTTTCTTCCAAATAATAGAATCTTCACCATAATCAATGAACGGTCTATCCGCATGGTCAAGACCATACTTATGAGCCTTATAACTTTTGCCACCCGTTGTCTCTGCCAATATAGACATGATTTTATCAGGCATTTTCTTCATCCTCCGATTGAATAAATTCCAGAATATCGTTTGGCGTAGCATTAAGTGCTTCGCATATACTTTCCACTTTATCAAGCGCAATATACTTTCCTGTCTTGATTTTTTTGATTATATTTGCAGAAATATTCGCCTCTTTCATTAGTTTAGCATTTGTAATGTCCTTTTCTATCATAAGGTGCAACAATTTCTTATAACTAACAGCCATAGCATACCTCCATACAAATATCCAAAACAATAGTATCACATAACTGTGAATTTATCAACAGTTGTATTGGAATAGTAAGCCATGCGAACAAATAAATCCATAAAATACAAAAACAGGACAGGCACTCCACAAATACCGTGAAATGTCTGCCCTGTACTGTTTTCAATTTCAGAGTATCGCCTTTCCAGCGTGACTTAAATCTTTTTCTGCACAAATTCCCGCATTGATTGGCTTAAGGTTGGCTTAAAGGCTTAATCTCTGTTCGACTTTTTCGCAATATATAGCGTTTTTTCTTTGATTTCCTTCTATATATTGTGTTTATTTCTCGATGCTCTTCATCGTCGGGAACAGCAGTACGTCACGGATCGCTGCAGAGTCTGTCAGCAGCATTACCATACGGTCGATTCCAAAGCCGATGCCGCCTGTGGGAGGCATACCGATTTCCAGTGCGTTTAAGAAGTCCTCATCCGTTGTGTTGGCCTCTTCATCTCCCTGGGCCAGCAGTTCTTCCTGCGCTTTAAATCTGGCTCTCTGATCGATGGGATCATTCAGCTCTGAGTAAGCGTTTGCCATTTCCCAGCCGTTCATAAAGAATTCAAAACGCTCTACATACTCCGGATTGTCCGGTTTTTTCTTGGTGAGCGGTGAAATCTCAATGGGATGATCCATCACAAAGGTGGGCTGGATCAGATGTTCTTCCGCAAATTCCTCGAAAAACAGAGAAAGGATATCCCCTTTCTTATGGCGCTCTTCAAATTCCACCTTATGTTCTTTTGCCAACGCTCTGGCCTGTTCCAGATCTTTTACTTCATTCCAGTCAACGCCGGCATATTTCTTAACCGCGTCTACCATGGTAATCCGCTCAAAGGGTTTGCCCAGATCCATCTCAACGCCGTTGTATACGATTTTAGTGGTGCCCAGCACCTCCTGAGCCACGAAACGGTACAGATTTTCCGTCAGATCCATCATACCGTTGTAATCCGTATAGGCCTGATAAAGTTCCATCAATGTAAATTCCGGATTGTGGCGGGTATCCAGCCCTTCGTTTCGGAACACACGTCCGATCTCATAAACACGCTCCATACCGCCTACAATCAGTCTTTTCAGATATAATTCCAGCGAAATACGAAGTTTCAGATCCTCATTCAGCGCATTAAAGTGCGTCTCAAAGGGACGCGCCGCCGCGCCGCCGGCGTTGGCCACCAGCATGGGAGTTTCCACCTCCATGAAGCCTTCCTGGCTCAGATATTTACGGATGCTGCTGATGATCCTGGAACGTTTGATAAAGGTATCCTTTACCTCCGGATTCATGATCAGATCCACGTATCTCTGGCGATAGCGAAGATCGGTATTGGTCAGTCCATGGAATTTTTCCGGAAGCACCTGCAGACTCTTGGAAAGCAGGGTCACGCTGGAAGCGTGTACGGAGATCTCTCCCGTCTTTGTCTTAAATACTTCACCTTTAATACCGACGATATCCCCGATATCCATTTTCTTAAAATCTTTATAGGACTCTTCACCGATACTGTCTCTTGCCACGTATGACTGAATCGACCCCTGAAGATCCTGGACATTACAAAATGAGGCTTTCCCCATTACACGTTTCTGCATAACACGGCCTGCTATGGAAACTTCTTTTCCTTCCAGCTCATCAAACTGTTCTTTAATATCCTCACTGTGATGCGTTGCATCATACTTTGTAATGCAGAAGGGATCTTTCCCTTCCTCCTGCAAAGTCTGCAGCTTTTCCCGCCGCACCTTCAGCAGCTGGTTAATATCCTGTTCTTTGGTCTGCTTTTGTTGTTCAGCCATATTTCCTACTCCTTCGATCTTTCCATCCTAAATATTTCTTTCGATGTTCAACACTTCATACTGCATAACGCCGCCCGGAAGCTCCACGTCAACGATCTGTCCGATTTTGGAACCGATCAGCGCTCTTCCAACGGGAGATTCATTGGAGATTTTCCCCTGAAGGCTGTTGGCTTCCGTGGAGCCCACGATCTGGAATTCCATATCCTCATCGTACTCCATATCATGAACCTTCACTTTACATCCTACGCTGATGGTTGTGTAATCCACTTCATCTTCCACAACAACCTCTGCATTTTTGAGAATCTTCTCAATCTCCTCAATACGCGCTTCAATATCACGCTGCTCATCTTTTGCAGCGTCATATTCTGCATTTTCTGACAGGTCGCCCTGTTCACGGGCTTCTTTAATCTTTCCTGCCACTTCTTTTCTTCTTACTACCTTCAGATCATGAAGCTCATCTTCCAGTTTTTTAAGGCCTGCATATGTCAATATGTTTTTCTTTTCTTCCATGCTTATCTACACACCCTTTCATTCCTTCTTAACAGTCACAATATTATATAAAAACCACTGCCAAATGTCAAGATTTTTACCGCTATAAGTATATTCCCCTGCCCATCTTCCCATACCTGTATAAATTTTACAAATCAGAAAAACTGCGCTTCTATCATTCTCTCCAGATCATCCAGGGTGGAAATCTCATTTACCATACCCCGCAGTTTCGCGGAATGGGGCAAACCTGCCGTATACCAGGCGATGTGTTTGCGCATCTCTCGGATACCTGTGTACTCGCCTTTCAGCTCCACCTGCAGCCTGGCATGGCGCAGCATCATTTCCGCGATTTCCCGCCTGTCCGGTTCTTTTGCCAGCTCCCCCTTTTCCAGATAGGTGTTGATTCTGTGAAAAATCCAGGGATTTCCTCTGGCCGCCCGCCCGATCATAATGCCGTCGCACCCGGTCTGCTCCACCAATGCGGCTGCTTTTTGGGGTGAATCCACATCACCGTTTCCGATCACCGGAATCCGGACCGCTTCTTTTACTTTGCGGATGATTTCCCAGTCCGCTTCCCCCGCGTAATACTGTTCCCTGGTTCTTCCGTGTACGGCCACCGCCGCAGCGCCGCAGTCCTCGATAATTTTGGCAATCTCCACCGCATTTTCACTGGATTTGTCAAATCCCTTTCTTATTTTAACGGTCACCGGTTTTTTTACGGCCCGGACTACGGCTGTGACAATCGCCCGAACGCGCCCGGGATCTTTCATAAGGGCGGAACCTTCCCCGTTATTTACCACTTTGGGAACGGGGCAGCCCATATTGATATCCAGAATATCAAATGGCTCCTCTTCGATCTGGGCTGCAATCAGTCCCATCACCTCCGGCTCCGAGCCAAAAAGCTGCAGAGATACCGGCCGTTCCTGGGGCAGAATCTTCATCAGCGATTTGGTATTTTTGTTTTTATACAGGATTGCCTTTGCGCTGATCATCTCCGTACACAGAAGACCGGCTCCCTGTTCTTTGCACAGGAGCCGGAACGGAAGATCGGTAACTCCCGCCATGGGCGCCAGAATCAGCGCATTGGAAAGCGTCACATTACCGATCGTCAGATTCATCCTCTTTCACCTCTCCTCCCAGAAAAAACACCCGGTAATAGGTCTCCAGCGCGGTCAGAAGCTCCCGCTTTGTCCGCTGCAGCTCCTTAATCTTAAGACCGCTTCCGATCTCATCAAACATGGCGTCCCCCTCCAGTGACTCCACCTGGAACTGCAGATTTCCTTTTTCGTCAAAACGAAGCATCAGTACGCCGCCCACATCCTCTGTGAACATGACGCACATAATCTGAAGCTCATCCCTGATACTCTGGGGAAGTGATGAAAAATCTTCATTAAAATAATATTTCTGTTCGTAGGCGCTGGCGCCGCAAAGCACCGCCTCTTCTGCATTCATATCCGTCCTCCCGTTATACATAACCGTAAAGTCCCCTTACCGACACTTCACCGGCATAAACTTCTCTGATTTCATGATCGGAGCACTCCACCAGCAGTTCTCCTTTATCGTTAATCCCAAGGGCCATCCCTTCACAGTGCCCGCCCGGACTTGTTACCTTCACCTGACGGTTTCGATTGACTAAAACTTTGTCATAATCCGAGCGCAGCACCGACATATCCCCTGTCTTTAAAAAGATTTGATAATTTTTTTCAAAATGCTCCATCACTTTGGCTGCCAGATCAGCTCTGGAGATTTTATGGCCCAGCTCCAGCTCCACAGATGTGGCCATATCAGACAGCTCCTTGGGAAACTCTTTTCGATTGACATTAATTCCCACTCCGATAATCACGTATTCCACATAATCCATCTGAGCGCTCATTTCCGTTAAAATGCCGCAAAGCTTTTTCCCTGAAACCACCACATCATTGGGCCATTTGATCCCGGCGTCCAGACCTGTTTTTTCCCGTATGGCCTCCGCGACGGAAAGTCCCATCACCAGCGTCAGGGTGGAGGCGTGTAAGGGCAGGATATCCGGCTTAAGAATCAGGCTCATATAAAGAGAACTTCCCCTGGGAGACTCCCAGCTGCGGCCTCTTCTTCCTTTCCCTCTGGTCTGAGCGTCCGCGCATACCAGCGTGCCGGAAGGCGCGCCTTCCTCCGCCAGCTTTTTCGCCCAGGTATTGGTAGAATCCACTTCTTCTTTAAAATACACCTGGCAGCCTATTTCCTCCAGCGCTATCCGGCTCTTTATCTCGCTCTCATTTAAAAGATCTTCCGGCTCCCGAACAAAACGGTAGCCTTTGTTGGGAACCGCCTCCACTTCATATCCATCGGCTTTTATCTGCTGCATGGTTTTCCAGATGGCCGTTCTGGACACGCCCAGTCTCCGGCACAGCTCCTGTCCCGATACATAGCCGCTGTTTTCCCGCAGGATTTTCAGAATTTCAGTTTTCATGAAAAGCTTCATCTCCCAGAGTAGCTGCAATCACTGCTTTGATGGTGTGCATGCGGTTTTCTGCTTCATCAAATACCACGGACTGCGGGGATTCAAATACCTCGTCCGTCACTTCCATCTCCGTTATGCCGTATTTTTCATAGATCTGTTTTCCAATGGTCGTATTCAGATCATGGAAAGCGGGCAGGCAGTGCATGAAGATGGCCTTTTCCCCTGCCAGATCCATCACCTTTTTATTCACCTGATAAGGACTTAAAGTCCGAAGACGTTCTTCCCAAACCTCATCCGGTTCGCCCATGGACACCCATACGTCGGTATAGATTACATCAGCGCCCGAAACCGCCGTTTCCACATCCTCAGAAAGGGTAATGGTTCCTCCGCTTTCCTTTGCATACTCACGGCACAGAGCCACCAGCTCTTCATTGGGGAAATATTCTTTTGCCGTGCAGGCGGTGAAATGCATTCCCATTTTGGCGCAGGCGATCATAAGAGAATTTCCCATATTGTAGCGGGCGTCTCCCATATATACCAGTTTAACGCCCTCAAGCCGTCCCAGGTGCTCCCGGATAGTTAAAAGATCGGCCAGCATCTGGGTGGGATGGTACTCGTTGGTCAGACCGTTCCACACCGGAACTCCAGCATATTTCGCCAGCTCTTCCACAATTTCCTGCCCGTATCCTCTATACTCGATTCCCTCATACATTCTTCCCAGCACTCTGGCCGTATCCCGGATACTTTCCTTTTTCCCGATCTGAGAACCGGAAGGATCCAGATACGTTACCCCCATACCCAGATCATGGGCTGCCACTTCAAAGGAACATCTGGTTCTGGTGCTGGTTTTTTCAAAAATCAGCGCTATGTTTTTTCCTTCATAAAAGCGTACGGACTGTCCTTTTTTCTTGGCGTCCTTCAGTTTGGCTGCCAGATCCAGAAAATAGGTAATTTCCTCGCTGGTAAAATCCTTCAGTGTCAGAAAGTTTCTTCCTTTTAAGCAGTTCTTTTTATCTGATGTCATAATTTTCCTCCTCCATCGTCTGTTGTAGTTTCTTTGATTTTTTACACAGAAACACTTCCTGTATCACAGGAAGTGTTTCTTCATTGAATCACCATGATATTTACTCTTTTATAATTTCTTTCAAAGATGTGGCCAGACCTGCAAGTCCCTGAAGATCCGAGGGAACCACGATCTTGGTGGAATTTCCGTTTGCCAGTGTTCCCAGCGCTTCCAGACTCTTAAGGGTCAGTACCGATTCATCCGCCCCTGCCTCTTTCAGGAAACGGATACCGTCCGCATTGGCTTTCTGAACCTTCAGGATCGCCTCCGCTTCACCTTCCGCCTCGCGGATCATCTTTTCTTTCTCTGCTTCCGCCCGCAGGATCGCCGCAGTCTTTTCCGCTTCCGCATCCAAAATGGCAGATTCCTTTTTACCTTCCGCCACAAGAATGGTGGATTTTTTCTCGCCCTCTGCAATCAGGATGGATTCACGGCGTTCACGTTCCGCCTTCATCTGCTTCTCCATGGCTTCCTGAATAGCCGCCGGCGGCATGATATTTTTCAGCTCCACACGGTTTACTTTAATACCCCAGGGGTCTGTGGCGATATCAAGAGCGCTGCTCATCTTGGCGTTGATGATTTCACGGGAAGTAAGCGTCTCATCCAGCTCCATCTCGCCGATAATATTACGAAGGGTGGTGGCCGTAAGATTTTCAATGGCCATAATAGGACTTTCCACGCCGTAGGCAAAGAGCTTGGGGTCGGTAATCTGGAAAAAGATGACCGTATCAATGCTCATGGTAACGTTATCTTTGGTAATTACCGGCTGAGGCGGAAAATCCACAACCTGCTCTTTCAGATTGACTTTTCTGGCAACACGCTCAATGAAGGGCATTTTGATATGAAGTCCCGTGGACCAGGTAACTCGATAGGCGCCCAGCCGTTCGATCACGTACGCCTTTGCCTGGGGAACAATCTTTACACAGGATGCAGCCACGCAGAGTACCAGAATCAAAAATATGATAAATACAATGAGAATCATACTACTTACCTCCTTCTCTTTCTACAATCAGTTTAACCCCTTCCACACGAACGATGCGGATAATTTCCTCTTTCTCTATAATCTCCCCGTCATCCTGGCTTCTGGCCATCCATTCCAGACCATTCACCGTCACATGACCGGCGCTTTTCATGTTGTCAATGGTCTCGCTGACTACCGCCTTTTTTCCGATCAGGCTCTCCACATTGGTTCTGACTCTGGTACGGTTCAGATATTTTACCGCCACTGGTCTGGTAAACACAAGCAGCAGAATCGATACAATCAAAAACAGTATGACCTGCACTGCTGTCGGCGCGCCCAGAAGAGCCGCAATAAAGGCCACAACTGCCCCTCCCGCAAACCAGATGGTGGAAAGGCCCAGGGTGATAATCTCAATGACAAGCAATACCACCAGCAGAATCAGCCATATAACAGGTTCCATAGATTCCTCCTTTTTTCGCTTCATTTCACAAAAGATTTGAGTAAAGTATACGATACTTTCAGAAAAAAAGCAACGGAAATTCTGACTGCCGCAGATTTCCGCTGCTCTACTCTCACTAATCCAGATGAAGCTCCAGAAGATCCTCAGGCGGCACCTTCCACTGAGATTCCTCTTTGAATTTTTTCAGCTGTGCAGCCGCTGTTTTAATCGGTGCGTTGGTTCCCGCTCCGGCCATACAGCCGCCGGGACATCCCATACCTTCGATCAGACAGCCCTTCATCTTTCCGGCCTTGGCCAGCATAAGGACTTTTTTACAGTCCGCCAGACCTTCTGCATGTTCTATTTTTACCGGTACGTCGGGATAATACTCCTTCATACACTGCTGGATGGCATCCGCCACACCGCCGGCTACGGCATATCCCCGTCCTGCCGCCGTGGCGTCATTGATGCCGGCAGGTTCCGGTTCCATCTCCTCCGGATTGATTCCCCGGGCGTCAAACATCCCGGCCAGCTCCTCAAATGTGATGACAAAATCCACGTCGCTCCTTACCGTCCTGCGGGAAGCCTCCAGCTTTTTGGAAGCGCAGGGACCGATGAATACCACATGGGCCGCAGGCGATTTCCTTTTAATGCTGCGCGCTGTGGCTACCATGGGCGTCAGTTCCTGGGAAACGCTGTCCACCAGATCGGGAAAATATTTCTTCGCCAGCATGGACCAGGATGGGCAGCAGGAGGTGAGCAAAAACGGCAGTTCCCCTGTGGCTACCTTTTCCGCATAATGATGCGCTTCCGCCACCGCGCCGATATCCGCACCCAGCGCCACCTCGTACACATCCCGAAATCCCAGCTTCATCAGCGCCGCTTTCAGCTTTCCATAATCTACATTTTTTCCAAACTGTCCCACATGGGCCGGAGCCACCTCCGCCACAATGTACTGTTCCTCTCTGAGCGCCTTGCACAGCTGGAATACCTGAGACTTATCGGAAATCGCCCCAAAAGGACAGCTTACCATGCACATACCGCAGGATACGCATTTTTCCGTGTTGATTTTTGCCCTCCCCAGCTCGTCGCTTTCGATGGCGTTGACACCGCAGGCTCTGGCACAGGGCCGCTCCATTTTGGAAATGGCGTCATAAGGGCAGATCTGCTTACATTTACCGCATCCGATGCACTTTTCCTGATCGATGATGGATTTTCCCTGCTTTACTATAATGGCTCCTTTGGGGCAGACCTGCCGGCAGGGATGGGCCACACATCCTCTGCACATATCGCTGACCTTGTATCCTTTGGGCTCGCAGGCGTCGCAGGCCGAGGGAATCACCTGCATCAGCGGGGGCTCGTAGTATTTTTCGTCAATATTGCTCTTTTCAATTCCGGCTGTGATATGTACCGCCCTGTTCTCCGGCCGCAAAGACATACCCATGGCCAGCCTTACACGCTCGCTGGCCACCGCCCGTTCTCTGTATATACTCTCTCTGTATTTGGCCCTCTCCTCCACGATGTGGTAGGGAATCGCTTCCACCTCCGCCTTGAAATGATCCTGATCGGATTCAAAAGCGATCCTGGCGATTTCCTCAAAAATTTTCCGACGTATCTTCCTGATTGGCGTTTCCAAACCTCTCATATTCTATCCGTTCCCTTTCTTTTAAAACTCTCCTGAGACAATTACATTTTACCATTTTTCCAAGTATTTTACCATTTGTTTTTTTAAAAGTTCATGAACGGCAAAAAAAGAGGGCGAACCCTCTTTTTCAGTAAAAATGCTGATTGCCAATCTGAATTCCTCTTCCGCTTCCGCTGTTAAAATACAGACTGTCTCCCACCGGATTTACCCCATTCAGGGCATCCTGAGCCGCCGCATAGCAGTCGCTTCTTGCTCCCTGGGCCAGGACGCCGGACAAAATTCCGCTGGCCACAGGCGAAAACTGACCGCTTTGATATACTACATCGGTAACCGTATCAGGAAACTGACTGCTGCGCATCCGATTCATAATCACAGCTCCCACAGCAACCTTTCCCTCATGACTTTCGCCTCCGGCTTCACACTGGATAATAGCCGCCAGAAGATCCATCTCGCCTGCCGATATCTGAGCCGCCGGCGCAGCCTGTGCCGCAGGTTCTGACGCTATATCCTTTGCCGCAACGGCTGTAACCGTATTCTCCCCATGGATGGAACGGTAGATCTGCTCTGCCTCTTCTCCAAAAGCCAAAAGATCGTTCCTTATATAACCCTTCACTTCTCCGGAATTTACCAGCGTCCAGTTTTCTCCCCTCTCCAGAACGTCAGCCATGGCTCCTTTTGGCAGTATGCCCACACGCTGGGACTCTGTCGTAGCCTCGCTGCGGATATTGGCGCAGGATATTACATCAGCCACCGCTTTTGTCTCCCACTCCTGTCCCTGGGCAAATACCGGAACGCAGGCAAAAAAAGATGCCGCCGCTATTCCCAATACCTGCACTTTTTTTCTCATACTATTTTTCACAGCAAACCTCCCATTAATTATTACAAAATTATTAAATATTATTACGGAGGTATGTTATCATCATTACGTTTCTAAGTCAAGAAAAAGATGATGCCAAATTCTGACACCATCTTTTCCATCTGCTTTTATATGTTTTTTCTTACCCTGCGTCCCGGAAAGCGCAAAATCACTTCCGTTCCCTCCAAAGGTCTGCTGTTTACCATAATCTTACCGCCGTGAGCCCGCATAATACTTTTACAGAACGCCAGCCCCAGCCCGTAATGAATTCCTTTCTTTTTTGTCGTAAAAAAGGGAGAGAAAACTTCTTTCCTGGTTTTTTCATCCATCCCCCTTCCCGTATCACAAACCCTGATACAATAAAAGCGGCGTATTCTTCCAAAACCGGTGCAGACTGTGATCTTTCCCCGGCCGTCCATCGCATCCGCCGCATTATCCAGCAGATTCCAGAGGACCTCCTTCATATTGACAACATCGCAGAACAGCGCTGCATCCTGTCTGCATTCCAGATTCAGTTCAATCTCCCTCCAGACCAGTTTCCATTCCTCCAGAACCTCTTTGAGCAGAACAGACACCTGAATATTCTCCGAATCGTTGACTGACGTATTTAAGAAACGGGTGGTTCTTCTGGCAAATTCCTGTAGCTGCCAGGAAGCCTTTTCCATGATATCCAGTTCCCGCTGCTGATCCTCTTTGTTCTTTTCCCGCAGAATATCAATGCACCAGTCAATTTTTACCGCCTGGTTTTTTATCATATGATTCATATAATGAGTGCTTTTATCCACCGCCTGTATATCCGAATCCCAGGGATTTAGAACGACGCGAAGCTGTATTCCCATCATCCCTTCCCGCAGGGCAATATAAAAATAATATACAAATACCGCCAAAGACAGGTACAGATTTGCTTTCCATGCCTTCAGATATTTCTGCATCCCCAGAGTATGCACAATGAAAATCGTACTCAGCCACCAGTAGTAGGGCGGTATCAGGATTTCAACCAGAAGTTTTTTCCTTCTGCGTACCCGCTCTTTCGTCTCCTGCCGGATTCCATTCACAATAATAATGGTGCCCGCCAGCGCGTATCCCAGATTATAAAGGGACATGCTGTGCCAGAACGCCGGACTGGTCAGCTGATACTCTTTAAACTGAAAGGGCGAAAAAAAGAACAGAAGAATCACAATGATTCCTGCTGTAAAAAGCCGGACACCCCGGAACAGGCCGGGATTTTTCTCATCCAGACAGTTAAAATGCATGGCCAGGGTAATAAAGCAAAAAGGAGCTCCCAGGTAGAGTACAGCTGTCAGCACGCTGTTTACACTCATATAAAAATCCGCCGGCACCGCCGGAAAAGCTTCCGACAGCAGCGGCACGACAGAATCCATCAGAAATTCCTTGAAAGTCCCGATGGACGTCAGAAAAAAGCACACCGCGCACCATCTGTTTACTTTACTGTCCCTTCCGGACAGATAGATCACTGTTCCGGTACACCATAACACAAGCGTAAAAATCATAATCTATCCTGCCTTTTCTACCGCAGATCATCACTCAGTCTGGATAAATCCGGGTAATTTTTAAAGATCATTCGCAGGTCAGACGGTTTGTCCAGTTCAAACTTTTGCACGATGGACGACATCTGATTGGACTTGGTTTTTGATGATGAGTTGATCTTTACTTCATAACCCAGATATTCCATCAGCACAAAGCGTTCTGCATGACTCAGTTTCCGCAGCAGAGCGGAACAGATATATATTTCTTCCGGCGCGCTTCCCGCAGCAATGCTGCGAATCATAAAGGAAAGACCCTGATAATTTTTCTTGAGCAGATAACCGGATGCAAATGCTCGCTGACTGGCCTGCAGTATGATCTCCGGCTCTTCATAGCCTGTCAGAATCAGGATTTTCGCATCCGTTGTGCTGCGGATTTTCCTGGCCATCCGTATGCCTTCCTCCTGTCCTTCCCTGCCGTTGGACAGATTCAAATCCACAATAACCAGATCCGCCCTTGAAAACATGTCCGGAAGCGTCCCGCAGATCTCTTCCGTGCAGCTGCCGATCACCTCAATGTCTTTTTCTCTTTCAAGCAGAGTCCGGATTAAATAAATAAAATCCCTGTCGTCTTCAACAATCACTACCTGAATCATTTTCCACTCCGCAAACCATCCCCATATGTTTTTATTATACCACTATTATTCTATTTTTGCTCCACATCCGCAGCAGAATTTTGCTCCGGAAGGAACTGCAGTACCGCAGTTTGTACAGAATTGTCCTGCTGCCGCCGTCGGCTGGGGGCCGCCGTAAGATTGCTGCTGCATCTGTCCCTGACTTGCTTCAACCTGACGGATGGTCTGTTCCAGGAACTGAACCACCTGGTCGTCCAGCTTGGACTGCTGTACCATTCCGCTGATCTGGGTCAGCAGTACCGGCCAGAGGAAAAAAGTAGATATGATGGTTGGAACCAGCTGCTGACCGAAAATACCCACCTTTGCAGACACCGATACGCCGCCCGTCATAGGGGTCATTTCCACATTCAAAGCCGTTTTCATTCCCAGAACCGCCTTGAAGGCTCCCCCTTTGCTGATACTGAAATAATTGCCGGCCGCACTGTCGCCCCGGCTGAAATCGTATCCCAGAGACTGAAAATACTCCTCCGCCCGGATAATAACCGGATCAAAATCTCTCATTGCCGTAGGTATGAATTTTGTTGTATTGAATGTACCCATATTCTTTTCCCCCTTACATTTCGGTCAGACGGCTGATCTCATACAGCACCGCCATCTCACAGATTAAATCCGTCACCAGTTCCTTTTCCTCATCATCCAGCTTCTGATCCAGCCTTTTCAGATAATCAATCACCAGATCCGCCTGTTCCTTCAGCTCATCCTCCGTCACCACGTTGTCTTCCAGAACCTTTCGGTAGCTGTCCCGTTTCATCGCCAGCTCATCGATAATCAGATAGCCGGTTTCCTCGTCAAATAATTTCTTCATTTTCATCCTCCATTTCTTTACCTGATTTTTGTTCCACACTGTTTACAAAACATCCAGTCCTCCTGGATCTGCGCTCCGCATCCGTGACATCGGTCACCCCCTTTTTTCTCATGTATGAAATCGATAATATCACTGTAATTTTTCGTTTTGCACCAGTCGTTGATCTCCGCCGCCCGCACCGACAGGAAGGGATGACTCTGATTCATCAACGCCAGATACTGAAGCGCCTTGTCCCAGTTGGAACGGTCCAGCAGATGCTGGTATTCCCTTGCCTGCTCCATATAAAGCGCCATATCTATCTCAGAAGATATCTTCTGACTGCCGGAAGCCAGCAGTGACATGACCCGTGCCACCGGCTCGGGGTTCTCCATATAGATGGCCGCAGCCCGGTCACAGGAGAACTCACTGCACCGTTCCCAGTGAAACAGGGCAAACTGCAGAGCCGTGGTCAAAAGCTCCACCCCCGGAATGGATGACCCGGCACTGAGCACCGTCCTTGCCATGGTATGGTACAGCACATGGTGACAGGCAATGTGGCCGCATTCATGGGCCAGAACCACCTGAATCTCTTCATCATTCATCAGATCCACCAGACCTGAAGTCACAGTGATGGAGATAATGCTGTCCCCAAAAGTATAGGCATTGGCCACAGGGTCCATTTCCAGATAAAATTCCGGCTCCTGAATTCCCAGCTTTTCGCAGATGGGCGGCAGCAGCTTATACAGCCGGGGCAGCTGCCTGTCGGTAATTCTGATCTTATTTGACATGTTCATTCCATGAATCATGTTCTCGTTGAAAACCTTCATGAACGCTTTCATCAATGCCGAAAAGCCCGGAATCTGTTTTAAAGCTTCCAACGCCTTTTTATCCTGTGGATGGTAATAGTCTCTTGGGTTTGCACTTCTCACTTTTCTTCCTCCTCTTTAAGCCATGCTTCATACTCCCGTTTCACATATTCCCAGTCATTCCGGGTACAGGTCAGATCAACCAGCCGCGCGCCCATAGGACCGTCGTTCATGGATACACGGAAAAACACAACCGCATTTTCCTTTGTTTTCCTGGCGATAACCAGTTCTTTTTCCGTCGATGTATCCGCCAATACCGGTTTCACTTCCTCCACGGCATCTATCGCATTTTCATAATCAAAAAAATTCCACGTATTATGTTCTATCAGAAAATCCCCTTCCACAATACCGGCCTGCGCTGCCTGGGAATCATTTTGAATATCGATCATCTGCACCAGACAGCTTGTCCTGCTGACTTCTCTTCCCTGACTGTCATAATAAATCTTCATCATTTCTTTACCACTGTCATTATAGTAATATTCTATTATGCTGGGCGAACCGCCTTCATTGTCTATCAGCTTACCATCCAGTCCATAAAAACTGTCCCTGATTTTCCATCCCTGAGCGTTATACTCCCGGATTCCCGATGCATACCCTCCGTATGCCACTGTAGGATTCCCATCGACGCCAAAATAATGCACCTTGGTTACATTCCCCATCGCATCCACTGTGTTGACATAACTTGCACATCCTTCATGGGACAAATAAGGATTCCCTTCTGTGTCATAATAAGAAACTCTTATTACATCTCCCGTATCGTTATAATCACGCATCACATAGGCGCCGTCGTCCGTCATAAGAGGATTGCCTGCGCCGTCCAGATGGGATGTCAGCACGCGATCGCCTTTTTCGTCGTAAGTATGAAGTTCCTGGCTTAATACGCCGTCTTTTCCATAATCAATCGTTCTGATCAGATTATTATTTTCATCATATTGGTATTCCCGAGCCGCATATCCCATTGCGTCTTCCGGATTGCCTGCGCTGTCCAGCATCATAAGTTTTGTCCATCTGCCCTGAGCGTCATATTCATACTGATAAGCAAAAACGCCATTTTCATCCGTCCCCGGACTGCCGTCACTTTTCAGATATTTTTCCTGAATTACCAGGTTATCATCATTATAAGTATATTGAACGATACCGCATGCCGCCGACAGATAGCCTTCTTCCTGAATGCAATTCCCTTTGGAATCATAGGTATAAGTCAGCTGATAATAGCCGTCGGCGCACTGTACCTTCTCTCCATTCTCATCGTAACAGGAAGATTCCTTAAGATTGCCGGAAGCGTCATACTGCATTACTTCCATGGCGTATCCATCTTTCAGCTTAATCAGGGAAGCCTCTGTATTATAATAAGCTCTCAGCGTACAGTTGCCCTGCTCATCATATTCGTATCTGCTGCTCGCATAACCACCGCTGTTGATCACAGGGATATCTCTCTCATCAAAAAAGGCCTCACTTATCTGATTTCCAGCTTCATCATATTCATAGACAACCCTGGCGTACCCATTCGCATTTTTGCAGGGGCTGCCCGTCTCATCTTCAAAGCATACCTCCTGGATATTGCCCTTCCTGTCATAGGCGATCTGGTATGTCGCCACATTTTCCTTCATTCTGACTAAATCGCCCTGCTGATCTTCGTAGGATTCCCGGATCATCCGCCCCATTTCATCGTACTGCCTCCTCGTACGGACGTAGCCTTCCCGGTTCAGCGCAGGTATTTCCTCCTGATTTAGAAAAATCACTTCCGTTATATTTCCTTTCGCATCATAGGAAATATCCGCCCCGTACTCTCCCCGCTGCCTGTGGCAGGCCGGCTCTCCCGCGGCATCGAAGTAGCGCATTTTCACAGGACGTCCTTGTTGGTCCATTACGTATTCAGCCGTACAGTACCCGATACCGGAAGCTGTGGGACTGCCATCGCCTCCAACAGAGGTCATGCGGCATAAATATCCCTGGCTGTCATATTCCAGCTCATATCCGTGAACTCCGTTTTCCGTGTCAAAAGCCGGTTCCCCCTCCGTATCAAATCCGCAGGTTTTTATCAAGAATCCCTGCCTGTCATACGTCATCTCCTCCCGCGCATATCCTTTCCTGGTCATGCATAACTCGCCGTTTTCGTCCAGATAACGGCACTCTGTCACATTACCGTCTCCGTCATATTCCAGTTCCTGCAAAGCAAAGCCATCTTCCCCCCGGATTCTGTCGCCTTTTAAGTCAAAGGCATAAGAATTTATCCTTTTGCCCTCCTCATCATATTCATAGGCCCATCCGGCCACCCCCAGCCTGGAATTTTTAGGATTCCCGTTTTGATCCAGATAAGTCATCCGGATAATCCGTCCCTCGCTGTCCCGCTCATAGGCTCTGCCATAGATCCCATTGCTGTCTTTTGCAGGCGTATTCAGATTGTCCCGCATAAACTGAACTTGAACCAGATATCCGTTTTCATCGTAGGTGTTGATATGGCGGGTAATCTCACTCTTGCCTTCGTACATCCCGGAATCAGAGAAGGAGTCCATCACATTGGTCTGATCCGCCGCCAGCGCCATCGTCTGACTGCTGTCATCCGCCTGCAGGAAATCCACCGCCTTCATATTAGAGGAATAATCCTTGGACAAAACGATCTGACCCGTCTCATTCCTGAATTCAGCCCTGGCCACCCTGTCGCCCTCGTAATAGAATTCAACTACCGGGGCGTCATCCAGAAATGTGGATACCAGCGCTTCCACCGGTTTCCCGGCCGGATTCACCCGCTGAACCCGGATTACTTTTCCCTGGCGCGTCACAATCTCAAAGCATTCCGCAGTATGCTTTCGTTCACTTCGCGAAAGCTTATTTAACCCCACGGGAATCTCGTTGACATAAACGTAAGAACGGTAATAGGCGCTGTGAGGCATGAAATACCAGATACCTCCTGCCAGAAGAAAAAATGCTGTCAGAGCTGCCGCCGAAGCCATGATTCTTCTGCGCTTTTTCCTCCTTCTATCTCTCATCACCAGCTGATCAAACTTCAGATTCAGAAGGGTGGCCACCACCCGCAAAAACGCCTGATGTTTTCCCAACTCCGGCACACTGATGCCCAGAACCTCAGAGCATACCTCTTTTCTCAGCGCTTCCGGAAAACACTCACGGCCCGTCTGAGAGAAAGGCTCTCCATCCACAATGAAAGGAATGATATAATCCTCACGGCCCAGTTCTATAAAATGGTGGACCTCTTTATTCACCCACTGGGATGATGCGCTGTGAGGAGAACAGATGACAATCAGATACTGGGACTCTTCCAGCTCTTTGTGGAGAAGCTCCAGCACCTTTCCTCCCGTCAGATCTGTTTTATCCCGAAACACCGGATATATTTTCTTTGGCACATTCAGGTTCTGTTTTCGTATAATCGAGGGAATCCGGTAAGTTTCCAGCTGCTTTTGAATCCATCCGGCCCACTTTTCATCTTCCCGTTTATAACTGATAAATGCATAATAGCTAAACCGTTTTCTCTCCTGCATTTTCTGTTCCCCCCAGCATTTTCTGTCTTTCGACAGTCCCCTCTCTATATAAATTGTTAGAATATTCAACTTTATTAAAGTATATCACGTTTTTTATATCCCTTGTTCCCAAGGATTTTGGGAATTACCTGTCATTTTCCGATCGGTCCGTTGCCCGGCAACTGTCTGCTCGTGCAAGCACGGCAGCCGCTTGCCGGGCGTATCGCGCAAAAAAAGCTCATGCAGAACCTTTTTTCAGTTCTGCATGAGCTTCGCTCTCAACTGTTATTTTCTTTACAGCTCCGGCACATTCGGGCGGGATGTGTCGTAAACTTCCGCCGCATCAAACAGATCGGCTGTTTTCCTCTGGGAAGGATCCTCCATAATCTTATCCTGATACAGACGGTATCCGTCCAGATTTCTCCGGCCCTGACGCACGTAATTATCCCTGATCTGAAGGAAATACTGGGTAGAATCCACGTTGCAGTAGAAATTATAGCCCTGTGACTTCAGATAGGCAAATTTTTCATTGGCCGGGTCGTAATCGTGCCAGTCTCCCAGATCTTCTCCATGGGCGAATATGATGGTGTCCGTTCCTCCCACCAGCGGAGATACATAAGTCTCCCATTTTTCCGTATCCGCTTTCAAATCGTCCAGGGAAATCTGCGCAATATGACGATGTCCCCAGGTGTGGCTGGCAAATTCCCAGCCGTCCTCTTTCATGGCGTCGGCCACCTTTTTGGCTTCTTCGCACTCTTTATCGTAATCAAAGTCCGGATGCGCCTCCAGCCATTTTGCCTGATCCTGATCCAGATGTTCCGGATCCCTGCTCTCATATACACCGTCTGTCCGGTATCCCAGGATGCCGTTGTAACCGGTCAGCGCGATGATTCCTTTTGCACCCCGGTAAGAAGCGTCCGGGTGTTCCTCCAGAAACTGATCCATCAGAGGAACCACATCGTAGGCCCCCGTAGATACGCTGCCGTCGTCCTCAATGTATTCACAGGTAGGCTTTCCGTTTTCATCCAGCACGATTTTTGACGCAATGCCTCTGCCATCATAGCTGTGGTAGTAACTGAGATCATCCAGAGACAGTACATAGGCCTTCTTATCAGGGGGCAGCATGATCTGATTGGCTGTAAAGTGAACGTTTCCGCTTTCATCCGTGGTCTGCGTCACCAGATCCCGCAGCCTTACCAATACATATCCCCTGTCGTACATCTCCTGGGTAATTTTCTCGAACTCACTGACTGTGGTCATCCACTGATTAAATCCCGCAGTCAGCGGATCATCGGGATTCCCGAAACATTTGTCCGGGTCCACCACCAGCGAATGATAGAAAATATGTGTCACCTGATCCATATTGACCGCCACGCAGCTGTCCTTTGCCGTCTGATACTCTTCTTTTTTCTTAACCACATCCGGATCATTTTCACTGTCCGGCACTTCCGCCAGCTTTTCTATGGCTGCGTCATAATCATACTGAGCCGCCAGAAGATCTGCTGCCGCCAGGATTTCCTCCTTGGTACCGTTCCCTTCCGTGTCCTTTTCGGCTTCTTTGGTCGGCTGCGGTGCACTCTCCCCTTCTGCCTCTTGGGTCACTTCAGGAGTGGTCTGGGCCTGCTGGGTGTCTTCCGTCTCCTTTTCCCTCATCTGCCCCGCCAGGACCCAGATGGAGCCGCCTAGAATAACCAGCAGTACCAGCAAAACGACTGTTTTTATCATCAGTCTGCGTTTTCTCTTTCTCCGTCTTAGTTCTTTTTTGCTCATATTTTCTCCCATCGCCTATAACCCCTTTCTGTTTCAGCTATACGTTACTGTTTTCTCTGTCTGTGACATTCATAGACCAGCAGCGCCGCCGCAACTGCTGCATTCAGTGACTCCAATCTCCCCTCCATTGGAATCCGTATTCGTATGTCTGCTTCGCCAAGCAGCTGTGGGCTGAGCCCCTGCCCCTCATTTCCGATAAAGAAGGCCGTTCCTTTCTTATAGTCCTCCTCATCATAAGAATTTTTTCCTGCAAGATCTGCCGCAAAAGTACAGATTCCCCGGCTTTTCATCTCCTCCACCGTTTTTTTCATATCTTTCGTGCAGAAATAAGGCATCCGGTAAATGGATCCCATGGTGGCCCGGATTGTCTTGGGATGATATATATCTACGCAGCTGTCGCTTAAAATAATACCATCCGCGCCGGCCCCTTCCGCCGTCCGGAAAATCGTACCTACGTTGCCGGGATCCTGCAGATTCTCCAGCACCAGTATCAGCGGGTTATCCCGCCCCCAGATATCAGAGGGCCGGTACTGGTACTGCCGCACCAGACACATAAGTCCCTGGGGCGTTTTTGTGTCTGACATCTGGGAAAAGAGCCGGTCTTCCACAATTTCAGCCGGAAGACCTTTCAACGGCTCCGGCATTCCCTGCTCCTCGTAGAAAGAAGCGGCGGCATATACCTGGAAGATTCTTTCTCTTGGCGCTTCCAGCGCCATCTTGACACCTTCCACAATAAAACAGCCGCGTTCATTTCTGACCTTGCTTTTTTTCTGAAGCTGCACCACCTGTTTCACGTGGTGATTGGATGAACTTGTAATCATTCCTCCTCCTGTGAAAACAGCTCCGAAACGATTCGGAGCTGTCCTGTGAATCCTTATTTTTCATAATTGCCGGAAAGTGATCTGGCCACCTGATACTGATATTCCGGAATATCCTTCTTCATGGCAAGGGCTTCATTGATATCGAAATCCACATACTCGCCGTTTTTATACGCAACTACGCGGTTGCTCTTTCCTTCCAGAAGCACATCCACCGCGTAAGCCCCCATAATGGACGCGTATACCCGGTCCTTGCAGGTGGGGCTGCCGCCTCTTTGCATGTGTCCCAGAATGGTAGCTCTCGTCCCGATTCCCGTGGCGGCCTCGATACGTTTCGCCATACTGGTAGAATGCCCGATTCCTTCCGCATTAATAATAATATGATGTTTTTTTCCTTTTTTTCTGTTCTCAATAATATTATTTACAATTTTCTGCTCATCATAATCATATTTTTCCGGAAGAAGAATATCCTCCGCTCCGTTGGCAATTCCGCACCACAAAGCGATATATCCGGCATTTCTTCCCATTACCTCAATGATGCTGCACCGCTCATGGGAGGTAGACGTATCTCTTACTTTATCTATGGCCTCCATGGCTGTGTTAACCGCCGTATCAAATCCGATGGTGTAATCGGTACAGGCGATATCCAGGTCAATGCTTCCCGGAACGCCCACCACATTCAGGCCCAGATTCGCCAGCTTCTGAGCGCCTGCAAAGGAACCGTCTCCGCCGATGACAATCAGTCCGTCAATCCCGTGACGTTTACAGATTTCCACCGCTCTTTTCTGCCCTTCCTCCGTACGCATCTCAGCACAGCGGGCCGTATAGAGAATCGTACCGCCCCGTTCTATGGTGTCCGATACGTCTTTGGCTTCCATATCAATAAACTCTTCGTTCAGCAGCCCATCGTAGCCTTTCAGGATCCCCTTCATCCTGCATCCCTTTGACAGGCCGCGCCGCACAGCCGAGCGAATCGCCGCATTCATACCCGGTGCATCTCCTCCACTGGTCAGTACACCAATGGTACTTATTTTTTTATCTGCTGACATACTCTCTCCTCCAAAAGACATTAACCTGTTATTGTATTAATTCTAATGCATTTCCTACTGTTTTTCAATACTCTTTTCTACAACTTTCACGTTGTCTCTTCCGTATTTTTCCGACAGTTCCTCCAAAAGACCCTTTTCAATCTTCACGCTTCTGGACGGCGGGAGCTTCTTCATGGCTCTTTCTTTCCTGATATACAGCACAACCTCATCATTTCCATCCGAATTTCTCAGAATGTCATACAGCTTTTGCACCTGCTGCTCATACTCCTGTTTGCTGGAAAACTGAATCCACAGCTGCCGGGGCATTTCACCAAAGGGCATGATCTTTTCGCAGATCAGTTTGCTGGGCCTGTCGTCCTCCGCGGAAACTCTCCCGCGGATAAATACTTTGGCGTCCTCCTGCATCATGGAGGCATTCAGCTCGTAGTCTCTTGGAAATACCACCACTTCCACGGATCCCACCAGGTCTTCTATGGTAAGAAAGGCCATGGTTTTGTTGTTTTTCGTATATTTTATGGTTTTTTCCACAATCATGCCGCCCACCGTCTGTTTCGAATTATCCGCCACTCTGGGATATCCGGTTTCTTCCGTGGGCTGAAAATCAGAAGTCACCGCCGTGATGTTTCTTCTCCAGACCTGTTCATATTCTTCCAGGGGATGGCCGCTGATATAGATACCCAGCACTTCTTTTTCAAAACCCAGCAGAATTTCCCTGTCATACTCGCCCACGTCAGGAAGCTTCATCTCATATTCCTGCTTCTCCTCTTCTCCCATCATGTCAAAAAGAGTCATCTGCCCTTCCATGGAAGATTTCTTTTCCGCATTCACACCATCCAGCACCTGGGCATAGACCATCATCAGCTGTTTTCTGGTGCCTCCCAGACTGTCCAGCGCACCGGCCTTTATAAAATTCTCCAGCGTCCTTTTATTGACTTCCTTTCCGGTCAGCCGTTCGATAAAATCCCGCAGGGATGTGAAGCGTCCGCCATTCTTACGTTCCTCCACAATGCTTTTTTGCACCGGCTTGCCTATCCCCTTAATGGCGTTCAGTCCGTAACGGATAGCGCCGTTTTCCACAGAAAAAACACCCTCGCTTTCATTGATGTCCGGAGGCAGAATATTGATCTTCATCTGACGGCAGGTCAGAATATACTCCGCCACCTTGGAAGGATTTTCCACGCAGGACGTCATCAGCGCAGCCATAAACTCCACCGGATAGTAATACTTCAGATAGGCCGTCTGATAGGATACCACCGCGTAGGCGGCGGCATGGGATTTATTAAAGGCATACTTGGCAAAATCTGTCATATCGTCAAAGATTTTGTTGGCCGTCTGCTCAGAAATCCCGTTGCTGATGCAGCCTGGAATTTCTTCTTCCTCGCTGCCGTACACAAAATTTTTCCTCTCCTTGGCCATGACAGCCGCTTTTTTCTTGGACATGGCTCTTCGCACCAGATCGCTGCGCCCCAGGGTATAGCCGGCCAGGTCACGGACAATCTGCATAACCTGCTCCTGATACACGATACAGCCATAGGTGGGTTTCAAGATTTCCTCCAGCTGCGGACAATCATACGTAACGTCGCCGGGATGATCTTTTCCCCTGATATACTGAGGGATAAAGTCCATGGGGCCGGGACGGTACAGTGAGATTCCCGCAATGATGTCCTCCAGACTCCTGGGCTTTAACTCTTTCATGAAGTTTTTCATCCCGCCGCTTTCCAGCTGGAATACCCCTTCTGTTTTTCCCTGGCCGATCATTTCCAGGACTTTGGGATCATTGTAGTCAATGCTGTCAATATCGATCTCCTTCCCTTCCGTCCGCTGGGCCAGTTTCACCGCATTCTGGATCACCGTCAGCGTCCGCAGGCCCAGGAAATCCATTTTCAGAAGTCCCAGCTCTTCCAGCGTCGTCATGGTAAACTGAGTTGTGATGGAACCGTCCGATGCCCTGGAGAGGGGGACATATTCATCCACCGCCTTCTGACTGATCACGACTCCGGCCGCGTGCATGGAAGTATGCCGGGGCAGTCCTTCCAGCCTCCTGGACATATCGATCAGATACCGGATCTCCTCGTCCTCTTCATAGAGACTGCGCAGCTCCCGGTTCATATCCAGCGCTTTTTTTATGGTGATGTTCAGCTCGTTGGGAATCATCTTGGCGATGGTGTCCACACGGGCGTAGGGCATATCAAGGGCCCGTCCCACATCCCTGATCACGTTTCTGGCCGCCATGGTACCGAAGGTGACGATCTGCACCACCCGGTCCTTTCCGTATTTCTCCACCACATAATCGATGACTTCCTGGCGGCGTTCAAAGCAAAAGTCAATATCAATATCCGGCATGGATACACGTTCCGGATTTAAGAAACGCTCAAAAAGGAGCTGATACTTCATGGGATCCAGTTTGGTGATGCCCAGCGTATAGGAAACCAGACTTCCCGCTGCCGATCCTCTTCCAGGACCTACGATAATATCATGATCCCGGGCATATTTGATGAAATCCCATACAATCAGGAAATAATCCACGTATCCCATGGTCCGTATGGTATCCAGCTCGTAATCAAGCCGCTGTCTCAGTTCCTCCGTCACGGGCTGATACCGCTCTTCCAGCCCTTTGTGACAGAGCATGTTCAGATACTCCCAGGATGTGTATCCTTCGGGAACATCATATTTTGGAAGCTTGGTCACGCCGAATTCAATCTCCACATTACAGCGGCGGGCGATTTCCTGGGTGTTTTTCAGCGCCTGAGGTGCATACGGGAAAAGCTCCTCCATCTCCTGGGGACTTTTCACGTAATACTGTCCTCCCTCGTAGCGCATCCTGTCCTCGTCATTTACCTTTTTATTCGTCTGAATACATAAAAGGATATCGTGAGAAGCCTGATCCTCTGCATAGGTATAGTGGATATCATTAGTGCAAACCAGCTCGATCCCCGTCTCCTGACCAAGACGCAAAAGCTGCTGGTTCACCAGTTTTTGCTCCGGTATCCCGTGATCCTGAAGCTCCAGGAAGAAGTTGTCCTGTCCGAAAATTTCCTGATATTTAAGGGCGCTTTTTTTGGCCTCCTCGTACATCCCCCGCTGGAGGAAACGGGGAACTTCACCGGCCAGACAGGCGCTCAGTGCGATAATCCCCTCGTGATACCGTTCCAGAGTCTCCATATCCACTCTGGGCTTATAATAAAAGCCTTCCACAAATCCAATGGAAACAATTTTCATCAGATTCTGGTATCCCTGCTGATTTTCCGCCAGCAAAACCAGGTGGTAGTAACGGTCGTCTCCGCTCCCTCCCGGCTCCCGGTCAAAACGAGAACCCGGCGCCACGTAAATTTCGCAGCCCAGAATGGGTTTAATCCCCGCTTCTTTTGCCGCCCGGTAAAAATCAATGACGCCGAACATCACGCCGTGATCGGTAATGGCCGCGCTGTCCATCCCCAGTTCTTTCACCCTGGCCACATATTCTTTTATTTTGTTGGAACCGTCCAGCAGACTGAATTCCGTATGCACATGCAAATGAGTAAATTCCACGTCTTTTACTTCCTATATATTCTATGATCTTTTATCTCAACCTTACGTTCCTTGAGAAGATGGCCTACCGCACGTTTAAAGGCGGCTTTGCTCAGCCCAAACTCTCTTTTAATCACTTCCGGCGAAACCTTATCGTCAAAGGGCAGTACACCGGCAAATTCATCAATCACCTTCAATACCAGCGCAGCGTCTTCATCCATCTGAAGATATGCTTTCTTTTTGGCCGACAAGGTCAGCTTCCCGTCTTCCTTTACGTCAGTCACACGGAATTTTTTTACCTCGCCGGGATGGAAGGTTCCCTGGGCCTCCTGATGAGGAACCAAGCCGGAATACTGATCGTCCACCGCCACAAACACACCGAAATTATCGCTGACCTGGTACACTCTTCCTTCCACTTCATCACCTATTACATAGGGTGAACCGGTTTTCAGATAATGATACACCTTCATGGTCGCGCACAGCCGCTCGCTTTTATCCAGATAAAGAGCTGCCAGCACTTCATCTCCCGGAGAAACTTTTCCTGTCTGCTCCCGGAAAGGAAGAAAAAGATCCTTCTCCAGCCCCCAATCCAGAAAAGCCCCTATTTTTCCCGTTTCCACCACCTTCAGAAGCGCCGTTTTTCCAAGCTCAAGAAGCGGTTCCCGTGTGGTGGCGATCATCCGGTCTTTTGAATCCCGGTATAGAAAGACTTTTATCTCGTCTCCCATACCAGCTTCCCGGGGCACCTGTTTCCCGGGAAGGAGAACCCTTTCCTTTTCCCCGGCGTTCATCTCTTCCGCCAGATATACCCCGAAATCAACTTTTTTCACTATTTTTAATGTCTGTTTTTTTCCCAACTGCAGCATATTGTAATTATCTCCTCTACTGGAACTGTGCCACCGCATAGGGACTGCCGTCCTGCGCACAGAGCGCTACGGTGCAGCGGCCGTCCTCCTGCCAGATTTTCGGTATCACTTTGCTGTTTAAAACAGCCTGTTTTTTATATTCCGCCCGCATCTGATGAACAGCAAATCCCTCCGGCAGATAATCCATGGCCATCTGAATATACTGTCCGTTGTTTACGTGATGATTCAGGTCAAGCTGATGGCGCCGGATGATAAAAGGCTCTTCCCAGATTCCCTCTTTTGGCACCGGAACCTTTCTGGGCGCATACTCCATGGGAAATTTCTCCTCCATGCCATACCCGTCCACTTCCTCAGCCTCAATCTTGGCCGGACTTTTCGTCTGCGTATCCATATAGATCCACAGAGAATTGGCATAGGACAAAAGCTCTCCCTCGCCGGTGTGCAGAGTAAAATTTCTGTAACCGTAAAACCCTTTGAAATCATAGGCCCATGTGCTGACAACGATATGTTCCCCCATGGCAGGATACCGGTCCACGCAGATCTGCCAGGAAGACAAAATCCAGGCTCTTTTTTTCTGTATCAGTTTTTCCAGCCCTCTTCCCGCTTCCTCTGAATGGAAATTGCTGCTGTCCTGATAATAATTTAAAATACTGTTCAGCGTCATTTTCCGGTCTTCGCCGATCTCACTGAAACGAACTTTGCTTTCAAATGAATATTTCATATGTTCTCCTGTATACTGTCCACTGATTTGTCCATTTTATTATACAGTGTTCCCATCCGGGGTACAACCATGGATTTCAACTCTTCTTTTTCTTCCCGTTCAGCTCCGGCATGACCACACAGAGCATGGTGATAAAACAGGCGGCGCCTCCCACAAAATTAGATACCGGCTCCGCCGCAAACACACCGTTGGTTCCCAGATTCCACAGTCCGGGGAGCAGTACCGTAAGCGGCACCACAATCACGATTTTCCGAAAAATGGAGAAAAAAATGGCATACCTGGCCTTTCCCAGCGCCACAAAGACGCTCTGACCGGAAAACTGCAAAGACATCATAAAAAGCCCGAAAAAATAAATATGCATCACCGGCACGCAGGTTGCTATCATCTGGGGATCACTGTTGAAAATATGGACGAAAAATTCCGGAAACACAGCTACAATTCCCCACAGAACCATAAAAAGAGCCACGCCTGTGATGGAGGTAAACTTTATCGCCTTTTTCACCCGGTCATACTGACCGGCTCCATAATTATAGCTGATCACCGGCTGAGCCCCGTTGGTCAGCCCCATGGCGGGCATGTTGAAGATCTCCCGGATGGAGCTCATCACAGTCATAACTCCCACATACAGATCTCCTCCGTAAGTCTGAAGGGTTGAATTGCAGACAATCTGTACAATGCTGTTGGTAAACTGCATCATAAATCCCGTCAGCCCCAGCACCGTAATCTCTTTTACCCGTTTTAATTTCAAAACCATAACCGCCGGCCTTAACCGAAGCACCGTATTTTTCCCCGTAAGGAAACGCAGTACCCAAAGAGCGGAAACCAGCTGGGAAATCACAGTCGCTATGGCCGCACCGGCGACCCCCATATGAAAAACGAAAATAAAAATGGGATCCAGAATAATATTGAGCACCGCGCCCACTAAAACAGTCATCATACCAGTTCTGGCAAATCCCTGATTATTGATGAAACCGTTCATGCCAAGACTGAACATGATAAATACCGTGCCTGTAAGATATATAAGGCCGTAAGCTCTGGCGTAGGGATACGTGACGTCACTGGCGCCGAAGGCATACAGTATGGGCCGGTTAAATGCCATTCCCAGAATCATTAAAATAATCCCTGCGCCCACCAGCAGGGTACAGGTGTTTCCCATCACTCTTTCCGCCTCTTTTAAATCGCCCTTGCCCTGCTCCATGGCACAGATGGGCGAACCTCCCGTGCCAAACAGATTGGCAAAAGCATTGATCATCATAATGACTGGAAAACAGATGCCAAGCCCCGTCAGCGCCACCCGGCCCTCGCCGGGAATACGGCCAATGTACATTCGATCCACAATATTGTACAGAAGACTGATGATCTGCGCCGCCGTCATAGGAACCGCCACTTCCAGAATGTTGCGGTATACGCTCCCCTGAGAAAAATCCGTCTTTTTCGCTTTCATAAAATCATAAACCACCCTTCTCACATTGATACATGGACAGCCAGTCTGACATCCTCAAATACGCCAGTTCCTCTTCATCAGAAAGGGTAAGACCGGTCAGCTCCCGAATCCTCTGCAGACGATATTTCATCGTATTTCGATGAACATTTAACGATTCCGCCGCTTTTAAAAGATTTCTCTCCGTTCTCAGATACACCGACAGGGTTTTCCGAAGCTGCGTATGATTTTCACTGTCATACCGCTCCAGAATATCCAAGGACGGGTGAAGCAAAGACATAGTCAGCTCCTGTGCCCGGAAAATTTCCCTCAGATATCCGAAAGCAAAATCCTCACACCGGTATATCCCCGGTTTTTTCCCTGACCGCTCCAGGGCAAAATGCGCCTGCCGGTACGATACCGGCAGCAGATTCCAGTCTGCCGCCGTCATGGAAAGACCCACGCACACAGTACCGGATTTTATTTCCCTCTCCAGAAGATATTTCAGCTCTGTGCAGTCCGCTTCTTTTATGACAGCCACCACCTCATTTTCATAAAGAAAGGGGAAATATATCTGCGGTATCGTCTTCAAAGAGCGTACCAGAGCGTGCTTTTGAACCTGATCTTCCCTGGTAACATGGCAAAACACCGCCAGCCGCCAGGAGTCCTTCAGCCCCTTGTGCTCCAGATGCCGGACCGCCTGGGCATTTTGCTGACGGCCTACCAGAAACCCCTTTAAAATAGACTCGCTGGATTTAATCCGTCCATTGGAAGAGACAAATTCTTCAGAGCGGATCAGATACTGCCCCAGTACCGGCACCAGCTGCAGGTTCATCTGTGTCAGCTTTGGATTTTTCTGAAGAATCCCTATACAGGCTACCGCCTCTTTGTCCTGCATCAGATACATCATAATGACAGGAGCCCCTTTATCATATACATTTCGGATCAGCTGTGGTTCTCCCGTCAGATCTTCGACCGTCTTTCCTTCCGAATCATAAAAAGGATCATATAAAATAGAAGGATGAAGAATTTTTCTTTGGATTGAAAAATCCCAGTACGGATCTCCCGCCGGTTCCTCTCCACCACTGTCGGCAACTATCTCTCCGTCCACACTGCCGACTCTCAGAGGGTTCTCCATTACCTCCCCTCCGATATGAACCATTTCCTGTAAGGACGCCCCTCTTGCGGCTGCATCCAGAAGTCTCCTCTCCCAGTCTGTGTAATAATCAAAGGCCGATAAAAGAGCATTCAAAAGCTCCTCATAATCGCAGCGCCAGAAGAACATCCGGCTTTTTTTGTGTACGGCAATATATGCGTCCGCATACCTGGGATCCGACAGAAACTGTCTGGCATAGCCAAAATAGACATATTCCGGCGCCAGCTTCTGCTCTTCCTCCGGCAGAAATCTAAGACCCCGGATGGTGGTCTCGTCATTGATAATCGCACAGTCCGGCTTATAATCTTTCAGATACCGGGCCAGCATAGACATACTCAGCTTCATAGTACATATCCCCTTTGATATAATCCGTCAATCAGCAGCGCCATTGTCACTTAAGGACAAATCCTTTGTGTTTTGCTTTTGCTGTTTTGTCTTTCCGGAACATAGCCTTTTCATGCTCATAAAGATATATTTGAATTATAAAGCAGCCGGCAGCAATTTTCAATTTGTATTTCAGGGACAATTCAAAAGAAGCTCCGGCTGTGACAATCCGCTGAATGCGAAACCGGAAAACGTAAAGGCCATGATACAGGCCACGGTGGATTATGCCGTATAAAGAAAAGGAAGGGATAGCATGAACATACTTCTGGTGGGCGGTTTTTTCGGTTCCGGCAAAACCACTGTGATTTCCCGTCTGGCAGAGCAGATAATTTCCGCAGGACAGACACTTTGTATTGTAGAAAATGAGATTGGAGAAAACAGTATCGACACGCTTCTTCTGCAGCAAAGCTCTGTAAAGATCACCACCATCGCAGGAGGCTGCGTCTGCTGCCAGGCAACCGGAAGCCTTATCCAGGCGCTGCGGGATCTTAAACAGCGCTTCTTCCCTGACTGGATTATTGTGGAACTGACCGGAATCGCTTATTTAAAAGATCTCTGAGACAAGATTTTGAAATACTAGGAACAAAAATACCCTGTTATCTGCGTCACAATAACAGCTGCCGGATTCTCCCGCTTTCTGCGGCATCCGATTCCTGTCGTATGCTCCTGGAAGCCATTGAACAGGAGGCGGAAGCTTATGAATAAATTCAGGAGCTGACGCCGGCCATTTCCCAAAACGGCATTATCCCCGGCCATCTGAAAGCTGCCGTTCAGGCCAAAACAGCCTTGCTGGCTCTGTCAGCTACCCGGGCCGACTCCATTGATCAGACACCGAATCAGGAATGGATTTCTTTGAAATCTCTGCAGGATTTCGAGATCAGAATCAATCTGCTTTCAATCCTTCCCTGCAGTGTCACTCAAAAAGAACTGGAACAGCTGCTTCACGGTAAAATAACTGCATTATCGTTATGATTTTACCCAAAAGCAACTCTGGGAAAAACTAAAAGAGCACCCCTTTTGAGGTGCTCCTTTTATTGAAACTGGGCTACAAGGATTCGAACCTTGAAATGACGGAGTCAGAGTCCGTTGCCTTACCATTTGGCGATAGCCCAATTCAGCGACAAGATGTATTATATAGCATTCTATTTTAAAATGCAAGTACTTTTTGAAATTTTTTTCATTTTTTTATTTTCCCTTTTTTGCCTTAGATGAATCCCTCCCCATTATGGAGGGCAAGGCATCTCCTGCCTTCAGATAGACCAGCTTCCTTGCCCGGCGATACTGGGGATATATCATAACGGTAATTCTATGCCAGCTTCCAATTCTGGCTCTCTGACTGCAGCTTTACCATGCGGGCGTAGAGACCGTCTTGCTCCAGCAAAGTTTCCGGCACGCCTTCTTCTGCCACGCTCCCTTCTGAGAGTACTACGATCTTGTCTGCTCCGGCCACAGTGCGCATTCGGTGGGCGATGACCAACACAGTCTTATCCGCGATCAGGCGGGAAAGGGCAGTTTGAATCGAGGTTTCGTTCTCCACATCAAGGGAAGCGGTTGCTTCATCCAGGAGGATAATCGGCGCGTTTTTCAGAAAAGCTCGAGCGATGGAAATCCGCTGCCTCTCCCCGCCGGAAAGCTCGCAGCCGTTTTCTCCGATGTTGGTATGCCAGCCTTCCGGCAGCTTTTCGGCAAATTCATCCACATTGGCAAGTTTTGCAGCGGCCAAAACCTGTTCGTCTGTCGCGTCTTTATTCCCGATTCGTATATTTTCCAGAATGGTATTGTCAAACAGGGTGACATCCTGAAACACAATAGAGAACAGGGAAAGCAGCGTTTCCGGATCGATTTTGGAAATATCCATGCCTCCCACCAGGATTCTTCCCCGGCTCACATCCCAGAACCTTGCCGCCAGTCGTGATACTGTAGTTTTGCCGCCGCCGGAAGGTCCCACCAAAGCTGTGACTTCGCCCTGTTTTGCAGTAAAGGAAACCTCTTTCAATACGGTTTCTCCTGTGTTGTAGGCAAATCCTACATGGTCGAATGTAATATCATAGCCCTTGTTGGAAAGCCTGTTCTCCCCCTGCTGAACAGGATGATCGAGGATTTCATTCATTCGGGCAATATTGGTGCGTGTACTGATGACCGCCGCTAAATTTTGCAGCGCCCCCTGCAGCGGATCGTAAAGCCGTGAAACAACCAGCAGGAACATAAAGAAGGTCAGCACATCGAGGCTGCCTCCTATAAGCAGAACGGAGCCTGTCAGTGCAGCCGTAGCAATTCCCAGCTTTAATACCAGTGACGCGGACACCACAAAGGCTGCCAATCCGAACTCATTGAGGATGGAACGATATTCCACAGCGCGGATTTTCTTTTCCAGCCCTTTCAGGTATTCCTGCTCGGCATTATTGGCCTTCAGGTCGCGCACTGTTTCAATACACTCCTGAATCCCGTCCGCGCAGGCCATCTTTACATCCATCGCCTTCTGATTGAGCCGTTCCTGTACTCTCGCGGAAAAGCCCACAATGGCAAAGGCCACCGGCAGCACCCACAACGCCGCCAGCGCCATGCGCCAGTCGAACATCAAAAGGCTGATGGAAATCAACACTGTGGAAATGATGGAGCCTGCCAATTCCGGAATGAAGTGTGAAAAACTCTGTTCCAAAAAGGTACAGTCGGCCATGATGGTACTGGTAAGATCCGCCAAATCCTTTTTCCCAAAGAAGGACAGCGGAATCTTTCTCAGCCGTTCTGCTAACGTAATCCGCCGCACACCGCTCTCTCTGTAAGTGGCAAAGTAGGTGGCGTTGTACTGAATGAAGGTAGTGATCAGAATCAGACCGATACACGCCGCGCAGCCCACGATGTAAAAAGCAAGTTTTTCGCCGGGAACACCGCCATTCATCAAATCGCCTACTAAAAAATACAGCAGTCCCACTGGAAACATAAAGGAAAGGTTTTGCAGCACACAGGCCAGACAGCCTTTCACCAGATCTTTAGCCCCCTGCTCAGAAAGGGCGTATCGTTTTTGCAGCCTTTTTATCATATCATTATACCTCCTTTGCAACCTTCCATTGAACAGAAGTTTGATAGTCCTGCCACATGCAGCTGAAAATGCCTCCTTTTTCCAGTAACTCCCCACTTTTACCGCTCTCTGTAATCTGTCCGTCCTCGATGACATAGATTTTGTCTGCGCCAGCCACGGTGGAGAGCCGGTGCGCGATCATTATTACCGTTTTACCTTCAGACAGCTTGGAAAAAGCAGCCTGTACGCGGGATTCATTATCCGGGTCCGCAAAGGCAGTAGCCTCGTCTAAGATTACAACAGGCGCATTTTTCAGCATAACGCGGGCGATGGCAATCCGCTGCTGTTCGCCGCCGGAAAGGTAGACACCCTTTGTCCCGATCACAGTATCTGCACCCCTGGGCAGCTTTTCAAGAATATCATCGCACTGAGCGTTATGCAGAGCAGCCATGATTTCTTCCCGGGTGGCATCCGGTTTGCCCATGCGCACATTTTCCAAAATCGAGGCTTTGATCAGGCGGCTGTTTTGAAATACAAAGGAGACGGTATTCATAAGTTCCTCTTTAGAGATGTTCTTCACATCGACGCCTCCAATCCTCACCTGTCCCTCCTGCGGGTCAAAGAAGCGGCAGATCAAATTGGCAAGGGTGGTCTTACCGCCGCCGGAAGGCCCCACAAAGGCTATCATTTGCCCCGTGGGAATCGAAAGGGAGATATCCTTGATGACATCGTTCTTCCCATCATAGCTAAAACGGATATGACTAAGCTGCACCGAAGCATCTTTCGGATGTTCCGGCTTCTTTGGTTCCGCGAGGGGCTGCAGATTCAATACGCTGTCAATCCGCTGCAAAGCGTCGTCCACGATCATGGCGTTTTCACTCTGGAACATGATTCGTGTAAGCGTAACAGAAATGATCGGCGTAATAATAATATAAAACATCAGATCCAGCAAAAAATCTTTGGTAACGCCGCCCCCTGTAAAGATCAGCGCACCGGCAATCAGTGCGGCAAACACTCCGTTGATGGCCGCCGTGTAGAACATCATAGGTGCGCGAAGTTCCTTTGTATAGGCAATTACCCATACTTTATACCTGTCGATGGAATCCTTGAACTTTTTGAAAGAAAAGATAGTCTGTCCGAAGGTTTTCACAACGGGAATCCCACGCACATATTCCACCGCCTCGTTGGACATATCATCCAGCGCATTTTGATATTCTTTCATTTTTTCCTGCATCTGTTGTCCGGTCATCGCCATCATGATTAAAAATCCCAGAACTACCGGAATGAGACTCAAAAGGCCCAACCGCCAGTCGAACACCAGCAGAAGGACTAAAAGGCCGCAGGGTGTGGCGATGGCATTGGCTCGGTCGGGAAGCTGGTGTGCCAGATAGGTTTCGGTGGCGGCGCTGGATTCGTTGACGATCTTGCGAAGCCTGCCGCTGCCAAAACTTTCTGCAAAACCCAGCGGCAATTTGACAATATGCTCCATCGTTTGCAGGCGCAGATTGGTGGCAATGCGAAACGCCCCTTTGTGGGAACACATCAGAGCACCTATGTAGATCAACACGGCGATTACCGCAAACAGCACTGCCATCCAGCCGTTACGGGTCAGGTTCTGTGCCCGGCTAAAGTCCGGCGCAGTCTCCAACACTTCCTGAATAACCCTCCAGATATAGTAGAAAGGCACCAGCGCAACAAGGGCACTGATAGCTGAAAGCACCCAGGAAGCGTAAACCAGATATTTGTGGCTGCCTGCAATCTGCAGCAGGCGTGACAGATTGGATTGTTTTTTCAAAGAAGACTCCTCCTTTTCCTTTTATTTATGATAAAGAGAACACGGCTGTGTTCTTCTTGTATCCTCATAAGTTAGTTTTTACTAACCACGAGGCAAAAATTACAGGGCGCTACTGCCCCATAATTTTCATCCATCCAGCTGTATAAAAGGCACGCATTTCCTTCACATAGTTTTCGGCGTTTTGGATCGGCATCTCGTGGATGATCAGTTCAAAAAAGGTGTGGAACATGCCGGTAATCAGAATATGCTCCAGCGTAGGATCGATCTGCAGGCAAGGCCGGCCAAGCTCCTGCAGGACTTTCTGATAATCATGCGTTGCCGCTGCCTCAATCTCCACCATTTCATCAATGAGTCCGGAAAACTTTGTCCCTTCTGAACAACAGAGAATCAGTTTACATTCTTCCAGATGTTCGTAGGCGTAGTGGAGCATATCAAACATACAAGCGCCGGAAATATCCCCCATAACCTCTGGCTGCTGCTCGTGGGGAATATCGGCAAACTCTTTTTGGGCTTTTTTAAAACAGTTCAGCAGATAGGCATAATGCTCACCTGTCAAAGCCTCGAATAATTCTTCTTTGCTCTTGTAATAGCCATAAAAAGCTCCAGTTGTCATACCCACAGACTTAACGATATTTCGCAGGGAAGCATCCTTGTATCCCTTTTCTAAAAACTCTGTTTTTGCTGCCTGATGGATTTGGTCTAAGGTTGTCAAATTTCCGTTTATTTTACATACCTCTAATATAGCAGCGTTATATATCACTGTTATATTCTAGCCTGTAAAATAGATTTTGTCAAGAGTAAATTGCTTCAAAACACCTTTAAACCAAGACATCTTATATGATTTTAATATCCCGTGCCAATAATCTCCTGTATGTTAAATCCATCCCAAGCGCTCCCAATGGAGCCGTAATTAAAATTGCCAGCACCGCAACAGATAAAACAATCTGCCCGCAGGCCAATCCCTTAGCCAAAGGCACTGAGCCAATAGCTGCCTGTACGGTTGCTTTGGGTAAATAAGCAATCACACAGAAAAGGCGTTCTTTCCAGTTTAAGTTTGTTTTAATTAAACAAAGGGAAACGCCAATTCCTCTAAATACAAGAGCAAGGAAAATCATTGCGACAGCCGCCAATCCAGCTCCCATTGTATAACGAATATCAACGGCAGCTCCTACTAAAACAAAAAGGATGACTTCAGCGGCTATCCATAGCTTGCCAAATTTTTCTGATAATCTTTTTGAGACAAACGCAATACTTTTCAGCTTAAGAACACAAGCCATACTTACAACTGCCAGTAATCCTGAAACAGAAACATACCTTTCTACCCAAGCTTCAACAGCCAGCAGCATAAAAGAAATGCCAAGGACAATAATCACTTTCATACTGTTTCGGACACAATGTTTATGTGCATATGCTGTTTCAAAAAAGAGTGACAGAAAAAGTCCAACAAGAGCCCCTAATGCTATTCCAAGTATGATTGAAATCGGAATATTCACAAAATCCATAATATGAACCTGACCGCCCTGAGCCATACTGACAAATGTAGTAAATAGAACAATAACAAAAATATCATCGCAGGAAGCGCCAGCCAACACCAATTGAGGAATACTTTTTTGTGTACCATATCCACTATCCATAAGCTGTACCATTCTCGGCACAACCACAGCAGGTGAAACAGCCCCAAGAACAGCTCCCATAACAGCAGCTTCAATTCTTGAAACTCCAAGCAAATGCGGCGCAAGAAGGAAAAAAGCTAAAATTTCAAAGCCTGCAGGCACAAAGGACATCATAATTGCAGGACGTCCCACTTTTTTTAAATCCGAAAGGTTAAGAGAAAGTCCTGCTTTCAAAAGAATAATGATGAGTGCTATTTGTCGTAACTCAGATGATATAGACAAAATAGATGAGTCTAATAGATTTAATACATTCGGTCCTAAAACAATACCTGTGATCAGCATACCTATTATACGCGGCAATTTTAATTTCTGACAGATTCCAGCCATAAATAGCCCAATCAAAAAAATAAAAGCAAGTGATGTTAACATAAAACCCTCCTGTTTTTCTTTTACGCAAGAAGCCGACAATTTCTGCACTTACGCAGAAATTGTCGGCTTTACATACAAAAAACTTCTGCATAAACGCAGAAGTCATTAGCTTTATTAAGCGGTTTCGGCAACGCCGCGGGAGAACTTCATTCCCGTATGATTATTATAACCGGTTCAGCAGAAAAAGTCAATGAAACAATCGAGAAAAGAACGGTACCCCCCTTAACAGCAGAAAATCTAACCATATAAAAGCTACACTTACTCTTTCACAATGTACACAGCGCAATCAGAACCGGCATGGTGACCAGAGAAAATATTGTAGTCACGGCAAACAGCTCTGCTCCGTATATTTCATCCTTCCCATAGCGAAGCGCAAACATAATAACCGATGCTCCAACGGGACAGCCTGTGGCCAGAACAATAATCACACGGATGATCTGTGGAACAGGGAACAGCCCCATGGCCAGCATTGCCAGAATAGGAACAATCAGAAGCTTCAAAAAGGAAACCGCATATATCCTCTTCCTTTTCATCGCGCCCAGGAAATCTGACTGCATCACGGAAATCCCTGCCACAATCATGGCCAGCGGCGTGTTCAGATCCGCCACATAGGCAATCGTTGTCCCAAACACTTCCGGATATGTAATTTTCATGCAGAAGCTGAAGATTCCAAGGATAATAGCGTAAATAGTGGGACATTTTAAAATGGACACCACCTGTTTTTTATCCATCCGTTCTGACATACAGATTACGCCATGAGTCCACAAAAGCAGATTGAACATGGCAATATAACTGGTCATATAAAGAACGCCTTCATCGCCGTACAGCGCCTGCACAAGAGGAACCCCTATGAAACCGCAGTTGGTGTAAACCAGAGAAAACCGTTCAATGTTGTAGCTGCGCCTGTTCTTTCTGATCAAAACCTGAGAAGCCGCTATGGCGACGACAAAAGATATCCCGGACATGGCAAAGGCCCACATCAGGTTGCGGAACAATTCTTCACTGTATGTAATCTGACAGGCATCCAGAATCAGCGCCGGAGAAACAAAGGTCAGTATGAAGTTTGATATGGATTTTCCTTCCCCTGCCGATAAAATATCCCTTTTATAGCAGAAGGCTCCGATAACCAGAAGAAAAAAAGAGACAATAATCTGTTTTATAACGATAATGACAAGCATGATTTCTCCCCTCAAAAACTTTATATTCTATCATACTACGAATCCGCTTTTTTGCAAGAGAAAGACGCCGGAAACATCAATTCCACACATTTTCATTTTTTCGTTGTAAAAAGTGTTATGAACTTAACATCTTTCGTTGTAATTTTTGTATTTTCATGGTATGATGGACTTAAATTTCTTATGGAGGCATATATGTACCGAACGGCAATTGAAAATCTTTATAAATGGAAAAAAAGCAAACGGCGTAAACCTCTGATCATCGAGGGAGCCCGACAGGTGGGAAAAACATGGCTCATGAAGGAATTTGGCGCTCAGGCATATACCGATGTCATCTATATCAACTTCGACTCTAATTCCGTGATGTCGGAACTGTTTGCCCCGGATCTTGATACGAGCCGTCTGATTACAGGACTGGAATTATATGCCGGCCGGAAAATTCTTCCCGAGACAACATTACTCATTTTCGATGAAGTACAGGAGGTTCCCAGAGCATTAACTTCCCTGAAATATTTTTACGAGAACGCTCCACAGTACCATATTATCTGCGCTGGTTCTCTTTTAGGCATCGCCCTGCATGAAGGTACATCGTTCCCCGTAGGAAAAGTAGATTTTCTCAAGCTTTATCCTCTCTCCTTCCGGGAATTCCTGATGGCAATAGGCAGCAAACGTTTTGCAGAGCTTCTGGACAGCCAAAACTATCCTGTTATTACTTCATTCCGACAAACGTATATTGATGCCCTTAAACACTATTATTTTGTCGGAGGAATGCCTGAAGCAGTTCAAAGCTTTGCCGAAGAAAAAGATTTCAACGAAGTCCGCCTCATTCAAAGCCGTATACTCCAGGCCTACGAGCAGGATTTTTCCAAGCATGCTCCTCATGAAATCGTGCCGAAAATCCGTATGGTATGGAACAGTATCCCATCTCAGCTTGCCAAAGAAAACAAAAAATTTGTATATGGCCTCGTGCGTGAGGGCGGACGGGCCAAAGAATATGAAACCGCGATCATGTGGCTTTGTGACTGCGGACTCATCCACAAAGTCAGCCGTGTTAACGCAGCCGGTATTCCCCTTAAAGCGTATGAAGATTTAAAAGCCTTTAAGCTGTTTATTGTCGACGTGGGACTTTTGGGCTGCATGGCCGGACTGAGTCAACGCACGCTGCTGAGCGGGAAAGAGCTGTTTACAGAGTTTAAGGGCGCACTGACGGAACAATACGTCTGTCAGCAGCTTAAAACCATCCCCGATCTTGGACTTTACTATTACACAAACAGCCGGGGGGCCTGCGAAATTGATTTCATTGTCGATACAGGAGAACAGATTATCCCGGTTGAAGTGAAGGCGGAAGTAAATCTCAAAGCGAAAAGTCTCAAAACTTACCGCGACAAATATAGTCCTGAAATTTCCATCCGCACTTCCATGACGGATTTCAAACGGGAAGATGGTCTTATTAACCTCCCTCTATACGCCATAGAAACGATAAAAATGACAGGAAACAACTAACTTGGACAAATCATCTTTTTCCATTTTACATTGGAATTTAACAGTGCTATAATATGTTCAATATACATTCTCGTTTTTGACAGTTAGAGGCAAATAACAAGTGCCACAATCCTTGAAAACA
>CAMMBV010000026.1 GCA_946494335.1 uncultured Ruminococcus sp. | reverse complement strand
TATACCGACATTTACCAGCTTATGAAAAGATAATCAGAAATTTAGTAAGTTTTTTCAGGAAAAAATTCAAAGATCTCCTGGATATGGTGATAGGGGCCAAAAGCTACGATGATATCTCCTTCTTCCAAAGTAGTGTGCCTTCCAATACGATTCAGTGTATCGCCGTTTCGCCGTACCAGAAGAATCAGAATATCATATTTTTCCTTTAAGGTGGAATTGATCAGTCTTGTGCCTTTCAAAAAAGGCGGCAGCCGCTTTGCCGCAATCTCCACAAGAGCTTTATCCCCGTAATTGTTCACGAAACGCACCACATTGGCATGTTTTCCAAACATTATCCTGGTCCCCAGTTTTTCAATCTGCCGGTCAAAGAACAGACGAAGCGGCCGCTGCTGCATCAGGATAAGGCAGAGAATAAATATACCTGCCAGAATGGCCGCATTGCTGAGCAGATCTGTCTTCTCCGAATTGTTCCACATCATAAACACATTCAAAAAAATACTGACAATAATCACCGTAAAAGAATAGCCGAAAAGGATCGTTATCCTTGCCAGCCTGCGGCGCAGCCGCGACCGCATAATCATCTCGCTTTTCTGCGTGGTAAATCCGCAGTTTGTCAGCATGGAAATCACCTGGAATTTTGCATCCTCCGCTGTCATGCCTGTCAGTCTGAAGAGGACGGAAAAAATATCCGCAATCAGAATAAATACAAGAACAAAAAGGAAAAACAGACCCAGTGCAATTGTTATATTCAAACGGCATCCCCCCTGACTTTTCTCTATCCATTCTGTACAACATCTTCCAGAAGATCGCTTCCGTCAGCCGCCCCTGTGGCCAGCTGATCGCATCTTTCGTTTTCCGGATGGCCATCGTGGCCCTTTACCCAGTGGAAGGTCACGCGATGGGGTTCCATGGCTTTCAAAAGACGCTTCCAAAGATCTGTATTTTTTACCGGTTCATTTTTTCCCCGTTTCCATCCCTTTTTCACCCAGCTGTCAATCCAGCGCTGGTTGAAGGCGTCTGTCAGATATTTGGAATCGGAATAAAGCTCCACCTGACAGGGCCGTATCAAAGCCTCCAGCCCTGCGATGGCAGCCATCAGCTCCATCCGGTTATTGGTGGTTTTTTTGTATCCGGCGGAAAGCTCTCTCTCGTGGAGCTGGCCTTTCCCGTCTGTGTACTGAAGGATACACCCGTATCCCCCCGGCCCGTCCGGGTTTCCCCGGGCGGAGCCGTCCGTAAATATCTTTACCGTCATAATCAGTTATGCCCTGCTTTTTAAATACTCTTCCATCACGTGCAGCGTTTCTTCTACTGTCTCATCGCTGTGGGCGTTATTCAGGAAGATTGCTTCAAACTGAGATGGAGCCAGATGAATGCCGTGCTCCAGCATAAAGCGGAAATAATCGGCGAAAGCATTCGTATCGGATGTTTTGGCCTTTTCATAATTATCCACTTCCTGCTCTGTGAAGTAGACGCATCCTAAAGAAGCGGCATGATTGACGGGATACTTTCTTTCATATTTTTCCAGCAGATCTTTAATTCCGCCAAAAAGCTTCTCACCCAGAGCCGCCATGTGGCTGTAAATATCCGGATTTTCCTTTAAAAGCTTTAACTGAGTCAGTCCGGCCGCCATGGCTACCGGGTTTCCGGAAAGGGTTCCCGCCTGATACACCGGACCTGCCGGAGCTACCATCTCCATAATCTGTCTTTTCCCGCCGTAAGCGCCCACCGGCATTCCGCCGCCGATGATTTTTCCATAAGTAACCATATCGGCCTGAATGCCGAAATATTCCTGCGCTCCGCCAAAAGCCAGACGGAATCCCGTAATCACCTCGTCAAAAATCAGCACGGCGCCCTTTTGTGTACAAAGCTCTCTCAGCTCTTTTAAAAAGCCTTCTTTGGGAAGCACCACACCCATGTTGGCCGCCACTGCTTCGATGATTACGGCAGCGATTTGCCCGTCAAATTCATCAAAGATGGCTTTTACGCTGTCGATATCGTTATATACAGCCGTCAGAGTATCCTGGGTGCATCCTGCCGGTACGCCGGCGCTGTCGGGGATTCCCGCCGTCATCACGCCGGAGCCCGCCTTTACCAGCATGGCGTCGCTGTGGCCGTGGTAGCAGCCGGCGAATTTTATGATTTTATTTCTTCCTGTATAGCCTCTGGCCGCACGGATGGCGCTCATCACCGCCTCTGTTCCGGAATTTACCATACGTACCATTTCCACGGAAGGGATATTTTTGCAGATATATTCCGCCATCTCCACTTCCAGCTCTGTGGCGGCGCCGAAGCTTAATCCATCCTTTGCCGTCTTGATCACTGCATCAAGAACGGCAGGATGATTATGGCCGAGAATCATGGGCCCCCAGGAACCGATATAATCGATATAACGGTTTCCGTCTTCATCAATCACGTAAGGCCCTTCTGCTTTTTTGATAAACCGGGGCGTCATTCCCACGGAACCGTAGGCCCTTACCGGACTGTTTACACCGCCTGGAATATAACAAAGCGCTTCCTTGAACAGATTTTCTGATCTTGTCATTATCCGATTCTCCCTTCATCCATGCATTTTGCCAGTTCCTTGGCGTAATAGGTCAGATAGATCTGCGCTCCGGCCCGGTAGGCGCTGACTGCCATCTCACACATGATCTTTTCCTCTTCAATCCAGCCCATTTTAGCCGCTGCTTTTACCATGGCGTACTCTCCGCTGACGCTGTATGCCGCCACCGGCACATTGGTGGCAGCCTTTACATTAGTCACCAGATCCAAAAATGACATGGCCGGTTTTACCATGATAATATCCGCTCCTTCTTCCACATCCAGCAGCGCTTCTTTGATGGCCTCCCGTCCGTTATGGGGATCCATCTGATAGGTTTTGCGATCGCCGAAAGCGGGCGCTGAATCTGCCGCATCCCGGAAGGGGCCATAGAAAGCGGATGCAAATTTAACGGCATAGGACATGATCGGGATCTCTTTATGTCCCTTTTCATCCAGCAGGCGGCGGATGGCCATCACCCTTCCGTCCATCATATCAGAAGGTGCTACCATATCAGCGCCGGCTTCCACATGGGACAGCGCCGTCTTTGCCAGAAGTTCAAGGGTAGCGTCATTGTCTACGTCATGACCGCAGAGTACGCCGCAGTGACCGTGAGAGGTATATTCGCACATGCACACATCCGTGATGTAATATAAGTCCGGGAATCGTTTTCTGCTCTCTCTTAACGCTCTTTGTACAATCCCGTCCGGCGCGTAGGCCTGGCTTCCCACCTCATCTTTGTGTTCCGGAATTCCAAAGAGCATCACATTTTGCACACCGGCTTTGGAAAGCCGTTCCAGTTCATAGGGAAGACGGTCCACACTGTAGCGGTACTGTCCTTCCATGGAAGGGATTTCCTCCTGAATATTTTCTCCGTCGATAGCAAACAGCGGATAAATCAGGGAAGACTTGTCCATCCTGGTCTCCCGTACCATTCTTCTGATGTTTTCACCGCCCCGCAGTCTTCTGGGTCTTTTTGTCATTTCCATGTTCTGTTTCCTCCTTTTCATCAATGATTGCACAGTTCAATAACCAGATCAACCACACTGTCGATGGCTGCTTTCTTCGCCATATGCGTTTTCATGTTATACTGGTCCGCTGCGGCTTTCGTCTGCTTTCCGATACATGCCGCCGTCACCTTGGAATAGTCAAGTCCTTTCGTGGCCTCCACAAATCCTTTTACCGTGGAAGCGCTGGTGAATACCACACAGTCAATCTCTCCCTTTTCAAATTCCGCTTCCTCATCGATCACATTCCATGATACATAATTCGTATCGTAGGTGGGAATATCATCCGCTTTAAGATCAGGACGCTTTGCCAGAACATCCATGATCTCCTGATTTCCAAGAGACGCCCTGGGAATCAGGATTCTGTCATTTTCTTCGCAGGTTTTTGCAAGCTCGGCGCCCAGAGACGCCCCGTCATATACCTGGGGAATCAGATCCGCTATCAGGCCCCTCTCTTTTAACGCCTTTTTCGTACCCTCTCCGATGGCCGCAATTTTTATCTGTCCCAGACTGCGCAGGTCTTTTCCCAGACGGATCATTTCATCGAAAAACACCTTTACGCCCGTGGGGCTGGTAAATGCCAGCCACTGATAGTCTTTCAGATGTTCCAGGGCCTTTGCAAGCTTTTCATTGTCCTTTATGGCTTCGGTTTCAATGGCCGGCAGCTCCAGCACTTCCGCTCCCTGCACCCGCAGCTTTGCCGCCATTTTGGATATGAGTCCTTTGGGCCGCGTCACCACGATTTTCTTTCCGAATAAGGGCAGCTTTTCCGCCCATTCAAAACGCTGTGCCAGTGAGCAGACCTGTCCCACCACGATGATGGCAGGCGTTATGACGCCCTGTCTTTTCACCTCTTCTTCCAGTGTGGCGACAGTGGCCACAATCCTTTTTTGTCCCGCCGTCGTTCCTTTCTGCAGTACAGCCGCCGGCATATCAGGATCCATTCCGGCTTCCAGAAGATGACGGCAGATATCGGGAAGAGCCGTTACCCCCATGAGAAATACCAGAGTTCCTTTTGTGTCTACCAGCGCCTTAAAATTAATATCGTATTCTTTTCCGGCTCTTTTATGCCCTGTAATGATATGCACGGAAGAGCAAAAATCCCGATGGGTAACGGGAATTCCGTTGTACGCCGGCACCGCCATGGGGGAGGTCACCCCCGGCACCACCTCATAGGGAATCTGATTGTCGGAAAGAAGCTCCAGCTCCTCTCCCCCTCTTCCAAACAGGAAAGGATCGCCGCCTTTTAAACGCACTACCCGGTATCCTTTTTTTGCCTCCTCAAGGAGCACCTGATTAATCTGCTCCTGGGGCATGGTGTGATTTCCGGCCCTCTTTCCCACATCGATGGTTCTGGCGCTCCTTGGAATCATGGCCAGCACACCGTCGCCCACCAGACTGTCGTACACCACTACTTCAGCCTTTGAAAGAACCTCTTTTCCTTTCAGCGTAAATAATCCGATATCTCCGGGGCCGGCTCCAACCAGCCATACTTTTCCTTTCTCCATCATCATTCCCCTTCCAGTCTGTTCTTTAACTCTTCGGCAAGTTCAGCGCCCAGTTTCTCCGCCTCCGTCACCGGTCCTTCTTTGCTGCCTCTGATATATGTATCCTTTGTCTCGCTGTAATAAAGGCCCAGCAGCGTTATCCTGCCATCCTTTACTCTACCGTGGGCCGCCACCGGAGAAGAGCAGCCTCCGTCCAGATAACGGACAAATGACCGTTCCGCCAGAGCCGCGAAGGTGGCCTCCTCATCTGCAAACCCGGAAAGGAAGCCATAATCTGTGCCTTTCCGCCCCTGAAGAGCCAGAATCCCCTGGCCCGCAGAAGGGATAATCTCCTCCGGTTCAAAATACCGGCTGATCCGGTTTGCAAGTCCAAGACGCTTCAGTCCCGCCGCCGCCAGCACCAGCGCGCCGTACTGTCCCTCATCCAGCTTTCGAAGCCGGGTCAGTACATTTCCCCGGACACTTTTAAATTCCGCCTGCGGAAACAGATCTTTTAACTGCAGGGTCCGGCGCAGACTGGAACAGCCAATGGGCTTTTCAAAATCAATCTCCTTTGCCCCTTCCGGCAAAACCAGCACGTCCCTTGGGTCTTCTCTTTTGGAAAATCCCACGATGGGAAGCTCCTCGGCCGTCTCCATGGGCATATCTTTCAGACTGTGCACAGACAGATCGCTTCTGCCCTCCATCAATGCTTTGTCCAGCTCTTTGACAAACAGTCCCTTACCTCCCACTTTATCCAGTGTACGGTCCAGAATAATATCTCCCGTAGTCTTCATGGTAAGCAGTGACACATCCGTTTCCGGTGAAACCTTTCTGATATAGTCCATCACCATCTCACTTTGAATCACCGCCAGTTTACTTTCTCTGCTGCCGATGCAGAACTTTGCAGGTTTGTTCATTCTTCCTGACCTCCCATCATTTCTTCAATACGTTCCCGTGTTTCCCTGGCCAGCCGGTGATCTCGGCCGCCGGCATTGACGCCGATCACCAGATTTTCTCTTTTTACAACGCCCGGAAAATGAAAATCACATTTTTTCCGGTCGCTGATTACATTTACAAGAATTCCAAGACATTTACAGACACTGTATATTTCGCTGTTCAGATTCTTATCATCCGTCCCCGCAATCACTATATCCGCTCCGTACAGATCTTCTCTTCGGTATGCTCTCTCATGCAGCGTCAGAATTCCCTCTGCTGCCATTTTTCTTACAGTTTCATCGACTCTGTCCGCCACAACGGTAATATTCGCAGTAAATTCCGACAGCGTCCGGATTCTGCGCGAAGCGATTTTTCCCGCGCCGATCACCACCGCTTTTTTTTCTGAAATATCCACAAACATGGGAAACAGTCCATAATCATCCTTCTTCATATAATTTCTCCAACCCTTCCACACAGGCCAGGAACATGTCTTTCTCCAGAGAATCTCTCAGACCGAATATCATTTTGTTTACTACTTTACCGGCTGCACTTTCAATGGATTTACGCAGTTCCTCCCGCTCTTTGTCCTCCAGCGGCAGTTTTCCCAGAATTTTGTGAATTCTAAGATCCAGATCCGTCACCGCATCCGCTTTAATCTCCTGAATACGCGGTATCAGGTCTCTCCCGTCGTACCATTCATAAAACTCATCTTCTTTTTCCTGGAGAATGGCTTCCGCCTGCTCCAGTGAATCCTTCAGGTAATCTCCCACCGCCGTGATCTGGAAATCATCAATATCATACAAAGTGATCCCATCTATTTTGCGGATTTCCGGATCAATGTCCCTTGGCACCGCAAGGTCAATCAAAATCACCGGATGGGTTATATTCACATCATCCATCAGTTCTTTCGTCAGTGTATAATTAGGACTCGCCGTGGCGCTCACCACAACGTCACATGCAGGAAGCAGCTCCATCCGCTCTCCGTAATTGATCCGTGCGCATCCTTTTGGAATCGTCACCATACCGCTTCTGTACTGACGCACGGTAACGGTCACGCCTGCTCCTGCCTTCTGCATGGTCTGTGCCGCAAGTTTTCCCATCTCCCCGTTTCCGATCACCATACAGTTTTTCCCCTTCATGGAAAAACCCTGTTCCTTCAGCATGGATACCGCACGGTCCATAGCCGTCACATTTGCCCGTGAAAACGTCACGTCCGTCTTCACCTTTTTGGCCGCTGTGACCGCCATCCGAAACAGTACCTCCAGCACGCTGTCCGTCACGTAGTTTTCCCTTGCCAGGGAAAGAGCGTCCTTTACCTGCGTGATAATCTGATCCTCACCCAGGATCTGCGATTTCAGGCCGCAGGTCAGATGAAACAGATGATTAACCGCCTCTTCATTTTCTCTGCTGACAAAATACTGTCCAAACTGTGTGGGATCCACTTCCTTTATCCTGCAGAGCTCTTCAATCAGAGATCCTTCCCAGTCCTCTTCCGTGCTGACCCATATTTCCATCCTGTTGCAGGTGGATAAAATAATACAGCCCAGTATCCCTTTCGACTTTTTTAACTGCTCCATGGCAGCGGCGGCATTTTTTTTCGTGAATGAAAACAATGCCCTCACGTCAACTGAAGCTTTATTATGATCAATGCCCAGCATACAAATACTCATCCTTTGTTCCTCCGTAAATTTCTGCTACCATCATAGCACATCCTTGTTAAAATACAAAAACCAATTAAAATATATTTGACATACAAATTTATAAGCGATAAAATTTATTCATCTGCAGCTTCGCACCTGTCTGTGTAAAAATATTTTCCGCAGATCAGGTGCATTTTCATGTAAAAAGAAAATATTTAAACACAGGAGGAACACGCCCTATGACGGACGCATCCAAAAAAGCAATCCTGGTTGTCAGTTTCGGAACCAGCTTTGCCAAGACAAGAGAAAAAAACATAGACGCCATCGAAGCAGCTGTAAAAAATGCTTATCCCGGCTATCATCACTACCGCGCCTGGACCAGCAAAATGATCATGGCCAAGCTTCTGAAACGGGACAACATTAAAATTCCCAATGTCCGGGAAGCCATGGAACAGATGCACGCGGACGGCATCACCGATGTGATCATTCAGCCAACCCATGTCATCAACGGCATCGAAAATGATCTCATGAAAGAAGACGCCCTTTACTATCAGGATCTTTTCCAGTCCATCACCTTCGGCAATCCGCTTTTGACCACGGAAGAGGACAATCACAGGGTCGTTCATGCCGTCGCCTCCCAGTTCGCTCCTCTTCTGAACAGTCAGACCGCTCTGGTTCTGATGGGACACGGCACCACCCATTTCGCCAATTCTATTTACGCGGCTTTGAATTTTAAATTCCAGGATGAAGGCTACTCCAACATCTTTCTGGGGACGGTGGAAGCCTATCCCACCATGGATTCCCTCTTAAAAGCTGTGAAAAAGACAGGCGTCTGTAACGTACTGCTGGCTCCCTTCATGATTGTGGCAGGCGATCACGCCACCAACGATATGGCGGGCGATGAGGAAGAATCCTGGAAAGTTCAGTTTGAACAGGCCGGTTTTTCCGTCCAGTGTATGTTAAAGGGACTTGGCGAATATCCGGAAATCCGTCAATTATTCATTGATCATATAGAGGATGCCATCGCATCCGCTTCCTGATTCAATTACCGGGGCCTTTAATGGCCCCTTTTTAAAACCGTTTTATAATCTCGCGATTTCCGCTGTGCAGACATTCTGCTGCCGCTTCTTTATCTTCCAGTATTCCTTCAAAGGCTTCCCATTCCTGTTTCAGCGATTCTCCGTGAAACACCATGTAAGCTCCTGCGTCTGTCCCGGAAGCCATGAAAAGCCCCATCTCATATGCTTTCTTTACCGCCCGATTCTGAGTAACCATTATTTTTTCAATTTCCTGTCGGGGAAATCTGCCGCTTTTTTGCAGATTTCTCACCGTAACCAGCGTAGGCACCCACACCGCTTTGCTGTCCTTTAAGGCCTGCAGACTGTCTTCATCCTGATAGTTTCCATGCTCCACAGAATCCACGCCGGCCAGAGCAGCCTCTCTGACTCCCTCTGCCCCGTTGGTATGAGACATCACAGCAAAACCTTCCTCATGGGCGATGTGCACCATCTCTTTCACCTCAGAAAAATCAAGCCTCTCACCCGTAATTGTCCCCGCGCACTGAAAATCCATAATGCCGGTGGTCATAATCTTGATAAAATCTCCGCCCAGGCGGCGTACTTCCTTTACCAGACCGGCAAACTCCTTCATGTTGTCAAAGGCTCTTCCCACAATACTGCCGTAATGTCCTTTTTTATGGATGGCAAAAACCGGCGTCCGGTAGACGATGCCGTACTCCGCCGCCAGCTCCTTTGCCTTAAGTGACACAAAAAGATGGTCTCCACCGTCGCGGACATAAGTGATTCCACGCTTTTTGTACTCCTCAAAATGACTGCGGATACAGGACTCATCCACTCCGTCAAGATGGCGGTCGTGAGCGCTGCGGTAATTTCGGCCATCCATGAAAATGTGGATATGACAGTCACATTTCATCCTTTAATCCCTCTTGTCATCAATCTTATACAGCAGCGCATTGACAATGCACGCGGCAATATTGCTTCCGCCCTTTCTTCCTCTGGCCACAATGTAAGGAATATCTGTCTTCATAATAAGTTCCTTTGACTGTACCACGTTGACAAAACCTACTGGCACGCCGATAATCAGCTCCGGTTTTATCTTTCCTTCCCGGATCAGTTCATAAAGCCGTACCAGTGCCGTGGGAGCGTTTCCAATGGCAAATATCAAAGGCCGGTCCATGGCAGCCGCTTTATCCATGCTGGCTGTGGCCCGGGTTGTTCCGTTTTTTCTGGCTGCTTCCGCCACATCCTCATCCGACATGAAGCAGAAAACCTCTCCGTCATACCGCGCCAGCGCTCTTTTGTTGATGCCGGCTTTTGCCATCTGTGTATCCGTAACGATGCAGGCGCCTTTTTTTATGGCCTCCATAGCCTTTTTGACCGCACCTTCCGAAAAACAGAGATTATCTGCATAATCAAAATCCGCGCTGGTATGAATACACCGTTTGATAATCAGCTCCTGATCCTCAGGAAGGGCTCTGTCCCCCAGTTCTTCTGTGATTATCTCAAAGCTGCGCGATTCAATCTCTCTTGGTTTTACATTTTCCAGCTCAATTTTCATATTCATTCCTCACAATCCCTGTTCCAAAATTTCATAGATTTTTTTCATATCCAGATGTTTTCTAAGCTCACTGGCCAGAATATCGTACTGGGTTTCTTTAAATTCCTGGAAATCCACACCGGTAATCTGCTCCGTATCAATGCCTTTTCTTTTTCCCAGCGCTGTCACCACTGCCTTGGCCACCGCCTCTTTATCAAAAACGCCGTGAACATAGGTGCCGTAAACATTATTGTACTGGGCGCCGTCCGCCTTTTTCTGTCCGTCTCCGACAAAATCTTCAATATCTGTCAGAGCCAGAGCGTCCTTCTTGAGACGGGAGATACCCATGTGAATTTCGTATCCCTCCAGTTCCACGCCGGAAAGTCCTTCCAGAACTCCCGACACTTTGTGAAACGCTCCTTTCACGCGGGTTCTTGTCTTTTCTTCTTCAAATACTGTATCCATCGGCAAAAGGCCCATGCCTTTTATGGTTCCTCCCGCCTCCACGTGCATAGGATCACTTAAGGTTTCTCCCAGCATCTGATATCCGCCGCAGACCCCGAAGATCACTGTCCCGGCAGCAGCAGCTTTCAAAACGGCGCTTTCCATGCCCGACTGGCGCATCCACAGCAGATCTTCCATGGTATTTTTCGTTCCCGGCAGGATAATCATATCCGGATTTTTAAGCTCCGAAAGATGGCTGACATAGCGCAGAGAAACGCCCTCCATACTTTCAAAAGGATTAAAATCCGTAAAATTGGATATTCTCGGAAGGCGGATCACCGCAATATCAATCTGCCCCACCTCCTGTTTCTTATCAAAACGCTCCGTCAGACTGTCCTCGTCTTCCACTTCAATGGACAGATATGGAGCAACGCCAACCACGGGAATGCCGCTTTTTTCTTCCAACATGGAAACTCCCGGATCCAGAATCGTCTTGTCCCCGCGGAATTTGTTGATAATCAGGCCTTTCACCATTTGGCATTCTTCCTCCTCCAGCAGGGAAACTGTGCCGATCAGCTGGGCGAAAACGCCTCCCCGATCGATATCTCCCACCAGAAGGACAGGCGCTTTCGCCATCCTGGCCATACCCATATTGACGATATCCTCTTCCTTCAGATTGATCTCAGCCGGGCTTCCCGCTCCTTCGATCACAATAATATCATTTTCACGGTCCAGCCTGGAATAGGCTTCCATAATTTCAGGCACCAGTTTATGCTTATAGGCAAAATATTCCCGGGCGCTCATATTCCCAAGAACCTCTCCGTTTACAATTACCTGGGATCCCGTTGCATTGGTGGGTTTTAAAAGTATGGGATTCATCAGAACACTGGGTTTGATTCCGGCCGCCTCCGCCTGCATCACCTGCGCCCGGCCCATCTCCAGCCCCTCTTCCGTAATAAAAGAATTCAGGGCCATATTCTGAGACTTAAAAGGAGCCACCCGGTATCCATCCTGTTTGAAGATGCGGCACAGTCCCGCGGTCAGCAGACTCTTTCCCGCATTAGACATGGTACCCTGCACCATTATTGCTTTTGCCATCCTTTGTCCTCCTTACTCACAGAACCTTTTCCAGCACTGTGATCAATTGTATATTTTCCCGGCGGTTTCTCACCGCCGTTCTGAAATAGCCTTTTGCAAGACCCGGATAATTACTGCAGTCCCGGATCAAAACTCCTTCCTTCAGACACCGGTCATACAGATCTTCCGGTCCCTGAAAGAATATGTAATTGGCCTGAGAATCATATACATGAAGTCCCAGCCTGCTCATTTCATCTTTCAGAAAAAACCGCTCCTGGCGTACCAGATCCTGGGCTTCCTTTACATACTCCCTTTCCTTCAGCGCCGCCACACCGGCCGCCTGAGCCGGAATTGACACATTCCAGGGCTGAGTTACGCGGCCCATGGCCGTAAGCAGCTCCTCATTGCTGCAGATGCCGTATCCCAGACGGATCCCCGCCATGGCATACCGCTTGGTAAACGCTTTTAAAAGAAAAAGATTCCTGGCTTCTTTCAGCAGCGGTTTCAGCGAATGCTCTTCCCCCTCGTCCACAAAATCCAGGAAACACTCGTCCACCACCAGAAAAATATGGTTTTCCTGACAGTGCTTCAGAATCTTTTTCAGAAGCCCGGGCTCAATAAGAAAGCCGGTGGGATTATTGGGGTTGCACAAAAACAGGATATCGATATCCTCCGTCAGGAAAGAAAAAATATCCTCTCCCGGCCGCAGTTCCTTCATAGGATAGGAAACGATCTCACAGGCTGCGGCCTCCAGCGCCTGTCGGTATTCCGCGAAGGTGGGTTCCGGTATAACAGCCTTTCCCGGACGCAGCGCCAGGACCAGAGAAAATATAAGATCCGCCGCTCCATTTCCGCAGATGATATAAGATTCCGGCTGGTTCTCATACATTGCCAGCGCTTTTTTCAGTTCCGTATATTCAATATCCGGATAATTGGCCAGACGGTTCAGACTTTCCGCCGCCGCTTCCACCACCGACCTGGGAGTCCCCAGGGGATTGATATTGGAGGAAAAGTCCAGCGCTTTTGGATGCCGGTAAACATCTCCTCCATGTACCTGTTTTTTCATCCCAGTCCTCCTTTCAGACTCCATACAATCAAAATGCGAACCGCTCCGAACAGTATTAAAGCTAACAGCGCCGACGCATACAAAATCCGGTTGGATCTGGGAATATCTTCTATCTCCACTTCCCTTATGGGATCTCCGATAGAAGGCTTTTCATAAAGTTTCCCGAAATACCAGGCGTTTCCGGCCAGCCGGATATCAAGCGCCCCCGCCATCACCGCCTCTGTCTGAGCGGAGTTGGGGCTGGCATGGTTATACCGGTCCCGCCGGAAAATGCGGAAGGCATTTTTTCCGTCAAATCCTGCCGCAAAAGAGGCCAGTGTCATGATAAGCCCGGCCAGTCTGGCCGGTATGTAATTGACCACATCGTCCAGCTTTGCGGCACAGGTGCCGAAATACCGGTACCGGTCGTTTTTATAACCTACCATGGAGTCCATGGTATTCACGCTTTTGTAGGCAAAGCCCAGCACAGGGCCGCCGATCATCAGATAGAACAGCGGTGCGATCACACCGTCGGAAGCATTCTCCGCCACAGTCTCCACCGCCGCCTTTGTGACGCCTTCCATGGTCAGATTCTGGGTATCCCTTCCCACAATCATGGAAACGGCATACCGTGATTTTTCCAGATCTCCCGTCTTCAGCGCCCGGTAAACTTTCATGCTCTCGTCCTTCAGCGCCCGGGTTGCCAGAATCTGATAGCACATGACCGTCTCCACTGCCGCTCCCAGCCATTCATTCAGGTAAAAAGCGCCGTACAAAATGGCAAAGGGCACCGCTGCAGAAAAAGCAGTAACCAGAATAACGAGAATAACGCCTGCAAAACGCTCCGCCCCTTTCGTCTTTGGAAAAATCCTGCGAAGTCCCTTTTCAAGAACAGCAATCAGATTCCCGATCAGCCGCACCGGATGGTACAGCCATCTGGGATCTCCTATGAGCAGATCTATCAGAAAGCCTAAAGTTACAGCCAGTAATGTCCACTTTATCATCATGTCTTTTCTCCATCCGCCGCAGATTCCAGTTCCCGGCAGACAGTCACCTCTCTTATCCCTTTTTTCCAACAAGCTTCATTAAGCTCTATCTCAAATCCACCGGCATTCTTTACATGCCAGTCATAAAAATCCCGATGTGGTACGGCAAAATGGTCCAGAATCGCCATAATCGTACCTCCGTGGATTATAAGAGCCGTCGTTTTTATACCGGAATCAATAGCATCCTCCACGGCGGTCTCAAATCCTCTCCGGCACCGTTTACGGAATGTCTCCTGGCTTTCTCCTCCCGGAAAAGGCAGAGTTCCGCCGCTGTCCACCCAGCTTTGATACCGGAAATCGCCATCCAGCTCTTTATAATTTTTATTTTCAAAAATTCCAAAATCACATTCCGCCAGATCATTCACCGTCTGTATCCTCTGCTCCGGATAAATGATGTTTGCTGTCATAACACATCGTTTCAGAGGGGAAACGTACACCTTCTGTACCGGCGGATACTTCCTGTTCTCCAGAAGCTTTTGCCCTTCCTTGCACAGTGGTTCGTCCGTCCTTCCTATATACCGCCCCAGCGTATTTCCATAAGTAATGCTGTGACGGATCAGATACATCCTCATCCTTTGATCACCTGTCCGATTCCGCAGATCACGCGCACCACTTCGGACGACTGCTCTGCCAGCTTTGTACAGATTCTCCCTGTCGTTTCTCTGTATTTTCTGTCGAAAGCCTCCACCGGAACCACACCGTATCCCAGTTCATTGGTCACAATCACCACATCCTTGTTTTCCTGGCACAAACGCTGTGCCGCATCCGCCGGGTCAAGGCCTTCTGTCAGCATTCTTCTGACGTATTCATGGAAATGGTGGATGCCCTCTGCCCGGAAAATCTCATCCCACGGACATACTCTTCCGTCCGCCCACTGCTTTACGCTATACCGGTTTTTGGCATACTCCGTTTTCCCCTGAAACGCTCCTCCGATAATCAGCTTCATGCTCCTGCTCCTCCCGTTATAATGAGTACCACAGCCACAGCCAGCGCCATCACCAGCTCACAGATGGAAAGAAACCATCCCGCAATATCGCCTGTAGTGCCGCCGAAATATTTCATAGCCAGATGATGATAATACCAGAAAACCAGAGCAGCGCCCACAAGGGCCGCGCCTCCTGCCAGCGGGTCCAGCCAGAGCATCAGAGCAGCCAGACACAGCCCATAGATAATCATGACCGCCTGCACCCTTCTTGTACTGGCTCCCCTGGAAAAGGCAGCCACTGTCCCGTCTTTTCTGGCCTTTGGAAAGGTGACAATAGCATAAGCGCTTAAGGTCCGCGACAACATAAATCCGGGAGCAGCCGCTGTGATTCCTCTCATATCCAGCTGGCTGCAGACACCATAATAAAACACGAAATACACCACGCCGGTAATGACGGCGAAAGCGCCCGCATGTGAATCCTTCAAAATTTCCAGACGGCGCTCCCTTGTCTGCCAGGAGCTCATGGCATCGGCCGTGTCAAGAAGACCATCCAGATGTATTCCCCCCGTTACAAACACGGAAATCAGCAGAAGAACTGCCGTAAAAAATGCAGGATTCATGTTCACATGATTTCCGATCATTCCCCAGACATACCATAAAAGGCCGATGACCGCCCCCACCCAGGGCCAGAAGCACATGGCATAGGCCATATTTTCCTCTTTCCATTCACATCTGGGCATTGGTATTTTCGAATACATGGAAAATGCAATAATAAAACTCTGAAAAAGACCTTTCATTCTCTCATCTTATCTCCTTTTATCGTGATTGGTATGCCGTATACCACCTCTGTCACCCTGTCTGCAAAAGCTGCGATGGACTCATTGATCTTTCCCAGATATTCCTGATACCGCGCCGTTTCCTCATCATAATCCATGCCGTCGGAAAAAATTTCATTGGTCACAATCACCAGATTTTCCACCATATCCGCCAGATATCGTATTCCTGCGAGGACGGCGGAAACCGTCAGACGTCCCGCCCCTTCTTCCTGATAGATTTCATTGGCAACCAGATTTGACATGCATTCTAACAGCACGTTGCTGTCTGATGGGAACTGGAGCTTTTTCAGATTGGTGTAACATTCCACCGTTGTAAAATTTTTTTCACTGCGCATCCGGCGGTGACGCCTGATTCTTTGATGGCTCTCCTCATCGAAAGGATACATGGTAGCGATATAAAACCGCTTTGTCTCTCCTAAGTTTACCAGGAAGTTTTCCGCAAAAGCAGATTTTCCGCTGCCGCTTCCGCCTGTAATCAGATGTATCACAAGTCTGCTCCTCCTTTTACATTCCTAAGAAAGAGGAACGTAAGTCTCCATATTATTTTCATCGAATGTGCTCATTCCGTTATATACGGCGATGGCCATATCCAGTATGGGATACAGAGTAACCGCTCCGGTCCCTTCTCCCAGACGCATATCGCAGGTGAGAAACCCTTCCAGCCCCAGAGCATCCAGCACCATGGCGGAAGCCGGTTCTTTGGAAAGATGGGAAGCCATCATGAAATTTTTCGCCTCGGGTTTCATCCGCACCGCACACAGAGCCGCCACGCTGGAGATAAAACCGTCGATAACAACAGGTACCCGAAGAGCCGCGCCTCCTAAGAATACGCCCGTCAGCCCGGCGATATCAAGCCCTCCCACTTTGGAAAGCACGTCGATGGGATCTTCCCTGTCGGGCTTATGAAGCGCAATGGCCTTTTTAATGGTGGCAATTTTTTTATCCAGACCGGCGCTTGACAGTCCGGCTCCGCGCCCTGTCACTTTCTCCGCCTCTTCCTCAAGCAGTACCGCTGTGATGGCGCTGCTGGTGGTAGTATTACCGATACCCATTTCTCCGGTGGCAATGATCTCATAGCCCTTTTCCTTCAGCTCTTCTACCATATGGATGCCCACCTCTATGGCTCGGATTGTTTCTTCCCTTGTCATGGCCGGTTCTTTGGCCATATTCCTGGTACCGTACATTACTTTATGCTGAATCAGGTTGGACTGGGCAGCGATTCCTATATCTACGGGAAAAATATCGGCTCCTGTCTGGCGGCACATGATCGTGGCCGTCGCTTTTTCCTTCAGAAAATTTTCCGAGATAATGAGGGTGACATCCTGACCGCTCTGACTGATCCCCTCTTCCACCACGCCATTATCCGCACACATGGTGACAAGCGCCTTTTTTTTCAGTTCTACCTTTGCAGAACCCCTGATTCCGGCCATCTGTACCACCGCATCCTGGAGTTTTCCCAGACTGTGAAGGGGAATGGCAATACTGTACCAGCGTTTCTCTGCTTCCTTTACTGCATCCTGATCCAGCGTACCAATGGCACGCAGCGTTTCTTCCAAATTCATCGTATCTTCTTCCTTTCCCTGCATTTTTCCAGAAATGCCCGGGGCAATTTTCTGTTTCCGTAATAATACAAATGAGGATATCCTGCAAAAAGAGTATCACTGCTGTGAATGCACCGCCAGCTTCTTTGCGACAGCGGCTTTCTGGCCAGAAATGCTTCCCCGCAGTTCTCGGAATCATAGTAGTGAAACTCATGGGAGGGAACTTCTCCTATCTCCTGACCAAAGGCCTTTCCCTGGGACAGGGTAATATACCCAAAACGGGTCAGACGTTCCCTTTTGTGAACCCGCCCCGGCACTGCGCCGGCCATGTCATAATACTCGCCGTCCTGCCCCTGCATCTTTTCATGAAGATACATGAATCCGCCGCACTCCGCAATGCAGGGAAGCCCTTCTTCAATCGCCTCTTTTATATTCTGCCTCATGGAACGGTTTTCACTTAAGGCACCGGCATACAGTTCCGGATATCCTCCATGGAGCATAAGGCCGTCCAGATCCTGCGGAAGATGAGAATCGTGAATGGGCGAAAAGGGAACCAGACAGGCCCCCATCTCTTTTAGCAGACTTAAGTTATCTTCGTAGAAGAAGCAAAAGGCTTCATCCTTTGCAAGGCCAATGCGAACAGGCTCATCCATTTTATCTTCTTCTTTTAACTCTTCTTCAATGGGCGGCGCCTCATTTGCCAGATGCAAAAGAGCCTCCACATCCAAACTCTCTTCAAGAATCTTTGCCAGGCGGTTCAGATTTTCTCTCAGATCATGGATCTCATCCGGCATCACCAGACCCAGATGCCGGCTTTCCAGACGGCAGTCTTTTACCATGGGCACATATCCCATGGCTTTCACCGGAAGGGCCTCCTCCACCATCTTTTTCATTCTGGGATACATCATGGGAGAGAGCTGATTGAAAATCACACCTTTAATATGACTGTTCTCTTTGTATTCCAGAAAACCTTTGATAAATGGGATCACAGACACACTCATGCCTTTGCAGTTTACCAGCAGCACGGCAGGCGTATCGGTACTGCCCGCCACATCCCAGGCGCTGGCCTTTGACGAAATGCCAGCCAGCCCGTCGTAATATCCCATAACGCCTTCCACCACGGCAAGATCACTGCCCTGACTGTTTTTTTTCATCAGCCCCCGCAGTGTCTCTCTGTCTGTAAAAAAAGAGTCCAGATTGCGGCTTTTCATTCCGATCACCTTGCTGTGAAACATGGGATCGATAAAATCCGGCCCGCATTTAAAGGACACTGCCTTTTTGCCGCGATTTTTCAAAAGCTGTAATATACCGCAGGTGATCAGCGTTTTTCCGCTGCCGCTTGAGGGCGCTGCAATCAGTATTCTGGGGAGTTTCATAGGCTACTTTCCTCCTTCACAGGATATGATATATACCGGATTCAGACCCATCATCATGTGATAACGCCCCACTTCCTTTGACTTTCCGGCGCTGACGGAAACGATATCCACATCTTTCACCGGCAGCTCCTTAACGGCTTCCAGAGCTTCCGCCACCGTCTCCAGCGTGATACAGTTGATAACCACACGGATCCCGGGGTTTTTCTCAAGGAGAAGCTCCATGATCTGTTTCAGATTGCCGGATGAACCTCCGATAAAAGCATGGGTGGGAACCGGAAGTTTTTCGCAGGCTTCCGGCGCCAGACCTTCTATTATCTCAAGGTGGGGAACCTGAAATTTTATCCTGTTTTTGTGAAGCAGTTCCACAGCCTCCCTTTTTTTCTCCACAGCAAACACCTGACCGTGAGAAGCCATGCGCGCGGCTTCCACCGACACGGAGCCTGTGCCTGCGCCGATATCATATACCACGGAATCTCTTTTAAGACGCAGCTTCGACAAAGAGATTTCCCGTATTTCCTCTTTTGTCATGGGAACTTTGTCCCGCAGGAACTCTTCATCCGGAATTCCGTGGGTCACGATCCTGTCTGCCGGGCGTTCATTGACCAGCAAAACCACACTCAAATAATCTGTTTTTATCTGCTGCAGACTCTGAGCGGTTCCCTCCAGAATTTTTTCATTCTCATAAGACAGCCGTTCTCCCACATAAACCTTTACGTCCCCGAGTCCAAATTCATTCAGCTGACGGCAAAGCTGTCCGATGCCCTCCTGGTTTCCCACAATGGCAAAAACTTTTTTGTGTTCCCGCACCATGCTGACCATATTGACGGACCGGCCATGCAGACTGCAGGGCGTTACATCCTCCCAGGCCATCTTAAGTTTCGACAGAAAGTAAATCATGGAAGAAATTCCCGGAATCAGCGTTGTCTGCTGGGGAAGCACTTCCAGAAGTTTCCTGGCTCCGCTGTAAAATCCCACGTCGCCGGACAGAACTACCACTGCCTTTTCCAGTTCCCTGTGATCATTTATGTAATCTGCAATTTCCTGAGGTTTATAAGCATGAAACACTTTCTGGCCCGGACGGGCTGTCTGCCTGGTCATTCTCTCGGCCCCGATTATGACGTCGGCGCTTTCGCAGACTTTCTTCGCCTCCACAGTCATACCTTCGGCCGTGCCCATACCGATTCCCACAAGGGTAATTTCCGGTCTGACCGGGATCTGGAACTCATCAATCAGACGCTTTTTGCACTGCTCAAGAGACATTCCCTCTTCTTTTACCGGACGACCCACCAGCACCAGTCTTGCCCCCGCCTTCCTGGCCGCTTCATATTTTTCCATGAATCCGCCGGTGCTGCCGGATTCCTTGGTCACCAGATAGCGGCAGTCAAACTGTCTGAGCATGGCCGCATTTAAATCCGCTGAAAAAGGCCCCTGCATACAGATCAGGTGTTTCCCCTGAAATCCGTAAGATGCGCAGGAGGACACCACCTCCGGAAGAGAGAGAACCCGGGCGTATACACGCTCCTGATAACCGGAAAGCTTTGTATATTCTTTCATTTCCTTACTGCCTGTGGTTGCCAGGATATTGCCGCTTGTGCTCTCCAGCCATTTTACCGCCTCCGGTACGGAATCCACATAAACTACATCCTGATCTTCCAGGGTATAGCCTTCCCGCAGAAGACGGAGATACTCTTTTTTTTCTGTCTGGCAGGCGGCTTTTATATTCTTTGTCACCTCAGCGGCATAGGGATGGGTGGCGTCAATCACAAGCCTCGGATTCTCCTCCTTCATCAGCTTTGCCATTTGATTTTCATCCAGACGTTCATGAGAAACCCGCAGGCTTCCTCCCTCAGGAAGAAGGCTTTCCCCGTACTCCGTCGCCACACACACCCGGGCCGGTATCCGATACCGGTTCAAAAATTCCGCCACGGTGCGTCCTTCCAGCGTTCCGGCAAATATTAAAACTTCAGACATTCTTATACCCTCTTGGAGTTACCATTTTCCCGCCGATTTCTTTTGTCTGGGAATTGCCCACAAACACAGTGGTGAACATATCCACGCTGGTGCTCCTAAGCTCCTTTAAGGTCATGACCTTCATGCTTTCCCCTTCACGGCCGATGTTGCCTACAATGCCGCACACCGTATCTTCTTTTTTATACCGCATCATAAGATCGCAGGCCTTCATAAGATAATCATGCCGTTTTTTACTGGAAGGATTGTAAAGACAGATCACAAAATCCGCCTCTGACGCATGCAGAAGACGGGCCTCAATTTTCTCCCATGGCGTCAGAAGATCGCTCAGGCTGATCAGGCAGAAATCATGAATCAACGGCGCTCCCAGCACGGCCGCTCCTCCGGTAGCCGCCGTCACACCGGGAATAATCTCCAGCTCCACCTGGGGATAATCCACCCCTACTTCGTACATCAGTCCTGACATACCGTAAACGCCCGCATCTCCGCTGCAGATCATAGAAACGGTTTTTCCCTTCATGGCTTCCTCAAATGCCATGACGCAGCGATCCACTTCCTTTTTCATGGGCGTCGTCATAAATTCTTTTTCGGGAAAATGATTTTTTACCAGATCTACATATACGGTATACCCGATGATCGTATCACTGGCTTTCAGTGCATTGATGGCCCTTAAGGTCATCTGTTCATATTCTCCCGGTCCAATTCCTACAACGTATAATTTATTCAAATTCCACACTCCATTCTTCCTGGGCGAAAGATACGGTTACACCGTTTTTGCCCATTTTTTTCTGTATCACAGCGCCGCCGTCGCTTCCCTTTACCGCACTTCTCTCACAGACGTTGTCTACGCCTGTGACGGACTGTACGAAATCAGAAGAGGTAAAATCACCTTCCACTTCCAGAAGCTCTCCGGCGCTGTAGGTAATCAGAGAAATTCCCATTTCCTGACAGAATTCCTTTAATCCCGGTTCTTCCTTTTTCAGTTCGATGGTGGCTGCACGCGCCACTGCCTCATGAAAAATCCCGTTAATCTGGCAGACCTCTTCAAATAACTCTTCAATCTGCTCCGAAGACACTCCCTTTTTGCATCCGATTCCCGCTGTTATACTGCGCGGAATCAGCCAGAGCGTCTGTTCAAAAGGCTGACGGTGGTAATGAATACCCACATAGATACCCAACTCAAGATCCTGATCCGGCTCCAGTCCCTCCGGCAGCATCCCTTTCACCGGAAGCTCACTGATAAATCCCACTTTTTCTCCATTGAGAAGCCTTGCAGAAACTTCCTTTGCCAAGGTCATGTTGGAGATATACAGACGATTCTTTTTGGCAAAGACATCCACCGCAAATCTTCCATTCACATCGGTAGCCGTCGTGACTACGGGAACCGCTCCAATTTTTTTGCTGATCAGCTCTGTCAGCTCATTGGCTCCTCCCAGGTGCCCGGACAGCAGGGAAATGCAGAATTTCCCCTGTTCATCGATAACTACCACCGCAGGATCATACGTCTTGTTTTCCACAAAGGGAGCAATGGCGCGCACCGCTATCCCCGCCGCTCCGATAAAAATCAGCCCGTCTTTGGTCTCAAACATCTTCTTTGTCCACAGTTTCAGCGAATCTCTCACCGGCTCCGCCTCCACATCACGCAGATAGCGGCTCTTTGTGTATACAGCCGTCCTGTGTCCTGTCTTTTTCAGATAATCATCGATGTTCTCAGCAAGGACAAAACCGTTCATAGTAAAACAAATTATTCCTATCTCCATGTTTCCCCCGCCTACTTACTGGCTTTTCTGAACTCTGTGGTAAACGCCGGATTATAAAGCTCCGACCGATTGTAATGGCTGTGCGTCACCACATCTCCGATAATCATCAACGCTGTCTTGGTAATATTTTCTTTTTTGGCCGTCTGCGCCAGCGTACCTACGGTACACACCGCTGTTTTTTCATCTTCCCAGGTCGCTTTATATACAATGGCTGCCGGCGTATCCTCCCGGTATCCGCCCTCAATCAGTCTTTTGCTCAGTTCTTCCAGCATCCCTGTGCTGAGGAAAATAACCATGGTAGCCTGATGAGCCGCAAAGGATTCGATACTCTCCTTCTCCGGCACCGGAGTACGCCCTGCCATTCTGGTGATAATCACACTCTGTGAAACATCCGGAAGGGTATACTCCAGATCAAGAGCCGATGCCGCTCCGCAGAAAGAACTGACTCCCGGACAGGAATCATAGGCGATCTGCTTTTCATCCAGCACATCCATCTGCTCCCGGATGGCGCCGTACAGACAGGGATCTCCCGTATGAAGCCTAACTGTCGTCCATCCCTTCTCCTCCGCGTCAAACATCACATCCAGCACCTCTTCCAGAGTCATTTTGGCGCTGTTATAAATGTGGCATCCTTCTTTTGCATAATCCAGAAGCTGGGGATTTACCAGTGACCCCGCATAAATAATCACATCCGCTTCTTCCAGATATTTTTTCCCTCTGACCGTAATCAGATCCGGGGCTCCTGAGCCCGCTCCAACAAAATGTATCATATTATTATTTTTTCTCCTTTACAATTATCAAAGAATAATAGCCTGCATCCTCCGGTATTTCCCCGGCGCCGCGAAAGATTTTTTCCTCTTCCATACCGCAGTTTTCAATCATTACCACTTCCGCATCCATAGACTTCAGCGTTTCTTTTACATTCTTCATCTTTTTGCCCGCCTTCATCAGCACCTTTGTACCCGGAAGCGTCAGGGCTTCTTCAATCTGATAAGATGCCGGAATAACATGAAGGGGTTCCGCCTTTTCCACCAGACCCATATTCAGTCTGGCCGCCACTGCGCAAAAAGATGTGATGCCGCTGATGATTTCCACATCATAGCCCATCTGCTGTACTTTCTTATGCACATACAGATAGGTGGAATACACGGTAGTATCACCCAGCGTGAGGAATGCAACCTGTTTTCCCTCCTTCAGGCAGGATGCAATTTTTTCGGCGCCTTCACTGTGACTTTTCTCCAGCACATCAGGGTCCTTGGTCATGGGCATATGAATGGGGAGCATCTCTTTTTGAGCAAGCTGAGGATATGCCTGTACCACAATCTTATAGGCTATGGTTTCCTCCGGCACTTTCCCCGGCACCGCAATCACATCGCTTTCACGGATAATTCTCAACGCTTTCAAAGTCAGCAGTTCCGGATCTCCCGGTCCTACTCCTACACCATACAATTTAGCTGCCATTACTTTCTCCTTTTTGTTTGTTTATTTTTTTTATTAATTCATTTACATTTTCAGATCTTGCCAGTTCTCCATGGACGTTGGAAAAAAGAATCAGTCCCAGTTCCAGATCTGTCGGAACCTGGTGAGCCAGATAATACTCCGCCCGCTCCAGCACTGTCTTCATCGCCGGTTCCAGCATGTGATGCCGGATCAATACATCAAGTCCTTCTTCCGTGGTAATGGTGTCCAGAAGCTCCCGGACACAGGTAATATCCGCTCCTGCTCTGGCCGCTGCCGCTGCCAGAAGCTCCGCCCTGCAGTCTGCATGATGGGAATGGGTATTCATAATTCCTCCGGAAACCTTAATGAACTTTCCGATATGGGCAATGAAAAGAATGCCCTTTACATCCAGATTGTCCGCCATCTGCAGCGTCTCACCCACGTAATTGCTGCATTTCATGCTGAAGGTCATATCAAGCCCCAGTTCATTTTTGGAAAATGCTTCCCCGTAATTGCCTGGCGTCATCACCAGATAACGGCCGCCGTTTTCCGCCAGCATTTTCATCTCAATGCGAATGCTTTCCAGAAGGGCTGATTCACTCATGGGAACCACAATTCCGCTGGTGCCCAATATAGATATCCCTCCTTCAATGCCCAGGCGGGGATTAAAGGTACGTGCTCCGATCTTTTCTCCCTCCGGCACGAAGATCTTAACCTCCAGTCCGCCCGTGTAGCCGCACTCTTCACAGACCGATCTCACTTCACGGGTAATCATTTCCCTCGGAACCCTGTTGATGGCAGCTGCTCCCACGGGCTGAGAAAGACCGGGACGTGTCACCCGCCCTACTCCGGTTCCTCCGTCAATAACAATATCAGGCCGGGAACTTTTCTTAACCGATGCATAAATCAGAATCCCGTTGGTTGCATCAGGATCATCACCGCCGTCCTTTCTCACGGCGCAGGTAACTTCCCCCTCTTCCCGGCGTATATCCTCCAGACCAAGATGAAGAAGAATCCCTTTGGGCGTCATCAGACACACTTCCTTTCGATCCTCTTTTTTCAACAGCATGAAGGCTGCCCCTTTGGCTGCCGCCGCTGCACAGGATCCCGTCGTATATCCATACCGCAGTTTCTTTTTGTCTTTGATGATAAAATAGTCTTCCAATCCTGTTTTTGGGACCATTTTTCCCTCCTGTCAGCAAAATAAAACCGTTGTCCACTGAAAGACAACGGTTTGTTGTTTTTTCATATATCTTCGGTGGCCGCAAACATATATGTTCGGACACGGGATGGGTATCTGGCTTTTACAGTAACGGACTTGCGCAGGACCTTCAACTGCTTCCCCATTGACCGTGAACTTTAAATTTTCCATACAACATTATAGTTGTTTTTATGAAAACTGTCAACAATACCCCGGAATTATTTCACCCAGTTCTTAAAGAAAATATGACCCTCGTATTTAAACACATCACATTTTTTCTCATCCAGTCCCAGATCTGCAAATGCCTTGTGGGTCATAAAGAAAACATAGCTGAAGTCTTTGTTTTTCAGCGCGCTCACTCCCGGTATGATCCGTTTGCTGGTTTTTCCGCTTTTATAATTATTATAAATCTCCGTGGCCGTCTGTGCCGCTTCCATGCTGCCGTACTGATTGATTTTCCGCAGCGACTCCGGATCATTGTCCCGGATTCCTTCCAAAAGCTTCGTCAGCGTGCCGTTTCTGGCCACTTCAAACTGGGAAGCAGCATAAATTACAAAATTCATACTGTCAGGGAAATCATTTCTCAGCATACGGTTATAGATGACCGTTGCAACCATAGTCTGACCGGCCACGCCCTGGTCTCCGGCTTCCGTATAAAGCACTGCCGCCAGAAACTCCGTCTGTGTCACCTGATTGGAACCGTTCCCAATCTGGGGATCTGTATAAAATTCTGATTCCAGCTTGTAAGATTTCCCGTTTTCCGGGTCTGTGGCGTAAACATATCCCCCGTTTATCTCCACTCCGACACCATCGCTGCCGAAATGATAGGTTTTTCCGTTTACGGTATATGTATAGTTTGTAAAACGGGCTCCTTTGACTCCCCTGGCGCCTGTCAGTTTAAAATAATAAATTTTACCGCCGATTTTCTGCAGTCCTGTAAACATCTGACCTTTTACGCCGTAGTCCCCCGTAGCTTTAAAATAGAAATAGTATTTGCCTATTTTCTGCCAGCCCGTACGCATTTTTCCATCCGTTCCAAAATAGAAATCTTTGCCGCCGATGGTTACCCAGCCTGTAAACATCCTGCCTTTTACGCCTTTATCTCCGGTCTTTTTCAGATAGTAAATTTCACCGCCATTCAACAGCCAGCCTGTCACCATTCTTCCAAGGACACCTGCTCCCCCGGATTTTTGAAAATAGAACCGTTTGCCGTCTATGGTCTGCCAGCCGGTCTGCAGCACGCCCTCTGATGAAAAGCAGTAAGTCTTTCCGCTGACATTCTGTACGCCGGTAAAGCGAGCTCCCTTTACTCCGTAGTTTCCGCTGGCTTTAAAATAATAATTCTTACCGTCTATGGTCTGCCAGCCCGTTGCCATGGCGCCATCGTCTCCAAAATAAAACCGTTTTCCGCCGATGGTTACCCAGCCTGTAAACATCTTGCCTTTTACACCTTTGTCACCGGTCTTTTTCAGATAATAGATTTTTCCGCCGTTCAGCAGCCAGCCTGTCACCATTCTTCCAAGAGTTCCCATCTGTCCGGATCTTTGAAAATAATACCGCTTTCCGCCGATTTCCTGCCAGCCCGTTGCAAGATAACCATTTTTAGTAAAATAGAAATCTTTGCCGCCAATCTGCTGAAAATCACCTTTTGTATAAGAACCATCTGTGTTATAGTATCGAATTCCCTGTTCTTCTTTTATCCAGCCTTTTTTTACAGCCGCTGCTCCCAGAGATGGTTCAATCGTTTCCATCTCAGTCTGTTCCGTACTCTCATCCAGAACATCTTCCTGCAAAGTCTCTTCTTCTGTAATTTCTTCTTCTGTAATTTCCTCTTCTGTAATCTCCTCTTCCTGCTGTTCTTCTTCCTCCTTCTCGATTTCTTCTTCCAAATCCTCTTTTTCTGTAATTTCTTCCCCCCGCCAGGTTTCTTCTTCTGCTGTCTCTTCCTGCTGCATTTCTTCTTCCGAAACCTTTTCCACTTTCTCTGTCAGGGACTCGCCCCATGCCATCTGAGGTACGCTCAGACAGATCACCAGTATCCAGGCTAATATGCTCTTTCCACTTTTCATCTTTTATACACTCCTAACTTTCAGCATAGGAATCGATTGTATCGATTGCTTTATTATATATTTTCCCGTACACCGCCGGTGTGTAATGAAGTCCGTCAGTCAACTGAAAACCTGTATTAATCAGATAATTATAGGTGTCGATATACCGATAACTTTTTAATCCTGTCCTTACCAGATAATTAAAATCCAGTAACCATTTGACGGATCTCGTTCCCCATCCGCTTTCCATACATTCTGCCTCGTTTAACGGATTCACTGACATAAAATACAGATCGAACCCGTCATCAGATAACGCTTTTGCCAGCTGTTCCATCTCGCTGATGTAAGCATCTGCTGTCAGCTGACAGTTACCCGCCATAGAATTATATGTCAGATCATTTACTCCCAGATTCCAGATAACTGCTATCCGCCCTTCTTCACTTTTAATCTGTTCTGTAATAGTGGCTCTGTTGGTTTTGAACCAGTCTAAACGAACCCGGTTTTCGCAGATAAATGTTACATTATCAACCAGACCTGATATTTGATTCTGCATGCCCACTGTTCTGGAATCTCCGATAAAAAATACTCTGTCATATTCCTGACTCTGATTAATACTTTCCGGTCCGGGAACAGGATTTTTGATGACAACGGAATACAGCTTCATTCCCTTTGTAACAGAAATCCTCTCACCCGCCCGGTATTTAGGCGAAGCGTTTTGCTTTGGTTTATCGGACCATCCAAGGAAGGTATAGCCGGACGCACTTTTTAAGTCAGGCAGTATCAGAGAATCCCCCGTAACATTTTCCCTGAGACTTAAATACTCCCCGGTCCCGCTGTTATAAAAGAACTGAATGCTTTTGGCCTTTTCCCAGCATCCATACAGTTTCATGTTTCCCGTCACAGTTATGGTTGCGCCTGGCTCAACAGCCGAATCCACTGTGGCATTTTTTTTCAAACTCCAGCCAACGCCGCTGTAATTCAGCCGGTCGGGCACTTCAGGAAGTTTATATTTTTCTCCTTTATACACTTTTACCCGCAGTTTAGTGTATTCCGACGAGCCTGTGGCAGAGTAAAAGGACAACGTATACATTTTCAGTTTTTCGCCCACTCCGTCACTTCCAAAATGGTACGCTGACGCACCTGTCTTATATGTATAATTGGTCATCATGGCTCCTTTGACCCCGGCAGATCCAGTTTGTTTGAAATAATATTTCTTCCGGGCAATGCTTTGCATTCCGGTAAACATCTGCCCTTTCAGACCGTTTGCGCCGGTAGCTTTAAAGTAAAACCTGTATTTTCCAATGTCCTTCCAGCCCGTGACCATAGCTCCGCTGCTTCCAAAATAGTAAGTTTTTCCACTGATGTTCTGCCACCCTGTCAGCATTCGGCCTTTAACTCCGCCGTCTCCTGTCTGCTTCAGGTAGTATACTTTTCCTTTGTAATTCAGCCAGCCCAATGCCATTTTGCCGTCCGTGCCAAAATAGAACCGGCTGCCTCCGATGCTCTGCCATCCCTTCAGCATCCGGCCTTTGACTCCGTCGTCTCCCGTCTGTTTCAGATAGTATACTTTTCCTGCGCAATTCAGCCAGCCCAACGCCATTTTGCCATCCGTGCCAAAATAGAACCGGCTGCCTCCGATGCTCTGCCATCCCTTCAGCATCCGGCCTTTGATTCCATAATCTCCCGTCTGCTTCAGGTAATATACTTTTCCTGCGTAAGTCTGCCAGCCCAGCGCCATTTTACCGTCCGTGCCGAAATAATACCGATAGCCTCCGATACTCTGCCATCCCTTCAGCATCCGGCCTTTGACTCCGTCGTCTCCCGTTTTTTTAAGGTAATAAACTTTTCCGCTGCTGGTCAGCCAGCCCAGGCTCATGCTGCCTGTGCTGTCAAAATGATACCGGTAACCTCCGATACTCTGCCACCCCTTCAGCATCCGGCCTTTGACTCCATAGTCCCCGGTCTGCTTCAGATAATATACTTTTTCTTTGTAAGTCAGCCAACCCAGCGCCATTTTACCGTCCGTGCCGAAATAATACCGATAGCCTCCGATACTCTGCCACCCGGTAAACATTGCTCCTTTAATTCCCGGCTGACCTGTCTTCTTAAAATAGTAAACCTCATCTTCAATTGTCTGCCAGCCTGTCACCAGATAACCGTTTTCATCAAAATAATAAGAATAATCTTCCAGCGCGAGAAAATCATTCTGGGTATAGGAACCGTCCTCATTGTAGTACCGCATCCCCTCTTCTTCCTGACACCAGCCCGGCGACCATTCTGGATTTTCCGGTATGGAAGGCTGCTCCACCTGATCTTCTTCGGAAGGATCCTCTTCAGGCTGCCCCTGATCTTCTTCGTCCAAAACGGTTTCCGTTTCCTCCCGGTCAGTATCCTGATTTTCCATCTCCGTATCCTGTTTCTGGACTTCCTGCGGCAGCGTTTCTGCCGTTTCCCCGGTCTGCTCTTCCTTTTCTTCCGTCAGATCCAGCGAGCTGCTGCTGACCGTCTCTGACGCAGACAGATCATCGCCTGCTCCCCATGCTGTCTGCGGTGCCGCCATACATACTGCCAGTACCCCTGCCAGCAGTCTTACTTTTATCCCTTTCATTAATATACTCCTTATTTAAACTGATTCATCTGATCCCGGCAGGCGACTGCCGGGCGTATCGCACAGAAACAAAACGGCAGTGTATCTTACCCATACACTGCCGTTATTATATATGTTTCCCTGCTGAATGTCAATTTACAGTAAATGCCGTATTCTGGAAAATTTCAAATGATAATACAGACCAGACCGCCCTTGCTGTCATTCACAATTTTCTGCATGGTATCCTGAAGTTTTATCTGGCTCTCCTCACTGATCTGTGCTATCTTGGTACGTATTCCGTCCTCCACCAGCTGTTCGATGGATTTACCGAAAATGTTGGTCTGCCATATGCCATCCTCCCGGCTGGCATTCTCTTTAATATAGGAAATCAGATCCTTCGCCTGTTCTTCACTTCCCACGATAGGCGCTATCTCTGTCTCAATATTTGCCTTGATCATATGAATGGAAGGACTGGCTGATTTTATTTTAACGCCGAATTTATTTCCCTGTCGAATCAGTGACGGTTCCTCCAGTTCAATTTCTTCCTTTTCTGGAATCACCACTCCATAACCGCAGCCCCTGACAGAGGACATTGCGCTTTGCACTTTCAGATATTCCTGTTTCATTGCCGACATTTCCTTCAGAATGTGAATCAGCTGATACTCCCCTTCAATATCAACCCCGGTCATCTCACTGAGCATCTGGTAATAATATTTCTCCCCAATCTCCACACGCACCTTAATAATGCCGGTAGCCAAATCCACGCTGCTCATTTCCAGCTTGCTTACATATTCGCTTTCCATGGAAAGAGGCATCGTGCTGATATCCCGGATATAATGATAGTTCTGCATCAGTTCCCGGATATGTGATATCAGATCTGCTTTCAGCTGATGTGTAACAGGAAGCAGCTCCACCCACTTCGGTATGTAAAACTCCATCTGACGTATGGGGAATTCATACAGGATTTTCTCCAGTATCCGGATAACGTCTTCTTTTCTCAGCTGTTCGCAGTTCACCGGCAGGACGCAGGTCTGATACTTTTCCTGAAGCTTTAATGCCAGCTGCTTCGTCTCATCCTTATACGGTTTCTGTGAATTCAGAAGAATCAGAAAAGGCTTTCCCGCCTCCTTCAGCTCCGCAGCTGTCCGCTCCTCGCTTTCCACATAATTTTCTCTTGGAATCTCACCAAAGGAGCCGTCGCAGGTTACAAGAAAACCGATGGTGGAATGCTCTCTGATTACTTTCTGTGTGCCCAGTTCCGCAGCCTGATGAAATGGTATCTCATGATCAAACCAGGGTGTCTTTACCATCCGCTCTCTGCCGTCCTCCAGATTTCCGGATGCCTCCGGCACCATGTAACCCACACAGTCGATCAGACGCAGCCGAACGCGAATATCCTCACCCAGTTCAATCTCCACCGCCTCTTTCGGTACAAATTTAGGCTCTACGGTGGTAATCAGTTTTCCCGATCCGCTGACCGGAAGAGTGTCCTTCATCTCCGACCGCTGCGCTTCTTCCATGGCAGGCAAAGCCAGCACTTCCATAAATCTTCTGATAAATGTAGATTTTCCTGTTCTTACAGGTCCTACAACACCAGCCAGAAACAGCCCGCCTGTGCGGGCTTGTATATCTTTGTAAACAGAAAATGTATCCATCCTCGTTCCTCCTTACACATGCTATATGGTATTACTATATGCATGAGTTCTCCGGAACATGCGCGTCACAGTCTCTTTAACAGTCTGTGATAGATGGATTCTCTGTTTTCCTGTGTCACTTCCCAGACCTCCACATCCGGCCTCTCTTTTATTGCTGTCACAAAAGGCGTGTCCGTATCCTGAAGAACGCCAAGCACCATGCTTTTTTTGTCCAGGCACTCAAAAAACAGTTTCTGAAACTGGACGGCGTCCCGTTCCAGTTTTCCCACCTCATCGGCCAGCATCCAATCATCCGATTTAAGCGCCTCTTTTAAAACTGCCGTCCCCAGCGTCTCAAATGTTTCCGTCACCGGATAATTTCTGCGTTCCCCTGCTCTTACGGATATGGGACTGTCATTTTCAAATTCTTCCACCGGTTTCAGGCTGTGCAGATAAAAACCTTTTCGTACGCCGTTTATCTCGTAGGGTAAAGTACAGTACCCGCACAACTGCGCTTTTCGTTCTTCTAAAGCCTTCTTAAAAATGGTGGTCTTTCCCACCTGCTTTTTCCCCGTCAGGAATATATGCTTTCTTCCAAAAACGTGGGGATTGGCCTGCGGAAAGGAACTGCATTTTTTCTCCGCTTTATGACATCCGCACTGGCAGAAGTTTGAAACTTCACCGGGCGTCTGAAGAAGCGGGATAGGAAAAGTCACCTCCGGAAGCTTTTCCACCAGATCAGCCGCAGCCGCCGGCTCTTTTAATATGTCAAACACCGGCAGATCGTCAAAGATCTCACCTTTTTTTGCTGCTCTTCCGCTGACAGCCACGGTAAACTCATTGATTCTTTCCAGCGCATCCTCCCTCTTGTGGGCACAGACAATTCTGGGCACACCTGCCTCATAATCTCCCTCCACCAGAAGAATATCCACCGGAAAAAGCCTGAAAAACTGATTATCGTCCATTCCCTTTGGATAAATCAGGTTCATCTCCCGCTTTCCCTTTACCCCAATGATATCCGCTCCGGCCTTTTTATGGCGATCCGTGTTGCTTCCCTCCTGATCCATGGAAAAGTTGGGGCAGAAGACGGTTTTTACCGTTCCAACCCGGTATCCCCGCTTTTTCAGTTCCTTTACCAGCTGGGTCACCACCGTTGTTTTTCCTGATTTTCGTATCCCCACAATTGTACAGATTTTCAATACTCTTCCTCCACAAATCTGACTGTCTCTATGTGTTTGCACCAGCGTTGGCCATACCCGTCGTCTCCTGCAATCAGCCGTACTGTGCTGCCTCCGGGTTCTTCTGACAGAATCAGACGGGAACTGTTCAAAATCTCCTCCGCTGAAACGGCAGTAATCATTCCGTCGCTGCTTACAAACTCCGCCTGAAGAATTCCACTCCAGTCACTTATAAGATCCCTTACCGGAATCCCAGTATATATCTCTTCTTTCTCTTTTCCGTCTGCAATCCGTTTCACGGTAATCTGGATTTTATTTTTATGCTGCGGCAGTTTCATCTTTTCTTCCCCCATATGGCTGTGAGATCCTCCCGGCAGATTCCGCCGTGATTTCCCGCTCCATTTTCTTCATGAAGACCATGATCGCTGATCAGCAGAACCTGCCCCCGGAAGCGCTCTGCAATCATACCCGCTATCCTGTCTTTTTTCTCTATCTCCTCCAGAGTTTCTTCTGCGTATGGCCCCCACAGATGAGCCGCATCATCAATCCCATGAAAATGAGCAAAAATAAAATAGGCGCCTTTTTCTATTTCCTTTAATGCAGAACGAAAAATCCATTCATCCGCCGTTTTTCCACTTCTGGCGGTATGCAGTCTGGGTAAAATCTCCGTCTGCACAATCACAGAATCCCCCTCCAGGCAGACTGCCCTGTGCCCCCATTCCCGGAAAATTGTGGGAACCTTCGGCACATGTTCTTTCCTGCTGCAGATTTCATGCTGTCTGGGCAGGCAGCCGGTAAGTATGGTAGCCATGGCAGCGTTTGTCACAGGCGGCGCCACGGTCTGTACCGGCTCCACCTGATACCTTTCCTTAAGATCAGAAATTTTTCCATTTCTTAAAGCATGTTCATACATATAGTATCCCAGTCCATCCAGATACAGGACAAAAAGAGGGGCCTTTGCAAGACACCCTCTCATTTCTTCATAAAAATCTTTTAACTGTCTCATCATATTCATCCCGGGTATTGATATTTTTCAGCAAATCCAGCCCTCCTCCCAGTTTCAGCGCATCCACATACCGTACGCTGACCCTGGAATACAGCGCCCTCACTTTATGCTCCTGTTCCTCACGCATCTTCTTCAGCACAGGCAGAATGCTTTTTTTGTAAACGCTGCACAGCGGCTGCAGTTTTCCCTCACAGGTTAAAATCACACAGTCCTCCTCACCCGTCGCGCAATCCGCCAGGCGATTGACAAACTCCCGGTTTAAAAAAGGCATATCTGTGGCTATTACCAGCACATAGGGCGTTTTGGACACTTTCAGCAGCTGATAAATGCCCTCCACCGGACCAAATTCCTTTACCTCATCTTCCACCATGGGATAATTCATATCTTTGAATCTGGAAATATCATCCACCGAAACGCATACAGAGTGCAGGTCCTTACAGGCATCCGCCGCCCGTTCCAAAAATGTCATCTTTCCCAGAACCAGACTGGATTTATCCCGGCCCATCCTGCTGCTTTTCCCACCGGCCAGTATACCGGCGCTCACCAACTGATTCATCTGCTCTTCTTCGCCTCTTTTCAGAAAAAGCGGTAGGCCCTGATAATACTTCCCTTTTTCATGGGCGGGCTCCCTGCTTTTATTTCCCCCAGAATCTCACAGTCCCGCATGGGATTGAGCATGCCGTTTCCCTGCTTTTTGGCAAACCGTATCCACGCCTGCCCGTCCACAATTTCCAGTGTCCCCGGAAGAAACCGCCTGGAAGGGCTTTTCTTCGGAAAATCCTCCAGCATGCGTACCTGAATTTCCGCCGTACGGTAATCCGTTCTTCCGGACATTTTTCTTATCAGCGGTTTTCCCAGCAGAAAAAGCGAAACGGCCGCTGCCGATGGGTTTCCGGACAGCGCCAGTATGGGTTTTCCGTCATAAACGGCTCCCACAAAAGCCATTCCCGGCTTCATCCGTACCTTCCAGAATAAAACATCCGCGCCCAGAAGCTTCAGCGCTTCCAGCACCATATCATAATCTCCCACGGAGACGCCTCCCGTAGTAAACATCAGATCATTACTATTAAGGCCTTCCCTGATCTTTTCCGCTATTCTTTGTGCATGGTCTTTTTCTATGCCCATCACGCTTGCCGTTACATTCCACTGCCGAAGATAAGCTGCCAGTGTATAGATACTGCTGTTTCTGATTTTTCCCGGTCCGGGCTGCTCTCCTACAGGGATCAGTTCATCCCCCGTACTTAAAAGCGCTGCCTTAAGCCGTCGATAAACCAGTACCCTTTCATATCCCAGACCGGCCATCAGACCTGTCAGAGCCGGTGAAAGCTTTCTGCCTTTCTCCACCACCAGCTCTCCTTCTTTTACATCCTCACCGGTGAGCACGATATTGCTCCCCTCTTTACAGGGAGTGAAAACGGTAACAGTATCTTTCGTAAAGCTGGTATCTTCATACTTTATGACGGCAGTGGCGCCTGATGGCACAGGCGCCCCCGTCAGTATTTTTGCTGCCTGCCCCGGTTTCAGTCTGCAAACCGGAGCATGGCCTGCCGGAATCTCCTCCACAATGGAAAGGGTGACAGGATTCTCTTTTGATGCACACACGGTATCCGCTGCAATCAGCGCATAACCGTCATAGGGGGAGCGGTCAAAGGGCGGTATGTTTTCCTTTGAAATAATATTCTCCGCCAGCACCCTCTCGTTTGCTTCTGCAACCGGAACCTCTTCTATGTCTGTCTGCCGCCCCACTTTAAGCAGCAGATTCAATCCCTCTTCCAGCTCTACCCGTTCCGGATACATTCTCTTCTCCCCTTTCCTTTCTGTCACGCTTTTTCAATCTTTACAGCACATACTTTATATTCCGGTATCCTTGCATATTTGTCAAGAGCCGGGTTGGTCAGCCAGTTTGCATTTCCATCCGGAAAATGGAAGGGCATCCAGGACTCACCCTGGGATACTTTTCTTCCTACACGGGCTGTGGAAACAATCTGTCCGCGGCGGGAAGAAATTTTGACCTTGTCTCCATTCTTCACACCGATGGCGTCCGCATCTTTATAATTCATCTCAATAAAGGATTTTCCTTCAATCTCCATCAGACCCGGCGTTTTACCTGTCATAGCTCTTGTGGTGTAATGATAAAGGATACGACCTGTCATCAGGATAATCGGATATTCTTCATCGGGAAGCTCTGCAGAGGGCACATATTCCGCCGGATAAAACCAGCCCAGTCCTCTGGCAAATCTGCCCACATGCATGATGGGCGTTCCCGGATGGTCTTTTGACGGACAGGGCCACTGCAGCGTCTCTCCCGCATCCAGTCTGGCATGGCTGATTCCCCCGAAACTGGGCGTTACAGAAGCAATCTCATCCATGATCTGAGCCGGCGTCAGGTAAGGCTGGGGATATCCCATCCGGTTCATGATATCGATAAAGATCTCCGTATCCGGTCTTGCCTCTCCCGGGATTGTCACGGCTTTTCGCACCCGCTGTACACGCCGCTCCGTATTGGTGAAGGTTCCTTCTTTTTCCGCATAGCTGACGCCTGGAAGGATAACATCGGCATACTGCGCTGTCTCCGTCATGAACAATTCATTCATTACCACAAACTCCAGTGATTCCAGAGCTTTGATGATGTGGGCGGTATCCGGATCTGTCACGATGGGGTCCTCACCGAAAATATACAATCCCTTTACCTCGCCCCGTATAGCTGCCGGCCAGATATCTGTGGCGTGTGTGCCGGGATTGGGATTAAGTTTCTTGCCCCAGGCTTTTTCAAACTTGGCAATCACCTCCGGATTGGCCACTTTCTGATAACCCGGAAAATCTCCCGGCAGAGCTCCCATATCGCAGGCACCCTGTACGTTATTCTGTCCGCGGAGAGGATTGACGCCGCAGCCTTCTCTTCCCAGCTTGCCTACCAGCATGGCCATGTTGGACATGGACATAACGCCTTCTGTTCCTGTGGAGTGCTCCGTCACGCCCAGGCAGTAGATGATAGGAGCTTTGTCCGCTTTGGCATACATTCTCGCGGCTTTTCTTAAATCTTCCGGATCAATATGGCAGATTTCTCCCACTTTCTCCGGTGTATACTCTTTGACAATTTCTTTTATCTTTTCATATCCTTCCGTACGCTCTTCGATGAACTTCATATCCTGAAGGCCTTCTTCGATAATCACATGCATCATGCCGTTGGCAAATGCCACGTTGGTTCCCGGTCTGAGCTTCAGATGGATATCCGCATGTTTGGCAAGATCGATATCCCTGGGATCCACCACGATAATTTTACAGCCCCGCTGTACTGCCTGGCGAATCTGCATGCCAACCACAGGATGAGCCTCCTCCGGGTTGGAACCCACCAGCATAATCACGTCAGGCTTCTGTGTGATATCAGCGATAGGATTTGTCATGGCTCCGGAGCCCAGCGTCATGGCCAGTCCGGCCACAGAAGCTGAGTGACAGACACGGGCGCAGTTGTCCACGTTGTTCGTCTCAAAAGCACAGCGAACCAGCTTCTGCATCATATAGATATCTTCATTGGGAGATCTGGAGCAGGCAAATCCCGCTAAAGCGTCAGGTCCGTATTTTTTCTTGATCTCCAGGAATTTGGAAGCTACCAGATCCAGCGCTTCTTCCCAGCTGGCCTGTTCAAATTCTCCCGTCTCTTTGTTTTTAATCAGGGGATGTGTCAGCCTCTCCGGTGAATGGACGAAGTCAAAGGAACCGGAACGTCCCTTCACACAGAGCAGCCCTTTGTTGGAAGGTCCGTCTGCCGCCTGGGTGTCCACAATCTTTCCATCCTTTACAATCAGATAATACTGACATCCTGTGGCACAATGGGGACATGTGGTCAGAACCTTTTTCTCCACCTGCCAGGGGCGGTATTCTTTTTGGCGTTTTGAACTCAGCGCTCCGGTTGGACATGCCGCCACACAGTTTCCGCAGGACTCACAGGAGCTTTCCCTTAAAGGAACTCCAAAGGGAGTGGAAATAATGGAATTAAACCCTCTTTCCGCTGTATCAATGGCGCCTCTGCCTACGATTTTGTTGCAGGTGTTGACGCAGCGATGACACAGGATACACAGATTGGGATCATAGGTAAAGAAGGGATTGGAATCGTCCACTGGAAATTCTGTCATCTCTCCCTCATAACTGGTTTTATCCACCCCGTATTCATAGCAATAATCCTGCAGCTTGCAGGAACCGTTTCCCGCACAGGAGAAACAGTCCGTCTTATGATTGGAAAGCAGCAGATCCAGCACCCCTCTTCTGGATGCAATTACCTTTTCACTTTTGGTCTGAATCACGTCCCCCTCTGAAACGTGGGCGGAACAGGCCGTATCCAGTTTGCTCCAGCCCCGGTTCTCGATCTCCACCATACACATACGGCAGGAACCGTCCGGCATCAGCCCTTTGATATAACACAACGTAGGAATCTTTATGCCGACAGACTCGGCGGCCTGCAGAATTGTAGTCCCTTTCTCCACTTCCACAGGGATTCCATCGATGACTGCATGAATCATAGTCTCTCCTCCTTACTCCACATACACTGCGCCGAAATTACAGCCTTCCATACAGGCGCCGCAGCGGATACATTTCGTCTGGTCAATCTGATGGGGCTGTTTCTTCTCGCCGGTAATGGCTCCCACCGGACATTCTCTGGCACATTTGGTACATCCTTTACACTTGTCAGGATCAATCCGGTACTGTTTCAGCGCCTGACAGGTATGAGATTTACACCGCTTATCCACAATATGTTCCATATATTCATCCCGGAAAGTCCGCAGTGTACTGATTACCGGAAGCGGAGCGCTCTTTCCAAGGCCGCACAAAGAGTTGGTCTTGACAAATTCCGCGATCTCTTCCAGACGATCCAGATCCTCCACTTTTCCCTTGCCGGCCACAATCCGTTCCAGAATCTCCAGCATACGCTTTGTGCCGATACGGCAGGGTGTACATTTTCCGCAGGATTCTCTCTGGGTAAAGCTCATGAAGAACCGGGCCACTTCCACCATACACGTATTTTCATCCATGACAACCAGTCCGCCGGATCCTACGATAGCATTGTATTTCTTTACGGAATCAAAATCCAGTCCTACATCCAGATGCTCTTTGGTCAGACAGCCTCCAGATGGCCCTCCGATCTGAACGGCTTTAAATTCAGCGCCGCCTTTCAGACCGCCTCCAATGTCGTATATGATTTCCCGAAGGGTCGTACCCATGGGAACCTCAATCAGACCGGTATTTTCTATAGCGCCGGTGATGGAGAAGGTTTTTGTGCCGGGACTTTTTTCTGAACCGATTGTGCGGAACCAGTCTGCACCCTTTAAAATAATTTTCGGCACATTGGCATAAGTTTCCACGTTATTGAGCACTGTCGGTTTGGCCCACAGACCCTGATCCACCGTTCTGGGCGGCTTGGTCCTTGGCATTCCTCTGTTTCCCTCTATGGATGCGGTCAGGGCGCTTCCCTCTCCGCAGACAAAAGCACCGGCTCCTCTGTTGATATGAAGATGGAAAGAGAAATCAGTACCCAGAATATGATCGCCCAGAAGACCCGCCTTTTCCAGCTCTTTGATGGCATACCGCAGTCTGGCCACCGAAAGAGGATACTCCGCACGCACATATATGTATCCGTTCTGAGAACCCACCGCATAGCCGGCGATCATCATACCTTCCAGCAGCTTGTAGGGGTCCCCTTCCATAACGGAGCCGTCCATAAATGCTCCCGGATCGCCTTCGTCTCCATTGCACACCACATATCGTTCCTTTTCTTCCTGAGAAGAAACCTGTTTCCATTTTCTTCCGGCAGGGAATCCTCCGCCGCCTCTTCCCCGGAGACCGGATTTGTCAACTTCCTCCACCACATCTTCCGGCTTCATTTCAAAGAGTGCTTTTTCAAGCGCTTTAAAGCCGCCGGAAGCCATATACTCATTAAGAGACTGTGCATCATATTTTCCACAGTTTTCAAGAACGATACGCGTCTGTTTTGCAATAAACGGAATGTCCTCCGGATGACGGTATGCTTTTTCTCCCTGATGATAGAGCAGCCGCTCTATCACCTCATCCTTCAGGACGCTCTTTTCAACGATCTCCACGCAGTCATCCTGCTGTACTTTTATATACTGAATCGTAACATCTTTTTTCTGAATCCGCACGAGAGGTCCCAGTTCGCAGAAACCCTGACAGCCGGTTTTCTTGATTCCCACATGGGCGCCGCCGTCATGGGGAGCAAACTCCAGTACAACTCCCGGAATGTTCCTGGCCAGTTCCTGGAATTTCTCATAAATTTTTTCCGATCCGGAAGCCACACAGCCCGTACCGGAACAGACAAGAATCCGGCAGTCATAAGACTTGATTTCCTTTTCGGCCGCTTTCTGAACTTCCAGCAGATCATTTTTATCTTTCAGAATCATTTGCTATCACCTCTCAATTCGCGAATGACTGCAACGGCCTTTTCCGGCGTCATCTTGGGATATACTTCGTCATTAATGGTCATGGTAGGCGCCAGACCGCAGGCTCCCAGACAGGAGACCGTTTCCACAGTAAAAAGCATATCATCCGTGGTTTTCTTTTTCTTGGAAAGTCCAAGTTCACTGTAAAGCGCCTCAAGTACCGGTATAGATTTTTTCACATGGCAGGCAGTTCCGTCACAAACCTTGATGATATACTTTCCTTTGGGCTCAAAGGAAAAATTCTCATAGAAAGTAGCGACACTGTAGGCTTTCGCCTCCGTCACTCCAATCTGTCTGGCCACGTAAGTCAACAATTCTCCGGGCAGGTACCGGTATTTTGCCTGGATATCCTGCATAACAGGGATCAGAGAACTGGCTTTTTTTCCATACTGTTCAATAATTCCGTCCGTCACATCGTAATATGACTGTTCCAGCATAACGTCTCCTCCTTACTCTTCGCATCTTCGCATTGCGGCCTCCACCACATGCCCGACCAGAACCGATGTAGTCACACTTCCCACGCCGCCTGGAACCGGTGTGATGGCCTCCACCACCGGCTCTGCCTTCGCATAGTCAACATCTCCGCAGAGTTTTCCCTCTTCATTCACGTTGATTCCCACATCAATAACGATCTGGCCCGGGGACAGATACGTATCGTCTACCACGCCGGCACGGCCTGCCGCCACGATCACGATATCCGCCTCCTTCACAACAGATGGCATATCCTTCGTTCTGGTATGACAGATGGTTACAGTAGCATTTTTCTTCAGCAGCATCATGGCAGCCGGTTTTCCTACCACCAGGCTTCGCCCTACCACAACTGCCTTTTTCCCTGTGCAGTCGATTCCGTAATGATCCAGAATCTCCATACATGCCTGGGGCGTACAGGGTGGAAAACCCTGGGGCGTGCTGGTAAATACACCCACCATAGAACCGTCGGTAATGCCGTCCACATCCTTTTGGGGCGCCAGCGCCTGAATCACCTCTTTCTCATTCAGGTGCTTCGGCAGAGGACGGAAAATCAGCACGCCATGAATGTCTTCCCTCTCATTTACTTCCCGGATCGTTTTCATAAGCTCTTCCTGGGATACGGATTCCGGAAGCAGAAATTTCTCATATCCTACTCCAAGCGTTTCACACCGTTTCACTGCTCCCCGTTCGTAGGAGAGATCGTCGGGACGCTCCCCCACTCTGACAATTCCAAGCACAGGCGTGATCCCTTTTTCCTTCAGCATGTCCACATTGCCTTTGATGCGCTCATTCAGCGCAGCTGTCACTTCTTTTCCCAGTAACTGTTTTGCCATACCACATTTCCTCCATTTATTTTAAGCGATTCAACACTTCATTGTAAACACGTTCTGCCTTTTTCGGGTAATAGTCCAGCATGGCATCACATTTTGCATTCAGCATTTCCGCATATTCTCTGTCTTTCATGGCTTTCGTATTAATATAAACATTCAGGCTGGCGCCCTTTAAGGCCGCCTTGCAGAATTCGATTCCCACTCCGGCGTCACTGATGGCAAGGGCAGAGCCTTTTCCCGCAAAATCTGCTATGATGTCAATGGCTTCACAGCAGGAAGCCATGATTTCCATGGGTACAGTACAGGCTTCCTTCAGCGCTATTTCCATCACCCGCTCTTTTTCCGCCCTCTGCTCTTCCGTATCCTTTGGCATACCGTAGGCTTTGGAAAGAGGCTCAAAAAATTCAGCGTCCCGTTCCACCAGACTTAAAAGCTGATTCTGCATAATATCGCATCTGGCTTTCAGCGCCCACATCTCCTCCTCTATATCAATATACTTTTTCTTTCCCACGGTCAGAGAACCCACCATATTGCCAAGGGCCGTTCCGATTGCCGCCACCAAAGCGGAAGCTCCGCCGCCGCCGGGTACTGCGGCTTTCGATGCCAGTACGTCCACAAACTCATTGCACGGTAATGTAGATAATTCCATTTTAATACTCCTTCTTTAATTCTCCTTTTTCATTGTCTCATCCATACAATCATAATACGTCTGCGGGAAAATTTCCATTAGATTTTACTACTTTTCCATATATTTTTATAACATTCGTCAGATTTTTCTTTTTCCATCCTTTTATAAAATTATATAACAGGCAGATGATAAAAGGACGCTGCAAGATTCAGTCATACCGGGTATCACGTGAATTTACAACGTCCATTTAATTCTTTACTGTACACTCAGGGCTTTTAAAACGCCAATCGACACATCGCCAACGACAGCCATATCTTCTCCATGGAAAGCCGCAGAGAAATTATCAGCAAACAGGATCTGCGCGGAAGGCGGAAATTCATCGTCTCCGGCCCACAAAATGAAGCGCATACGAAGATTGTTCATAAATTCAAATTCATACGCACAATCCCCATATTCAATCCTGGTACCCCCAAGCCTTTCCATGATTTTCTGAAACTGATCCAGCTTATTTCCAAAACCATAAGCCAGCCGGAAAATACAGCGGCCCTGAAACTGCCGGAAATACACCTCACCCCAGGGCATCTCCCTGTATGTGAGAAACTTTCCGCAAGCGGGCGCTGCCGTTCCCTCCAGAAGATAACGCAACACCAGAATTCTGGCATTCGCCGCGCTCTCCAGAGGATAATGGCGAATCACTTCCTCTTCTACAGCCGTAACTTTATAATCCGGCCAGGAAATTTTATAAGTACATCCCATCAGGCGCAGTGTAAATACACCTGCCGTCTCATCATAGGGAATCTGAGTTCTTTCACTGATTGCAGCAGGATCCTCCTTTTGATACCGTTCCAGATAGTATTCATAAGGAATCCGTTCTTTGCTGTCTTTATCATAATTTAATACCATAGTCACCTCAAATGCCTACTTTAATGTCACTGACGGAAACAATGTTGTATCCGTATGGGGGATGAAACAGGATGCTATAAATTCATCCATATAAGTGGGAACTGCACTTAATTCCATATATGTCATATTGGCAGCAACTTCATAGGTTTTCTTTTCCGCCTCTGTAGACAGAAGCATGGCGTACGCACCGGAAAGGGACGAATTGCCGATATAATGGAATTTCTCCATCGGAATATCCGGCAGCATGCCGATATTCACAGCATTGCGCATGTTGATTCCGCTGCCGATACCGCCTGCCACGTAAACATCCTCCACCATGGATACATCAAATCCAAGAGAATCCAGCATAGTGCGGACTGCAGAGAAAATCGCTCCCTTGGCGCGAATAAAATTGTCAATATCCACTTCTGTAATTTCAATATCTTTTACAGAAGCTGCATCCTCCTGGAAAGCCAGTACATAACTGCCCATGCCATATTTATCATGGCGGACACGTCTGCCTTCCCGGATAAATTTTCCTTTGGGATTGATAATTTCACAGCGGTAAAGTTCACTGATCACATCGATAATACCAGAACCGCACAGGCCGACAGGCTTTTCGCCTTCTTTGCCGATCACTTCAAATGTGGGTTCCATTGTATCCTTATCAATCACACAGGCTTCAATTGCCCCGTCTGTCGCACGCATTCCACAGCTGATATCGCCGCCCTCAAAGGCAGGACCTGCAGAACAGGCACAACTCATCATAAATTCCGAATTTCCAAATACCAGCTCACCGTTGGTACCAAGATCAATAAACAGAGAAAACTCCGGACGGTTCCAGATCATACTTACCAGTGTGCCTGCCGTGATATCGCCACCCACATAACTTCCGATATTGGGTGCAACGATAATGTGAGCATCCGGGTTAATATGAATATCCAGATCCGAAGCAAAAAAGGAGTTTGTCTTAAAGAAAGCAGGAATATACGGCTCCATCCTCAGATGGTCTGCGTTAATACCGGAAAACAGATGATTCATTGTCGTATTGCCCGCCACACACATCCGATAAATATGTCTGGAATCAAATCCGCTGGCGCGGCACATCTGCTCGATCATCGGATTTATCGTTTCCTGAATCACAGCATTCTGAAGCCGGTCCTGTCCTCCCGGTTTTGTCGATTCAATGATGCGGTTGATGACATCGGCGCCGTATCGTATCTGACCGTTTCCGCTGGAAGCTTTGCCGATAATCTCTCCGGTTTCCATGTTGATGATCAAACCTGACACCGTTGTCGTACCGATGTCAACTGCAAGGCCGCCAATCACCACATCCACATCTTTTTCAAACACGTCATATACAAAAATATGACCATTAGCAGCTGTACGAATGACACACTGCACATCAAAATCGCTGCTGCGCAGAACATCCGGCAGCCTTCTCATTACGTAATAAGGCAGACTGACCACATCTGTGTTCAGTTCTTTCTTTAACGCACGAACCAGTCTTTCATTATCCGGCATGGTATCATCCAGAGTAGGAACATCCATCACTACTCTGACAGTCCGAAGACTGTTATGCAGATCGATCCCTGCTTCTTCCAGTCCCTGCTTCGTTTTTTCAAAAATAGCGACCTCATCTGGTGAACTTAAATCCGCAACTTTCATTCTGCTCCGGTAAGCCGAAGCAATGTCCGGAACCAAAACTTCCACGTCCGCTTCGATTGTGCTTACACAGGCCAGACGCCATCCCTGCTCATATTCCTCATCGGTAATATGACGGGTTTTCTTTGATTCCAGTTCGCCGCCCACAAGCTTTACACGGCACTTCCCACAGGAAGCATTTCCGGAACAGGGGGCATCGATAGCTACATTTGTTTTTCTTGCTACCTCAAGAAGGTTTTCACCGGAAGTGGCGAAGGTTTCCACCGCTTCGCCACTTTCAAACTTAAAAGTCACTTTGAACATAAGATTCAGCCTCTTAATAACTGATTACAGTTCCAGGTAAGAATCTGCATACAGAGTATTGTTCTTAAATACATCACAGGACTTGATGGTTTCCATCAGTCTCTGATCACAGGGATTTACAATTGCTGAAGTAAGACCCTGCATCATACACATAGCAACTAATGCTGCGTCCATAATCGGTCTGATGTGTTTCGGCATACCATTGGAGTTATTGGAAAGACCACCTGTTGAGTTCAGACCCATATCGCTGAACATTTTAATTGCTTCCAGAACTTCCATCTGTTTGTCCTGCATACCTTTTACTACTACGAACAGCGGGTCAAACCACAGATCTGTAGGCTCCATGCCCAGCATCATACCATGCTCAAGCATTGTCTGGCAATGTACCATACGCTCGTCATTGTCTGCAGCGATCGGTCCATTGGAGCAAAGTGCGATAACAATTGCATCGTTTGCAGCAGCCAGATCAATGTAGCTGATTCTGTCACCTGCATCTGCAGAGTTAACGATGGGTTTTCCTTTAGCTCTGTTGTATACAGCGATACCTGCCTCAATAGCAGCTTTGTTGGCTGTATCCAGTGCCAGCGGAACATTGTCAAAGTTTTCCTGCAGCAGTTTAACTGCCCACTGCATCAGTTCCGGTCCATCACTTTCTGCCGGTCCGATGTTAACGTCCAGATAAGTTGCTCCGGCATCCAGCTGCTCTTTGGCACGTTTCAGGATTGCTTCCGGATTGCGTGTAGCAAAAGCCTCTTTGATTGCAGGTGAAATACAGTGAATTCTTTCGCCGATTGTTACAAATTTTGCCATGTTTTTTCTCCTTTTCTAATAGCCTTTTTATCTTATAAAAGGAGGCTTTATAAAAAACCTCCTTTTTCATTCAGCGGTAACGCTGATTATAACTGGCCGTTCTCCTTCATATCTTTCAGGAATTTAACCAGCTGAACTGCTTCGTTAGGAGCAACGATGATTTCCCAATCCGGTAATTTAGCTTCCAGATCACCTTTCAGGACTGCAACTTTACCAGGAATGATCAGTTTTCTGGATTTTACCTTGTCAGCTACGTTCTCAGTGATGAACTTGGAGATGGAGGAAGAAGAAAGTTTTCCTGCAGCCCAAGCTGTCAGTACGGAAAGTCCGCCTGCATCGCTGATGATCATGTTGACCGGAACACCGGATCTTTCCAGCTCGCCGGAAACAAGGAAGTATGTAAGAGCAAAGTCAACCGTTGTCAGGCAGATGGAGTTTTCATCAGCGCCGTTCAGCGGATAGATGCCTGTGTCAACTGTCATCGGTTTCTGCGGATCGGTAAATACGTTCTGACGCAGACCGAACAGCGGCAGAGCCTCTGCATAGCCCATTTCTTCCATAACTACGATTGAGCCGTATTTCATGGTAAATACAGCAGACAGAGCTTCCTGCATGTATTTGTCGCCTTTGGCAACTTTAACCAGATTTACGATGGAAGGATATCCGAATGTTCTGTCTTCATCTTTCAAAGCTGCACGTCTTACTTTTACTGCATTTGCAAAAGTATCTTTAATGGTTGCTCCTGTAACATCAAGTACAAGATCTTTGTTGTCCAGTTTTTCCAGTGCCGCTACTGTATCATACAGTTCGTTGATATCAGCTCCGGAAACGCCCAGTACTACGCCTGCTTCTTTTGCTACTGCGCTCATAGCTTCGTAGTTGGAAGCATTTGCACCGTTTAATACCGGTTTTCCGTCCTTACATTCTGCAAGAGCTGCTTTGGCAACTTCTACATCATCACATCCCAGAACGAGAGTTTTTCCTGTAGCCGCCGCTTTTTTCACCAATGCAACGTATTTATCTGCGCCTGAAGCTGCGTCATAGTTTACGTAAACCATTTCCACATGCATTCTTTCGCCGATACGTTCATAGTCTACAGCAGGAATTGCTGCGATTTTTGCATCGATTTCAGCATCATCCATGCAGCTGCAAAGAGCTACTGCATATCTTGTTTTGCTCACAAAAGTTTTTTCATGTCTGTAGAGAACTGTTTCTCCGCCCAGAGTATATTCGCCTTCGCCTGTACCCACTTTAATGGTTTTCATTGGCGGTGCTGTAGCTGCTGCCAGTGAAGCCAGAGCTTCTTCTGACATGTAAGGGCATGCAGAAATATCAACTGCACCCTGAGCAACTTTCATTGAGAAAGCCATACATGTCGGGCTTCCGCACTCCTTACAGTTTTTCTTTGGTGTCATTTTAAATATTTGAATACCTGATAATGCCATGTTTTTTTATCCTCCTGTTTTTATATGATTATACTAATTCTTTAATCATTTTTGAAATAGTTGCAACGGACTGAGGATGTTGTAAAACTACAGCATTTGATCCGGATACCAGGTCAGCAGCCGCTGTCATGATTTCCATTGAGATTCCTCTTTCCTCTCTGGAGCCCCATTCCGGCGCATCCTCTTCTGAAGCCATGGACTCTTTTACATTCCATGTCTCGGAAGCAACCGGTGTGAGGATAGGCATCTGAAGCATAGCATCGTCCTGTGACAAAGCTGCTGCTTTAATTCTGTCCATTGTAGAAACTACGTACTCATAACCATAACCAGCGGTTGCAGTACCAACGTTCATAACAATGCTGTCTGCTTTAACACCCAGCTGTGTTGTTACTACGTTCAGCTGTTTTGCAAGGTTGATATCAACTGCAGACTCAGCGCCCAGCTTCTGATTGTATGCAAGGCCTGCTGCTGCGCCGACAGCTTTGTAGTTTTCTTCTTTAGCCGGCATGATAACAACATTTTTTCCCTGAAGAGCTTCTGCTACCTTCGGAAGCAGCTCAGCGTCTTTTTCAACATTTTTACATCCTGCAACTACCAGCGGAGCATCGATTGCATCTGCAACTTCTTTTACAACTGCAACTAGATCTTCGATGGATTTGTTCTCACCGTTGGGATCTCCGCCTTCCAGGCTCAGGTAAACGAAATCAGCGCCTTCCATTGCAGCAGCTTTTTTAGCCATATCTGCCATGGATGCACCTTCACCATAATATGCGATTAACTCGGGTGTTGCGTTGATCAGACCCATATCTGTGATTTCCACACCTACCTTCGGTGCGTTCTCAATCGGTCCGTCAAATGTATAGAAGGGGAATACACTTTCTCCTCCTAATTTGATTGCTTTGTCTCCGCATCCAATCTCAACGGTTTTGATGGATGCATTAAACTTTTGTGGTTTAAAATTAAACGGCATTCCATTAGCCTCCTTATAAATTTTTCTATAATTATACAATATAATTATTGAATTTTCTACCCCCTGACGGGGATATCTTCATAAACACCGCCCCGGCAATACCTTTTTCCGGGGTGGTGTTCTGCTCTTTTCTTCCCCTGTCCAGTCTTTCCTCAAGTTTTGTTTCCCGGTCAGGGGGCTGTTATACAAAAACTACGCTCCGAATGCCAGGCTCGGAATCCTTCGGATTCCTCGCTATTCGTTGCACTCATATACTTCCTCGCAGGAGTT
>CAMMBV010000025.1 GCA_946494335.1 uncultured Ruminococcus sp. | reverse complement strand
CCGGGCGGATTCGGGACTTTCACCCTTAAGAAACGTGCGCCGCCAGGCACACTAGAATTAATAAAATACCCGTTATCAGCTGTATGGCTGATGGCGGGTATTTTCTGCCTTTAGTCGCTTATTTCTTCTGTGCTTGCTACAAAACGATCAAAATCACTTTGATACAGACGATCCTGAAGAATACGATACTGTTCAAATTCACTTTCAGCAAAGGATCTTGCAATCGCAGCAGTAACTTTCCCGTTATTTTGCAGAACTTCTGCATCGTTGAATTGCAAAAAGGCATCCAGTTTTGAAGCCCAATCCGCCATTGTCATAGGGATATGCCGTCTGGCCTGCCTTGTGGCATAGTCCAAATACATCGTAACAATCTCATTTAGTTCTTGCATTTCATCAGTGGATAAATAATTTTTAGCAATGGAAACATCCGCTTTTACTATTTTCCCATCAGGAGCATTACGCCATGAAGTTAATCCCATATGTCTCTTTGTGTGGTCTGCCCTTGCTACAATAACCTCCGCCGCAGTATTTCCATGAACCGCATAGTGCATCTTATTCTGTACTGTCGCAAAGAACTCTTTTGTGGTTTGGCTCTCAGGAGAATAATCAACAGCAGTAGCGTAGATATCCGTAATCTTTTGATAGAAACGGCGTTCACTGGCTCGAATCTCCTGTATCTCAGAAATCAAGTGATCGAAATAATCCTGGTCAAAGACCTGACCGTTAATTAATCTGCTCTTATCTAAAATATATCCCTGCTTTGTAAACGTATCCAGCACTTTCGTTGCCCATTGCCGGAACTGAGTTGCTCTGACAGAGTTAACACGATATCCAACGGCAATTATGGCAGACAACGAATAAAATTTATATTGATAGGTTTTCCCATTATCCGCAACTTGTGCAAAATTTGCACAAGTTGAATCCTCAGACAATTCATCGCTTTCATAAATTTTTTTTAAGTGCTTTGTGACAACGCTTCTGTCCACATCGAAAAGCTGACCAATTGCTTTTTGCGTTAACCATACATCGTGATCCTGCACACGCACTTCAATACCTTCTTCATGAGCATCTTTCGTAAACACAAGAAAATCCACGGTGCTGTTTCGAATCTGCAATCTTATATTCTTTTTCTCATCCATTATACACCACCATCCAATCACTCTTCCTTTTATTTGCCATTTTAACATACCGGCGCTTCACTTTAAAGTGAAGCGCCGGTTTTACAAAAAATTTAAAAATCCCGTCCGATTCCTTTATCGGAATCAGACGGGATTTTCCCGTTCTTTCCTCTGTTACTCTTCCTCACCGCTGGCTCCGCCGACCGTGGCGTCCTCACCGGGATAGAAATCATAATATGCAACTCCGTTTTCCAAGGACGAGCTTTTGGAGGTTACACCCACAAGTCTTCGTATCCGTAAAAAAATACTGAATGCACGTCTGAGAAAAAGAGAGAACATGAAATAGAATTAATAAAATACCTGTTATCAGCTGTATGGCTGATGGCGGGTATTTTCTGCTATAGAATAATCTGTTCTTTCAGGAACCGAATTTCTGACAGTGCACCATGCCCTCCGGCGTAACTGCTTTCACATTCCTGTACATTTTCATATCCTCTCCTACGGGACAGACACTGATGCACTTTCCGCAGGGCCAGTGATGATCATTTTTAAGGCCCACATGATGTCTGGTACATGCAATTTTATCCATACTGTAAATATCATCGCCGTTTTCCTTCAGACACTGTATCGGGCATTCCCTCCTGCATCTGCCGCAGTGAATACACAGATCCTCTTCCGACATAGGATCTTCCGCAAGCGGTGCATCTGTAATAACGGATACCAGACGCATCCTGGGACCGTACTCCCGTGATATCAGATTATGACTGTCTCCGATTGACCCAATCCCTGCATAGCAGCCAGCAAGAACGTGTGAAAATGCGGCGTTGGGATTTTCCGTCAGCACTTCTATGCTGTAATAGCAGTCCCTGGGAAAAAATATGGCCCTGTATCCCAATTCAGAAACGATATAATTTGCAAGGCGATAAGACATTTCATCCAAAATGCGGTTGCTGGTATCGTACAACTCCTGGTACACCATAGAAGGCGTCGTCTGAACCATAGGTGCAAAAAGGGGAATCGCCAGAACAATTACATTTCTGCTCCATGGCCAGATATTTTCCGGCCAGAATTCCGGCTCCTGTATGGGAATATCGCTCCACTTTTTCACCGAACAGGATCGCACCATGCCTGCTCCCAAATCCCTGGCTTTCTGACAGATTTTTTCTTTTATTTCGACATCATTCACGTCTTGGCACCTCCTCATTTATGATTACATTTCTGACATTGTGTCATGATATTTCCACCATCTTCTTTGTAAAAGATCCCGGACCATCTGCAGATACTCTGCAAAATGGGAACGACAGATTTCCCCTTTTCTGTCAGAGAATACTCTACCCTTGGAGGAATCTCATCATAAGACTTTCTTTCAACGATATCGTCTGCGATCAGTTCCTTTAAAGTCGAGGCAAGTACCGCATCTGTGATATTACACATTTCTTTGCGCAGCTGACTATACCGCAGCGTGTCCATGGCTGCCAGCACACAGATTATTCTGGATTTCCATTTCCCCCCAAATATATCCAGCCCATACTCCAGCGGACATCGGATATCGTCTTTCATTTTTTTCTGATACATAAACTACACTCCTTCTGTCTGCCATTCTACCACATCACTTTACTATTTTAAAAGTTACTAATAAATTTCATAGTTTAAAAAAAATCCCGTCCAATTCCTTTATCGGAATCAGACGGGATTTTCCCGTTCTTTCTTCTGTTACTCTTCCTCACCGCTGGCTCCGCCGGCCGTGGCGTCCTCACCGGGATAGAAATCATAATATGTAACTCCGTTTTCCATGCTGATGCCTTTTGCTTTGGCCAGCTCACTGACTGTTACCAGCTGATATCCCTCTTTGACCAGCGCCGGAATGATGGTCTTACAGGATTCCACCGTGGTCGGCCATATATCGTGCATCAGTACGATTTCACCGTCGCTTACATTGTCAAGCACCGCAGAAATATTGGAATCCACATCCTTGGTATCCCAGTCCAGTGTATCCAGACTCCAGTAAATGCAGGGTTTTTCAATATTGCTGGTTACGGAATCATCCTGAGCTCCAAAGGGCGTTCTGGCTACTGTAGCTATCTGACCGCCTGACAATTTGGCTATCTCCTGATCTGTCCGGTCAAACTGATCTTTAATCCCTTCTGCATCCAGATTCAGCAGATTGGGATGATCATAGGAATGATTGCCCAGTTCACAGCCCAGTTCCACCATACGCGGAATCACATCAGCTCCTTTTTGTACCACGTTTTCACCCAGCATAAAGAACGTGGCTTTCGCTCCATTGGCTTCCAGAATGTCCAGAAGTTCATTGGTATGATCCCCCGGTCCATCGTCAAAGGTCATGGCAATCATCTTGGATTCCTTATCCGGATCATAAATTCCCTCTTCGGTAAAGTAGCAGCCTTTGTTTCCCACTACCGCCCATCCGGTCTGCATATATCCGTCAGCATTAAAATAATATTCCTGACCGTCAATTTCCTGCCAGCCGTTGGTGTAATAGGTACCGTCATCATTGGCATACCACCAGCCGGTGTCATCCACCTGCCAGCCCGGCACCGCGTAATTCAACTCTGTTCCTGTCTTAACCGTCTCTTTCTGAGCCGCAGCGTCTGCATTGGTCTGATCCGTCTGCTCCTGGTTTTCCCCTTCGCCGTTCTCATCGGTTTCCTCGCCCTGCCCGGAAGGCTCCGGCGTGGCCGTGGCTGTCGGATCCGTTTCCTGACCTTCTTCCGCTTTTTTCTCTTCCTCCGCTGCTTCTACTTCCATCACGGTCTGCTGTTCCGTGTCGCTTTTATTATCCTTTCCGCCTGGTTTAACAATCGCCCAGACAGCAGAGATGCACAGCAGTACAACCGCCACGCAGGCCGCCACCATCAGACATCTTTTCAATATCATCTTCTGCCTTCGGCGTCTGCGAAGCTGTCTTTCCTTTTCGCGCCTCATGCGCTCTATTCTGAGTTTTCTTTGTCTTTCATCCATTGTAAATCATTCTTCCCCTGTTAACCCTTACTCTGGTTGCCATATCATAGTATCGCTCTATTAGCATAACGCACAAATATAAAAGATACAATTACAATTCTGTTAAATTTCCTTAATTCGACAGGGGATTTCTCCGATTTCGCCCTCTGCCCAGCAACAGCCACGCTGCGGCCGAGAACAGAATAATGAGTACCAGCAGTATTTTTTCAATTCCTCCCGCAGGCAGTCCAAAAGATGCAATCTGCTCTTTGAAACCATCCAGCGCCATCACTCCCATGGAAATGCAGACGTTCAAAAAGCAGAGCAGTTTTACTCCGGAACCGGACCACTCGCTTTCCATGGCCAGTATTCCCATCACAAGAGCCACAATGCCTCCCCAATAGGGGTAAATGCCAAGAGAAAAGGGACGGATATTGAAACCGCTCAGACAAAGAATCAGCATGACAACTCCTGCCGCCGCCATAATCAGCGTATACAGCCGGGCCTGACCATAGCCGAATCCGCCCTTTAACAGGCTTCCCGCAAAATAAATAATCCCTGCGGCCAGCGGCAGTATTACCGCAATATACCCCGGATGGTAAAAATCCGGAATGGCCACGCCGTACCTGTTCATCAGTCCTTCCAAAACAATGCCGTAAAGCGCTGTAAACAAAAGATCCAGGAAGGAGATTCCCCACAGCAGTTTTAAAAGCATACCGCCCGCTCCCATAGCAAGCAGCAGCAGGATTCCCTGTGCGATGCAGTATCCGTAAAACATCATGCCGGAAGCGCCCCATATGGTCATCCGGTTTTCCATTATAATCCAGGCCAGCGCGGCAGCTATGGAGAGGAATACAAAAATACCTCTTCGGCCAATCTGCGCCAGTGAAAAGGACGGGGCTGACGGCATGGAAACGCCTGATTTTTTCCCCTTTTTATCCTTTTTCTTTTCTTTTCGGCCGCCGGAGTTTTCTTTCTTTTTCTTACGGCTTCCCTTTTGTTTTCCGCCGGTCGTCTCTTCTTCTTCCGTATCCTCCTCTTCCCTGCAGCCGCCTGGTTTTGTTTCCAGCACGCTGTTTAATGCCGTCTCCAGCTCCCGAGCCGTCTGGTACCGCATGCTGCGGTCGGCATGACAGGCTTTCCGAAGCACATCCCCCATCGCCGGACCGCCGCCTGCCGGATCAGGAAGAGGTTCTCCCGCCAAACACCGCTGTATTGCCTGTTCTTTCTCCTGAGGCGTCACCTGTCTGGGATAAGGCGGCATAAACGGCAGCCTGCCGTTATTTAACAGCCTGTACATCAGCATTCCCAATGCGTAGACATCCGCCGCCGGATCAGGATCCATGTACAGATTCTCTTCTTTCAACACAAATTTTTCGTCCTCTGAGACCAGGATACCGGAAGAACGGATCTCTCCATGGGGAACCCCGCGCTTCAGATACTGACAGATCTCCACACCCATCCTAAGCACCGTTTCCTGATCCATTGCATGGGTTTTCTGATACTGATTCAGACTTATCATATTACCCTTCATTTTAAATCACTCCTCAAAATCGCCTGAAATTTCACTTCTCCCCTCAGGTCATACCCCATCATACCATAAATCCGCCCAAATGCAAAATCAGATGATTCTGCACAGGATGACCGTGATGTTGTCTTTTCCGCCCTGTTCCAGAGCCCTTTCCTGCAGTTTCTCCACACATTCCCCCGGAGTGAGATTATCCTGCAGGATTTCCATGATCTCTTCTTTGGGAACCATATCCGTCAGACCGTCGCTGCAGATCAGATACTGATCCCCCTCCTTCAGATCATCCTCGTGAATGTAAGGGTGAATGGCCATCTCTTCCGGTGCAATACCCAGACACTGGGTTAAAGAGGGCTTTCTCCCCGTAATCCCCTGCTCTTCCAGGAAATGACGATTGGTATGCTCCTCGTGCAGAGGCAGCATCTCTCCCTCCCGCAGCAGAAAAACCGGGCTGTCTCCCAGATTGCACACTGTCATTTCTTCCTCTTGGAAACAGAGAATGGCGGCAGTGGTCCCCATCCCTTCTGCCTTTCGATTTCTTGCTTCATCACAGATCGCCTGGTTCACCTTCCGGCAGACATCCGCCAGAAAATCCCTTGGAGTTTTCTGCCACCCGGGCAGATGATTCAGTTCCTGACGCAGATGGACGGCAGCCAGATAAGAGGCCACCTCCCCGTCCTTTTCGCCGCCCATGCCGTCAAATACAGCAAAGGTCTGCAGCTGTCCGGTATCACGGTGTATCGTAACCGCTCTCTCAAGTCCCAGATGTTTCTCTTCCAGGTATTTTCCGTCAAAATACAGATTATCCTCGTTGTTTTCCCGCACTCTGCCGCGATGGCTGATGCAGGATGCAATGATTCTATACATATATGCGCCTCTCTTCGTTCCCGTTTGTCCTGTTCCTACAAGCCGTATTTATCATACAGCTTCTGTTTCAGACTTTTTTTCTTTCCATTTATCACAATCGCTCCGATCACCAGGATTAAAAGCCCCAGTACGGCAAGCCCTGCGCCGCATATCATAAGAATTTCACCGTATGTCATTTCCTTCCCTCCCGTAAAACTCCTACAGCCATCCTTTGTTTTTCAATTCCTGGATGACATTTTCCAGCTCCTGCATCTCATCGTCACTCTTTCCGCTGTTTCTCACTCCCGCATAATACTGCTCCGCCTTTTGATACCAGGCGTCAGCCTGGCTGTAATTTCTGGCGTTTTCACTCAGATTCCCCTGAATCACACATTCCAGAAGGGCCAGCTTCATATAAACCCGATAGTCGTCAGGATACGTCTGCTCCATGGAAAGAAGCTGCGCCTGCGCCCCCTGATAATCTCCCAGAATCTGACGTACCACCGCCAGGTTCATCTCATCGTTGAAACTGGGCGAAGGCAGATTAACCAGTGTTTCATAACAGCGCAGCGCTTCCTGATAGCTTGTCTGCCTTTCGCTCTCTCCCGCCTGAGCGCCGTATCTGGTGCTGGCCGCTCCAAGGGCCCGCAATATGGAAGGAAGATACCGGCTGTCAGCCTGCTGTTCGGCTTCTTTTAACAGCGTAATCTCCTGGCCGTAATCTCCCATAGCCCTGTAGGCTCTGGCACAGAGCAGATATGCACGCGATTTGTCATAGGAATCCTCTGTCCCGTCAATGGCCTGTCCAAAAAAGCTCACAGCCTCCGTGTAATTATCCTGGGCCAGCGCGATCTCCGCCTGCACAAGGTAAATCTGACTCTGTCCCAGACCCTGCTCAATGGCTGAATTCAGCGCCGCTTTGGCCTCCCCCACGTCACCGTGCCGGGCCAGCGCAATACCGTAATCCCGGTAATATTCCGGATTCTCATCGCTGCAGTCAAGAGCTTCCCGGTAAAACCGGACAGCCTGGCTGTAATCATCCTGCTCAAAATAGCAGTTGGCGATCATGTACAGAATATTTCCCTTTTCCTCCTGACTGTCCTCCAATACGCCAGAATATTTTTTATTATTCAAAAGATCTACTCCTGTGGATACTACCGCATCATAATCATCCGTCTGAGCCATCTCTTCCAGAGCCTGGTACTCGTCCTGAAAGTGTTCCCGATTCAGCTGTTTTCCCCCCAGGAAAAGGCAGATGACCCCGGCAAGTATACAAAAGATTCCTGAAATATATACCGCTTTTTCCTGCGCTCTGACCCTTTTGTAGTCCGCATCTCTTTTGCGGATATTCAGCAGATCTCCCAGAAGCTCCGATGCACTCTGGTACCTGTCCTTTGGATTGACCTGCATCGCTTTGTCAATGACTCCAAGAAACCAGCGGCTGTAGGGCAGTCCGCTCCACTCTGACAGAGGACGGCCTGCCACCCCGTCCATCACAGGCGGATAACCCGTCATCACATGGTAAAAACTGGCTCCCAGGCTGAAGATATCAGTCCGGCGGTCCACCGGCACCGTCCTGGGATCTCCTCCCTTTCTTATAACCTGACTTCTGTAAATCTGCTCCGGGGAAGCGTATCTTTGGCTGTACCCCGATATCCCGCGCGTTCCGCCGTCTCCAAAAGAGACATTAAAATCAATCAGGCATACGTCCCCCTCGGGTGTGATCATAATATTGGACGGCTTGATATCACTGTGAACGATGGCTGGCTTCTGTCCGTGCAGGTATTCCAGCACCTCCGTCAGCTGCCGCATCCAGATCAGAAGCTGCCGTTCGCTGAAGGTCTGCCCCCTCTGGATATATTTCAGGAGATCCCAGCCTTCGATGTAATCCATCACCGTAAAAACAGAATCACCCATCTGAACAAAATCATACACCTGGGGAAGATATTTATGATGCAGACTCTTTAAAATATCCGCTTCCCTTCTCTCACTGATTCTTCCGCCAAACGCATCCTTTATTTTCTTAATAACCACCTTTTTCTGGAGACGGAGATGCCAGGCCAGATAAACGATTCCGGCGCCGCCCTGGCCGATTTCCTCCATCACCTCATATGTATTGTTGAGTATTTCCCCACGCCGCAGCATATTCCCACTCCATTTCACTTTTTACTACGGTAAATTTTATCACAGCTTAATGGAATTTCAAAGCGTAACGAAAAATAAGTTTCTGAGATCTATACAAATGTGGTATGATGGATGTAAATAAAAACAAAGACCACGAACAAGAAAAGAGGGATGAAATGAAAACTACGGAACGTCTGTTAAAAAAGGCTCTTCCCATCTGGGAAAGCTATTACAGTCACCCATTCGTCAGCGGAATCGGTGACGGAACCCTTCCTGTTGAAAAATTTCAGTATTATATGATTCAGGATCACAAATATCTGATGCAGTACGCAAAAGTATTTGCCATGGGTGTGGTAAAATCTTCATCAGAATCGGATATGCGGCTGTTTTCCGATCTGATTACAGCCACCCTGGATACGGAAAACGCCGTACACCAGAGCTATCTGAAGCAGCTGGGAATTACAAGGGAAATGATCGATCAGACGCCTATGTGTCTGAATAATGAATCCTACACCAATTATATGATCTCCATCGCACTTAAAGAAGGCATGGCAGAACTTGCCACCGCCGTTCTGGCCTGCTCCTGGAGCTACAAGCTGATCGGCGACCATATGGAAGAAATTCCCGGAAGTAAGGATCATCCTTTTTACGGCAGCTGGATTAATACCTATACCAGTCAGGGATTCCGGGACTGCAACGATGTAATGATTGACCTGGTGGACCGCTTTTCAGAAGGATATTCCGAAGAAAAGCTTCTGAATCTGGATCAGATCATTGTCAACTGCAGCAAGTATGAATATCAGTTCTGGGAAATGGCCTGGAAACAGGGAGAGCTTTATCTACCCTGACATATACAAAAATATGCAGGAAATTTTATTACATCTGGAGGTGCTGCACATGTACACAACAACACGACACGAAGCAACCATATCTGTCCCGGAATACGTGGAACAATTTGTGGATGTTCCCACTTTCCTGGAGGCGTGCAAAGCCTGTCCCAACTATGACAGGGTCTGGGCCTGCCCTTCCTACGATTTCGACGTGATAAAATACTGGAACCGCTATCAGACCTTCCAGCTTCTGGCCGTGAAGATCACATTTGACGAGGAGCTGCTGTCCCGTTCCTACACCCAGCAGGAAATCCAGGAAATTCTGGATCAGGTTCTGCTTCCTGAAAAGAAAAAACTCAGCGACGAACTGTACCGCGCTGAGAAACTGAATCCTGGAAGCATCAGCCTTTCCGCCGGAAGCTGCCGTCTCTGCAAAGACGGCTGCACCAAACCCACCGGCGGTTCCTGCCGCAATCCTGATCTGATGCGTTATTCCATCGAATCTCTGGGCGGCAACGTGGGTCTTACCATCGAAAAACTTCTGGGACTTAACCTGGAATGGGTGGAAGAAGGCCGCCTTCCCCATCATTTTGTGCTGGTATGCGGCCTTTTGCTTCCTTAATCGAAAAGAACTTTTTCTGCAATGCGGGCTGCATCTTTGATGCAGTCCGGGCAGGAACGCAAAACTTTTCCCGTCTCCACACCTTTTAAATCTTTACAGATTACAGAACCGTTCTGCTGTTCAAATTCTTCTACGATTTTTTTAACAAACTTGTAAGTCTCTCCTTTGCTGTCGGGTGACTGCAGATTTCCGCTGCTTACTTTCATACCCGCTAAAGCGCAGGCTCCGGAAACCGCTCCGCATGTTCCGTGCATATTGGCCATTCCGGAACCGAACCCTTCCGTCACCTTAAACATGGTTTCTTCATCCATTCCCACCAGATCACAGTAGGTACAGGCTACTGCCTGCGCACAGTTATACCCCTGGTTTCTTTTTTCAATGGTTTTTTCTGCCCGTGTCTCCATTTGCTTATCCTCCGTTATTTTTTTAAAATATGGTACCACAGGAAGAAACACAGTGGCAACCTTTTGTATATTATTTCGCTTTTTTCACATACTAACCGGGTAAAAAAATTATATCACAGGAGGTATGTTATGACAGAACTTTCCGTTTTGGATCTTCAGAATCTTCGCCATCTCATCGGAAGCTATGAAACCAGTCACTGTAAGATGACGACTTACGCCGAACAGGCCCAGTCCCCCGATGTAAAACAGTTATTCCAGGAAGCGGCGGATTCCGCCTGGAAACACCGCCAGGAACTGATGCAGTTTTTATAAGAAAGGAGGATCGGATCATGAATGAAAAAGCCATGGTAGTGGACGCCCTGATGGGCATCAACGGAGAACTGCGCACTTTCGAGGATTATATCACCCAGACAGAAAACCCGCAGCTGAAGCAGACTCTGAAACAGTTCCGCAATGAATGCGAAATGTCTCAGGAAAAGCTGTATCAGACCGCCCGGCAGCACAGTTACTACGTGCCTGCCGCAATGGCTACTCAGCAGGAAATCGACCATGTGAAATCCGTGCTGTCACAGCCGTCAATGCAGTAGTTATCTGAATTTTTTTCATTTTCTCTTTAGAAATTTCATATTTCTTTCAGAGAAAAAACACAACTTCCTCACATTTTTTCGTTATTATAGATTACGGATAGTTGATTAACCACTCACTATCTCCCCCCTCATTAAAACGAAAAGGCAGCGCTGTTTTTATACAGCCTGCCTTTTTCGTTTCTTCCGGATGAAAAACTTTCATCTTTTTTCATTCTTTATTAAATAGTTATTGCCTGTTCCGCCGAAGGTGCTATAATGAAAAGTACAACTATACCATTTAAGAAAAAGAACAGGAAAACGATATGAATATTATTATTGCAGGCTGCGGTAAGGTGGGCACCATCCTGACCGCTCAGCTCAGTCAGGAAGAAGACATTGATATCTGCGTAATTGACACAGACGGGGCCATCGTAAACAGGATGGTCTCTTCTTACGATGTTATGGGGATCACCGGAAACTGCGCCAGCTACAATACACTGGCGGAAGCCGGTATCGAAGATGCAGATCTGCTGATTGCCGTCACAGAATCCGACGAACTGAATCTTCTTTGTTGTGTCGTGGCAAGAAAGGCCGGTAAATGCCATACTATCGCCCGTGTCCGCAACCCCATATACAGCCAGGAACAGGGATTTTTGCTGAAAGAACTGGGGTTGTCCATGATTATCAATCCGGAGTATACGGCAGCTACAGCTATCTCACAGCTTTTGTGCTTCCCCAACGCTCTTTCCATTGAAACTTTTTCCAAAGGCCGGGCGGAAATGCTCCGTTTCCGTATTCGCGAAGGTTCCATACTGGACCAGATGGCGCTCAAAGACCTGCCGACTAATCTGGTCAACGAGCTGCTGATCTGTGCGGTGGAACGAAACAATGAAGTTATCATCCCCTCCGGTGATTTTGTGCTGCAGGCTTCCGATGTGGTTTCTCTTATTTCATCCCGGAAAAACGCGGTAGAGTTTTTCAAAAGGCTCCGTATCAAATCAAACCGGGTAAAAAGCGCCATGCTGATCGGAGGCGGAAGAATTTCTCTTTATCTGGCCAACATGCTCTTAAGACTTGGCATTTCCGTCAAAATCATAGAGAGCAACACAAAACGATGTGAGGAACTGAGTATGCTTCTGCCGGAAGCCGTCATTGTAAACGGAGACGGCAGTGACGAAGATCTTCTCTATGAGGAACGTATCGGACAGATGGATGCCTTCGTCGCTCTCACCAATTTCGATGAAGAGAATATCCTTCTGTCTCTCTTCGCCAAAAAGAAAGTAAAATCAAAAGTTATTACTAAAATAAACCGGCTTCAGCTAAATGAGGTTATTCACAATCTGGATCTGGACAGCGTAGTTTACCCCCGCCATCTGACTTCTGAGAAGATTCTGCAGTATGTGCGGGCTACCCAGAATTCCATCGGCAGCAATATCGAGACTCTTTATCGTCTCTTCGACGACCGGGTGGAAGCGCTGGAATTCAACATTCAAAGGGAATCCCGGATCACAGGCGTTCCACTGGAAAAAATGAATCTCAGAAAAAATCTGCTGATCAGCTGTATCGTCCGGGAAAACCGTATAATTATTCCCAGCGGCCAGGATATGATTCTGCCCGGCGATACCATAATTGTTGTCACAACCATTCTGGGTCTGATGGACGCCCAGGATATACTTGATACCTCAGGAAGATAAGCTATGAACAGATCGATTATACGTTATATTTTAGGAAGCGTTTTAAAACTGGAAGGAGTTCTTATGCTTCTTCCCTGCCTGGTGGCTGTCATTTACCGTGAAGCCTCCGGCCTGTCTTTCGTCATTGCCATACTGCTCTGTATGGCCTTTGGTTTCCTTTTAAGCCACAAAAAACCTGCCAGCACAGTTTTCTATCTGAAAGAGGGATTTATCTCCGTATCCTTAAGCTGGATTCTGCTCAGTGTTTTCGGAGCTCTTCCATTTGTCATCAGCGGAGAGATTCCAAATGTTATAGAAGCGCTGTTTGAGTCTGTTTCCGGATTTACAACCACCGGCTCCAGCATACTGACAGACGTGGAAGCACTCTCCCACTGTATTTTATTCTGGAGAAGCTTTACTCACTGGATCGGAGGTATGGGTGTACTGGTATTTATCCTGGCTGTCCTGCCTATGGCAGGCGGACAGAGGATGTACCTGATGCGGGCGGAAAGCCCCGGTCCTTCCGTGGAAAAACTTGTTCCCAGAGTCCGGGATACCGCCATGATCCTGTATGGCATTTATACCCTGCTCACCGTCATTCAGATCATCCTTCTGCTGATAGGAGGAATGCCTTTGTTTGACGCTTTCTGTATTTCCTTCGGTGCGGCGGGAACCGGCGGATTCGGCATCAAAAACGACAGTATGGCCGGTTATGCTCCCCATCTGCAGGTTATTGTAACTGTTTTTATGATTGTTTTCGGAGTCAACTTTAATATTTATTTTCTGCTTCTGCGCAGAAAATTCCGCTCGGCATTCCGCTCGGAGGAGGTAAGAGCATACCTGGCAATTATCGCAGCATCCATCCTTATCATGACCTGGAATATTCACGATTCATTTTCCACACTGTGGGAGGCGCTGCGCCACGCGGCATTCCAGGTAGGCTCCATCATAACCACCACGGGATACGCCACGACAGACTTTAACCTCTGGCCCCAGCTGTCAAAGACACTGCTCATACTTCTGATGTTTGTGGGCGCCTGTGCGGGAAGCACCGGGGGCGGCATTAAGGTTTCACGCCTTTTAATCATGCTGAAAACCGTGAAGAAAGAGTTATTTTCCTTTTCTCATCCGCGCAGCATTAAGAAAATCAAAATGGACGGCCGGCCGGTGGCCCATGAAACTGTACGGTCCATAAATATTTTCCTGATCGCCTATATGGTGATTATGGCATTTTCCATCCTGCTGATCGGACTGGACAATTACAGCTTTACCACAAACTTTTCCGCAGTTGCGGCCACACTCAACAATATCGGCCCGGGTCTTGATCTGGTGGGACCGGTGGAAAACTTCCAGCTGTTCTCTCCATTTTCAAAATGCATCCTGATATTCGATATGCTAGCAGGCAGACTGGAACTCTTTCCTCTGTTGATTCTGTTTACGCCCGCCACCTGGAAACGGAATTAAAAGAATTTTTTGAAAAGTTGAAGAAATTTATCAGGAAAACAGATGCAATTTTCACAATATAATGGTATAATACCCCTATAGTAAATAAGCTTCAGGGGAGGTGTATATTATGTCACAAGGCATTATTGAACTGTATCTGAAAGGCATGCAGCCGGAAGAAGTCAGACAGACCATTAATCAGGAGCTTGAAAAAGCCTCCTCCGACATTTTTCGTCTGCGTCTGGTTCACGGCACGGATAATGGCACCGATATTCGTGATATGATTTACGACGATTATCAGCCGGAAACACATCCCAAAATCATACGGGTAGAAGACGGATGGAATGAAGGTATCACCGAACTGGTTCTGAAGGATTATTAAAAGAGAGTATCCCAAAAGTCATGAATGAGAAAATGACTTGAGGGATGCTCTCTTTGTGATCAGGCCTTTATTTGATTCATACGGTTACGCCTGCCGCCATTTAAAGAATTCAGTCAACGCCAACCATCACCGAAGTCGCTTTTACGATAGCGTAAGCGTCTTTTCCTTCTTCCAGTCCCAGTTCCCTGATGGCCGCCATGGATATGGTAGCTGACATCACATTTCCTCCGCCAATGTCAATTCTCACGATACCGTTGACAGCCCCTTCTGTGATGCTGAGAACTTTTCCTTTAAACTGATTTCTTGCACTGATTTTCATAATAATCTTCCTTTCTTTATTTTATTTAACGAAGCAGCATGATATGCTCCTTCGGAAAAATCATATAGGGCGGGAGTCCTCCCCCATCCTGGTCGATAAAATCCTTTTTGTTTATCATCCACCAGATTCTGCTGTTTCCTTCCCCCAGAGCGTTGACAAACAGATACTGTTTCTCGAAGGGCGTCTCTGTATAGCCTGCCTCTTTTATGGCCATTGTATTCTCCTCCTGGTCCGTCCAGGAAGGAATCAGCCAGTGCCCCCGCACGCCCACATACCGGATATCGTCGCCGATTTTCTCCGCCGTCTTCATACGGAAATTCCAGTCTTTCGCAAACAGCTCGTAATCACTGATCTTTTCAATGGCCGACAGATTTTTGCATCCGGTCAGTTTCGCTGCTTCCATGGTGCCGGGTTTGGAAAATATTTCCTTCGTATCTCCTACCTGCATACTTTTCCCCTGGGATATCAGACACATCTTGTCGCAGAATTTAAAGATTTCATCCCGGCTGTGAGAGACAAACAGCACGTCTTTCCCGTACCCGGCCAGCACCTCCTGCATCTGAAGCTGCAGTGTATCCTTCAGATATCCGTCCAGAGCCGAAAAGGGCTCATCCAGCATGATGATATCAGGATTGCAGCTCAAAATGCGGGCCAGCGCCACTCTCTGCTGCTGCCCTCCCGACAGTTCGTAAGGATATCTTTTTTCCAGCCCCTGAAGCTGAAAGAGCTCCAACTGCTTTGCAGTCAGCGGCTTTTTCTCTTCCTTTTTCAGCTTCATGCCGATTCCGATATTCTCTTCCACCGTCATATTTGGAAAAAGAGCATAATTTTGAAAAAGATATCCCACATTGCGCTTCTGCGGCTTCAGATCAATCCTTTTCTTTGAATCGAACAATACCCTGCCGTTTAGTACAATTCTTCCCTCATCGGGTTTTTCAATGCCTGCAATGCACTTAAGCGTCATGCTTTTGCCGCAGCCCGATGCTCCCAGTATCCCCATACATCCTTTGTCCGCCTGAAAGGAAACGTCAAGGGTAAATCCCGGAAACGCCTTTTTTATATCCACTTCCAGCGCCATTATTTCCACCTCTTCACACGTCCCATTCCTCTTTGGGACGTCATATTTATCGCCACCACGATCAGGAAAGACACTGTGACTATCACAGCCACCCAGAAACCGGCCACATCATAATTTCCCGCCGCCGTTTCCGAGGCGATGGCCACGGAGATGGTCCGGGTCTTACCCAGAATATTTCCGGCCAGCATGGATGTGGCGCCGTATTCCCCCAGCGCTCTGGCAAAAGCCAGGACGGTCCCTGACGCAATCCCGGGGGCAGCCAGCGGCATCACGATTTTCCAGAAAATTCTGCTCTCGGACAGCCCCAGCGTCCGCCCCGCATATATCATATTGATATCCACCTGTTCAAAAGCCGCTCTGGCATTTCTGTACATCAGCGGAAAAGCAATGACTGCCGCCGCTATTACGCAGCCCGGCCAGGTCTGCACTATTTTAATATCAAAGTTTACCATCAGGAATTTTCCAAAGGGGCGCCGCAGGCTGAATAAAAGCAGCAGAAGAAAGCCCGCAACAGTCGGCGGCAGCACCAGCGGCAGCGTCAGAAAACCATCTGCAATCCATTTTGCCTTATTCCCCAGCTTCATCACCAGACGGGCGGCCAGGATTCCCGTAAAAAATGCAATCACCGTCGCCACAAAACCTGTTTTCAGAGAAATCCACAGGGGGCTCCAGTCAATATTCTGAATTATATCCATCATACGCTGACTTCTCAACTTTCTTTTATACCATCATCATTATATAGAAAAAGCGGAAGTCTTTCAACTCCCGCAGCTTTTCTTTCTCTTTACCGGTTTACGGCAAAACCATACTCTTCAAAAACTGCCGCCGCTTCATCAGACTGAAGATACTCGTAAAAATCTCTGGCTGTTTCTGTCTGAGTCTCTGATGCCTGCTCATCTTTCACCAGACCAACCGGATAGATTACTGCCTCTCCTACCTCTTCTTCCGTGGCTTCCGCAAGGATTTCCACATCGTCCGGCATGGAAGCTGCATCGGTAGAATACACAATACCGATCTCGTTGCTCTGCTCCGCCACTGCAGTCAGCACCGCCGTCACATTGGCGCCTTCATTGATTTCCATGGCCATTACCTGCTCTGTGATGCCCAGATTGTCAAAGATTTTCCGGGCATACTGCCCAACCGGAACGTCCTCGCCGGCCAGCGCCAGGTTGGCCGCATTGGTGATATCAGAAAATCCGGTCACGGATGTTTCTCCGCCTGTGGGTTTAATCAGAACTACTTTGTTTTCCAGCAGATTCGCTACGTCAGATTCCTGAACGTATCCGCCCTCCACAAGGGCATCCATCTGTTTTAAGGCAGCGGAAAAGAATATGTCGCACTGTGCGCCCTCTTCAATCTGTGTCTGAAGGGTGCCTGAGCTGTCAGCATTATATTTGATATCCACATTGGGATGTTCTTCCTGGTAGGCTGTTTTCAGCTCTTCCATGGCATTGCTTAAGCTGGCCGCAATAAACACGTACAGCTCAACAGGCTCCTCGGAACTTTCCTGCGCATCGGTCTCTTCGCTTTCCTCATCTGCTGCAGCTTCCGTCTCCTGGGCCGGCGCTTCTTCTTCCGCCGCGTCGCTTTCTGAGGCAGTCTCCCCGCCCGATGACCCGCATCCTGCCAGCAGCGTTCCTGCCATGGTCAGAGCAAGAATGGTCGCCAGAATTCTTTTTTTCATGCTATTTCCTCCCTTTTTGTTCCGTTTTGTATTGTTTTGTTTATTTTAATCCATTCTTATCATCCTTGTCAACGCTGTGAAGGAAAAAACAGCCTTGACTGATATTTTTTGAATATGATACGCTGAATACATCAAAAAACAAGGGGATTTGTCATGGAAAAGATGTACACTGCTCAGGAGGTTGCAGACTATTTAAAAATAAAGAAAAACACGGTCTATGAACTGGTAAAGAGAGGTGAACTGTCTTCCGCCAAAATCGGAAAACAGATCCGCATCAGTCAGACTCAGCTGGATCAGTATATGAATGCGGCTCCGTCCGCCGCTGATCTTCCGACGCTGCATACTCTGCCTTCCCTGCCCGAAACAGACGGTCCGGATTCTGTGCTTAAAATGGACTATCTTTCCAATACAAGCGGATTGATCATCAGCGGACAGGATTCTTCTGTGGCGGAGCTGTTAAAAAACCAGATGGAGATTACCTCCCATCCGGTTCCGCTTCTGCACTCCTATATGAATACCTATAACAGCCTGTACTCCCTTTATTACGGGAAAATCCACCTGGCCCTGGTGTCTTCTTCCGACATTCTGGACCCGGCTGCCGTCCGTTGTCGTATCACTCCTTTTCTGCCTGGACTTCCCGTCACGATTCTTCATATCGGCCAGTACCGGGAAGGGCTTTTGACGGCTGCTGGAAATCCCCATAAGATCTGTTCCCTGGGCGATCTTCCAGACAGCCCCATCCGGATTGCCAACCGCGAAAAAGGAAGCAGTCTGCGGATGCTGCTGGACTGCTTTTTGCTGGAAGAAAAGATAAGCGCTTCCCTCATCACCGGTTATGAGAAAGAATATATGTCCGGAATATCCGCCGCCAATGCGGTATCTTCCGGCGCTGCCGACGTCTGCCTGTCCAGCAGTCTGTATACGGCCTTTTTCCCGCAGCTGGAATTTATCCCCCTCTACACATCTTCCATGGATCTGGTGTTTCACAGTGAGGATTTAAAGCTTCCGGCTTTTCAGGCTGTGGTTGAATGTATACGCAGCGACTCCTTTAAAAGCAGCCTGCGGCAGTTTTACCATTACAGCACGGAAAATACAGGAAAGCTGTACTAGAGCAGCTTTTTTCCTTTTTTCCAATAATATCCAATCCCCAGAGCATCAGCCAGGAACCATCCGATGGGCACGGAACACCAGATACCGACAACTCCCGCCGCCGGTATGGAAGAAAGAGCGTAGGCAAGCGCTACACGCACTCCCAGCGATACCACCGTAAGAACAACCGACATACCCGGTTTCCCCAGCGCCCGGTACAGGCCATAGAGCAAAAACAGGCCGCCGATCATAAAATAAAAGCTCCCCTCGATGCGCAGATAACGGACGCCTTCCGCCACCACCGCAGCTTCTTTCGCGTCAATAAAAAGTGTCATCAGCGGACGGGCGAACAGAAAGACGGCGAGAGAAACCAGTAGGCTGAAAATCACGGAGACCCTCACTGCGGCCCGTATACCTTCTCTGATCCGCTCTTTTTTTCCTGCTCCAAAGTTTTGTGCCACGAAAACGGAAAAGGCATTTCCAAAGTCCTGAACCGGCAGATAGGCAAAGGCATCTATTTTAACCGCAGCGGCAAAGGCAGCCATAACCGTAGTCCCGAAACTGTTTACCAGGCCCTGCACCGCCAGGATTCCCAGATTCATAATAGACTGCTGAAGACAGGTCAGGGCGGAGAATCCGGTTATCTCCCGTATCCGGTTTAAGCGAAGACGCACCCCCTTCTCCGGACGCAGCAATTCCGGCGCTTTTACCCAGGTATAGACGGCGATTCCAATTCCGGATACATACTGGGAAATGACAGTGGCCTGCGCGGCGCCTGCCACGCCTCTGTCCAGTCCTGCCACAAACCACAGATCCAGTCCGATATTTAAAAAAGCGGAAACTGCCAGAAACACCAGGGGAACTACAGAATTTCCCAGGGACCGCAAAAGGGATGCAAAAAAATTATAGAAAAAAATACCGGCCATTCCTCCAAAAATCACCATCAGATATTCCCTCATCAGCGGCTTTATATTATCCGGCGTCCGCAGAAACCAGATAATCCAGTCAATTCCGGTAAAAATAAGAATCGTCAAAACCGCTGTCACCACCCCCAGAAGAACAAAGGATGCCAGAATTCCTTCTTTCAGCGCGCCCATATCTTTTTGCCCGAATCGCATGGAAAAAACCGTGCCGCTTCCCATGGCCAGTCCCAGGATGACGGAGGTCAGAAAAGTCATCAGAGAAAAAGCGGATCCCACCGCCGCCAGCGCATCGGCGCCCAGAAATCGGCCTACGATCACTGTATCCGCAATATTGTAGCACTGCTGCAGAAGATCTCCCAGAATGATGGGAACCGCAAAACGCAGCATGGATTTCATCACCGGTCCTTGTGTCAGTTGGTTTTTCATTTCATTTATCTCACATTCCTGTCAATATTTCATTCTGTATTCAAAAGTTTTCTGCAAGAAAAAGAGCTGTGCACGAATCTTTTCGGTGCATCAGCTCCCGTTCTCATTTTTTCCCCGTCTGCATCTTTTTGATGACTTTCAGCCGGGTAAATTCTTCCCTCTCCTTTTCTTCCAGCGCATTGGAAATATCCTTCGTCAGCTGTTCATAGTGGGGAATGGTAATATTTTTCAGAGCATTGGCTCTTTTCTGCGTCTTCTTTATGTTGGCAGCCAACCGGTAGGCGGAATTCTCAACCATGGAAAGGTGAATCGTCAGCTCTTTTACTTTCTCAAAAGCCCTCCTGGCCCGATCCAGGGATTCCCTGGTACTGTAATAGGCATAAGTAGGCAGAGGCGTGATGGGATCGGCCTCCACAAGAGGAATTTCCGTCCCCATAATACTTCTGGTTTTGATTCTTATGGAATCCTCCACCGGAATGGAATAGGAAATCGTCTGTACATGATTGATACCCATTTCCATGTTGGCTGTCTGAAGGGCGGCGTAGGCCGTCCGGAAGGTGCTGTCGATCTGGGACTGGATATCCTTGGCCTGATCGATTAAATCCATCAGTTCGCGGATCAGAATATTTCTCTTTTTGTCCATCAGATCGAATCCCTGTCTGGCAAGGGCCAGAGAGTTCTTGGCCAGAATCAGGTTTCCTTTTGTGGGAAATGTATTTGGATCCATAATAATCCCCCCTATTGTGCTTCAGCCATCTTGTCCGCTTCTTCCATTGCCTGGGCGGCTTTGTCAATCGTAGTGGGTTTGTAGTATTTATCCAGGATTTTTGTATCGATACGATCCAGTTCTTCTTTTGGAAGAATGCCCAGCAGTTCCCAGCCAATATTCAGTGTATCTTCTATGGTACGGTTTTCGTTGGGATCCTGGCCGACGAAACGGCGCTCAAATTCATTTCCGAAAACCAGATATTTCTTATCCAGAGGAGAAAGCTCGTCCTCACCGATAACGGAAGCCAGCGCACGGGCGTCTCCCACCTTTGCATAGCAGGAAAACAGCTGATTTGCCACATCCTGATGATCTCCCCGCGTGTATCCTTCGCCGATGCCGTCCTTCATCAGACGGGAAAGAGAAGGCAGCACATTGATGGGCGGGTACACGGACTGACCGTGAAGCTGACGGTCCAGTACGATCTGCCCCTCTGTGATATAGCCGGTCAGGTCAGGGATGGGATGGGTGATATCGTCATTGGGCATGGTCAGAATGGGAATCTGTGTCACAGAGCCTTCCACTCCTCTGACAATACCTGCTCTTTCATACAAGGTAGCCAGCTCGCTGTAGAGATATCCGGGATAACCCTTTCTGGAAGGAATCTCGCCCTTTGAGGAGGAAACCTCACGCATGGCCTCGCAGAAAGAAGTAATATCCGTCATGATGACCAGAATGTGCATCCCCTGTTCAAATGCCAGATACTCCGCAGCCGTCAGCGCCACCTTCGGAGTAATCAGACGCTCCACCACCGGGTCGTTGGCCAGATTGAGGAACATGACCACATGATCAGAAACGCCGCTTTCTTCAAAGGTACGGCGGAAAAACTCCGCCACATCATATTTTACACCCATGGCTGCAAACACGATGGCAAATTTTTCATCGGAATTGTCACCCAGGGACGCCTGCTGAACGATCTGCGCGGCCAGCTGGTCATGGGGAAGACCGTTTCCCGAAAAGATGGGAAGCTTCTGTCCGCGGATCAGGGTGGTCAGGCCGTCAATGGCCGAGATACCGGTACGGATATAGTTTCTCGGATATTCACGGGTAACGGGATTCAGCGGAAGACCGTTGATATTTACCTTCTTGTCTGAAACGATGGGTCCCAGTCCGTCGATGGGTTTTCCGATACCGTCAAAGGTACGGCCCAGAATTTCCGGTGAAAGTCCAATCTCCATGGGACGTCCGGTCAGCCGGGTATGAGTGTTGACAAGGGACATGTTTTCCGTGCCCTCAAAGACCTGTATGACAGCCTTATCCTCATAGATTTCCACAATACGGCCCAGTTTTTTTTCTTTGCCCTCTATATTGAATTCTACGATCTCTTCGAATGCAGCGTTTTTCACGCCTTCCAGAACCACCAGAGGGCCATTGATTTCATTCAGTCCTAAATATTCAATTGCCATGTTTCACCCTCCTTAACCGTTTCTTTCCAGCACGTTTTCGTAGAATTTATCGATATCCGCCATATACTGCTTAAAGAGCTCCGGCTTATCGTTGGGCACATCGTATTTGATGGCGATGACCCGTTCAAAAATCTTGTCTTCCTTTAAAACCGAAATGGGCATTCCCATAGCCACAAGCGTTTTGGATCTCTTGTACAGATACAGGATCGTCTCCATCATCCGGTACTGCTTTTCCAACGGAACACTGGTGTCGTCCTTATGGAAGGCATTCTGCTGCAGAAAACCAAGGCGGATGACGCGGGCAATTTCCAGTATCAGCTTCTGATCGTCCGGCAGCACATCGCTTCCGATCAGCTTTACGATCTCCATCAGGGAACTTTCCTGGTTCAGCAGCGACATGATCTGATTGCGCAGATCCACAAAATTTTTATTTACATGATCCTTGTACCAGGGGGCCAGATCATTCAGGTATTCACTGTAGCTGGTCAGCCAGTGGATGGCCGGAAAATGACGGGCGTAAGCCAGGGACTTGTCCAGTCCCCAGAAACAGCGGACATACCGTTTTGTATTCATGGTAACCGGTTCGGAGAAATCGCCGCCCTGGGGCGATACGGCGCCGATGATGGTGACGGAGCCTTCCGAGCCGTTAAGGGTCTGCATCATGCCGGCACGCTCATAAAAGGCCGAAAGCCGGGATGCCAGATAGGCCGGGAATCCTTCTTCCGCAGGCATCTCCTCCAGACGTCCGGACAGCTCACGCAGCGCCTCCGCCCACCGTGAGGTGGAATCGGCCATGATAGCCACATCATAACCCATATCCCTGTAATACTCCGCCAGCGTCAGTCCCGTATAAATGGACGCCTCACGGGCCGCCACCGGCATGTTGGAGGTGTTGGCAATCAGCGCCGTACGGTCCATCAGCGGGTTTCCGCTCCTGGGGTCAATCAGTTCCTGGAATTCCTCCAGTACCTGGGTCATCTCGTTTCCACGCTCTCCGCATCCGATATAAATAATGATATCCGCATCTGACCACTTGGCAATCTGATGCTGCGTCATGGTTTTACCGGTTCCGAATCCGCCGGGAACCGCTGCAGTACCGCCTTTGGCGATAGGAAACATAGTATCCAGAATACGCTGTCCCGTCACCAGCGGGCGGGAAGCGGGATACCGCTTCAGCGTAGGCCGGGGAATACGGATGGGCCATTTCTGGCACAGCGTCAGATCCTTTGTGGTTCCATCCGGCAGTTCCAGCACGGCGATTCTGTCCGTAATCGTATAATCTCCGTCGGGAACCGCCTCCAGGATGGTTCCGCTCATATTGGGCGGAACCATGGATTTATGCAGGATGGATCTGGTTTCCTGCGTCTGGGCGATGACAGTTCCGCCGGTGACCTGATCGCCGGCCTTTACCGTCATATGGACATGCCATTTTTTTTCTGTATCAAGAGAATCAACGCTGACGCCGCGGCTGATATATTTGCCCGAGGATGCGGCGATCTCACTTAAGGGGCGCTGAATACCGTCAAATATGTTATTCAGGATTCCAGGGCCCAGTGTCACGGAGATGGCGTCTCCTGTGGCGGTCACCTCGGCTCCCGGCTTCAGACCTGTGGTTTCCTCAAAAACCTGCACCGTTGTGGTGTCTTTCGTAAGGGCGATAACCTCGCCTACCAGATGTTCCTCCCCCACATGAACCATTTCCGACATTTTGAAACCGGTGTTTCCTTTCAGGTAGACAACAGGACCGTTGATTCCGTATATAATTCCTGTTTTGCTCATGATTATACCTCCAGGTTAAATTTCTCTTTCTCGTCATTCATCAGGGTCAGAAAAGAATTGTCAATCAAAATGTTTTTGGAACGGATGACAGCCCGCATACCGCCCATGAATTCCTCTTTCGAGACAGTGGGGACAACGTCTTTCAGGTTCAGTTTCTGCACAATCTCGCCGCACAGACCGGCGTCGGAAGGATCGACATAGATCACCATCTCGTCTCCCTGGGCAAAATCAAGGGCCTCCTGTATCTGACGGCAAAGCATCTGCAGGTACTCGGGGCTTTCTTTAAAAAGCGCCAGCTTATCCTTTACTTCCTGGAACAGCTTATCCCGCAGTTCCTCCGTGACAGCGGAAAATTTTCGTTTGATATGGATCTGCTGTGATGACACTTCCTTGTTGAAATCCCGCTTCAGCTTATCGGATTCGGCGGAAAGCTCCGCCTGTGCCTGCCGGTATTTGGTCTCTTTATGTTCGGCAAAGGATTTATCCAGAGCTGATTTGTGAGTCTCCAGCAGTTTTCTGGCATCTTCCTGCGCGCTTTCTATTGAAATATCATAAAAATGCTGTAATTTTTCATCAGTAGTCAATCTGCTCACCTTCTTCCTGGATTACTTATAACTTCAGTCCAATGGATTCATTGATATAGGATGTGATGAAATCCGGTTTCCGGCCCGTACCGTGTCGGTCAGGAATTTCGATAATAAGAGGCATCTTATGGGTAAGCTTTACCTCGTCGATCAGTTCCGGAAATTCCCGTCCGAATTTCTCTGTCAGCAGGATAATCCCGATCTCCTTATCTGCAAAGGCTGTTTCCAGCGCCTGGCGCAGTTCCTCTCGCTCATGCACCACAACGCCTTCCACGCCTGCCAGCCGCATTCCGGTCTGGGTATCCACGTTGTCGCTGATTAAGTACATTTTCATCAAAGCTGCCCCAGGATCATGAAGGAGATGATCAGACCGTACAGAGCAACACCTTCAGCAAGACCTACGAAGATCAGAGATTTACCAAGGATGCTGGAATCTTCGCTGATTGCTCCAAGTGCAGCGGAAGCAGCGCTGGCAACTGCGACACCGCCGCCGATACAGGAAAGACCGGTTACCAGTGCAGCGGCCAGGTATGCCATACCGGCGCCGATGGTGATTCCGTTGCCGGCGTCAGCCAGTACATTCACCTTTCCCACCAGCATAACGGCGGCTGCGATAATCATGGTTCCAAAGAAAAAGAATGCATTTACGCCGACGGTTTTTTTGTATCGTCCTTCATTTTTCTCTCCCACCAGGTATACGCCAAAGGGAACGATAATGCTTAAAATCAATGCTGCAGCTAATGTTATCTGAATTAACAGTGTCATAATAAAATTCCTCCTCTGATTTCCTTAATTTTCATTTCGTTTGATAAATGGTTTAAATTCTCTTCCGTTTCCTTTATAGAACCGGCTGAACAGCTCGTAGTACTCCAGACGCAGAACCTGAATTCCCACGATCAGACCTTCCAGTCCGCAGACAAATGCATTGCCCAGAACAATGACAATCCAGTTGATGCTTCCGCTGCTTTCAGCGCCGGCCAGTGTGAGCACCACTTCCATCATGGCCGCATGACTGACGGCAAATGCGCCGATACGGACAAAGGAAAGAGTGTTGGAAAAATAACTTAACAAAACTTCAAACAGTTCAAAAAATCCCTGCACGAAAAACATTCCCTTGGAACCGGGCATGATTTCCGATTTTTTATTTACCAGATTTGTGAGGGGCTCCTTGAAAAAGATCAGAAGCAGGGGCGCCACAAACATGATAACCAGTACTACGGCAGCCGGAAGCGTATGACCGGTCATAAACAGGAAGATAACCGCCGTCAGCGCGCCGTAGAAAACCAGTCCCGCCACGGCATTATGATCGAACCAGATATTCTCCGTATCCTTTGCCTTGATTCCATTGATAATATGAAATACCATGGACAAAAGAATCAGAAACATTCCAAATCCGATAGCCACCACAAACACGGTATTCAGCGTACCGATAAACGGCAGGGTACTCATATTGGTTTTCGGACTGAGCCAGATGGGATTTTCCATCTCAAACCCGAAAAAGCTTCCGAACATGAACCCGAAAAAGGTGGAAAAAATTCCCGCCGTGGAAATAATGGCAGCCAGATCCATCTTCTTCCATTTATATAGAAGGAGTCCGCCCAGGAAGAGACACAGCCCCTGTCCGATATCCCCGAACATGGCGCCAAAAATAAAGGCGTAGGTAAGCGAAACAAATATGGTCGGGTCGATCTCATTGTATGCCGGAAGTCCGTACATACGGATAAACATTTCAAAGGGACGGAACAGTCTGGGGTTGTGAAGCTTTGTGGGAGGCATGCCCAGTTCATGGCCGGTATAGTTCTCCACAAAGAAATATACGTTTTCATCATCCCGGATATCCTTCTGGAAATCAGCGGCATCCTTTTTGCTCATCCATCCGCAGAGGATATAGAAGACCTCATATTCATCCTTGGTGCAGGCCGCCAGACGGCGCACGTCGAAATTTGTAGAACAGCTGTCAAGCATCCTCTTTGCAGCCGCCAGACGATCCTTATAATCATTGATCAGCTTCTGCAGCTTATCTTTGTGCCCATCGATCTTTTCATTCAGACTTTTCAGTTCGCCTTCCAGATGGTCAAAGGCCTCCTCCGGCGTGCCGGAATATTCATCCGGCAGGTAAACCCGCTCAAAATGCATGGACGCATAGACTGCATCAATCTTTTTAAGCTGGGCCCTGGGACAGAAGTAAGCGCCCCAGATATAGTTTTCATCTTCCCCGCATGAGTAGAAATAAGTATCATAATTATCATAGATATAATCCTGAAACTTACCGAAATATTCTTTTGCTATCCGTCCGAATCGGAAACGGATAAACTCAAAATGCAGCAGCGATGAAAGGTTATAATGCAGATCACGGAAGGGCTGAATCCTCTTCATGGACTCTTCCAGATGACTGCGCTGTTTCTCCAGATCCTCCAGCTCCTGGGTGACGGCCGTATACTGCTCGTCCACTGATTCAATCAGTTTAAGAGAGTCTTCGATGGACAGTGATATGGAAGTGTCCACCGTTTTGGAATCAAAGAGATTGCAGAATTCACTGGCCTTATTCAAAGATTCCCGATAGGGATTTATCTGAATGTAAGGATCCAGATTCTGGACACTTTGAAGCTCGGTGAGAGCGTTTTCCAGATGAATCTCATATTTGGACAGGTATTCATTTACGACGCGGTCAATATCCGCCTTCGGACCGGTGATGCTGATAAATTTCATTTTCTCAATCAATGAAGTACACCTCCCGGTTTAAAATTTAAATATATGCGATACTGTATCCTCAGGAGGCACGCTGTAGCGAATACACTCCAGGGCTACGGTAAGGCGTCGTATTTCATGATCTTTCAGATAAAGATACTGATATATGGTTGCCGCCGAGTAGGGATTGTCCTTGGATTCTCTGGACAGCACCTTTTTCATGATGGCAATGTACATATCCTCCAACGTATCGCCGGACAGCTGCGGATAATGTTTTCCGTAATAGGTCTGGCTCAGCACGTTTTCAAAGGTTGCATTGCTCTCCGCCTCCACAAGGGCGGCAATCTCCTCTTTTTTCAGTTTATAATTGACCGGCAAAAGCAGGGCATAGATATCGGCCGGTGTGGCCTGGTAAAATTCCCTGGATCTGTGAATCCACTGCAGATTCAGAAGATCAAATTTGTGGCCGTAAGCATGGGTAAGCCGTTTTAAATCATCTTTTTCAAACAGTTTATCCTTCAAAGTCCATATAGTACGGAAATTGAACACATCCAGCGCCGTCTCATAATCAAACAGCGTGGGAGACTCAATTTTCCGCAGACGGTTCAGCGGTTCGTAATATTCCGTGCCTTTCAGATTATTAATAAACTCTTCAATGGTTGATGAAGACGCCAGAAGATTGATGTTAAGCGAAGAGTGTCTTCCGAAAAACGCGTGGAACATAGACAGATCCAGCTCCACATCTCTGTGGTCAAACACCTTGTTCAGGCAGTTCTTCAATATGGCCACTTCATATCTTTTAAAGTACAGGTCAAGGAATCTGCGCTGCTCCATGTTGGCAAAACGGTACAGCCTTGTAAAATCATTATATATGGCATTAATAAGGAGTTTTTCGATCTGCCCTCTGTGCAGGTCATTCTCATCCAGAGACGCCCAGATCTGGCTGTATGCCGGGAGCTGTTTTAAATAAGCCACCGCCAGCGGCACAGAGGATATCTCCGCCAGTTCCCGATACTGATCGTCTGTCAGCAGATTGCTTTTCATGGCGCGTATTTTCGTTACGAGACCGCTGTATGAAAGCATTTTTCCCATAGTCTCATACCTCGGTTATTCTTTTTACGATTTCATCGGACAGCCGGCTGTGTTTCTTCTCAAAAGACTCATAAAGAGAAGCCAGCCCCCGCTGTGTATCATCCTGTAATTTTTTAAGCGCTCGCTCATTTTCCGCCTGCAGTTCCTTTCGCAGCTCCTCCAGACGATTCTGCGTATCAGCCTCTACCTGCTCATCGAAGGCTTTGATCTGATCCTGCATTCTTAAGTCCAGTTCCTTGAGCTGCCCGTTGGCATCATCCATGATCTTCTTCGCAGCGACTTCAATCTCTGATAGTTTCTTGATAACTGTTTCCATATGTGCCTCCTGTTTTTGTGCTCAAAAACTTCTCCATATATAATACTCTTTTTTTTGAAAAAAACCAGACCCAATATAAAAAAAATTAAAAGAAATGCCTTTTATCATCCCCATTTTTATAGTAATATATAATATAAATATTTTACAAAATATGACGAAAAAGGAAAAATTGTTTATGCGTTTACGAAATATTCCAGGGGCCAAAGAAGCAATCACTCAAAGCGAGTACGTAATTCAGGAGCCCCAAAAGGCAAAAGGCCAATGGAGCGGTCTCTTCCCCGCCCCCGGTCCGGTGCATATCGAAGTAGGAATGGGAAAAGGCCGGTTTATTATGGATATGGCAAAACTGCATCCGGAAATCAACTATGTGGGAATTGAAATGTATGACAGCGTCCTTCTGCGCGCGGTCCAGAAAAGAGAAGAGTCCAATCCTTTATCCAACCTGTACTTTCTGCGGGTGGATGCCAGAGAGCTTCCGGAAATATTTGAAAAGGGCGAAGTGGACAAAATATATCTTAACTTTTCTGATCCCTGGCCCAAGGACCGCCACGCCAAACGTCGGCTGACCTCCCGGCAGTTCCTGACACGATATGACCAGATACTGAAAAAAGAAGGAACCGTAGAGTTCAAAACGGACAACCGGGAACTGTTTGAATTTTCCATCCAGGAGGCAGAAGAAAGCGGCTGGAAGATCCTGGTCTGCACCTTCGATCTTCATAAAGACCTGAAACTGTGCCGGGATAATGTGATGACCGAGTATGAAGAAAAATTTTCTTCCATGGGAAACCCCATCTGCAAAATGATTCTTCAAAGATAAAAAACACTGGATAGACCAATGAATTTTTCATATACTAAAGAAAGAATGTAGTCAGGAGAAAAGTATGGCCAGATACCGGGGAGTGCGAAAAAACCTGCTGCAGTGGTGCTACCGCAACCGTAAAATGGACAGTACGCTTCTGAAACTTCAAAAATCCGTAGATGAATTGAATCAGGCTCTTCAGAAGGGACCCCAAAAAAAGAAACGAAAAAAATAGGAAAAAGCATCAAAAACAAAGGAGGTTTTTTTATGGTACAAGAATGGAATGAAGAAAATTTTGATCAACAGATTCAGACATCTGATCTGCCGGTCCTGGCGGATATGTATGCCGTCTGGTGCGGCCCCTGCAAAATGATGGCTCCCGTACTGGATGAACTGTCCAGGAAACGGGAGGGCCAACTTGTGGTGGCAAAAGTAGATATCGATCAGGCGCCCCGTCTTACCCAGCAGTACGGCATTATGTCCGTGCCCACTTTGCTTCTCTTTAAAAAGGGCGCGCTTAAGAAAAAGATCGTAGGAATGCGAAATCTGGAGGATCTGGAGCAGGAAATATCCCAGGTTTTACAGTAGGGCAGGAAGGCCTGAACACAAATTCCAAAAAAGTTTCTAAAAAAATACAAAAAAAATTATTAAAAAAGGGTTGATTTTTCGACCCTTTTCTATTATAATGACAATCACGTTGAAAAAGTAATAACGCAGGCGCGATTAGCTCAGCTGGCAGAGCACCTGACTCTTAATCAGGGTGTCCAGGGTTCGAACCCCTGATCGCGCACTAAAGGCACTGTTTTTGGAGACGAGAAGCTCTGGGGACGGTGTTTTTTTGTGTCCGTTTACGTTGTACCGCAAAAAAAGACAGGGCTGCCCCTGTCTTTTTTGTACACTGTAATATTCACACATTCAGCAGATACTCTTCCACTGCCGTGATGGCGTTGGCCCCGTCCGCAGCCGCCGTAATGATCTGTCTTAACGCTTTCGTTCTCACATCACCGGCCGCAAAGACGCCCGGCACGGAAGTTTTCGTATCTTCACCGGCTATGATATAGCCGCCCTCATCCAACTGGACAAAATCTTTCACAAAGGAGGTATTGGGCAGAATTCCCACCGCAATAAATACCCCATCCACCGGCAGCTGGCTTACCTGACCGTCTTTCACGCTGCGCACCTTTATGGCAGACACCTGACCGTCTCCCTGGATTTCATCCGCCACACAGCTCCATTTCATTTCCACATTATCAAGCTCTTTCAGCTTATCCTGAAGAATGCGGGCCGCCCGAAGCTGATCCCTTCTGTGGATCACATAAACTTTTTTACATCCCCTGGCCAGAAATATGGCGTCCTCCACCGCCACGTCGCCTCCGCCTATCACCGCGACTGTTTTATCCCGGAAAAAAGCTCCGTCACAGGTGGCGCAGTAGGAGACTCCCATTCCCGTCAGCGCCTCTTCTCCCGGCACTCCCAAAAGCCGGTGGCGTGCTCCCGAAGCCAGTATCACAGTCCTGGCCAGAAGCTTCTCCTTCGACGTGTGAATTTCCTTCAGCCCGTCTTTTTCCGATATAGATCTGACGGCAGCCGTCATAAAAGCAGCACCCATACTTCTGGCATGCTCATAAAACTTATCTGCCAGCTCCATGCCGCTGATCCCCGGCAGACCGGGATAATTGTCCACATCATACGTATTTATCACCTGACCGCCGCTTACGTATGCCTCTTCCAGAACCAGCAGGGACAGACCCGCCCTCTGGCCGTAAATTGCAGCGGCCAGACCGGCCGGTCCGCTGCCCACAATGACAACATCATACACTGTACTCATCAAAGATCTCCTTCCTCTTCCCGAAAATGCACGATTTTGATTCCGCTTACCATCTCCAGGTCATGATCCAGAATTACTTCCGTATAATTTAATTTTTCCTCATTCTGATAAAAAGTAAACACCGTAGTATTTTCTTCTTTTCCGCTTTCCTCTTCAAAATCCAGCGAGTCGGCGGCTTCCAGAAAGGCTTCTTGGGGCATCCCCAGCGTGATGCCAAGTGCCGCCCGTATGGGAACTTTCGTAGTGGTCAGATCTCCGTGCACTGCGGTGACGAAACAGTTATTGACGGCGGTTATATCTTCTCCGTAATTGTAAACCACCGCATACAGATTCTGATTCCCTTTTACCAGCGTCACATATCCGTATTTTCCGCTTTTTACCGCCTCGTCGGAACTTTCCTTCTCAATTTCCCATCCATTGTCCGTAAAAGCCGAGACCGGCGCCGGAATCTGATAGAGACTCCCTGCATACTCCACGGTAAAATCCATCAGATCGTCCGTCACAGCATCCGGAGCCTGATACTGTTCCACCTCCGGCGTTTTTTTCTTATCCGCATTTTCATACAGCTCCTGCTCCTGAGGATTCATCTGGTTGCACAGCTCCGCCTTTGACAGCACTTCCGTATTAGCCTTGAAAGTCAGCACAGCTCTTTCATAAACGCCGTATTCATACGTCAGTATGATCTGAGAGTCATCTTCATACCGGTCTTTTGGCTTTCCGTACATCTCCTCCGCCTGAACGGCCGTTGCTTCTCCCAGCACCAGGTTGCCTGGCAGAACAATCCGCTCCGCCTGCTTTCCCTCCTCCAGAACGATGCGCCCCACGTAACACTGGGCCGCCGGGGTCTCCTCCGCGGAAAAATTGGTTACATCCACCGTACAGCCGTAGTCTCCCAGATAGAGTTTCTGATTTTCCAGGAAAGACTCCGCCGCTACGGCTGCGTTTTCGTCTCCGTCGTATTCCCAGCCCTTTTCTTTCAGCTCTTCCATAGCCGCCGGAAGCCGGCAGGCCGTCCCCTGAACCGAAAACTCAAAACTTTTCAGTTTTGAATCAATATCCACCGTCAAAACCTCTTCTTCTCCCGGCTGCAGTTCCTCTTCCGTCACAAGCGGAACACTTTCTTCCTTCGTCCTTTCACATCCTGTCAGCGCCAGTGTCAGAATCATGATTCCCCCCAAAATCAGTTTCTTCATAGAGTCCTCCTATTCCCAAACACAGCTTGCTACGCAAATTGTACCATAAGGAGCGGGGCATTTACAATGAATTTGTTGCCCCGGCCCGTCATAAACTGTTACCAATGGATGAAAGCGGAGAATTGTCATGTTTTCTTTGAAAAAACCGAAAAAAAAGAGCCTGCTCCTTGCCCTTCCCTTCGTCTTTCTGGCGGGAATCTGGCTGGGTGTGCTGGCCGGTTCCAATACCGACCGGAAATTTGAAGATTATACCGATTCCCTTTTTGCCGGTCAGCTTTCCGGCAATACTTTAAGCCTTCATTACACACTGGCCGATCCCAAGGCCTACGGCCTGGAGCAAAAGACGGCTTCTCTGGGCAGCGCAGCTGCCGAAGACCCCGACGCCTATTTTACTTCTCTGGAAAATGCCAGCAGTATCCTCCGGTCTTTTCCCTATAAAAGCCTTTCCAGAGAAAACCGGATAACCTATGACATTCTGGAACTGTATTACGACACGGAGCTCTCTCAGGAAAATCAATACCTGCTGTCAGAAATTTTAAGCCCTGCCCTGGGCATCCAGGCTCAGCTTCCTCCCCTCCTGGCGGAATACACCTTCCGCAGCGAACAGGATGTGATAGACTATCTGAATCTGTTAAGAGATATGCCTTCTTATTTCGACTCCATTATACAATTTGAAAAGGAAAAATCAGCCGGCGGATATTTCATGAGCGACGACACCGCAGACCGCATCATTGATCAGTGCAGTGATTTCATTGCCTCCGGCAGCGATAACTACCTGACTTCCGTGTTTGAAGAAAAGATTGCGGAGGCGTCCTGGCTTTCTGAAAAAAAGAAATCCGCCAGTCTGAAGCTGCATGAAGATGCTGTTGTAAATTATGTGATTCCCGCCTACAGGAAACTGATCGGCGCACTGACCGGCCTCAAAGGCAGCGGTCAGAATGAAAACGGTCTTTATTACCTTTCCGGCGGCAGAGAATACTATACATACCTTTTAAAAAGCAGCTGCGGCATTTATGATTCTGTGGAAGAAGTACAGACTCGGCTTGCCAGGCAGCTTATGGAGGATTATGAAGAAATCCACACCCTGCTTGGCGCCGACCCATCCCTGGCCGCCGCCCTCTTTGCCGGCTCCGGCGATAATGGCCGGACACCCGCTCAGATACTCTCCTCACTCCAGGAAAAAATACAGAATGACTTCCCGCAGATTCCTGATGTTTCCTATGAAGTCAAGTATGTCCATGAGGATCTGAAGGAACATTTAAGTCCTGCCTTTTATCTTACTCCCCCCATCGACACAAAAAGCCCCAACCTGATTTACCTGAATCCTGACTCCCGGCTGGAAGGGATAGAACTGTACACCACTCTTGCCCACGAAGGTTTTCCCGGTCACCTTTACCAGTCTCAGTTTTTCCTCACCGAAGACGTACCGCCCATACGCCATGTACTGAACATGGGCGGTTACGTGGAAGGCTGGGCCACCTACATTGAATCTTACGCCTACCTGTACGGCAGCGACAATGAAGCTCTTGGAAGGCTTCAATGGCTGAACCGGGCTATGAATCTCTGCCTGTACTCTCTTTTGGATATTGGAATTCACTATTACGGCTGGTCCTTCGAAAAAACCATGGAATATCTGGAAAGCTTCGGCATTCAGGATGAAGAGGTATGCCGGGAGGTTTTCCAATGCATTGTGGAGGATCCGGGAAATTATCTGAAATATTACGGCGGCTGCCTTCAGTTTATGGACTTAAAAGAAGAAGCCTCCCATCAGGAAGACTTCCATCTGATTGATTTCCATGAAAATATATTAAAGACCGGACCCTGCCAGTTTCCCATTCTGGAAAAATACGTACTGACCCCCTGACCGTCACATCTGATTCCCAAGAAAAATGCTGGCTGCCACTCCGGCAGCCGCAGCCAGCAAAGAACCGGCCAGCGTCCATCGGGTCTTTCTCACCTTCACAGACATAAAATATACACTCATAGTATAGAAAATGGTTTCTGTACTGCTAAGTATAATAGAAGCCGTAATCCCTGCAGCAGAATCCGCCCCGTACTCTTTGTAAAGATCCAGAAGCAGGCCCGTAGCCGCGCTGGAGGAAAACATTTTCACCACCACCAGGGGAATCAGCGCCGGAGAAATCCCCAGTCCCTCCACCAGAAACGCCAGAACCCCGGCAATCCATTCCAGCAGGCCGCTGGCCCGCACAATTCCCACCCCCACCATCAGCCCGATCAGCGTCGGCATAATAGAAAAGACGGTCCCAAGACCGTCTTTCGCACCTTTTACAAAATCCTCATATACATTTCGTTTCATCAAAACGCCGAATCCCACAATATAAAAAATCACCAGCGGGATCATAATATCCGAAAGAAACAGCAGAATCTTCATGGACACCTCAGAAAATTTCATTTATCCTAATGTATGCCGCCATCTTCCCACTTATTTCTTTTTGGACTCGCGGATAAACTCCCGGATATCTTCCAGAGCATTCTGGTATTTTCTGGATACCATGGTTGGATTTCCCAGAATCCTTCCTCTGTGAAGCTTCTTTCTGCTTTCAAACAGCACACGCATCTTTTCCCTTGCCTCATTTATCCTGGCCTCCATATCAGCCCGGGGATCCGTAAATGCCACCATGGCGTCAAGACGCCTTTGCATACCCGCTATATCCTCTTTTATCCGCTCCACTCTGTCCAGCATGTTTTTCAGATTCAGAGCGCCCACAAATGACAGGACAAAATCTGTCCCTACCAACACGGTAAAGACAGCCGCCAAAACCAGCGCCGGCAGAGGCGGAAGCCACATCAGCAGAGTATCCACAGGTTTATGGATAAACCTGGTCATCAATATGGTAAACGCTCCCCAGGCCAGGGAGGAGCTCAGGCAGATATAGCCTTTATAATTCAATTTCTTTTTGCTGTAATCCCAGTAACGCACCCGGAACAAAGCCTCCATGACCGCTCCCGTCGCCAGCTCCAGTGCAGTTGCACCAATCATGCCCGCCACGAAAGTCAGTGGTATATTGTCCTGAAAAGGTTCTGATACAATCAGCATCATCAAAGCCCCGCTGCCGTAGATAGGAAGAAAAGGTCCTCTTATAAATCCCCGGTTCACCCACCGCTTTTTCATAAAAGAAACATAAAGGCTCTCCCAGCACCATCCGATAAAACTGTAAATATAAAAACACAGCAGCCACTGTGCCATCGTATACTGATACATGACCACTCTCCTTCACGGATATTCTATCACAGCCAGATTCCGATTTTCGCTCTTTCAGTAAGTTTTTCTTCCAGATCCTTTTTATGAAATAGGAAATCCGGATCGTCATAATACCGGGCACTCTTGGGGCATCCCTTGATACAGGCTCCGCATTTGATGCAGATGCCGCTGTATTCCCTGACATTATCAGGACGGATAGAGCCCATGGGACAGATCCGGGCGCACAGACCGCAGTCGTCACAGTCATCGTTCACCAGAGGCTTCACTTTTCGGATATCGATGGGCTGCCCGTCAGGCCCTTTGGGCTTGAAATATCCCGGGGACGGACTTCGTCCCGGAACAGATATGCGCCCTTCCAAAGAGCCCCTTTTTATCTTTTCTCCCAGACTTGCGGCAAACTCTTTTGCCGCCTTCAGATCCTCTGTATCCGGCCTTCCCGCCGCCAGCGTCCCGGAAAAAGCATGTTCTCCCACAAAAGCCGCAGCCCCTATGCACAGAAATCCCTGACTTTCCAAAATATCACGCAGTTCCGCCAGGGCATCGTCAAAATTCCGATTCCCATACAGTACCACGGGAACAGCTTTCGTCCCCTGTCCTTTTACCGTTCCAAGAAAGGGCAAAAGAACATTGGGAACCCGGCCCGCATAGACCGGCGTTCCCATTATCACAACATCATCTTCGCCAAAACAATATTCTTCTTTTCTCGCCTCCGGCAAGGTAAAATCTCTCTTTCCCCAGCTTATGCCAAGCTCGTGGGCCAGCGCTTCTGCGATGGTACAGACTGTTTTTTCCGTTGTCTTCGTCGCGCTGAAATAAACCGCCCATACTTTTTTCATCAGAAAACCTCTCCCATAATGGCATCCGAGGCCATACCGTCAATCACCCAGTCTTTTCCTTCCTTTTTCATGGGAATATCCATGCTGTCTTCCTGGGATTGCCCCATAAATGACAGACTGAGGTCCGCTGATACGGTACAGGCATCACTGCCGTCATAATCAATGTCATTTATATGAATATCCACCTTGGGACCGGCTCCGAGTCCTCCCACCATACCCATAAGGTCGGTCATACCATCGATATCACCATATTCGGACATACCGTCCTTGTAGGCCTGCCTTGTCTCCTGATCAAAGCATGCCATTATTTCATCCATATCCAGATCCTCAATGGCTTTTTCCAGCTTTGCCAGCGTATCTTCAGGCGTCCTGGGCTTTAACACCTTAACGTACAGAATACCGGCCAGCGCCGCGATGGCAACAATGACAGCCGCCATGATGATGCCCCTTTTGGAACCTCCTGAAAACTTTGCCTTAACCGAAGCTGTTCCGTCATAGGTCGCCTGCCCGGACATATCCTGTTCCCCCGGCTTGCTGCCGTACGTCGGCTGATCCCAGGGCTGCTGATCCAAAGACGGCTCCTGCGTATAACCCGTTTCCTGTCCGTATCCCGGCTCCTGCTGCTGTTTTCTGTAATTTCTGGTGGGTGCACCGCATTCCGAACAGAACATGGCGTCATCCGGAAGCTTCGTGCCGCATTTACTGCAAAACATATTTTCTCCCCTCTTTTTATCTGTGCTGCTCTTCTTTTTCCTCTTTTTCTTCCTCTTCCTTTTGGGGAAGCTTTGTAACGAGAATCTGCTCAATTCTCTTGTCCTGAATTTTCTGAATCTCAAACCGCAGACCGTAGAGCTCTATGGTCTGCAGATCATTTTCTTCCGGAATATATCCCAGCTCATCCAGCAGAAGGCCGGACACCGTATCATGATTTTCAGACTCCAGTTCCAAATCCAGCTCATCATTCAGATCATTGATGGAAACCAGACCCCTCAGCAGCCAGGTATGATCGTCTATCTCTTCAATCCTCGGTTCGTCGTCCTCGTCCCCTGTATCGTCAATGGAGCCCATGACCTCCTCCACCAGATCCTCTATGGTTACTATACCGGAAAAACCGCCGTACTCGTCAATCAGCACCGCGATGTACTGATGGGTCTCCTGAAGTTCCTGAAACAGTTCGTTGATATTTTTACTCTCCAGTACAAAGTACGGTTTATGCAGCAGAGAACGGATATCCACATTTTCAAATCCGCACCTTCTGGCTTCCAGAATGAAGTCCTTCAGATACAGAACGCCCACGATATTGTCAATATCTTCCTCGTAGACCGGTATCCTTGAATGACGCGTTTCCAGCATCTCGTCCAGATAGGAAGAGAGCGGTTCCGCCACATCTATGGCATACACATCCGTACGGGACGTCATGATCTCTCTTGCCAGGATATCGTCAAATTCAAAAACCGAATCCAGCATTTCCGATTCATATTCATCAAAAATACCCGTTTCCACGCCGTTTTCAATCAAAGCACGAATCTCAGCCTCTGAAACCTTTTCCTGAGATACTTCATCATGCATTCCGAAAATCCGCAGCACAAGCCTGGTGGATACAGAAAGCAGCTTGACAATAGGTGAGGTGAGCTTTGAAAGGATGCTCACCGGACGTGCAACAAACATGCTGAAGGATTCAGCTCTCTGCTGCGCAACCCGCTTGGGAACCAGCTCTCCCAATACAAGGGTGAAGTAAGACAGAATCAGAGTGATAATGACTACAGACAAGGTGTCGCTGTTGGGAATATGTACCCTTTCCAGCACAGCCTCCAGTCTTTTTGATATTCCTGTCGCAGCGGATGCACTGTTGAAAAATCCAGCCAGCGTGATCACAATCTGTATCGTAGACAGAAAACGTGACGGTTCTTTCAAAAGCTCCAGAACGAGGGCAGCCTTTTTATCTCCCTCTTCGGCTTTCTGCGACAGCCTGCCCGGATTGGCAGACACAAGCGCCATCTCCGCTCCGGCGAAAAATGCATTCAGCGCCGTCAGAAATACAAGCAAAAGCAACTGCAGCCATAAATTGTCAGGGTCAGAATCCATGAAAATAAAACCTCCTAAATATACAAAATTAAAATGATGTTGGGGTCAAAAGCCCCCAACTACGATGCCTACGGATTGCTCCGTGCTCCCACAATCCTACCTGGCATCTTAAAATACTGGTATCATAAAATATAACACATAAGCAGCGGCATGTCTACCGTCCTTCGACATGCCTAAAGAAAAAGCACTGCCATTTCAGGCAGTGCATCCTTACACATTAAACTAATTTCATTGTGTTGATTTTCACGCCAGGTCCCATGGTCGGAGAGATTGTAACACTCTTCAGATAAGTACCCTTTAATGCGCTTGGTTTTGCTTTATTAATTGCATCTATCAGCGTCTGGAAGTTGTCCGCTAACTGCTCCTCTGAGAAAGAAGCTTTTCCGATTGGCACGTGAATAATATTTGTTTTATCAAGACGATACTCAATCTTACCTGCTTTGATATCTTTTACAGCCTTGGCAACATCCATGGTTACGGTACCGGCCTTCGGGTTTGGCATCAGACCTTTCGGTCCCAGTACACGTCCAAGACGTCCTACCACGCCCATCATATCCGGTGTTGCAACCACTACATCATAGTCAAACCAGTTTTCGTTCTGGATCTTCGGAATCAGTTCATCAGCTCCTACAAACTCAGCGCCTGCCTCCTTGGCCTCGTCTGCTTTTGCATCTTTGGCAAATACCAGCACGCGAACCTGTTTTCCGGTTCCGTGAGGAAGAACTACCGCTCCACGAATCTGCTGATCTGCATGACGTCCGTCACAGCCTGTTCTGATATGAGCTTCGATTGTCTCGTCAAATTTGGCAACTGCCGTCTTCTTTACCAGAGAGATGGCTTCTGCCGGATCATACAAAGTTGCACGATCTACCGCTTTTGCAGCTTCTAAATATTTCTTTCCATGTTTCATTCTAAATAACCTCCTGTGGTAATTGCGGGATTTTTCCCTCCCACTTATTTTCATACAAGTTTACTTTAGTCTTCTACAACAATACCCATACTTCTGGCTGTACCGGCGATCATGCTCATAGCAGCCTCCAAAGATCCGGCATTTAAATCCGGCATTTTCATTTCGGCAATCTCCTGGATTTTCGCTTTGGAGATTGTTGCAACCTTTGTCTTATTGGGAACGCCGGAACCTGATTTCAGATTGCAGGCTTTCTTCAGAAGAACTGCTGCAGGCGGAGTTTTTGTGATGAAGCTGAAGCTTCTGTCCGCATAAACAGTGATGACAACGGGGATAACAACGTCACCCTTATCAGCTGTTCTTGCATTAAATTCTTTTGTAAACTGTACAATGTTTACGCCATGCTGACCCAGAGCGGGACCAACTGGCGGTGCTGGTGTAGCTTTACCAGCCGGAATCTGTAATTTAATATATCCTTCTACTTTCTTTGCCATGTCAGGCACCTCCTAATAATGTGGTAATTGCGGGGATTTCCCTCCCACGAGCCGTACTTTACAGCCCTTTTGTCTGTTACATTTTTTTCACTTCCGCGAAACTGATTTCCACCGGCGTTTCCCGGCCAAACAGCTCCACATTGATTGTTACGACCTGTTTGGGCAGATTGATACTCTGGATCACGCCAGCCGTATCTTTCCAGGCTCCGCCTGTAACAACAACAGCGTCGCCCTCCTGAAAGTCCACAACAATGTTTTCCGCCTGGATTCCCAGAGGCTTCATCTCATCCTCTGTCAGGGGCACCGGTTTCGACCCCGGACCTACAAATCCTGTCACACCCCTGGTATTTCTCACAACATACCAGGTATCATCGTTCATCACCATATGAATCAGGACATAACCGGGAAACATTTTTTTCTGCACCTGTTTTTTGGCGCCGTTTTTCATTTCCACTACATCCTGCATCGGCACGCGAACTTCCAGAATCTGATCTTCCAGATGACGGTTCTCAATTGTTTTTTCAATATTCGCTTTTACTTTGTTTTCATAGCCCGAATACGTATGGACTACATACCAGTTTGCCTCTGACATTTAACCACCCTTATCCTTCTCATCGAATAATCAGATTCATGAACTGCAGTACCAGGCTGTCCAGAATAGTGATCACCACTCCAAGAACAATCGTAATGGATACCACAGCCGCCGTCTGTTTTCCAAGTGTAACCTTATCGGTCCAGATAACTTTGTTAAACTCAGATTTGAGCCCTTTGAACCAATGCTTTTTCTGCTTTGGCTCTTTACCTGGTTTTTTGGATTTTCCAGATTCTGCCATTTTTTCACCTCGCGCCAATTACTTGGTCTCTTTGTGCATTGTGTGTGTTCTGCAGAATTTGCAGTACTTCTTGGTCTCCATCCTTTCCGGATGATTCTTTTTCTCTTTTGTCATGTTGTAATTACGCTGCTTACATTCTGTACATGCCAATGTGATTTTTACGCGCACGACTTCCACCTCCATGTGTTCTTTTGCGTTATTCGGCGGCCTTTTTTAGACATAAAAAAAAGACCTACTTCCATGCCGTTATATAAATTTAGCACAGAGCCGGCCAAAAGTCAAGCAAAAGTAAATGATTTCCTTTAAGTAATGGTTGACATCCCCCCCGGTTCCAATGATATGATAGCGTTGGATAATGTTTTACAGAACCAACGAAGAAAGAGGGAATTATAAATGGGTGGATTTTTTGGCGTTGCAAATAAACAGGATTGCGTATTTGACTTATTCTTCGGCACAGACTACCATTCCCATCTGGGCACCAGACGGGCCGGTATGGCAGTCTACGACCGGGAAAAGGGATTTGACCGGGCAATCCATAATATTGAGAACGCACCGTTTCGTACAAAATTCGATAAAGATGTCAATAAAATGAAAGGAACGCTTGGCATCGGCTGTATATCCGATTATGAACCGCAGCCGCTGATCATCCGTTCCCACCACGGCACATACGCCATTGCGACCGTAGGAAAAATCAACAACAAAAACGCGCTGGTAGATATGCTGTTCCAGAAGGGCCACGCGCATTTTCTGGAAATGAGCGGCGGGGAAATCAATTCCACAGAGCTGGTAGCTTCCCTGATCAATCAGAAGGACAACCTGATCGAGGGACTTCAGTTTATCCAGGAAGTGATCGAGGGCTCCATGACCGTCCTTCTGATGACCTCCAAAGGCATCTACGCGGCCAGAGACCGCTTCGGCCGTACCCCTGTGACCATCGGAAAGAAGCCGGACGGTTACTGCGTCTCCTTTGAAAGCTTTGCTTATCTGAATCTGGGATACGATGACGAGAGAGAACTGGGACCCGGAGAGATCGCAGTAATCACGCCGGAAGGAGCACAGACCCTTTCCGCTCCGGGAAAAGAGATGAAGATCTGTACTTTTCTGTGGGTGTACTACGGATATCCCTCTTCTTCCTATGAGGGCTTAAGCGTAGAAGAGATGCGCTACAACTGCGGAAAGCTTCTGGCAAAAAGAGATGATGTAAAACCGGATACTGTGGCCGGCGTACCGGATTCCGGTACGGCTCACGCCATCGGCTACGCAAACGAATCGGGAGTTCCATTCTCCCGCCCATTTATCAAATATACACCTACCTGGCCCCGTTCCTTCATGCCTACCATACAGAGCCAGCGTAATTTAATTGCCAAGATGAAGCTGATTCCTGTTCATGACCTGATTCAGAACCGCAGTCTTCTGCTGATCGATGATTCCATCGTCCGTGGAACACAGCTTCGGGAAACCACAGAATTCTTATATCACAGCGGAGCCCGGGAGGTTCATATCCGCCCCGCATGCCCGCCGCTGGTGTACGGCTGTAAATTTCTGAATTTCTCACGCTCCACTTCCGAGATGGAGCTGATTACACGCCAGGTAATCAAAGAGATGGAAGGAAGCGCACAGCCCGAAAACCTGGATCGCTACGTAGATCCGGAATCCACAGAATACCAGGATATGATAGAAAAGATCCGTAAAAGGCTGAATTTCACCTCTCTTCGCTATCACCGCCTGGACGACCTGGTAGAATCTACCGGTTTTGACAAATGCAAACTTTGTACCTACTGCTGGGACGGAAAAGAATAAAAACAATACAGCAAAGGACAGGAAGTCAATCAGGCCTCCTGTCCTTTTTCATGCTTATAATCTTTCCGCTTTTACAAAATATTCGTCATCCATTCCGGATTTTTTCAGCACTTCCCGTACCTTTTTCCCTGTCTCTTCCTCCAGCACCGGCCGGTTGTTTTCATACGTTTCCAGCAGACGGTTCATCTCCTGGTCGATGCCTTTCTTAAAATAATCCGCTCCTTTTGCGTTTCTTTCTCCGATATGGGGAGAATAAACGTCCTCATAATGATCCAGCGTATAGTCCGAAGTGACAAAGCTTCCGTCATGGCCGATTTCTTTAATCTCTTCCAGATTCAGCGTTTCATCATTGATTTCGATGGGCGTAAATGCAGTCTTCACCTGGCGGATGATTTCGAAATCAATCACCATTTTTTCAAAAGAGGTAGCATTGACGCTGTCCATAACGCCGCCCGCCTCCATGATCAGATTAATTCCGTGGCGGTATGCAGATGAAAATGTCAGCATGGATTCGTATCCCGCCTGACAGTTAATCACCGGCGCATCTGTCTGGCATCCGCCTCCTCTGGAGGGCAGGCCGTAGAATTTTGCCAGGTTGGCTCCAAAGCCCTGCATCAACGTGCCTTCCGGCGCCGCACAGGCAAAGGTGATTCCGCCTTTCATATCGGCAGCCGTTGACTGGACGCCAAACACCACCGGCGTCCCCGGACGGATCATCTGCGCCAGCACGATTCCCGCCAGGCTCTCCGCCGCACCGCTTGCAAGCGTTCCCGCCATGGAAAGAGAACCTGTCGCTCCCAGCATGGCCGCCGGACAGAGAATGACGGCCTGTCCGTACTCCGCCAAAATCATCAGACAGTCCAGCATCCTTTCATCCAGGGAGAGAGGAGACACTGTGTTGATCAGCGCGATCATCCTTGGCTTTTCCACCAGCGCTTCCTTTCCTCCGAAAGCCTGGCAGGCCGCTTCCATCATCAGTTCCATTTCATCTTTAAAGCCTGTGGGCAGCATGATGGCCTTGTCAGAATGCATCAGCGCCGCGTAAAACATCCACAGGGCTGCACTTTCTTCCGGCACGTCGGCAGGCTGTATCATGATGCCGCCATTGATGGAATAACTGTCCTCTGCCTGTACCAGCTTCAGACATTTTACATAATCCTCCATACTTCCCCGGCGCCGGTTTCCCTCCCAGTCATCGATAAAAGCACATCCGTAGGTGGGTGCAGGATTGATATGGCCGTCCCCGATCACCGTATCATACCTGGGATTTCGAGCATACAAAGTAAAGGATTCCGGCGCTTTTTTCACCCAGTGCATCACCTGCTCTTCCGTGAAATACGCTGTATTGCCCTCCATGCGGATTCCGTTTTTCTTAAATATTTCCGCTGCTTTCTCATTGTGGATATTCACTCCCACTTCCTGCATGATTTCCATAGCCGCCTTATGTATCATCTGTTCTCCTGTCATCATATTACCATTCCTTTCCTTCTTTTTTATCGATTTCTCACACCCAGCTTCAATACGTCTCTTAAGTAGCGCACACTCTCCTCACAGGCTTTCAGTTCTCTGTCTCTGGCCTGTTCAATGGGTTCGTCCATGCTTAAAAACGCAATTTCATTTTCAAAAATGATTTTATCCATGGGAGATTTCTCCCGAATCTGCGATACCATCTTCGGACAATCCATGGAGCCCTGGCCATGGGGCGCTCCGATATCATGGACGCCCAGAGGATCTACCACGATGATATCGTCGCTGAAATGGCAGCAGTAGGCTTTTGGCAGCATCCGTTCCATGGCATAATAAGGATTTTCAATGACCTGCAGCGGATTCATGGTATCCACACAGGTACCGATCAGCGGATGATTCAGCTGGTCAACGATCCAGAGAATCTCATCAGCGAAGGTATCCGTATGGTTCTCAATGGCAATCTGCATACCGTATTCCTCTATCAGAGGAAGGGCCTCCTTAAACTCATCATACCGGTCCGCCATCTGCCGCATGACATCCGGATGCATACAGGAGCCGTAAAGCTGCCTTGGACGGATAATATCCAGACTGAATTTTACCAGCTCCGCATCCAGATCGTGACCGATTTGCAAGGCTTCCTTCACGGTACAGTTGACGCGGGAATCGCTGCCCGCATGGAAGGAGGAATTAAATTCCAGAAACAGTCCATGCTCCTTTGCCGCTTTTGCCACCTTCCTTAAATTTTCCGTGGAGAAGGGTTTTTCTTCGGCCGTGGTGAGAAGATCGACTTTTGTGATCTGCAGTCCGTCCAGTTCCCATTTTTCCGCCCGGTCCATCAGTTCGTACAAGGACATGGTCTGTTCAAAATAGTAATCCTTTCCAAATCCCCAGCTCTCGCCCAGCCCGAAAAAGTGAAGGGTGTAGGTATGCATTCCCAGTCTTAAAGGTCTGTTTTTCTTTTCCATTATTGTCATTCTCCTTTTCTATTTATCCTTTTTGAATATCGAAGGGTAATCACCGCTGTGACGATTCCCAGGATGCCGCATCCGATAACCCAGTACCAGATCAGATCGTATCCGCCGTTCCCATATTTATCCAGCCAGATACCGGCCAGTTTTGCGAAATATACATCCGGCAGGTAGCAGATCAGGGAGATCACGCCCGTAGCCACCCCCGTCAACGACAGGGGAATCCCCACCTCTCCCAAAGTGGCAAAGTAGATGCCGCGCATCCCTGTGTAGATCACCGCGAATACGAAGCTTGCCGCGATACAAAAGAACGCCGCGTCCTTTGTAAGCAAAACGGCTCCGGTCAGGATGGTCGCAATGCCAAGATAGTATCCCAGCGTCTTTACCTTGGAACCGATTCTGTCGGCGATAAAACCGATGGCCAGAGTGGACAGCCCCGCAATGATGTAATTGCGGACCACGGCGAAGGTACTGGCCTGCGTCTGGGAAATTCCCAGTACATTCACCGTGTAGGAGCCCAGGTATCCGTTGGCTGCGGATGTAAAGGAAAAGCAGAAGAAAATCAGCAGGGACAAAAGCCATGTACCCGGCATTTTCAGTACTTTCAGCACCGAAGACGCCGACAGCTTCTCCTGACTTTCCGTATCTTTGCCCGCCGCTTTCAGCTCCTCCTCTTCCGCTCCGATGATTTTCCCCGGAAGTACCAGAAACACAATGACTGCCAGAACAATAAACAAGGCCCCGTTAAAAAACAGCATGTTTCTCCACTGCTCCCCCAGCACAGCCAGATCCGTTTCATTTCCCGGCATAATGGCCCTGTTTAAAAGGGCGACTCCTAAAAATCCCAGAATCATACCGATGATGGCCCGTATAAATTCTGAGGTAGAAAACATGGCCCCCTGCTCCGACGTCTTCCCCATTTTCCGCGTCGTCTTCAGGTATGCGTTCCAGATGAAGAAACTGGTTCCCACGCCGTATAATATGTGAATGACAATCACCGCCGTCCGGCCCGGAACCGATCCCAGCCAGAAGGAGCAGACGCCCATCATCACTGACCCGATGATCAGCAGCCACTTTTCTCCGAATTTATCCACCAGAATACCGCCGATGGGATATCCCACTGTACAGATAAGACCGAATCCAAAACTGAAATCCCCAATAAATTCATTTACTCCGGCAGACGACACGATGGGTTTATACTCAGAAAACAGCATCACCATCTGATCATAATAGCTGTACCGAAGAAACGGCACATAGACCATGACACCTGCCATCAACGACACGATGATCAGGACAAACCACCGCTTTTTTCCTGTAATTACCATAAAAATGGTCCTCCTCTCACATTTCGCACTCCAAAGTGAACCTGTTCACTTTTTTAGCTAAAAAAATAGTTAATGTACTCACTATCTGTAAAGAAAATCAAACCATCTCATCCCTCCTCGCATTTAAGTCTCACATTCTGCAGGAATATATACTTTCTCAAGATTTTTCAAAAGCAGCTGATTGCACTCCTGCTCTCCCTGTCTTCTTACTTCCAGTTCTTGTCCCATATACATCTCAAGCATTCCCTTTACGATCAATGGGTTGGATTTACTGAAATAAACCGCGTCTTCATCGGATAACATATTATAATTTACAGCCCGTCTCAGCATCAGAAGATCACGTTCCTGGATATTGTCCGTAAACAGCATTGTGAAAAAGTATGCCGGATACCGCTGGGAACCCGACATGGGGAACAGTTCAAAATATTCCTCCACCGCATCCGACAGCTTCCGGTTATTCTGACCCCAGAACAGCCGGTAATACAGATCCGGTCTTTCAAAAGCGTAATGATTAAACAGCCACCAACCTTTTAAGTAGGCCTCCATCAGGTTGCCGACGGAGTCCATCATCTGGCCGTAGGCCTCCATATAATCGCTGAAAAAACGTATCGATCCAAGGACAATCAGATGCTCCAGGCTTTCAAAATGCCGGTACAGCGCCGCCGGTGAACAGTGATTCTCCCGGGCCAGCTCCCGTACGGTGATTTCAGAGGCGTCCTGTACCTTCAGTTTGTCGTACATGGACATCACGAAACGCCGCTTAGTCTCATTGCCTTTCTCATAAACAGCCATACTGTGTATCGTTTGATTCTTACAGATATTAAATTTCACGAGCACATTAACTCATCAAAAATACTATCTTATTTTAAATATCCCGTCAAGAACTCTTTCCCCTGCTGTGTACATCTGTTTTTCGTTTCCGAAAAAATAAACGCGTTTACTTTTATATGAATTGTAAACGCGTTTACATATTTTGTCAAGAGGATTCCGGGCGATCCATACAACTGAAAAATCTAATTACAAAACTCCAAAAAAAGAATGAAATTTCAAACTGAAAGCCGCTGCAATAAAAGGACCGCACAAAATGTGCGGCCGCTTTTTTCCATTTATTATCTGTTTTCTTCCGTCTGTGCCTGAGCCTGATCCAGAGTCACGGTAACTTTCTGCTCCTTATACTGCCCCCCGTCAGAAACCTGATAAGTGACTTCCACCTCTTCACCGGCCGCATAGTACTGCATCAGATTCTGAAGATCTGATACAGAGTTCACGCTTTCTCCGTCAAAGCCTGTGATAATGTAGCCCTCTTTGAGCCCTGCCCTTTCTGCAGCAGAACCTTTTGTCACTTCCGCCACATATGCTCCTTCGGGAAGTCCGTACATTTCTGATACCTGGCTGTCCACATCCTGCACAGATACGCCCAGGCTGGCGCTCTTGCTTTCCTCTACTTTTTCTCTCGTCGTCCGATTCATCAGATTTTCCAGCTGCTCCTGCACTTCTGAAACAGGGATGGCATATCCCATACCTTCCACTTCCGTGGATGCATATTTCGCAGAGTTAATGCCGATCAGCTGTCCCTGCATGTTGAGAAGGGCTCCTCCGCTGTTGCCGGGGTTAATAGCCGCATCTGTCTGGATAAATGTGGCATCGCTGCCGTCTTCCAGCGTACGGTCCAGGGCGCTGACAATACCCGTGGTAACGGACTGCCCGTATCCCAGCGCATTGCCGATGGCTACTACCTGCTCGCCCACCTTCAGATCATCAGAGCTTCCGATCTGAATCGCCTTTACGGACACCATGGTGTCATCTGAAATATCACTTAGCTTCACTGCAATCACCGCCAGGTCGCGATCAGAGTCTGTCCCTTTAATGCTGGCTTCATATACATTGCCGTCATTGAAACAGACGGAAAGGGTATCTGCTCCCTCTACCACATGGTTATTGCTGACAATCAGAAGTTCCTCATCATTCTGCCCTACAATGATACCGGAACCAGCGCTCTCCACCTCTTCTTCCTGCGGTATGCCTCCCATACCGAACATGCTGAAATAATCTTGAACCTCCTGCACGGACTGATTAGTAATCGCCACGATGGACGGCATTACACTGTCCGCAATATCAGAAACATCAAGGCTTTCACTGTTTATCGTGCCGTCAGAAACAGGCGCCGCCGTCTGCAGTGTGGCTGTACTGCTGGTGCTTTTTTCATTTTCACTGCCGCCTGCGGCATAAGTCACTCCCTGAAATGCCAGACCTGCAGAACCTCCCACCAATACACCGGCCAGTACCAGTGCGCCAACTTTTTTTGCAAGCTTTTTGGCTCTCGTATAATCTTTCTTTTCCTTTGGCTGCTGCGGTTCCTGAGGCTCCTGGGGCACCTGATTCATTTGATAATACTCATAATTTCCATTCTCGTTATACATATCTATCCCTCCATTAAAATGTGTTCTCTTTTTCTTTGTTGCTTAAAGTATAGGATAGATTTGTGGTGGATTTGTTATGAATTTGTGTTTCTCCTGTTATGAATCGGTGTTTATTCTGTGAACTGAGAATCAGACGTTCCTTCCGAATGCTCCATCAGCCTTTTTACCGTCTCCTCCTCTTCCTCCAGCATATCCGCTATTTCCGACAGCGTCAGACCTTTTTCCAATTTTTTTCTGATTTGTTTTCTCAGAATCTCCTCCCGTCCAAAAAGGCGGCCTTCTTCCACTCCAAGGCGGTGTCCATCTTCCCAGCTCTCCTCCTTCTCCTGCCTCATATGTTTTTCCGCATCGTATTCGTATATGCTCACATGTATCA